>DLMI01000129.1:108065-109272 GCA_002478145.1 Acidobacteria bacterium UBA7540
TACGACATTCCGATTGCCAGGATTACCCAGCAATACCTCGACTACCTCCATTTGCTCGAGGAGCTGAACATCGACGTGGCGGGTGAGTTCATTTTCATGGCGGCGACCCTGATCCACATCAAATCGAGGATGCTTTTGCCTCCCGATCCGAACGCACCGCCCGAGGAACAGGTAGACCCGCGCGAAGAACTCGTGCACCGGCTGCTCGAGCATGAGCAGTTCAAGAATGCGGCGCAGATGCTCCAGTCCAAGCGGATGGTCGAGGAGGCTATGTGGTCTCAGCCGGGTATCGCTGAGTTCGTGGAAGCCGAAGATGAGCCCGGCCTCGCCGTTTCAGTCTTCGATCTGATTTCAACTTTCCGCGAGATACTCGAACGGGCCAAGAAGCGGCCCCAGATCGAGATTCGGCGCGAAGAAATGACGGTGGCGCAGATGGTCGAGCACATTAAGCAGGTGCTCCGCGCCAGTTCCGGCCCCGTTTCCCTGGAGGAACTCATTGCGGGCTATCTGTGGAGACAAGCCCTAATTGTGCTCTTCCTGGCCCTGCTCGAGTTGGTGAGAATGCGGGCCATTCTGCTGCGGCAAAAGGAGCTGTTTGGTCCCATCACCGTCTCGAAAAGCAAGCGGTTTGAAGAGATCCTTGCCGCGACGAACGCCGCCCAGTTTCAGACCGGAGCGGAAGAGAGTTTTGATTAGTCGTCCTTGGTCCGTTGTCCGTGGTCCGTTGTGCGCCAGAAACCGCGTCACGTAAGTGTGTCATTCCGAGCGGAGCGAGGAATCTCGCTCTGCCTCGCGCCATCGTGGAACAAAGAATCAGAGCAAGATTCCTCGCTCCGCTCGGAATGACACGGATGCGCGAAGTTTCTGGAGGTCGAGGCGAAAATTTACGCAGTTCCAGAATGAAGCCACTGCAGAGATTCTTCGCTCCGCTCAGAATGACAGATGGGGACGACTGACAACTGACCACTGACAACGGACAACGGTCGGGGTTATGCATGCTTAACGACGAAACCTTAAAAGCCCTGATTGAGGCCATCATCTACGTGGCTTCTGAGCCTGTTTCGCTCGAGGCCATGCTGAAGACGCTCGAGGGAGAAGAGCGCGAGCGAGTGAAGGCCAAACTCGAGGAGCTGATCGCGGACTTTCAACAGGCGCAGCACGGAATTCAAGTCCGACAAGTGGCCGCGGGCTACAAATTCTCCTCGAA
>DLMI01000129.1:109422-113978 GCA_002478145.1 Acidobacteria bacterium UBA7540
CTGGAGACGCTGGCGGTGATTGCCTACCGGCAACCAGTGACCTTGCCGGAGATCGATGACATTCGTGGCGTGGACTGCGGGGGCGTCATTCACACGCTGATGGAGAAGAAACTCGTCGTCACGTCCGGGCGCAAGAACGTGGTGGGGCGGCCAATCCTCTATCGAACCTCGCGCGATTTCCTGGTGCATTTTGGGCTGAAGGATGTGAGCGAGCTTCCCAGCCTGAAAGAATTTGAAGAACTGGCAAAACGAGCATTGGGCTCGGAGTGGACGGATGCAGAGGCAGCGCCTCCCCCGCGAGAAGCGCCCGCTGGCTCTGACAAGCCGGAAGAGATGCCCGCGAGTGCGCCCAGTGAAGCGGCTGAAACTGTACCTCCCTCACCGCTACCCGCACGGGAAGAATAGAGGGTAGCGCAGAGTCTCGCTTTTCAGAGACTCTGCGGCTTGTAGCGGGCAACCGGGCGTATAACGGCGATAAACGAGCGCGAATTTGCAGGAAAAGCCGCAGAGTCTCTGAAAAGCGAGACTCTGTGCTACTTATGCAGGAACGGCTGCAAAAGATAATCGCCGAGGCCGGCATAACCTCCCGTCGCAAGGCCGAGGAGTTGATCGTGCAGGGCCGCGTCTCGGTGAATGGCCAGGTGGTGGCCGAATTAGGCTCCAAAGCTGACCCCGCGCGCGACCAAATACTCGTGGACGGCAGGCCGTTGAGGCGCACCGGCCGACGGCTATACCTGCTGCTCAACAAGCCCCCTGGCTATGTTTCCACCCTGAGCGATCCGCAGCACCGCCCTACGGTGATCTCGCTCGTGCGTGACATCAAGGAGAGGGTTTATCCGGTCGGGCGACTCGACTATCACTCCTCCGGGCTGATGCTGCTTACGAACGACGGGGAGATGGCCAATTTCCTGATGTCACCGAAATCAGGCGTACCCAGGACGTATCAAGTCAAGTTGGAAGGTCAGCCGGGACCGGAGGCTCTTAAGAAATTGGAAGAGGGGATTGTGCTGGATGGTCGCAGGACCGCCCCTTGCCAAATCCGCCCTCTTGCTTACCGAGAAAAACCCTGGTATGAAATCACCCTCGTGGAGGGACGATACCACCAGGTTCGGCGGATGTTTGAGCGCATTGGGCAAGCGGTGGTAAAGTTAAAACGCGTCCGCATTGCCTTTCTGACGGACCAGGGCCTGGCGCTGGGCCGTTTCCGCCAGTTGAGGGCAGCGGAAGTTGAGCGGTTAAGAAAATGGAAGGGAGAGAAAGAGAAGGGTAAAGGATAAGTTGCCCTAACTCAGCAACGATTGGCAATTATCCTTTACCATTCAACCTTTACCCTTTAGCCATGCCGCGATCCATCATTTACGAGATTCTCCCACCCTGGTCGAGCCGCATCCGGCCCTACCCGCCCGGCAAGCCCGTGGAAGAGGTCGAGCGCGAACTGGGCCGGACGGCCATCAAGCTGGCATCCAACGAAAACCCGCTCGGCCCTTCCCCCAAGGCCCAGGAAGCCCTCCGAGATTATCTGGACCAAATGCATTATTACCCCGACGGAGGCGGCTATTACCTGCGCCAGAAGTTGGCGGAAATCCACGGCCTGAATATGGACGAGATCATCCTGGGCGCCGGCTCCACGGACCTGATTGAGTTGGTAGGGAAGACTTTTCTGGGCGGTGGCGACGAGGCGATCACTTCCGAGTCGGCGTTTTACATGTACCGGCTGGCGATTGAGGACATGGGCGCGGGACTGGTCATGACGCCCATGCGCGACATGACTTTCGATCTCGCCGCCGTGGCGCATGCCATCACCCAAAGGACCAAGGTGGTCTACCTCGGCAATCCCAACAATCCCACCGGAACGATGTTCACCGCCGAAGACCTGGACCACTTCCTTGACGCTATACCTTCGCGGGTTCTGGTTGTGCTGGATGAGGCCTATTACGAATACGTGCAGCGCCCGGATTATTCCCACTCGGTGGACTATGTCCGCGCGGGCCGAAATCTTCTGGTTCTTCGCACCTTCTCCAAGGTACACGGCCTGGCGGGAATCCGATTGGGCTACGGCTTGGGCCACCGCGAGCTGATCGAATGCCTGAACCGCATCCGCTCGCCCTTTAATGCTTCCAGTATGGCGCAGGTGGCGGGACGGGCGGCGCTCGACGACCACGAGCACGTGGCGCGCTCGGTGGAAATGAACCGCCGGGAGATGAAATTCTTGACGCAGGAACTGACTCTGATGGGCGTGCGCTACACGCCTTCGGTTGGAAACTTCCTGCTTATGGACACGGGCCGCGACTGCGAAGAAGATTTCATGCGGCTTCTTCACGAGGGCGTGATCGTGCGGCCGATGAAGCTTTACGGCTTTCCTACCTCCCTGCGCGTCACGGTGGGAAGGCACGAAGAAAACCAGCAGTTCCTCGAAGCCTTACAACGCGTGGCTGCCTCTTCCCTCAAGGCAGCGAGGTTATAACCATGGCCGCTCACCCTCCTTCGTCTTCGATCTCTCACGGAGGGCGCTTCAGCAATCTGCGCTTCGGTATGGCAGACCCCATCCTCGATATCCTCGAAAAATGTAAGACCCTCGCCGTGGTCGGCCTTTCTTCCAAGCCCTCGCGGCCAAGCTACGGCGTGGCCGCCTATATGAAGGCCTACGGCTACCGCATTATCCCTGTGAATCCCAACGAGCAATCCGTCTTCGGAGAGAAGGCTTATCCGACCCTCGATGACGTCCCCGATGCTTTCGAAGTCGTGGTGATCTTCCGCCGCTCAGAATTCGTGCCCGAAGTCGTCTCGGCTGCCATCCGCAAGCACGCCACAGTGGTCTGGATGCAAGAAGGGGTCATCCACGAAGAGGCCGCCGCCGGCGCCCGTTCCGCCGGACTGTTTGTGGTTCAGGACCGCTGCATCCTGAAAGAACACGCCAAGCGGTTTGTGACGGATGGGATTTGAACTCGAGTTCCCGCAAGATGGCAAGCACACTTCCATTGCGGCAACTTGGCAGCCTTGTTCATGAGGAATCTCACATTGGAGATCTCAAGAGCCCATGCCTCAGCAAAACAACAATGTAATTCGTGGTGAATGTGCATGAAGTACAACCGCTTCGAAGAGCTGCCCGTCTGGAAAGCCGCCATCAATCTGGCGATCCAAATTCACGGCTTAACCGCCAAGGTCCCATTCCGAGGGCGCTTCAGTTTGCGCGATCAGATTGAGCGCGCCGCCGTTTCCGTTTCGAACAACATTGCGGAAGGATTCGAGCGAGGAACCACGCAGGAGTTGCTTACTTTCCTCTACATTGCGCGCGGGTCCGCCGGCGAAGTCCGCTCAATGCTCTGCCTGCTGGAGGGGCTCCCCGGCTTCGCGGATCTGAAATCTGAAATTTCAAATTTGAAATCCCTCGCCGAAGGTATTTCACGCCAATTGCGCGCCTGGGCTGATTCCTTGCAGAGCTCCCAAATCAAAGGGCAGCGTTATCTGACCGAGAAAACACGACACCTTGAGAAGGCCGCCCGCGAGCGCAAAGAGTTCCTCGAACAGCTTCGCCAAATCAGAGAGCAGAATAAGCCGGACTCAGCGAACAGCGGGAAAGATGGAAAAGAATAGCGCCCCTTTCCACCAGCCTCCTTTGCTCGACCAGCCGTGCGGACGGAAAGCGCATAGTGTTACCGCTGCTCGTATTTCTTTTTCCATTCCTGAATCGCCGCGAGCTTCTCCTTCAGTCTTTTCTCAAATCCCTGGTCGGTGGGGCGATAGTAGCGGCGCTCTTTGAGGTTGTCAGGCAGGCATTGCATGTCGGTGAGTCGCTCGGGAGCGTTGTGGGCGTATTGGTAGCCCTTGCCGTACCCCTGGTTGGCCATCAAGCCGGTTACGGGGTTGCGGAGGTGGAGTGGCACGGGTTCGGCCAGGGCCTTTTGCGCGTCTTGCGCGACTTCGCCATAGCCAACGTAGAGCGCATTCGACTTGGGAGCCAGTGAAAGGTAGACAGCGGCCTCAGCAAGCGCCAGATTACCTTCCGGCATGCCCAGGAAATGCGCGGCTTGCATGGCAGCAACAGTCACTGCAAGGGCGTTGGGGTCGGCAAGGCCAATGTCTTCCGACGCCATACGAATCATGCGGCGCGCGATGTAGAGTGGATCTTCGCCGGCCTCGAGCATGCGGCCCAGCCAGTAGAGAGTGGCGTCGGGGTCAGAATTGCGCACGGACTTGTGGAGGGCTGAAATCAGGTTGTAGTGCTCCTCGCCGGCTTTGTCGTAGAGGAGCATCTTGCGCTGGATGGCGTCTTCGAGGATGGCCTCGGTAACGACGGCTCGATGTTCTTCACCTTCGCCCTCGTGTTGGGCGGCGGCGACGGCTACCTCCAGGGTGTTGTAAGCAGCGCGCGCGTCGCCGTTGGAAAACACCGCGATCTGGCGCAGCATCTCTTGCGAGATTTCCACTCTTTCCCTGCCCAAGCCGCGTTTCTCGTCTTTCAAGGCGCGCTCCAGCAGCGTCAAGACCTCGTCGGTGGAGAGCGCTGAAAGCATGTAGACTTTGGCGCGGGAGAGGAGCGCGGAAATGACTTCGAA
>DLMI01000129.1:114108-125674 GCA_002478145.1 Acidobacteria bacterium UBA7540
GGGAGAAAGGCGTCCTGCTGCGCCTTGTTGAAGCGATGAATCTCGTCAATGAAAAGGACAGTTCTCCGCCCGTACTGCCGCACTTTTTCCGCCGTGGCCATCACTTCCTTGATTTCTTTTATGCCGGAAAGGACCGCGCTGAAACGCATGAATTCGCTGCGCGTTTTGCGCGCGATGATGGTTGCCAGCGTGGTCTTGCCTGAGCCCGGCGGCCCCCAAAGGATCATCGAGGCAACCTCGTCTCTCTCAATCTGCTTGCGCAGTGGCTTGCCCGGCCCCAGGATGTGAACCTGGCCGACGAATTCCTCGATTATTTCCGGCCGCATGCGGTCGGCAAGGGGCGACGATACACGCTGACCTTCCGGTTTTCGAGGGCGGGAAACATCGTCTTGTGGCGGTTCGAATAGGCCCATAAAAATTGGTCCATTGAGTCATCGGGTCATCGGGCCATTGAGTCATCGGGTCATTGAGTCATTGACTCATTGATTCATTTGACTCCGCAACGCCCGGCAGCCTCATTACTGAGGTTCGCAAAATACCGTGACAACCATTCTTCGTAGCGCCGCCGTCCCGGCGGCATTCTGCGATGTCGGCGCTACCCCTGAGGTGTCACCATATTCCGCGAACATCAGTAAGTGCCGCAAGGTTGTTGCCAAAAAGCAAATCCATCGCTCACCCGACAGACCGCGCGGTGACTCGATCTCCTCATGGTCCGATCCGTTAATACGGAAATCCTGGTTTAGGACATTACCCGGGGGCGCTTGATATGCCTAACATGGGATTCGCCGTGGACCGCGATAGGATTCGAGCCATTCAATGCGCCTTGGTGAGTTGCCTAGAACGCCATGCAGATCTCGACGGTCTCTCGATCAACATCGGCATCGCTCCTGAAGTGGTCCGCGAGCGTGCGCGGACAACCGACGGTTGACCGATCACGACCCTCGATGGTTCCGTGTGGCGCGTCCCACTAAACGACATCGGCACGCCGGTCGGGTACGATGTTACCTCAGATTTCAGATTTCAGACACGCGCTTGGGAATCTGAAATTTCAAACCTCAGATTTCAGATGCGAAGAGGGACGCGGTGAGAATGAGTCCGCGGCTTTTCACGCCAGATCGCGTAGCGGGCGGAAGGCTGGAAGGCGAAAGCGACTCACTTCCTCTGCTGAAACGTGCTGAAAGAATACTTGCTTGGCAGTAGCTGGCCTTTATCGCTATCCACTGGGTGCAAACTAATGCCAGACGTAATACCCTCGCCCCTCGACGGCGTGCTCTCCGCCTTGAAGTAGTACACCACTCCGGCCTCTGCCTTAAAATGGGCCGCAGCAACCTGGCGGCTCCGACCCGCACCCACTCCTATTTGCCAGCTTGCACAAATGTGATGTTCTCCGGGATCAACGGAAAAATAGAAATATGAATTGCCACTGGTCGCCCCCACCCACCCGCCATCAACGCCCAGCCGCGTGGTTGGTCTGGAGTACCCGCGGTACCAATCGTGTTCGAAGAAATACACCAACGCCTTACCTGCGACCGCTTGTCCCATCGGGTGCGAACGCTTGTCCGTTTTCACCTCGAAGGCGACTTCGTCGGGGCCGCAACTGGGAGCGAGACGCGTCTCCCCGGTTTGGGCTTGAGCAAGAACGGCTGATGCCATGAGAAAAATGATGAGCGCGGTTCTCATTTTGTCCTCCGCCAATTTCCATGACCTGGCGATGAGCGCACGAACGAGCTCGGAAGAACAGTAAGCAGTAGGCAGCGACCGCAAGTAGGGCGGAACAGCGTTCTGTCTGTGGCCAGCGCCGCGGGCCCCTACATACTGGGCCGTCGTGGATCGGAGATCGACGCTACAATTGGCGCATTTATTGCGAGTCCTGGCGAAAGCCGCTCACTTCTTCTGCTGAAACGTGCTGAAGGCATACTGGCGCGCCAGAATCTGGCCTTCATCACTATCGACCGGCTCCAACTTCATGATGTAATATCGTGGAGTAAGCGGCGTCGGGTTTTTCATTATGAGCATCGCTTTAAAATAGTACGTTACTCCGGCCTCTGCCTTAAAATCGGCTGTGGCATCGGCTAGGGGGGGACCCAGGCCCACTAAGCGTTGCTCGCGTGCGCAAAGGGAATGTTCTCCGGGATCAACGGAAAGATAGAAATACGAATTGCCATGCGTCGCCCCCACCCACTCGCCATCGACGCCCAGCCGCGTGGTAGGTTTGGGGTACGCCCGGTATTCCGAATCGTCTTCGAGGAAATACACCAACGCCCTGCCGGCATCCGGCTGTCCCACCAGAGGCCGGCCCTTCTCGGTCTTCACGTTGAACTTGACTCGGTCGGGGCCGCAACTCGGAGCGGCACGCTTCTCTCCGGTTTGGGCTTGAGCAAGGACCGCTGAGGCCATGAGAAAAATGAGCAGCGTAGTTTTCATTTTGTCGTCCTCCAATTTCCATGCACCGGCGATGACCGGACTAATAAGCGCAGCACAGCCCGGCTTATGGCCCCAAGGGCCGCGTACAATGACGTTTGGTTGCAACTGGTCGATTAGCATTCATAGCGTCCGGTACGCGAATTACGCTCCCGTCGCCGAAACACGGGAAGTTGAGAATATTTGTCGAGCGCGGCTCCTCAGTATAGCAGACACAATCAATCGCAGAAAACGCATTTTCCTGGAGTGGACCGCTTCTTGACCTCCCGGGTGTCCCCGAAGAACGTAAGATCACGGCAGCCGGACGAGCAGTAAACTTCCGGTTTTCCCGCGATCGTGTACCGAACGCCCTGGTTCAACAGCTTCCCGCACCCGTCGCACTTCTCGGTGATGTAAATTAATACCTAAATCCGCGCTGGCGAGCGACTTCGTAAAGAAAAACGCTGGCCGCGGTCGCCACATTAACCGAATCCATCCCCAGGCGAATGGGAATACTCAAGAGCAGGGAGGCCTCACGGGCAATCTCCGGTGGCAGGCCGGAAGCCTCTCTTCCCACCATGATGGCGAGCGAGCCTCTCAGGTCCGCCTCGTGAAGCGGAGTGGGGCTGTGGCGGTCGGCGGCGATGATGCGAACTTGAGCCGGGCGCAGGCGATCCAGGAGTTCATGGGCTGCGAAGCCCGCCAGGACCGGAAGGCGGAAGATCGCGCCCGCTGAAGACCGCACGGCCTTGGGATTGAAAGGGCAGACGGTTTCCTGGAGCGTGAAGAGGGCCGAAGCCCCAAAGGCCGCCGCGCTGCGCATGATGGTGCCCAGATTGCCGGGGTCCTGGATCCCGCAGGCCACCAGCAGTAGCAAATCCTGGCCCTCGAGGATGGTATCCAAATTGTGAGGCGGCAGTTCGACGAGCGCGGCAATCCCCTGGGGGTTCTGCGTCTGCGCCACCTGCTCGAACAGGCCGTCAGGAACCTGCACAGCTTCTGCTTCAGCGGGCAACTGTTCCATAAGCCGCGCAAATTTCGCTAGACCGCTTTCGGCCGCGAGCACGCTATGTATGCGAACTGCCGGAGCGGCTCCGAGGGCTTCCTCCACAAGAAATGGACCTTCGACAGCCAGCCACCCCTCGCGCGTTGTCCCTTTTGCCAAAGCCCGCCGGTAGACCTTCAACATCGAGTTGGTAGGACTACTGATCTGGCGTTTTCTCGCTTGACCCATATTCGTGCCGGATTTGAAAATCCGGTCCCTGCGCCGAAAGCTTAACCCGGCTTGGGACGGAAGTCGAGACCTATGGATTTCATCGCTCTGGAGTGCGGCAGCTTGCTGCCGCTTTTCCCGCTCTGCGGGACCAGCTTGCTGGCCGTGCACTGAAACGCGGTACTTGGACACGTGAGGCGCGAGCAAGCTCGCAGAGAAAAGCGGCAGCAAGCTGCCGCACTCCACAGCCGCTCGTGATAGAATTGCGCCGCTCTCAGCAGTATGCTGTTCCGAAGTCTCTGGAGGTCGAAAATGCGCAAACTGGGTTTTCTTTTAGCCATTCTGACGTTGCCCGCGTCCACTGTTGCCCAGAATCTAAGTGGATTGTTCCCGGATATTACTCAGCAGCAGAACTATGTACTGAAGCGCGTCTCCAGCTACGACCGAACTGGCGCCAACGCGGACTATACGAAGATGGGAGCCGGCGAGACACTGACGGTGTTTGAAGAAGCCGGGCCGGGAGTCATCACTCATCTCTGGTTTACGATTGCGAGCCGTGAACAATTCCACCTGAAGAAACTCGTCCTCCGCATGTATTGGGACAACGAATCCACCCCCAGTGTGGAAGCTCCCATCGGTGATTTCTTTGGGCTGGGGTTGGGTGAGTATTTCACCTTCCAGTCATTCCCGCTGGCCGTGGGCTCGAGCCAGGCGCTGAATTCGTACTTTCCGATGCCGTTTCAGAAGATGGGCAAGATCACGATAACGAATGAGGGGAAGTTGCCGGTGAATGCCCTCTACTACAACATCGATTACAGAGCTTACAAGAACCCATTGCCCCCGGAGTCCCTCTACTTTCACGCTCAGTATCGCCAGTGTGCTCCATGCCAGGGCTGGACCAACCAATGGAGTTCCAATGGCGACAAGCTTGTGGATACGAAACCCAACCTCGACGGGGAGGGAAACTACGTGTGGATGGAAGCCGTTGGCCGGGGCCACTACGTGGGCGTGACCATGTCGGTGTTGCAAAACCAGGACGAGTGGTGGGGCGAGGGTGACGATATGTTTTTCATTGACGGGGAGAAGTTGCCTTCCATCAACGGCACGGGTTCCGAAGACTATTTTCAGGGCGCCTGGGATTTTGGCGACCAGCCATTTTCTTACTTGATGTTTGGCGCTCCGGTGAAGGGCGTGGAGCTGGCGGGAAGCCGATCGTCGGTTTACCGGTTTCACCTCGATTCCCCCATCACCTTTACCAAGTCCCTTCGCGCCACCATCGAGCACGGCCACGCCAACCACCGCTCCGACAATTACTTCTCGGTTGCCTATTGGTACCAAACCGAGCCGCATGCGCCATTCCCCATGCTGCCGACAGTCGAGCAACGCTTGCCGAGACTTTACCCCGTGGGTGGACCGGGCAACGCGGGAAAGTAATAGGGAAGGAGTCAGGAGACAGGAGTCAGAATGCGGAGCCCGACTGGCTTTTGGTCTCAGTTGAGGAGGGGTCCTCGCTGCAAATTAAGGTCGGTCGTCCTCACCCCGAAGCCCTTTTTGCGCCAGCGACCTGTGCTTCGAGCTCGGCCATGTCCAGGACGATGACTTTGCGGCGTTCCAAACGAATGATGCCTCGGTCAACAAAACGCCGGAGGTTGCGGGAAACCAGATCACGGACTGTGCCAATCTCCGCGCCGATCTGCTGGTTGGTTTCTTCCAGGGGAAACTCGAGGCCGCGTCGGGTGCGGACGCCCAACCTCAGAGCCCGCCCACGCAGGAACCGCGCCAGGCGGTGGCTGACCTCTTTGAGCGATAATTCTTCGACAAGGTCCGCAAGATACCGGAACCTCCACGCCAGAGTGCGGATAACGGCAAGGGCCACTTCCGAATTGCGGCGGCACAAATCCAGGAATTCCTTCTTGGGAAGGAAAAGGAGTGTGGAGTCTTCCACAGCGGCAGCAGAGGCAGGAAAATTGCCACCGTCAAAGATGGCGAGCTCGCCGACTGTGGATCCGGCACGCTCAATCACCAGGACTTGCTCGCGCCCGTTCTCGGCCATCTTGAAGACCTTGATCGCTCCTGATTGTACGACGAGGAGGCCGTCGCATGGATCACCCTCCGCGACCAGCATTTCATCCTTGCCCAGGCGTCGGGCTACACAATGGCTGGCCAAGACCCTGAGTTCATCGGCAGGCAAAACGGCGAAGAACGCCACGCGCCGCAGAGTCTCAACTGGATCGAGAAGTGTCATGGAAGAATTCCCAGCCATCAAAAGCCGTGAAATGACTCGAAAACGCCGACTTTCCCAGAGTATAACCTATGGCATAGCCGTGTGGCCCAAGGTGGTTTCCTTAAATGCCCACACCCTCTCACGCCAAAGCCGGCTATTCATGCACCCTCAGCAGCCGCGCAGACCTGTCCAACAGCTTACCAGACACTTTGTCCTTGGGCACGACTTAAGTCATCGCACCCGCAGAGGCGCGAGAATAATCTATAGCAAGATGGGGGCGCAAAGATACGCAAACAGAAATGCCCTCAGGAGGAATCACGTATGGCCTATGTGATTGCTGAACCCTGCATCAATACCAAGGACACCGCGTGCGTGGACGTCTGCCCGGTTGATTGTATCCACCCCCGCAAGGACGAAGCCAACTTCGCCGACGTTCCGATGCTTTACATCGACCCAGTCGAGTGTATCGATTGCGGGGCTTGCGTGCCCGTTTGTCCTGTTTCCGCCATCTTCCCTCTGGATGACCTGCCGGAGAAATGGAACGCGTTTACCGAGAGTAACGCCCTGTATTATAAGAAATAGCTCGAATTCAACCCCCGCGAGGGGCGGCCGGGCTCACCGTGGCCCCGAGTCGAGCAACCGGGGCGCCTCATCGTGGGTCTAGCAATGTTGCTCAGGGCATTCACAATTCTTGCCACTCAGCCCACCTCCTGGGTTGTTCCCGACGCGACGCTTTGTCTGTGATCTAAGCATAGGATATCAAAAGGGTTCACGAGGGTTGATTGACTTTGAGGTTGACCCTGGTAAGGCCTTGCCGTTAAAATTCGGGTCAGGCAAGAGGGAGAGGACGGACTGAATTATCGAATCTAGGATGGGAGAGATATTTTCGGAAAAGGCAAAGCTCTTGTGGAGCCTGAGCGCCGTTGCCCTTTTTTTAAGTTGCGGAGCTGAAAAGCGATCCACGGTTGCTCAAGTGCCAGCGGTCACTCCGGCCGTTCGGCCTTTGCCGCTTAAGCCTCCTGTAGCGCTGCCTGATCATCCGCCCGCGCCGGGCCCCGACGCTGCCGATGTCCTCGTTTCACAAGTTGAAGCGCTCTACAAATCCGGCATGGCCGATTATCGCTCCGGAAACCTGGAAGGAGCTAAGGAACAATTCGATCAAGCGGTGGAGAAGTTGCTGGAGTCGAAACTCGACGTTCAGGTGGACGATCGCCTTAGTGGCGAGTTTGACAAATTGGTAGAGGATGTCTACGCTGCCGAGGCAGCGGCTCTGGAACGTGGCGACACGTTGAGTCCACATAATTATGTCCCTTCGCCACTCGAATCATTCTCCGGGCTAACCTTCCCCGTTGATCCAAGAATCAAGGAGCAAGCCCAGCAGGAAGTGAAAGCGGTCCGGTCTGACCTGCCGCTGGTTTCCAACGATTATGTGGACGGTGTTTTGACTTATTTCCAGAACCGGGGCCGGGGCTACATCACTACGGCTCTGAAGCGACTGGGAATATATCAGCCGATCATCTCCGACACGCTGCGCAAGGAGGGGATTCCTCAGGACCTGATCTACCTTGCCGCCCTGGAGAGCGCGTTTAATCCTTACGCCTTGTCGCACTCGGGCGCAAAAGGTATCTGGCAGTTCATGCTCGGAACGGGCATGCTCTATGGGTTGAAGAAGGACCGCTGGGTGGACGAGCGTGAAGACCCGGTGAAGTCCACGCAGGCTGCGGCCCGCCATCTTAAGGATTTGTATCAGACGTTCGGAGACTGGTCCCTTGCCATGGCGGCATACGACAGCGGCCCCTTGACGGTGCAGGGAGCCGTGGAGAAGACGGGCTACGCTGATTATTGGACCTTGCGAAGGCTACACGCCCTTCCGACTGAGACGGAAGACTACGTGCCGATTTTCATGGCCACCCTGATGATCGCGAAGGACCCGAAAGCCTATGGCTTCGATGTTCAGCCGGACCCGCCTCTTTCCGCCGACCAGGTGGTAGTAAGCACGCCCACGGACCTGCGCCTGGTGGCTCAACTTATCGACAGGCCCGTCGAAGAGTTGACCCGGCTGAATCCCAGTCTACTTCGATGGACGACCCCGCCCAACAACCCTCAATTCACTTTAAACATTCCCGAGGGAACTAAGGAGCAGTTTGAGCAAAGGGTGGCGGCAATTCCGGAGGATAAGAGAATCTGGTGGAGAGCCTACAAGGTGGAGGAAGGCGAGACCCTTTCGAGTATTGCCAAGAAGCTCCACGTCTCACCGGTGGCCTTGCGGGAAGTGAACCGGCTGGACAACGAATCGGCGTTGCAACAGGGTGCCCACTTGGTGGTCCCTCTGGCCCCTGGCAAGGAATCATCTCTGGCGCGAGTCCGCGAAGGGGGGCCGCGCTACGCGGTCACGTATCGCGTTCGAGCCGGTGATACTCTGGAGTTCATCGCCGACCGCTATGATGTGACTCCTTACCAGATTCGCCGCTGGAACAACTTGAGAACCTCCCAATTGACTCCAGGAAAGCCTCTCCGCATCTATGTGGCGGGAGGAAGCCGGAGCGCGTCCGGCAAGTCTCATTCCAAGCGGCGGAAGAATCCCGTGCCGGTTGGCAAGGGAACTAGCCCAACAAAGGCGGCCTCCGGGACCGCAAAAGCGGTGGCCACACCCAAGGCCACCACCTGACAACTTGCAGAGGGGCGTTAGGACTCTTTTCGGCCGGAATCAACGAGTGTCGGAATCAACGATTGCACTTGACACAGCGATTGGTGTGTTATACATCTGCCTCCAGCGACGAAGTTAAGAGGTTTGCACCTGCCGCCCAGGCGAAAGCTCGGCTTTCTTGGGTGAGTCACGATAATGATGGGGGGAGGGATTCATGGATTTCGATAAAGACAATAAACCGGGGGATGAGCTTGAGGATTATGGAGACGAGCTCTCCTCCGATTACAAGGAAGAAGCGGAGGAAAGGTTGGGCGAGGAAGGCGAGGAGCTTGAGGAGGAGGTTTCTTACAAAGTTGAGGAGACTGTAACTGCCGAAAAGGCTCCGACAGTTCCGGCCGCCGCAAAGACTGCCGAACCGGCCCCGGCTCCCGCGCCTGCTCCGGTGGCCCGCAAGAAGGTCGCGAAGCCAAAACCAAAGCCGAAAAAACGGCCCGCAAAGAAGCCCGTGAAGAAAGCGGCGAAGCCTGCCAAGTCAGCTAAGAGAGCGGTGAAAAAAGCCGCGAAGCCTGCCAAGCCAGCTAAGAAGCCGGTGGCCAAGAAAAAGCGCCGGGCGAGGTAGCCGGATCAGGCTCCGAAGACTCGCAGGAGGGTTTGTATCCTCGCTCCAAGTGTGGGCGAGGATGAGCGCAGGGATGGTGTGTCTGGCCTCTCAGTATAAGCCCTATGGCCGGCGCCCGCGGTCAGGCAGCGTGGATGGTCCCGCAGTCCCAACCAAACCGTGAGTCCTCAGGCCTGAGTGCTCAGGCGCTCTGCGCTAAAGTTCTCGCCCGCGAGGTCATCCGGCGTATGCGCGGCGCCTCGCAGCCCTACCTGCTGCGTTGTGCGGACGATTCCAGTTACGTTGTTAAGTTTCAGAACAACCCCCAACACGTACGCGTCCTGGCCAACGAAATGTTGGCGGGTCGTTTGGCAATGCTCATTGGCCTCCCGGTCGCAACCCCGGCCTTCGTCGAAGTTTCCCCCGGTCTTATCCATGGGCCACCCCCTCTTGAACTTGAAATCGGCCCCCGCCGCGTGCTTTGCTTGGCGGGCCTGCATTTTGGCTCGCGCTTCCCGGGGGTTCCCAACCAAACGCTGGTGGTGGATTTTCTGCCGGATCGTTTGCTGCGCAACGTCAGGAACTTAGCCTCCGTATTCTTGGGGGGATTCGTTTTTGACAAGTGGACTTGTAACTGTGACGGCCGCCAAGTCATATTCTTTCGCTCCGTGGACGAGCAAGGCCCGGCGTATTCAGCCTTGCTCATCGATCAGGGCTTTTGTTTTAATGATGGCGAGTGGAGCTTTCCGGACAGCCCTATCCGTGGCCTTTATCCACGCCGCCTGGTTTATGAGAAGGTCGAGGGTTTCAAGTCGTTTGAACCCTTTCTCTCCAGGATAGAGAACCTGGATCGTTCTCAGATCGAAGAATGTGTCAGTCCAATGCCTGATGAGTGGTGCGGGCCCGACCCCGCTCAGTTGACACGGCTTGTGGAAACATTGCACGAGCGGCGCAGAAGACTTCGGCAGGCGATCGTTGACGCAAAGAATAGTTCCCTGCGACCGTTCCCTAATTGGGCATGAGGCTGGAGTGGTTGGTCAATCGAGACAGGACCTATGGTGGAAGATAGCGAGTTAAAGCAGTGCTCATACTTCCTGGTGCGCTACGTCCCGGACGTGGTGAAGCAGGAGTTTATCAACATCGGGCTGCTCCTCTTTTGCCCTGCCGAGCAGTTCCTGGATTGCTTGTTCAGCGACGATTTCCGCCGTATCACCCGTTTCCACGCCCAGGCAGATACCCAGTTCCTCAAGGAACTGCAACCCCACTTCGAGCAACAGATCGCACAGCACGAAGAGGATCTTGAGGGGTACATCCGCGAGATGCAGCAGTCCTATTCCAACCTCATTCAGTTGTCACCAGCCCGGAGTTGCTTGACCGCCGACCTAAGCGCCCAACTTCAGGACCTTTTCGAACGGCACGTGGGTGCGCCTCTTACTGGTCCCACAAAGCAAGATACCAGGATGCGCATCAAGCAACGCATGACGGAAGCCCTGCGCCGATGCGATGTGTTTGAGCACAACTTATTTAGAAAACGCATCCCCGCCTCACCATGGACCGGGGCTGGCGACCCGTTTGTTTTTGACTTTGGGTACAAGCCCCTCGAACAAGCGGGCAAGCCCAATGGCCGCCTGAAGCTGATCCACATGCTTTCCCTTCAGAGGGACGATGAACTTGCCAAGGCACTCATGTGGACCTTCGATAGAGTCCTTGAGAAAGAACCTTCCGACCTGACGGTCGGGCACGAAGATAACCCTGACCCAAGCAATCCTGTCGTTCGCTTCTCCCAGGGCATTCTTCAGCACGAGCGTGTCCGCTTGGTGCCCGTTTCAGGCTTCGATGGATACGCTCAGTCTATCCGCGCAGAACTCTTGATGTAAAACGACCGGCATTCCAGATTTGGACGCGCAGCGTGTGATTCGCTGGGCACCATGAGTCTGCACCTCAAAGTCGATTGTTACTCAGGCTACAAGGCGGATGAACGGCCCCTCCGTTTCAGCTTCGCAGACAAGCCCGGTGGACAGGTAATCGAAGTAAAAGAGGTCCTGGATCAGTGGTATGGCATTGGCTACCACTGTTTCAAGGTTTTGGCAAACGACGGCAACTTCTACATTCTTCGCCATCAACAGACGGAGGATAGCTGGCTGCTTGACTCCTTCCGGCAGGGCGCGGGCAAGACTTCGGAATGAGAACCATCAGCCACAACTAGCCCGTGAGCCGGTTTGCTCGTTATGGCGGCTATCCATTGGGGCGCCCTGCCTGGGGGCCCGTTGTGGACGGGCATAAGAACCCCTAAACAAAATGCAAGCGCCGTTCCACGGGTCCCGGCCGTTTTGGGAAGCCCCCCGTACGTTAGACTGACCCACTCCAAACAAGCCAGGGTCGCGTCAAAGTCCCCGAAGGGTGACATCCCAAAGCGGCTCTGCCGCCTGCTGTGCGGAAAGGCTTCGCCTTTCCGAGGGTCTCCGCCCTGACTAACCCCCTCGG
>DLMI01000129.1:125774-142230 GCA_002478145.1 Acidobacteria bacterium UBA7540
GCTGAGCCTTCCAGCCGAGCCGAACGGAAGAAGGGAGGCTGTCTGCGCCGGAAAGCCAGAGGCTTTCCGCACAGCAGGCGGCAGAGCCGCTTTTTCCGCGACTTTGACGCGACCCTGCCACACAATCGCGCGTTCATGACAATCCTGCAGAGAAGTGATTAAATAGACTGGTTTGATTGCGGCGGCAGTTTCCTCGTTCCGCCGAAGGGTTGAGGGGATATGCACAAGGGTGAAAGTGTGATCTCTTTCGCGCTTGCCGTGGTCGTGGTTCTGACCTTTGTGGCGATCCAGCGACAGTGGAATCCGGCCAGCCTGAAGGAGGTGGCATCTTCAGCCGAGGATTTCATCCTCACCAGCACAGGAATACGCGGGCAAGTACCGGATTTGGTTGGATACGAGAGATTGAAAACCTATCGACTGGAGAGCTATCGCGCCGCCCTATACCGGCGGAGCCCCGCTTCACTGGTTTTCGCTCCTGGCCGGTTTGTCGTTTACGACCGGAATAACCAACCGGCCTTTAAGCTGGAGACCCTGGAAGGATCGAGAGACCCCTGGACGACTCTTTACGACTTCAACGGGCGTCATGGACTTCCCCTCGCAGGCAGCCGTAGCCACCCGGAATACACCAAGAGCCTGACCGGGGATGGTGTGCTGGACGTTGTGGTAGGCCAGTATTCGGGCGGGGACCACTGCTGCACCGTGGCCACCATCATCGAATTAGGCAAAGAAGCTGTGGCCGTCCTGGGTCGAATCGATGGCTTGGACGGCTTACCTTTCGAGGGCTTGGAAATCCGCAACATCCATAAAGATAAGAGTTGGGAATTTGTAGCCCACCGTCCCTACATGACAAGCTGTGGCGACCACTCGGACGCGGCGGACGTGCTCTCGATCTACGCATCCAGCAACGGCCAATACGTTGACCAAACAAACCAGTATGCAGACTACCTCACCGGCATCCTGCACCAGAATCTTGCCAAGTGGCGTCAGGAAAAGAGCCCCTCGCTTCGACTCTCGCAAACTCTGGCCGCCGAATTCGCGCAGCTAGGCCAAAAGGATGAAGGAAAGCGTTTTTTTGCGACGAACTTTAATCTATTCCTGCCCAGTCTTCAACAGAGGAATATCGATCCGAACGTTTGCCTAGACGACTTGGAGAACCTCATTGATCGCCTGCCCAGCATTCCGCTGGCAAGTGCAGTTGACAGCCGACAGTCGACAGTGAACGGTACACCGGTTCCTACAGCTAACCGCTGACGGGGCTACTGTCCTGATTTAAGCGTGACATGTTGGGTAGCCTGCCGCGTTACATAGCCACGAGCTCCCCTTTTCCTTGCGCGCTGACGCCCGCCTTCATGGCAGCGAGGAAGCGCGACCGCAGCGCGTCGCTCATCAGGGCCCGCTTGACCGGCGGAAGCCGAAGGAAGGCGCCGAGGATTGCCCGCATGACGTCCTGGGTCAAACTGCCGGGGTCGTCGAAGATCTGGTTCTGCAGCGTGCCGCGCTCTAGGCACTGGAGGATCACCCGCTCGAAGGTGGTTTCGGGGTGGATCACCCGCCGCCCCCGCCGATCCAGGCGCATGGCGCCACTGCTACAGTCGAGAGTGCAGACGCCGCAACCGAGACAGAACCCCGCGTCGACCCGGGGCTCCTTCTTCTTCTTTCCCGCTGGCGAGGCCAACGGGAGCATTTCGATCGCCTCGATCGGGCAGGCCTTGGAGCACTTCCCGCACCCCTGGCAGAGGGACTGGTCGGGGCTGGCGATGAACGACGAGGTGACGATGAAGTTGGGGTACCCGAAGTCGCGCACCCCGCGCAGGAGATTGCAACAGCAGGCGCAGCAGTTGCAAATGAAACCGGCATTCTTCTGCACGTTATCGGCGGAGAGCACCAGACCCCGTTCGCGCGAGCGGGTGAGGTTGTCTTGCATCTCCGCCTTGCTCACCTCGCGCGCCATGCCGTGGCGGACGAGAAAGTCGGCCGCCCGGTCGAAACTCGAACAAACGTCCAGCGGCCCATCGCACTCCCGGACGCCGGCGTGCAGCTTCTCGTGCCGGCAGGAGCAGATGCCGAGGGCGAAGCGCTCCTTCTCCGCGAGGATGGCGGAAGCCTTCTCGTAATCGAGGATCTCCACGTGCTCGCGCACCGCCCCGTCGTGGGGGAGCGCGCGCATGATGGTGACCTTCTCCCCGTGGGCGGC
The DNA here is from genome assembly GCA_002478145.1 of Acidobacteria bacterium UBA7540. The sequence continues at coordinate 127,969 of DLMI01000129.1, forward strand.
GTTGGCCTCCACCACCCCGCTCTCATTGAGATAGGCGTGAAACAGCTTGCCGAGCGTGGCGCTGTCGACCCCCGGACCGGTCCGCATCATGGTGAACTCGAAGATGCCGACGAACAGCGGACTGGGCATGTATTGGGTACCGCCCTCGAACTCGAAGTCCACCACCAGCCCCTTCTCCGCGAGCCGTTCGAGGGTACCCTGGAGCTTGACCCGCTCGTGGCCGGTGGAGCGGGCGATCCGGTCAAGCGTGGCGAAACCGTAAGGCATGCCGATGAAGACCTCGGCCTCCTCGGGCGAACAAAGTTCCTTCAAGATCGCACGCATGGTCTCGTTCCACGGCGCCCGCACCGTGAGGCCATCGACCTTCGTGCCCAGCTTGCGGTAAACGTCCTTTCCGACCAGGTGTCCCATGCGTCTGAGCTCCTCTCAGCCATTTACAGCACAGCCTCCTCCCAATTTTCCAGGGTCTGCTTAATGTGGCCCAAGAACTTCTCGGCCACAGCTCCATCGATGACCCGGTGATCGTAAGAGAGGGAGAGGTAGGCCATCGATCGGATGGCGATAGCATCGTCGCGCACCACCGGGCGTTTTTCGATAGCGCCCACACCCAGGATGGCCACCTGAGGCTGGTTGATGATCGGCAAGCCGAAGAGACCTCCGAAACTCCCAGGATTGGTGATGGTGAAAGTCCCTCCCTGTACATCCTCGACGCTCAAGCGCTTGTTTCGAGCCCGCTCCGCAAGATCCTGAACCGCCTGCGCGATGCCCAGGAAGTTCTTTTCATCCGCCCGCTTGATGACCGGCACGATAAGCCCTGTCTCGAGCGCCACGGCAATCCCCACATTAACGTTCCGCTTGTAAATGAGGTTCGTGCCGTCTACCGAGGAATTGATAACAGGGATTTGTTTGATCGCTTCCACCGCAGCTCGAACGAGGAAGGGCGTGTAAGTCAGCCTGAAGCCGTATCGGCGCTCAAACTCATCACGCTGTCGCTCCCGTGCCTCCACCACTTTGCTCATTTCGACTTCGAATACGGTGTAGACGTGGGCCGAAGTCCTCTTGCTCGCCACCATGTGCTCGGCGATTTGTCGGCGCATGGGGGTCATGGGAACAACTTGCGTTGGCCCGGCGAGAGTCGAGGGCGAAGGTGTCGGCTGAACCGTCGCGGGCGGGGGCTGCACCAAAGGTTCCCGAGCCGCGGCGGTTCGGCCTGCGGCGGCCGACTGGCGCTGTTCCACATAAGTCAGGATATCTTTCTTGCTGATCCTGCCACCTAGACCGGTACCCCGTACCTGCGTGAGGTCAACGTGGTAGTCATGGGCGATACGCCTGACGAGCGGCGACGACCTTGCCTCCGCGGCAGCAGCGGGGGCAGTCGGACCGCCAGCCGCGGTTGGAACGCTCGCGGTCGCTGCCGGCGCTGGCGGTAGGGCCGCAGCCGGGGCTGGAGGCGCTGCGACCTCCACGCCTGCCTCAGCAGCGGGTGCGGCCACGGCATCGCCTTCGCCATCGATCACGGCCACAACCGTATTCACCGCCACCGTCTCGTTTTCCTTCACCAGAATTTGGCTTAGAATCCCAGCCGCCGGGGAAGGTATTTCCGCATCCACTTTGTCGGTCGAAATCTCAAACAAAGGCTCGTCCCGGCCTACATGCTCGCCGGCCTTCCTCAGCCATTTGGTAATCGTTCCCTCGGCAACACTCTCACCCATCTGGGGCATGATGACATTCGTGGGCATAGCAACCTCAAATCTATTGGTTCATTGTCTCATTGAGTCATTGATTCGTTGAACAGACCAAGGGAGCGAATGCGTCGAAACGCTGACCAGCCATCGCCAACGCTTTCGCTCCTCTGACTCGATGCCATGTACGACCGCGACTGGGCGATCACAAGGATCGCCCCTACTGGAAGATGAATCAATGGTTCAATGAATCAATGAACCAATGGATCAATGATTCAATTCTTTCAGAACTCCGCCAGCTTCCTTGCGGCCTCGACCACCTTCCGGGCGTTGGGTAGAAAGTACTCTTCAAGGGGTGGCGAGAAGGGGACAGGCGTGTCCGGAGCGGTAATCCGCATGATGGGCCCGTCTAAATCCTCGAAAGCCTCCTCGGCAATCAGCGCTGCCAACTCGCCTGCCATTCCGCCCGTACGCGTGTCCTCATGGAGCAGGATGACCTTGTTGCATTTTCGTACGCTCGCCAACACCGCTTCTTCATCGTAGGGCAGCAACGTACGCAGGTCAACCACCTCCAGGGAGAGGCCATCTTTTTCCAGTTCCCGTGCCGCCTCGAGGGCGGCCCAGACCATAGCGCCGTACGTGATGACCACCATGTCGTTCCCTTCACGCCGTACCGCAGCCTTGCCGATGGGAATTACGTAATCCCCTTCAGGGACCTCTTCCTTGATTCGCCGGTAGAGAAACTTGTGTTCGTAGAAGATTACCGGATTGTCGTCGCGGATGGCCGCTTTGATCAAACCTTTGGCGTCATAAGCTGTTGCCGGCATCACCACTTTCAGCCCCGGAGTGTGGACAAACCACATTTCGTTCGACTGGGAATGGTAGGGACCTCCGTGTACTCCTGCTCCGCACGGCCCCCGGATCACAATGGGCACTGCCGGCCCCCACCGGTAGTGCATCTTGGCCGCCATATTCACGATCTGGTCAAAGCCACAGGCAATGAAATCCATGAACTGCATCTCGGCCACAGGGCGCATGCCCATCAACGCGGCGCCGACTGCCGCGCCCACAATGGCCGACTCGGAAATGGGCGTGTCGATGACGCGCTCCTCGCCGAATTTCTCCAGCATCCCGGCGGTGACCTTGAACGCGCCGCCGTAAGCACCAATGTCTTCTCCCAGCAAGAACACGGAAGGATCGCGTTCCATCTCCTCCCAGATACCCTGGCGAATAGCCTCAAGATAGGTTAGAACCGGCATCTGCGCCCCCAAGGCCGGAAATCGAGAGTCGAAACTCGAAATCCGACCCTTCAGACTCTACACTTCAGACTCCTGACTCCTGACTCCTGAATCCTGACTCCTGAATCCTGCTTTTCCTCCACCAACAGTCCGACTCGCAGTACACACCTTCCAATGCTGTTTCGCCCTTGGGCAGCGCTCGCGCCTCAGCGTCGGCGACGGCTGCGTCGATCTCCTTCTGGATGCGGCGATCGAGATCGTCAATCTGCTGCCTTGTCAGGATTTTTTGAGTGAGCAGATATTTCTCAAGCCTCTGGATGGGATCTTTCTTTGCCCACTCCTGCAACAGTCGATCATGAACATATTCCGCAGCGTCGTGAGCCGAATGTCCTGCCATGCGAAAAGTCATGCACTCCAGGAAGCTCGGCCCATTTCCTTCGCGAGCGCGAGCAACCGCTTCTCCCACAGCGTGATAAACAACCAGGACATCGTTTCCGTCGATGGTTTTGCCCGGCATGCCGTAGGCGGGACCCCGAACCGATAGGTTTCTTACCGCGAACTGCTTTTCAACGGGCGTGGAGAAGGCATACCCATTGTTGTTGCAGATGAAAACCACGGGAAGCTTCATGACTCCGGCCATGTTCATCGCTTCATGAACCTGTCCCACGCTGGTCGTGCCCTCACCCAGGTGTACGAGAGCCACATTGCCATGGTTGTGCCGTTTTAACACCAGACCGACCCCGCAAGCCACAGGACAGGTTCCGCCCAGCGGGGAAATGATTGGGATGACGCCGCGCTTCATATCGCCGATGTGCAAGGTGTTATCCCGCCCGCGCGTGGGCGTATCGGCTCGGGCCATCCAGTTTGCGAAAATATCGGCAAGTGAAAAACCGCGAATCAGGAAGGAAGAAAAATCCCGGTGACTGGGCAGGACCACGTCTCCCTCCATCAACTGCAAGGCTGAGCCGACACCAATGGCTTCCTGCCCGCGCCCAATGTAGACGCCTCCCACAATCTTTCCCTGGGGATACAGTACGCGTTCAATCCTCCGCTCCGCCTCGCGCGTGAGCTTCAGGAAGTAGAGCATGCGCTGCAACACGCCGGGACTTTGGGCACCAAACCTATATTGTTTCATTCTCGCGTCGGCTGCCCCGAAGGGGCGAACCGTGAGTAGCCGTGGGTGCAACCCACGGAAAGAAAGCAAAAAAACCGCGCCGGCCCTGAAAGGGCCGGACTGGAGCCCCCTTCACAACATGTACCGCTCGTCGAATTCAATCCCCGCCTCCTCCAGCAACTTGCGGTATTCCTCCACAAAGGTCGTCCGGCGGTGATGTTCTTCTTGCCCCTTGATGTATTCGATCAAGCAATCAATTTCCCGCCTCGAATGCGTAAACGCGCCATAGCCATCCTGCCAGTGCGAGCCAACCGCAGGTTGAAACCTGCGGCTACTCACGGGAGGCCCCTTCGGGGCCTTCCGATTCTTGGCCCCTCGAGATTCGTCGCCCCCAGGCGTGAGTCATCAAGCCGACCGCGAGACAAGTCGCTTCATTGCGCGCGCCGCCCCGCATTCCGGGGTGCCTCGTGCAGTAGCCCACTCTCGTCGCCGGATTTGCTGGGCTCTTCCCGCCCGCTGCCAACTGCCTTCTGCCAGCTTTCCCCTAGGCCCAGACCGACCGTGCCGCCTCCTCCGGCTGCGGGAAGGGGCTGGCCTCTGCGAAGGCAACGTCTTCGCGGACTTCCTTCTCGATCCGCGCCTCGATCGCGCCCTTTTCCTCCTCGGTCATAAGTTTGTGCTGAGCGAGGAATTTCTCGTAGCAAAGGATCGGGTCCTTCTTTCGCCATCTCTCAAATTCTTCCTCGGGGACGTAGCGCGCGTCGTCGTGCTCCGCGTGGCCCTTCATGCGCATCGTCTTACACTCGATGAGGAAGGGGCCGGCGCCGCCACGCGCCTGTTCCGCTGCCTTGCGAGTGGCTTCATATACCTGCAAGACATCATTGCCGTCCACGATGGTGGCAGGAATGGCATACGCCTTGCCTCGTTCCGCAATATCCTGAATGGCCATCTGTTTTCTGATCGGAGTGGAGTAAGCCCAGCCATTGTTTTCGGCGATGATGAGCAAGGGGAGTTTCAGGACTGCGGCAAAATTCATGCCTTCGTGGCACGGGCCGGTGCTGGTGGCCCCATCTCCTACATAAGTCACCGCGACGCGCCTTTCTTTGCGGAGTTTGGCAGCAAGCGCAATGCCGGCCATCAAGGGCACGGTCTCGCCCAGCATGCTGATGGGCGCGATGACGCCTCGCCCCACGTCCCCGAAGTGCGTGTTGGCATCGCGCCCCCCCGTCGGGCCATCTTTCCTCGCCATGTACTGAAGGAACAGGTCCCTTGGCCGGTATCCCCGGATGAGCAAGGCGCCGACGTTTCGGATCACAGGGCCAATCAAGTCTTGCTTCTCGAGGGCGTAGGCAGTTCCTACGGAGATCGCCTCCTGGCCCAGGCCGGAGTACACTCCGCCCACCACTTTGCCCTGCCGGTAAAGGCTCGTGAGCTGCTCGTCCACGCGCCGGTTCAAGCGAAGGTAATAGTAGATCGCGTGATGCTGCGAACGATTCAGTTGTTTCACGGCCATTGAAATGTGCAGGCCGAAAGCCGCCGGTCCCAAGTCGCCACGAACAGCGATTTCTAGCAGGATGCTGAAAAAACCGTCTAGTCTGTCATTCCGAGGAGTCCCGATCTGATCGGGACGACGAGGAATCTCGCCCCGATCAGATCGGGGTTTCCAGAGCGAGATTCCTCTCCCGCAGGGCGGGATCGGAATGACAGCGTTCACAACGGTTTATCAGCATCCTGCTAGATTCGACCTTCGACCTTCGACTTGCTCCGCGACTTCGACCATTTCCAGCTCGAAGACCCTTCCGAAGCGCCGGACTACCTTCTCAGTAACCTCCTCCATCTCGACCCGCCGGCCCAACAGCTTCTGGAGCGATGTCACGCCTTTATCGCGCAGCCCACAAGGAACTATCCAGTCGAAGTAGCTCAGGTCGGTGTTGACATTGAAGGCGAAGCCATGGGAAGTGACCCAGCGAGAAATGTGGACTCCCATGGCTGCCAACTTGTCGTTCCCCACCCAGACTCCCGGGGCGCCCGCAAGGCGTCCGGCCTCGAGTCCGTACTCCCCTGCCACTGCGATCAAGACTTCTTCAAGGCAGCGCATGTACCAGGCGATATCACGCCGGTGTTGCGCAAGGTCAAGGATGGGATAGCCCACCAACTGGCCGGGACCGTGGTAAGTCACGTCGCCGCCCCGATCGATCTCGAAGACCTGCGCTCCGCGCGCGGCAAGCTGCTCGGCTGAGATGAGGAGGTTTTCCGTCTTCGCATTGCGCCCTAGCGTGTAAACGTGGGGATGTTCGAGTAGCAGCAGAGTATCAGGAATAGTTCCTGCCTTGCGCCGCGCCACGAGTTCCCTTTGAAGCCGCAAGCCATCTTCGTAGTCCACCAGACCGAGTTGTTCGAGGTGACAAAGCATGAGCAGCATTCAGCTATCAGCAGTCAGCTATCAGCCCTCAGCCTCCATTGGGAAGTTTCTTGATAGCCTCATCAACACGGCTTTTGTCCGGCGGTGATTCGCTTCCTGGGGTTCTAGCTGACGGCTGACTGCTGATAGCTGACAGCATCCCTAAATGTGAATCGCCCAATCCACCGCGGCGTGCGCCGCTTCCATCATCGCCTCGGAAAGAGTGGGGTGCGGGTGGATGGTATGCGACAGGTCGAGTGCCGTGCCCTCCAGACGCAAGGCCACGGTGGCTTCGGCCACGAGCTCCGTCACCCTCGGCCCGATCATATGGACGCCGAGTATCTCTCCATACTTTTCGTCGCACACCATCTTCACAAAACCCTCGCGGGCGCCCAGGATGCCAGCCTTACTGTTGCCTCCGAAGGGGAACTTTCCCACGCGAACCTTATGGCCCGCTTCGCGCGCCTGGCGTTCCGTGAGTCCCACACTGCTGATCTCAGGCTCACAATAGGTGCAATCCGGGACCTGTGTGTAGTTTATGGGCTCCACCGGCTTCCCCGCCGCGTGTGTAACCGCAACGATGCCTTCCATCGAGCCCACATGCGCCAGCAGGGGGCTGTTCGCAACGATGTCACCCACGGCGTAGACGCCAGGCTCATCCGTTTGCATGTATTGATCGACCTGCACGAACCCCCGCTCCAACTTGACCCGGGTTTTCTCCAGGCCCACTCCTTGCGTGTTGGGAGAACGTCCCACGGCTACCAACAAGGTTTCAGCTTCAACCGTTTGAGACTTCCCATTTGCTCCGGTATAAGAAACCGCCACTCCGTTTGCCGTTTTGGTGGCCTTCTCAACCTTGGCCTGCGTCTCAATGGCGATGCCCTGCCGGCGGAATGACTTCTCGAGCTCGGCTGAGATTTCTTCATCTTCGAGCGGAACCGCGCGCGGCAACATCTCCAGGATCGTGACTTTCGTCCCGAAGCGGTGGAAGATGGAGGCAAACTCCACGCCCACGGCGCCGGCGCCCATAACCACCATCGATCTGGGGATCGCTTTCAGGGCCAGAATCTCCCTGTTGGTTAGGATGGTTTTCCCGTCCGGCTCGAAGCCTGGAAATGTCTTTGCCTCGGACCCCGTGGCAAGAACAATCTTCGGAGCCTGGATTTCTCGTGTCTGCCCCTTTGCGTCCGTTACCGTGATCCGGCCCCGCCCGGCCAGGCGGCCGTATCCTTGCATACTTTCCACTTTGTTCTTCTTGAAAAGAAACTCGATGCCCTTGGCGAGTTTGGTGACCACCTTGGCTTTGCGGGCCTGGATTGCCGCCCAGTCAATGGAGAATTCCTTGCAGACGATTCCGTATTCGTTGGCATTCTTGAAATAGTCGTAGACCTCTGCGTTCAACAGGAGGGCTTTCGTCGGAATGCAGCCGACGTGCAGGCACGTCCCGCCGAACTTGTCATCTTTCTCGACTATCAACGTCTTGAGCCCTAATTGCCCGGCTCGAATCGCAGCGACGTACCCGCCGGGCCCACTCCCGATAATCACAATGTCGTACTTTGGAGTCTCAGCCAAACCGACACCTCCTCTCCTGCTGGTCGAATGATTCCCTGAACGTTCGAATCCGCAAGTCGTCATCTTACATTACGAGAATTGGGGATACAAGCAACTGCGGCGGCTGGCAACCGCTGGCTGGGGTCAGTCGAGCTGATTGTTTCATTGATCCATTGAGTCATTGCATCATTGAAAGGCGGCACCGGAATGGTTCTTCCAATGGATCAATGACTCAATGAATCAATGATGAGATCCCTTTTGGGTCCAAGCAACTTACTCGACCCCAGCCTCGGCGTGTTGAACTAACTCCTTTGTCTTCAAAGACATTCCCGCTTTCCACGTCTAACTCTATGTGTTTTCAACAACATTCCCGCTTGGCCCACGACTTTTCCACAGCGCTCCTTTGTTTTCAATGACATTCCCGCGTTGGTCGTTCAATTTTTGAAGTTACTACATCTGCGCACGGCCAGTCTCCCCAGACGGAATGTCGATTCCCGGGACCTTGCCCATGTCCACCATCCGGGTGTCATCGTCTTGGGCGGAGGCAGTAACCCCCATGTTGCCGGCTGGGAGTTCTTTCCCCAGGCCCGGCAGTATCCGCCCTTTGCGGGCCATAGCCCGGTCAACCGCGCCCGCGTGGCGCAGAATCCCAGTGCGAACCACCCCAACAGGGGGAAGGCAGGCGTCCCGTTCCGAGGTGGCTATGGCTTTCACATAGATAGGCTAGCATATAGGGCCAGATCCGTCAAGAGACAACATGTCAACATGTGTAGCCCAGGGCGGATCGCGCCACTTTCGAAGCACGCTCCGAATTGACGGGGCTGGTTTTGGATGCTAAAACTACAGGGTTAGCCATATCCTTCAGAGGGATTGCTGCTAGGAAGGGAGGAAGGTCTATGCGCCGCCGTGACTTTCTAGAAAAGGGAACTGAGGGTGCGAGGTTGGCAGCTCCGCACAAAATCCTGACGCCGCGGGCGAGTTCGGGAGAAGCGACGAAGCTCGCACCCATAGCCAAGCGCCGGCTCGGGAAGACGGGCGAGCACCTCTCCATCATAGGCTTGGGTGGCATGGTGGTCATGAACATGAAGCAGCCTCGGGCGAACAACCTCGTCGCGGAAGCCTTCGACCGTGGCATCAATTACTTTGATGTAGCGCCCTTTTACGGAGACGCACAACAACGTTTGGGACCGGCATTGCAACCCTACCGAAAGCGCTCCTTCCTCGCCTGCAAGACTGACGAGCGGACCAAGAGCGGCTCTCAAGGGGAACTCGATGAATCACTGCGTCTCCTGCGGACCGACCACTTTGACCTCTACCAGTTTCATTATTTGACCACCATGGACGATGTCGAAACAGTTTTTGGGCCGGACGGCGCCATGGAAACCTTCCAAGCTGCGAAGAAGGCGGGCAAGGTGCGCTTTCTCGGATTCTCAGCTCACTCGGTGGAAGCAGCTCTCGCGGCCATGGACCAGTACGAATTTGATACGATCCTCTTCCCGATTAACTTTGTCCTATTCTCACAAGCCAACTTTGGGCCACAGGTGCTCGAAAAGGCGCGACAAAAGGGAATGGGAATCCTGGCGCTGAAAGGGATGGCGAAAACCCCATGGCCAAAAGCTATGAAGGAGAGTAAGCGGCCTAATCCCAAGTGCTGGTATCAGCCTGCGGCGCTTCCTGAAGAAGCCTCGCTCGGCCTCCGATGGACCTTATCGAAACCGATCACCGCAGCAATTCCCCCGGGTGACGAGAAATACTTCCGTGTCGCTATGGACGTGGGGCAGAGTTTTACGCCCATCAAGCCAGACGAGGAGAAAACGCTCATGGCGCGCGCCACAGGAGTTGAACCAATCTTTCACCTCGGCAATACGTAGCTTTGGCTGCAAACGGGAAATCCTACGTTGGGCAGTAGGTGGTATGGGAGTGAGTGGTGATATACTTGCAAAAGAGAGGCGACTCATGAGCAAGGTGAAGGACCTTGAAAGCCAGATCCAGGAGCTCTCTCCCGAGGAGCTGACGGCACTCCGCGAGTGGTTCACAACCTATGACGCGGGCACCTGGGACCGAGAGTTTGAGGTTGACGTAAAGAGTGGGAAACTCGACGCCATGGCGGAACGTGCGCTACGCGACCACAACGCCGGACGCTCTACAAAGCTGTGAACCACCACGCCTCTCCGGACTTCTGGGCGTGCTATCGAGCGCTCCCTACCTCTGTCCAAGAACTCGCTGACAAAGCTTTTGCCCTGCTCAAGGGGAACCCGCGACACCCATCCCTCCATTTCAAGAGGGTTGCTCAGTTCTGGTCGGTGCGGGTCGGTCTGCGCCACCGCGCCATCGGTGTGGAAGCATCTGACGGAGTGCTCTGGTTTTGGATTGGCACCCACGCCGATTACGGCCACCGCATTGACTGAGACGTCGCTATGAGGAGACCCTGAAATGAATCCGCCACCCAAAGACCGATCAACGAACCTCCGCAGCCGCGACTGGTTTGGGAAAGACGACCGCTGGGGACTGGCGCTTTAGCTTGCACGGAACACTCATTCCTTCCTATACTGGTGGCGGTGAATGTCCGCTTCTACCTCGATGCCGCAACGGGTCAACGGCACATCTTTCATCACGGTGTGGAAGAGGAAGAGGTCGAGGACGTCCTGGCCAATCCTGGAGAAGATCGTCCAGGGCGAGATGGCGCCCGCGTAGCGATTGGGCGGACGGCTGGCGGTCGGTACTTGAAAGTTGTGTACGTCCGCGACCCGAAGCCGGACAGCATTTTCGTCATTACCGCGTATGAGCTGCGCGGCAAACCACTCCGCGCCTATCGCAGGCGGCTGAGGAGAAGGCAGCGATGAAACGAAACCGATTTCCGACCGGCTGGGATGAAGCCCGGGTTCAGAGCGTGCTGCAACATTACGAGCAACAGACCGAGGATGAGGCGGTCGCCGAAGACGAAGCTGCATTCCGGTTGCGGGGCCAGACCGCGGTGCTCGTGCCCAAACGCCTCGTTCCGGAAGTGACTCGGCTGATCGAGGCGCGGCGCTCCCGCCGGTAGAGCAGTTCGGGTAGGCTAAACATGGTGTCCAAACCTATGGCGGACAACACCCGCCCCAGCAGAACGCCTAGCCGTTAGAGCCACTGAAATGAATCCGCCACCCAAAGACCGATCAACGAAACTTCGCAGCCGCGACTGGTTTGGGAAAGACGACCGCTGGGGACTGGCGCATCGCGCCTGGCTGCGCGCCGAAGGCTTCAGCGAGCGGGTGTTTGAAGGGAAGCCCGTTATCGGCATTTGCAATTCCTGGAGCGAGCTGAATAATTGCAACGCGCACCTGCGCCAGGTGGCGGAAGCCGTGAAGCGAGGGGTGTGGGAAGCAGGCGGATTTCCCCTCGAGTTCTGCACTATATCGCTGGGCGAAATGCTGATGAAGCCGACCACCATGCTCTATCGCAATTTGATGGCGATGGACGTGGAGGAATGCATTCGCGCCTATCCGCTTGACGGGGTGGTGCTACTTTGCGGATGTGACAAGACCACGCCGGCGCAACTGATGGGAGCGGCCAGCGCCAACGTACCGGCGCTCATGGTTCCCGGCGGACCCATGCTGCGCGGGATGTGGCACGGCAGGGAACTCGGCTCCGGAACGGATGTGCGCCGCTTTTGGGAAGAGGTCCGGGCGGGACGGTTGAGCGAAGAGGAGTGGTGCGAAATCGAGAGTTGCGTCTCGCGCAGCGCAGGGCATTGCACCGTGATGGGCACCGCTTCGACGATGGTTAGCGTCGCCGAGGGACTGGGGATGACCTTGCCGGGAGCAGCGGATATTCCCGCGGTGGACTCGCGCCGCCTGGCCATCGCCGAACAGAGCGGGCGCCGCATCGTGGGAATGGTGGAGGAAGATCTTCTTCCCTCCCGAATTTTGACGCCCGCCGCCCTCGAGAACGCCATCTGCCTGCTCATGGCCCTCGGAGGCTCCACGAATGCCATCATCCACCTGGTGGCCATCGCAGGGCGTCTGGGCATCGATCTGCCGCTTTCGAAGTTTGAGGAGATCTCCCAGACAACACCTGTCATTGCTAATGTGAAGCCTTCGGGCAAATTCCTGATGGAGGATTTCAGTTACGCCGGAGGGGTGCCAGCAGTGATGAAGGAGATCGCTTCACGGCTTCACCTGGAGGCGATCACGGCTACCGGCAAGACACTGGGTGAGAACATTTCCCGATTCGCTTGTTTCAATCGGGAAGTCATCAAGCCACTCGGCCAGCCGCTCTACCCGGAGGGAGGCCTCGTAGTGCTGGGCGGAAACCTCGCCCCGTGCGGCGCCGTTATCAAGCAATCCGCCTCTTCGCCTCATTTGCACAAGCACAAGGGGAAGGCCGTAGTGTTTGAAAACAACCGGGATTTGTTAGCGCGAATTGACGACCCGCGCCTGAGTGCGGATGAGAACTCGGTCTTGGTCCTGAAGAATGCCGGGCCGAAGGGAGCGCCGGGCATGCCCGAATGGGGCCACTTGCCGATTCCCGCCAAGCTGCTCAAGGCCGGGGTGAAGGACATGGTGCGGCTGAGCGATGCGCGCATCAGCGGCACCAGCTTTGGGACCATCGTCGTCCACATCTCGCCCGAGACAGCCATCGGAGGCGCGCTGGCAATCGTCAAGAACGGTGACGAGATCGAGTTGGATGTGAGCGGAAAGAGACTGGAACTATTGGTGCCGGATGCGGAAATCAAAGCGCGCTTGGCTCAATGGACGCCGCCGGCCCCACACTATTCGCGGGGATACGGGAAAATGTACCTCGAGCACATTCTCCAGGCGCACGAGGGTTGCGACTTCGACTTCCTCCGCGGCCGCGACCCTGGTGATGACGACAGTCCCCTGCGAAAGTTCCCCAATCCGGCGCTTTGATTAGATTCTCACTGCCGAACTCTGTGCAGGTTGTCACACACACTTTTGCGGTATCGCCCTTTTCGCCTTTCGACTCTCGACCCTTGACTGCGTCAGACGGGCGGAGAATTTCAAATCCGTTTGGCTAGGACTCAGGTCCCGAATAGGCCGAGGCTCACCGCAGCAGGGAAAAGCTGGTGGGCAATTCCTGGGCCGTCAGCGCCTGCAAATTCAATTCATGAGTGAGTTTGCCAAGGCTTTGAGTGAGATGGAGAGTAACTTTCTATAAGTTCATATAAGCCTGTGTATTAACTCGATCCGAAAACAAGTTCCTTCTATAATACCTATTCACACCGCCGCAGATGTGCTACATTGAATTTCTGTTATGGCATCTCAAACATGTCCAAATTGCGGGTCGTCGCGGGTTAACAAATCGCCGAGCGGTCAACACCTCATGTGTCAGGATTGTCAGCGGATCATCATTCTGGACCGGGTCAGGAAGCCCCGTGGTCGAAGGGGTCACGGCAAGCCGCGCCGTTCTGGTCCGGAGACCCGTTCCGAAACGGCAAATTGAAGACCTGCGTTTCCCTTCATTCACCCAGAGGGCCCAGGGCCTATCCCCTGAGCAATACAGCCGTTTGACACGCTTCCATGACTATGCCAGCCTTAGCAGGTTGATTGCTCCTTAGCCCAAAGTCCCGCAAAATCAAACTGAGTCACTACCCAGCGTTGTAGCTGAAAGCTGATGGCTGACAACCGATGGCTTCCTCGCAACCCCAAGGTGAAGCAACGAGGACAAAGTTCTCCTTTTACCAAAAATGACGTCCTGACTAGAATAATGAACGAAATCCATGTGGAGGCTCGATAAACTATGCTCTCACGAAACCTCTTCTTGCTGGTGTTGATTGCAACATTTCTTTCGACCTGCCGCGCAGCGCTCGGTGATGAGATCTCCATCGAGGGCGCGCCTGCTGATAGCGGTTACAACGTTGGGTCCGTAGCCACGATCCGCGCCACGGTGAAAGGCATAGCGGGTGACGCGCGCCGTTACGCCGTGTTTGCGGAGATTCAGTATGCCGGCACCACCTCCACAACCAGCGTTCAAATGGATCGAGTCGCAGAGCCCCGGCAGAGGGAAGCTCAGTACGAAGTCGGCTGGCCTATTCCCGCTGAAGCCCCCACTGGACTTTACACGGTCGCCGTCCGAGTGCAAGACCGCACGGCCCATCGCACCGTCGCCATCAAGGCTTTGCGCGGCTTCGCGGCGTACAAGAAGCTGGTCCAAATCTCTCACCTGGCCTTGGACAAGACCTTTTACAACCTGGGCGAACCTATTCAATGCGAGGTCACGTTGGAAAACCTGACCGACGCTGAGCTCAAGAACCTGCGCGTCGAGTTCTCGAACGCC
>DLMI01000129.1:142351-160946 GCA_002478145.1 Acidobacteria bacterium UBA7540
CTGAAAGTCTTGCGGGACCACTTGACCTTGGCGGCTCGAGGGACAGCAACAATCCCCATGATGCGCGCGGGGATTGCCTCTCCTCTCCAAGGGAAGCAAAAAGAGGTCATGGGCATCGGCAGTCCCGAGCGCCACGAGAAAACCCCGCCACCGGAAGTGGATACCTACACGGTGGCCGTGTGGAATGCTGAGCACACGATTCTTTACGATGTGCAATTCACTACGCCCGCCATTGTGAGGCCCCCGGAACGCGAGCTCCCCATACCTTACAGCAGGAATTACATGCACCCCTATGACTCGGATATCGACTTCGTTCAATATCGCAGCTTTTACGCGCCAGGACAGGTCTCTCCCGTTATCACGCTGGATCACTCGCGAACGCTCTACCGTGCGGGAGACCGGGCCAGAGTCCTCGGCACGCTAAGGAATTCGGGGAGCGAAACTTGGAGAGATACGGAACTTCGGGCAACCATCCTGGACACCGCCGGGAAAGCCCTCCAGAAGGCAACGCTCCTCTCTGGGATCAATCTTGGCGCTGCACAAAGGCAGGCAGTGGCGGTGGACGCCTGGGCGATCCCTGCCCATCAGGCGCCCGGCACTTATCGCATAAGGCTGGAGTTACTCGGCGCGGGTGGGAGACTGCTGGGCGAGGCCGGAACGGAGATCGCCGTCAATAGGTTACCGGCCTCTGTGCTGGTGTTTTGCCCGCACGAAGACGACGAGTACTCCTATGCGGGCTTGATCCGCGCCGCTGTCGAGGCGGGCATTCCGGTGCGGGTCGTGATCCTCACCGGTGGTGACGTCGGGGCCTGCGAGCGCTACTACGACAAGCCTTGTGGGCCGAACGAGGCGCGCGAGTTCGGGATGGTCCGCATGGAGGAAAGCCGCGAAGCTTTGGAACACATCGGCCTCACCCGCGACAAGGCGGATTACATTGGCCTGCCGGATGGCGGCTCAGGAGCCATCTGGTCACAACACGTCAAACCCTCGAATCCGTTTACGTCCGTGTACCTGGCGTGCGATCACGCGCCTTATGAGCAAGTGCTGAAGCCCAATTTGCCGTATGCGCGTGACTCCGTGATCGGCACAATCGAACAGATCATTTCCGACTTCCATCCGGCTCTGATCGCTCTGCCCCATCCTGACGAGCGACACGTGGATCACCGCACCACCAATTGGTTCGTCATCAAGGCCTGCCAGGAATTGCTCCGCGAGCAGAGGATCGATCCGCAGACTATCATTTGGGGCGATCGAGTATACGGCGCCGGCGGTTTCAAGCCTGCCCCTTACAAGTACGATGGAGTTGTGGTTTACCTGAGCGGCGAGGCCGCGGCGCTCAAGCAGGAGATGAGCTGGGTTTACCAGTCGCAGGACGGGAACCTGGCCGAAGGGATGAAGAAAACCTTTTCTGAGCTCCCTCGCCAGGAAGAACACGTTCGCATCCTGGATTGGCAGGAACACGAAGGGTGGAACGAGTAAATTTTGGATTTTAGATTTTGGATTTCAAATTTTCGATTTTGAAAGCCTGCAGGTCCCCCGCAGGCCAAGGCAAACCTCGAGTCATCGGGTGAACCGTTGATCGGGAGATCGGGTGAATAGGAAGTGAATTCGGGTTACGTTGTTCTTTGTTCGTCCGATCACCCGATCGCCAGATCTCCCGATCACTAGAGCCGCGCTGCATTGAGCGCATCCTCACGGGCGCGCCGGAGGCTTGCGACAGGGTCACCTGTGGGAAAGAACTCCATGGCCACGTAGCGGTCGTACTTCAGGGCGGCAAGCTTCTTATAAATGTTGGTGTAGTTGATTTCGCCCGTCCCAGGCTCGTGCCGCCCGGGAACATCGGCCACGTGCATCAACCCCACCTTCTCGATATTCTTTTCCAACTTTTCAATCAGGTTGCCTTCGGAAATCTGCTCGTGGAAAAAGTCGTAGAGGAATTTTACCCGTGGGTGGCCCACACTGGTGATGATTTCGAACCCTTCTGCCACTGACCAAAGGTAATAGCGCGGATTCTCTTCAAGGTCGATATTCTCGAGCAGAATTGTGAGATCCTTCTTCTCCGCAATTTCCGCCGCTCGCTTCAAGCCTTCAATGCAGCTCTGGTGCTGGTCGTTATGCGACTTCCCCGGCACCACGTTGCCCGACAGGACAATGATGGCGGGACATTCGATCTTCTCCATAGCCGGAAGCGCCTGGCGCAGGTCGGAGAGAAATGCTTCCCGCGCGTCCGGGTCTGCTATGCCATGCGCGAGCCCGGCCGTTACGTCAAAGGTGATTCCGAGTTCACGTCGCTTGCGGTTGGCTCTGCGGAAGTCCTCATCCGACCAGTTCTTATACTCCCTACCTACCAATTCCACAGCGTGGTAGCCGGCCTCCGCCACCTTTTCAAGGCGGTCTTCAAACGGCAGCTTTTGAAATACCGTCCATAGCATCACGGAGATTTTGAACGCTGCTCCAGAGACTTCTCCTTCCGCCAGCGCAGATTCTGAGTGGACCGGCAAGCCCGCCAGGGCAGGCGCAGCCAAAGCCGTTCCGGCAAGAGTACGACCGAATTGACGTCGATTCATGGTTGTGACCTCGGCTTCATGCACAGGGTTTGCTTCTCGCACCCAGGTCCGCCTCAGAGCTCAAATCCCATGTCTCTTCACTGGCGCACGACAAAGCACGGGAACGACAAAAACCTGGGCCAGCATGAGGAGTGCGATATTCTAACCGGGTGAGGATACAAGACAACAAGCATCGATAACAAACAAATTCTTGCTGTCCTGATTGCAGCCACAGTTGTCAAAGACAGATTGGCTGCGGTGATTCTCAGCGCGCCCCGCATCCAACTCATTCCCCTGAACGCTGCTGGAGGAGTCTCGCAAGAACGAGTGTTGCCACTCCCGGCCTCTCGCGTTGATCGTCTCGTCTTAAGTTTGCTCTTGAGCTTCGATGAGGGCACTCGTGAGTCATTAGCCCCTCGTGTCTCCGACTGCCCGGAGGTAGCCATCCACCATCTTGGAGAAGCTGCGGACAAGGGGCGGAAGTTCGTGCACCGCAAAGCCCGCCGCCTGCTTGATGGTCTCGGTGGTCCCGAGGAGCTCGGTGATAGAATCGAGCGTTTCGGTAATCGGATATTCGACTCCGACCAGACGGGTGGGATTGAACCGTACGAAGTTCTTCAGCTCCCGCTCGATTTTGTCGGCGGTGGCCAGGACGCCACGTTGTTTCTCGCGAAACAAGTCCCAGGCGGGCCCCGATCCCGGAAAGCCCTCCATGGCGTGCTTGTGGCCGAGGTATTCGAGTTCGCATCCCAGCCACTCCAGATCCTGTGCGAGCTTGAGGAGCGCCGGTTCAACCATAGTAGTCCATTCTAGTATAATCGGCGGGTGCGGAGGGAAGTCATCAGTCATCAGTTTTCAGTTTTCAGTTGTCAGTCGTCCCGCCGCGACGGGTCAGTTGAAGAAACGGGGCAGGGGGCCGGGGCAATTTTGGATTTTAGATTTTAGATTTCAGATTTTAGATTTTGGATTTTGGATTGTCCCCATCTGCCACGTACCTTCTGGCTCCTGACATCTGTCTTCTGATTTCTTCGCTCACGCGGTCCTGAACAACAATCGTAACTTGTGAGGGCGATATGGAATACCGAATTCTTTCCACCACAGATTTAAAGGTTTCGCGGCTCTGCTTCGGCACCATGACCTTCGGGTCGCAAACTGACGAGGCCGCTGCCGCGAGAATCGTCGACCTGTGCATCGATGCAGGAATAAACTTCTTCGATACCGCAAACGTCTACAACAAAGGCGCAGCCGAAACCATCCTTGCAAAGGCCTTGGCTGGCAAACGCCAGAAGGTGATCCTGGCAACCAAGGTGTGTGGCAAAATGGGCGACGGCCCCGATGAGAGCGGACTTTCACGCGCCGCCCTTCACAAAGCTCTGGAGGCAAGTCTCGAGCGGCTGCAAACCGATTATGTGGACCTCTACTACCTCCACCTGCCGGATTACACGGTGCCGATTGAAGAAACGCTCGCCGCCCTGGATGAGGTGGTCCGCGCGGGAAAAGTGCGCTATCCGGCGGTGTCGAACTACGCCGCCTGGCAGGTTTGCGAAATCCACTGGATCGCGAAGAAGAATGGGTTCAGGCCGCCCTGCGTCTCGCAGCCGATGTACAACGTCCTGACGCGTGCCATTGAAGAGGAGTACCTGGCATTCTGCAAGCGGTTCAACGTCGCCGTGGTGCCGTACAATCCGCTGGCCGGGGGGCTGCTCACGGGCAAGCACTCGAAGCAGCGCGGGCCGATGGTGGGAACACGCTTTGATGGAAACAAGATGTATCTCGACCGCTACTGGCACGACGACTACTTTGCCGCCCTGGAAGAACTGGCGGGCATCGCGCGCGCCGCCGGGAAAACCCTGGTGGAACTCGCGTTTCAATGGCTGTTCAGCCAAGCGCAGGTGGACTCCATCATCCTGGGCGCCTCGCGAATCGAACAGCTCGATGAAAACCTGAAAGCCTGCCAAGGCGGCAAACTCGATGAATCTCTCCTGGCCCGCTGCGATGCAGTCTGGAAACGGCTAAGAGGTATCACGCCCAAGTACAATAGATAGTTCGTTCTCAGGTGTCCTTTTCCTCCATCGGTTCCGCCGGGAGCTGTGCTCCATGCCAGCATGCAACCACCCAGATGGTCCTGTCCTCACGACGGTAGAAAAAACGATAGGGCGGAACAATCACCTCGCGAAAGGGAAGATCCGGAAACTCTGGAATGAGCCGACCGGACTCCGGATATCGCGTGAGGCGTCGGAGTGCGCGCTCAGCTCTCTTCCGGAACTTGATGGCTGCCTGCGGATTGTGCTGCAGAATATAGGACACCGCCTGGAGAAACTGGATTCGTCCGGAGGGTGTGAACCGGACTTTCACTTTGGGCCACCGGCAAGAAGTGCGTCTGCCCCAGCTAGGACCTCATCCAGATCGAATCCCCTCCCAGCCCTGATTTCTTGTTCGCCGCGTGCCAGGAGATGCAGAAGTTGCCGCTCGTGTTCACTGCGTTCGTAGGCTTCCATGCTCACAAGAACCGCCGCGGCCCTTCCCCGTTGCGTAATTACGACAGGTTGCCTCGATGACTTGACGCGCTTCAAGGCGGCGGCAGCGTCCTGTCGAAGGTCGGTAATCGGGATGATCGCGGGAACCTTGGCCATAAACGTAACCTCCAGAAGTACGTCTAAAGATACCTCCAGTGTTCCTTAGCTGTCAAGGGCCCAATTGTTTTGGAGGTCTAGCGGTTACGCGTGAGCGGCACCGTTGCGGGCTGGCCATTGACACACATTCGCTGCGGACCCTGCCCGCTGGGATTGCATCCCTTCGTAGGGCCAATCCCGCCATGCGGGATTGGCCTCGGCCGGGGCAAGCCCCGGCCCTACAATCGGTACGACCCGAAAGCGCCCATGTGCCCGAGTTCAGGGCAACACGAGCCGCAGACGCGAACGCGGCGTCCGCGCTGCGAATACCGCGTCGCGAATCTCGCCATCCCCCATCGGCGACGGCCCCGATGGCCGCGAAAGTCTCTACCTGCTGCTTTTTCGTCCTCTCGTTTTCAGCAAAAGGGCCGTCGATTTTCTGAAAAGGGAACCTCTGCGCTGCAGGCTTCGGAAATCCACTTTAGGGGCTGCCTTCGGGGCTTGACAGATGGCGGAGAATCCCGTAGGGTAAGCGCTTGCATTTTGTGGGTCTTCCTGTCGAGACCCACTGTGGATAGGCGCTTGGGCCGCCCTCGCCGAATGAGCAGCGTCAGCCTGTCCGGTGACTCGACCGAATCCGATTTCAAAGTGAGCCCTCTATGTCAAAGGAAAAATTCGTTTTGGGAATCGACTACGGTACTGAATCGGGCCGCGTGGTGGTGATCCGCGCGCGCAATGGGGAAGAGATCGCCTCTGCGGTAATCCCGTACCCCGATGGGGTGATTGACGAGAGGCTGCCGGGCGGGCCGCGCCTGGAGCCTGATTGGGCTTTGCAGAACCCGCGCGATTACCTCTTCGTGGCCGAAAAGGGAGTTCCCAAGGCGCTGAAAGCCGCCCAGGTCAAGGCCGAGGATGTCATTGGAATCGGCACGGACTTCACGGCGTCTTCGCCCCTGCCCGTCAAGAGCGACGGCACACCACTCTGTTTTCTTTCGCAGTACCGCAAGCGCCCGCATGCCTGGGTGAAGCTCTGGAAGCACCATGCCGCGCAACCGGAAGCGAACCAGATCAACGAAGTGGGGCGGGAACGGAACGAAGAGTTCATCCAAGTTTATGGCGGCAAGTATTCTTCCGAGTGGTTTTTCTCCAAAGTCTTGCAGGTGCTGAACGAGGATGCCGAGATTTACGAGGCCACTGATCGGTTCATCGAAGGCGCCGACTGGATTGTCTGGCAGTTGACGGGTGAAGAGAAGAGGAACACGTGTACGGCCGGTTACAAGGCCATGTGGATCAAAGGCCAGGGATTCCCATCCCGGGAGTTCTTCCGCACCATAAACCCGCGTCTTGAGAACGTTATCGAGACAAAGGTGGGGACAGACTTCTACCCGCTTGGCCAAAAGGCGGGGGGGCTGACAGCATTCTGGGCTCGGAAGACGGGGCTGAAGGAAGGCACCCCAGTCTCGATAGGCAATGTTGATGCACACGTAGCCGTCCCCGCTTGCACGGTAACCCAGCCCGGTTCTCTCGTGATGATCATGGGGACTTCGATTTGCCACATGGTGCTCGGCAAGGAACGCCAGATGGTGGAGGGCATGTGCGGGACAGTGGAAGATGGAATTGTCCCAGGCTGGTGGGGCTTCGAAGCCGGACAATCCGCCGTCGGCGATATCTTCGCCTGGTTCTTCGAGCACGGCGTTCCGGATTATATCCACCGTGAAGCGCGCAAATTGAAAGTCCCCTTCGCCACCGCACTCGAGAAGCGCGCCGCCGCCCTCAAACCTGGGGAGTCAGGGCTGCTGGCGCTCGACTGGTGGAATGGCAATCGCTCCGTGCTGGTGGACGTTGACTTGACCGGTGTGCTGCTCGGAATGACCCTGGCCACCAAGGCCGAAGAAATCTATCGTGCCTTGATCGAAGCCACCGCCTTTGGCACGCGAACGATCATCGAAGCCTTTGAATCGAAGGGCGTGGAAGTGAAAGCCCTTGTGGCCTGCGGGGGCCTGCCGGAAAAGAATAAGCTGCTCATGCAAATTTATGCCGATGTGACCGGACGAGAGATTAGGATCGCGGAACGGCTTCAGACTTGTTCTGCCTTGGGCTCAGCCATGCACGGCGCGGTTGCTGCCGGGCACTCGGGCGGCGGCTACGATACCATCGCTGAGGCTGCAGGTCATATGGCCCACGTGCAGAAACTGACTTACCGGCCGAAGGCCGACAACCACGCAATCTACAATCGGCTCTTCAAAGAGTACCAAACTCTGCACGACTATTTCGGCCGCGGCGCCAACGATGTGATGAAGAGGCTCAAAGCTTTGCGCCGCGAGCAGGCGGCACATTAAACGCTCAATTGCCAGCCACCGGCCGCCGGCAAGAAAGAGACGGACTGACTCCTGGGTGGTAGCTGATACCTGATAGACTGCTGACGAGTGATAACTTTTGCCTATGTCAACGATCAAACAACTGCGTGAGGAAGTCTGGAAGGCTAATCTGGGAGTATATCGCGCGGGGCTCGTAACCATGCACAGCGGAAACGCGAGTGGAATTGATCGGGAGCGCGGGGTGGTGATTATCAAGCCCAGCGGCATGGATTACGACCGGATGCAGCCGCAGGATATGGTCGCCACCGACCTCGAGGGCCGGAAGCTGAAGGGCCCATGGAATCCCTCCGTGGACCTGCCCGACCACCTTTACATCTACAAGCACTGCCCGCATATCGGCGGCGTCATCCACACCCACTCGAATTATGCGACGAGTTTTGCCCTGCTGGGAAAGCCCCTGCCCGTCTATTTGACGGCCATCGCGGATGAGTTCGGCGAGGAGATACCCTGCCTTCCTTACGTGGATAACAGGGCCGACCATATTGGCAAAGCGATCGTGAAACACATGGGCAAGAAGGCCCCCGCCGTGCTGCTGGCGCATCATGGCGTTTTTGCCTTCGGGCCCACGCCGCGTGCTGCGCTTAAAGCCGCCGTG
Source organism: Acidobacteria bacterium UBA7540 (assembly GCA_002478145.1). The sequence goes on from DLMI01000129.1 coordinate 150,483, forward strand.
ATGGTCGAAGACGTTGCCAAGACGTGCCATCTGGCGTTGCTACTCGGCAAGCCGAAACCCTTGCCGCCCCTGGAAATCAAGAAGTGGTGGGACCGCTATCACACGACCTACGGCCAACCGAAAAAGGATTGAGCTTGCTCGTTGCCAAGTTTTTGCGTATGGTGTTTGGGCCGTAACGTTGTCCATTGAGGTAGGCTTATGAGCTTGTCCTTCTCGTTTTGCTCGCTTGCCCTGCTGGCCGCCGATCCGCAGACCGCCAGCCGCCTCATTTCGCTGCATTCTCCGGACATCGCCGTCATCGCCATTTATTTCGCCATGGTGCTGGGAATCGGCGTCTATCTCCGGCGATATACGAAGAGCGGCAAAGACTTTTTCCTCGCCGGCCGGGAAATAACCGCCTGGGTAGCGGGGCTGAGTTTCGTGTCCGCCAATCTCGGCGCGCTGGAGCTGATGGGGTGGGCCGCGGCCACATATCAGTATGGCATCCTGGCGGCGCACTGGTATTGGATTGGTGCAATTCCCGCCATGCTCTTCCTGGGCATCGTCATGATGCCCTTCTACTACATCTCGAAGACTCACTCCGTTCCCGGCTTCTTGCAACTGCGTTACGGGGAATCCGCGCGGGCGCTGGCGGCCACCATGTTCACCTTCATGACCCTTTTTATGGCCGGCATCGACATGTACGCCATGGCACTGGTCATGAAGGTGGTGCTGGGCTGGGACATCCACTTCAGCATCTGGGTTTCGTCAATCACGGTGGCGATCTATGTGGCCCTGGGAGGGTTGTTCGCCGCCATCTTTAACGAGGTCCTTCAGTTCTTCCTGATCTGGTTGGGCGCCTTGTTGATTCCGATTCTCGGTTTGATTGAGACCGGCGGCTGGTCCGGCCTGGTGGCGCGCATTCACCAGAATTTCCCCCAAGGCGATTACACCCACCTCTGGCGCACCTTGGGCAGCGCCGCCGACAATCCCATGGGCATCCAGTGGGCAGGAATCGTTTTCGGCCTCGGCTTTGTAATTTCCTTCGGCTACTGGACCACGGATTTTCTGGTGGTGCAGCGCGTGATCGCCGCCAAGGACATTCGTGCCGCCAAGTTTGCGCCCATCATCGGCTCGTTCTTCAAAATGGCCGTGCCCTTTATCGTGATTTTGCCGGGACTGCTGGGCTTGGCTGTTCTAACGGATCACTCCGGGAACCTGATCCACCTCGTTGCGGCCTCGTCCGAAGCGGCCAGGAACGGCGCGCCTACTTACAACGAAGTCCTGCCGCTGATGCTGGCCCGCTACTGCGGCCCAGGGCTGCTGGGACTGGGCATCACCGCGCTCATCGCCGGTTTTATGTCCGGCATGGCCGGTAACGTGAGCGCCTTCTCCACGGTCTGGACCTACGACCTCTATCGGAGTTTCCTCAGAAAGAATGCCTCCGACAATCACTACGTGAAGATGGGTCGCTGGTGCATCATCCTGGGCGTGCTCATCAGCATTGGCACGGCCTATCTGGTGATGCAATTCGCCAGCATCATGGACTATGTACAGGCACTTTTCAGTTTCTTCATCGCGCCGCTCTTCGGTACCGTGGTGCTCGGTATGTTGTGGAAGCGGGCGAGCCCCGCCGGTGGTTTCTGGGGGCTTCTCTGCGGCACCGTCTCCTCCATCAGCATGTGGGCTCTGGTCAGGGCAAATCCCCACATGCTGGCTTACGTCGCCCTCTCGAGCCATGCCAAAGCCATGGCCGAGAACATGTATCGGGCGCTTTGGTCGTGGATTGTGTGTGTGACCGTCACCGTTGTCGTCAGCTTGCTGACGCGCCCGAAACCCGTCGAGGAGTTGACCGGCCTGGTCTACGGATGTACGGAACTGCCCAGCGAGGGACATCTGCCGATCTGGAAGCGCCCCATCTTCTGGGCCGCAGTCTCAGCGGCTCTGTTCCTGGTTCTACAGTGGATCTACTGGTGATTTTGGATTTTAGATTTTGGATTGGATTTCAGGTCTGTGCGGCGTCGGACCGCAATGGTTTGCTGAAAGCTGATAGCTAATATCTGAAACCTGACAGCTTATCGAGGTATGTTCCCATGAGCGAAGGTCATCGCATGGTTCCCGTCTGGTTCTTCGTTGGGGTGATTCTGCTGATTTACGGGGTGCTCATCCTGGCCACGGGCATCTACGAATTCTCTCACCCGCCTGACACCGTGCTTGCGAATTTGCACCCCGCAGTTTGGTGGGGAGCGCTGCTCACCATCGTGGGCGGCGTCTACGTCTACCTGTATCTGCCGCGAAAATCCTGAGGCTTTACACTTCCGGGATGCCCAGGTCGTTGCTGCCCAGCGGCGACATCTTCGCCTGGGGCGCGTATTCCTCGATCAATTCCAACGCGATGCGTGCCCGGTGCACGCGCTCACGCCCCATTCTGGCGGCCAGATCCTCGAGATGCTTGCCGGAGGGGTAAATATCCGGCGCGTTGCGCAGACCGAACTTGAAATATACGGGCGCGGCCACCCGCAGGATTTGGGGCATTTCATAATAACGGACGAAACCTCCGAAGTTATCCGGCACTTCGATGTAGAGGTCGATAGGAATATCCACGGCTTGCCGGATGGAGCCGATCTGGGCAGGGGTCAAGTCGGTGGGAATATTCAGGGTCGAGACGCCGGCATTCTCAAATAGCTTGGCCGTGGCGGGATTGGCGGCGGGAAGCGTGACGGAACTCTTGATGATCAAATTCTTGGGCAGTTCACCCGCCTCCTTCATCTCCTTGAGCACCCAGATCAGGCCCAAATCCGCCGGCAACACGCTGCGAATGCCGAGGTCGCACGCCTTGCGGACGTCCGCGAGGGCGTAAACCAGTTGGTCCGCGCCACGGTGTTGCAGACCAATCACCTTGCCTGCCGCGGATACCGTTTGGGCGCCGGTCTCGAAAGGCGCCCGGGGGCCGACAAACAAGCAGACCTCAATTCGCTCGCCGGCGCCCATGCGCGCCATCTCGCGAATTTCATCTTTGGTCAGCAGCATGATGCCGCTTCCCTGGCTGACGCGATGGATCGGCACCTTGAGTTCCTTCGCGGCCTCCAGCACTTCGCGAAAAACGCGCGGGCCCTCAACACTGGGGATCTCGAAGCGGTAGTCCCCTCCATCCTTGAATCGCTTGCCGCTGGGCTCGAGCGCGTGGTTGTCTTCACTTGGGAGCTTGAGTTTAGCCAGGAATTGTCGGGTTTGCTTCATGAGAGACTCCAACTTCAGAAATGCTGACATTGGAAAAATCGTCCGTCGTCAGTGGTCCGTTGTCCGTTGTCATTTGCCAGTTGTCCGTGGTCCGTCGTCCCGCCGCGGCGGGTCAGTTGTCGGGGGTTTTCCGCCATCAGTCGAGCGGAACAACTAACCACTAGCCACTGACAACTGACCACTGACGACTGACTACTGCGTGTACTTCAAATAAACCGTTCTCGTCTCGGTATAGAAATCCAGCGCGGCCGGCCCCTGCTCGCGCATGCCGAAGCTCGATTCCTTGGTGCCACCGAAGGGAAGCTGATATTCCACGCCCGCGGTAGGCAGGTTTACCGTGATCAAGCCGGCTTCAATGCGATTGATGAATTGATGAACATGCGTGAGGTCGCGCGAAACAATGGAAGCTGAGAGGCCAAAGCGGCCGCAGTTGGCGAGCCGCAGCGCGTCCTCAAAATCATTCGCCACCATCAGTGCCAGGACCGGGCCAAAAACCTCCTCCTGCGCAATGCGCATTTCAGCCCTGACGCCGGCGAAGATGGTGGGCTCCACATAATAGCCCAAATCGTAAATTCCACCCGTAAGGCGATTCCCTCCGCAGAGCAACTGTGCCCCTTCTTGCTTGGCGATTTCGATGTATTTCAAGTCCGTCTCGAGCTGGTTCGCATCTACCGCAGGTCCCATCTCGACGCCGGGCTCGAGGCCGTTTCCAACCTTCAACTTTTTGGTCTTGGCGGTAAGCTTCTCGACTAAAGGCTGGTAAATGGATTTCTCAATGATGGCTCGGCTACAGGCGGTGCATTTCTGGCCGGTGGAAAAGAAGGCACCGTTCACCAGCACGGCGGCGGCGTAATCGAGGTCCGCGTCCTTGAGCACAATGGTGGGGTTTTTGCCGCCCATTTCGAGCTGAAGGCGAAGCCTCCGTTTCGTCGCCTTCTCGTAGAGCGCGTTGCCCACCTCGCAAGAACCCGTAAAGGAGACGGCGCGGATGGCGGGGTGTTCCACCAGCGCGTTGCCGGCTGAGCCTCCGCTCCCCGTCACATAATTGAGAACCCCGGCAGCAATGCCCGCTTCGTGAAGCGCCTCAACGATCCGATAGGCGCTGAGCGGCGCGAGTGAAGCAGGCTTGATGACCACGGTGTTTCCCGCCACCAGTGCGGGCGCCATTTTCCACGCCGGAATGGCGCTGGGGAAATTCCAGGGAGTAATGAGGGCCACGACTCCCAGTGGCTTGCGCAAGGTGTAACAGAAAACGTTCTCCCGCTCGGAGGGAATCTGGTAGCTGAACTGGCGCGGCCCCTCGCCTCCAAAGTAGCGCAGGATGTTGATTGCCCGCTTCACTTCTCCCTTGGCTTCGGGCACCGTCTTGCCTTCCTCCCGCGTCATCTCCTCGGATAGTCTCTGGAGACGGCTTTCCATGATTTCGGCTGCCTTATAGAGGAATTCACCCCGTAAAGGAGCGGGAAGCGCACCCCAGGCCGGTTGCGCTTTCGCTGCGGCGTCACACGCTTCTTGAATGTCGTCCGGGCCCGAAGCTTGAAACAGGCCGACAGTCTCGTTTGTATTGGCAGGATTGAGGTTGGGAAATGTCTTCTTCGTCTTGCACTCAACCCACTGACCAGCTATGTAATTTCGATAAACATCCGCCATGAAAAAAGCCCCCCTGAAGTGAGAAAAGACGTGAATGAAGGTAAATACAATTATGGACGACCGTTTGAATTGTAGTCAACCTGAAGCTTTGCCGGGTAGTGGTGCAGTTTGGCTTTCTTGTGGCACGATCTACCCGTCCCGGCCTGCCATGGATGACTAAAGTTCCCCGCAGGGGAACAATATGATTAGCCGTGGGTGAAACCCACGGACAGGGACCCTCCAACAAAACTGCCTATCGACCCCGAAGGGGTCGAACCCCTTCTATACCAGCTCGGCGCCGGACCAAATTCAACCCCTTCGGGGTTGGTAAATCGTCGGGGCGCATCGTTTCCGTGGGTTTCACCCACGGCTAATCACATTGGACCTCTTCGAGGTCCCCCTTGAAAGCCACTACAGCAAACTGCACCACTACCCTTTGCCGGAGATTGGGTCAGTTGAAGGCAGAAAGCTGATAGCTTACCCGCCGCGGCGGGATAGCTGACAGCACAGCCGGCCCGCCGTGGCGGGTTGACTGTCGACTGTCGACTGTCAACTGCCCTCGATGCGCGCCACAGAAGTTGAGCCTTTCAAGAGGCGGCTGCATCAAATCCATTGGGAAGTAAGTAAGGGAAACATCAATCGCACCAGCCAAAGGAGCTTCTATGCCATTCACACTTCCACCGCTGCCCTACGCTTTTGACGCGCTGGAACCGTATATCGATAAGATGACCATGGAGATTCACCACGGCAAGCACCATGGAACTTACGTAAGCAATTTGAATAAGGCGCTGGAGTCGGCGCCGGGCCTGGCCGGCAAGACCGTCGAGGAGCTGCTGGCCAACAACTTGAGCCTCGTTCCGGAGAGCATCCGAACGGCGGTGCGCAATAATGGCGGTGGCCACCTTAACCACTCCATGTTCTGGCAGATTATGGCGCCCCAAGCCGGCGGGCAACCCAGCGGCCATCTGGCGGAGGCCCTCCAGAGCACCTTCGGCAGCCTGACCCAGTTCCAAGAGAAATTCACTGCCGCCGCTCTGGGGCGCTTCGGCTCAGGCTGGGCGTGGCTGACGGCTCAGGGGGGCAAGCTCGACATCTACTCGACCGCCAACCAGGACAGCCCCGTGATGGAAGGCAAGTATCCCGTCATGGGTCTCGACGTTTGGGAGCATGCCTACTACCTCAAGTACCAGAACCGCCGGGCCGAATACATCACCGCTTGGTGGAAGGTGGTCAACTGGGCCGAAATCGAGAAGCGATTCAACAGCGTGAAGTAGCTGCGACCTTCACGGGTGGCGCCGATCCGCCGCCGCGGACTCTTTATGTCGGCGCCCCTGGCAATCCGCCCTGTACCCGCGGGCCGACTACCTTTACCATCGGGCGCATACATACAAGGGAATGTATGCGCCTCCCGCGATTGACCGTGGCTACAGGCTCTTTGTCGCTTTGCGCTTAGTGCTTGCGTGGTCACTGTAGGTCGTGGAGTCTACCGTCAATTCTTCCCCCGGGTCAATGTCACGGGCCGCGAAAAAATCATAGTTTTCGCATCTCACATTTGCCTTTTCGCCATCCCTGGGATCATTCAAATACCAACTCATAGTCAGGCGATGGAAGTTGCGGGGACACCCATACCGCTTTGGGCGTCCGTCCCTCCCGTTCTTGACGATGGCAAATTTCTTATAGAACTCCTGAAGGCACGCCTCCTTCGGCAGATCCTCCGCATTCACCCAACGGATCTCGTCCGAGTCGCCGGAAAAAATCGGCGTACGCTCTTTGATCTTCTTGATCGCAAACACCCCGACTCCGTCTATTGGAGATGGCTTCAGCCGGGTGTATAGTCCCTCGTGAGGTATTTCCTCATCCATAGGCAACCAGCGCGCTACAGATTCCCCCAGGCCTTCCAAGGCTGGGTAGATGGTGGCCCCATCTACGCCGTTATGTTCCAGTTCCTCCCTGATCCGCTCCGCCGCATAGCCGGGAACTACGATTTTGGCCAGCAACCGCTTCGATTTCTCGAACAGCTTGTCTAATCCCCTGTTCAGGACCCCATGCACCGTAAAACAAGATCGCTGCGCTGCAATGCGCCGGTCAAACTGGTTTGGGTAGACCGCGACGGGCAACCTCTTTTTCAACTGGTTCTTGGCATCAAAACGGTCGGGCAGCCACGGTTTGTACCTCACACTGTCTTCGACGCAGAGCCCAGGCGATCCCGGCGGAACCACCTCATATTCGCCGACCACGCGCTTGTTAAGTCGCCACGCGTCAACAAGCCAAACTGCTGCGTCGTGTAAACCTTCGCTGTCTTTCACGGCGAAGTACAAGCCGACCTGCCGGTCTTCAGTCCAGTCCAGAAGGCGCGTCGGCGCGCCGTAATGCTGCATAAGAAAGTACCACTCCCAGGCGTTGTCAGGTTTATGTGCGGTCAGGCTTGGAGCGCGCCTCACGAATTCCTCGCGCACTTCGTCCTCTATTTGCAGCAACTCTTCGACAGTGTCGCTAGGACGGTACAGCTTTGGAACAAGGGCCCAGGATGACTTTTGCAATCCGCGATACCAAAGATCAGGTTCCCCGTCTCTCTTCGTTTCCCATGCTTTCCTAATTACATCGACGCGCTTGATGAACTGGAGCAGGCTGTTGGCGGTATACACGGGGATCATCGAGAACCTCCCAAAGCCTGACCGGCATTTGCGGTTTCATCAGGCTACCGTAATATACATCTGAGTACCGCCGCCCGCAACCCTGCGGCTCTCTGTTTCGCAAAACCTCTCGGCAATTGCGCTGGAATGCACCGGCAGCCTGGGAGCGGCGCCGCGGGTGGCGCATACGTCACGACGGGTTTTGTCGGGATGTATGCGACCCCCGGGATGGCAGGGACCGCGCAGCATTTTGTCCACGCCCAAGATCGAACGGCCATCCAACAAGCAGGACCCCCATCTCCACAATGGCAGATCGCCCGGGTGCTTGACCAGGCCTCGTTTCACGGGATTGTTGTGCATGTAATTCAATTTTTCATCCCGCTTCTTCTTCTGGCTCCAGATGTTCATGTCGTGGAACCTCCGTTCACAATCCGGGACTCAATTCATAATTCATAATTGCTCTTGCCCTTCAGCCGCCCTTCAATGAGTCAATGGATCAACGATTCAATGAATCAATTGAAGAAGTCCTGGGCTACGCGTGTGAACATATTGTCTCTTGACAACGCCCCGCCCCTGTGGTAGCCTACTCATGTGAAAAGTCCAACCCGCGGGGAAGTCCTTTCCTCGTTAAGCTAACATCCCGTTCCAGGAGGAACCATGTCCTTACGCAAATCACCCCAACTTACGCCCGGGTTGCTCGCCGCCGCGCGCCGGAACGCCCAGCATTCCACCGGACCGCGCAGCCCCGCCGCCAAGCAGAACATCAAGCTCAATGCCTTGAAGCACGGCGCATACGTCACCGACGAAAATCGCCGCCTAGCCATGCAGGCGCTGGGCGAAGACCCGCAAGAATTCGAAAACTTGAAGCAGGAACTCATGAGCGCCCTCGGTCCCGGCGACGCGCTCTGGGAGAAGCAGGTCGAGGACTTGACCTGGCTCTACTGCCGTCGCGAAAGGCTCGAGCGGGCGCAAGCAGGCCTGAGGCGGCGCGCCTTGCAGGGGATCGACGACTGGCAACACCGCCGCCAGCAGGAGATGGCCCGCGTCACCTTCGACGCTTCCCAGCACGACATGCTTGATGTCCACTTATCGGAGTCTACAGATCGAGGCGTGACGCTGAGAAGGACGCTTTCTTTCCTTGAACTCATACGGGAGGAGGTGAAGGAACGCACCTTCCGGGTGCGCCAGTACGCCGTATTGGAATCTCTTTACAGCGGTACGACGGGCTGGCGGCAGGCGCTGATCTTCAGGCTGCTGCACCATTTCGGTGACCCCGTGTGCCTCGAGGCGCAACAAGCCGACGAGGAAGAGAAGCAATATCGACGCAAAATGGGCATCGACTACGAGCCGCCGGGCGAGGCAGGGCGGCAGGAACTGCTGCGTTTGCTGGAGGAGGAAATCGCCAGCGTGCGGGAAGAGTTCGCATATGCGGAAAAGGCGAATGAGGAGAGGGCGGCGATAGAACGGGACGCCTGCCTTGCTCCGGCTGGGGAGACGTGGAGCATGATGCTGCGCCAGGAAGCCGCCCTGGACCGCTCCATTGACCGCAAAGTGAGGATACTGCTGAGGCTGCGGAAGGATGCTGCCGACCTCCCGGTCGCCCCTGCCAGCCAGGATCAGGATGATGGTGTGAGGATGGAGAACACAGAGGAGATGGTCGCAAGCGACATTTCGGCCCAGACCTCGCAGAGCGCGGAAGAGGTGAGAGACTTAAAAATGAACGAGCAATGCGGGAATGTCACTGAAAACAAAGGATTGAGTTTAGGCAATCGAGAGACAAGCGGGAATGTTATTGAAAACAAACACAGTTACGCACAAAATGCAGGAATGTTACTGAAAAGAAAGGGTGTTATTGGAAACGCGGAGTTTCACGAGACAAGCAGTATTTCTAATTGGGCTTGACACGAAGTTTCTGCTCTTCTTGACCATTTTCCTGCGCATGATAAAATGAGTGGCTTTTGCAAGTGCACTTTAGGCTCTCCTAAGGAAGTTCTCCCGAAGAAATACGGTCGGAGAATCCGGTCCCACCCTCGCAGAGGGTGAATAGAAAAGGAGAATCAGTCGGAGGCAATTCGATGTACCTTCCCGCAATCCTGAGTATCAGTCTGCTTTCATTGTTTGTGGCATTTTTCTTCGCTCGGCAGGTGCTGGGCCGAGACACGGGCACTGCCGAGATGCAGGTTTTTTCCAATAGCATCAAGAAAGGAGCCGAGGGCTTCCTACGGCTCATGCGCGCTTGGGTCGCAAATGCCTGGTCCCAACGCCGCCGAATGGCTAAGACATTCGTGGCTAGCGTTGCTGTGACATTGGTGGGGGCTGGCGGAGCTTTTGCGCGGCCCCCCGAGACAGCTCCCAGTGGCGAAGCCAATCTGAAGCTTCCGGACCTTTCCCAGGTCCAGTTCCTCGGCGTCACCGGCCACAGGTTGCTGACCATCGGCATTCTGTTTTGCATCTTCGGACTGCTCTTTGGCCTGGTCACCTACAGCCGCTTGAAGAATCTGCCCGTCCACCGCGCGATGGGAGAGATGTCCCAGTTGATCTGGGAAACTTGCAAAACCTACATCATCCAGCAGGGCAAGTTCCTGCTGCTACTCTGGTCTTTCATCGCCGTCGTCATTCTGCTGTACTTCGGCGTGCTGCTGAAATATGAAGCTCTGCGCGTGGTCGTCATCCTGGCGTTCAGTGTGGTCGGGATTTGCGGCAGTTACGGGGTCGCGTGGTTCGGCATGCGCGTCAACACGTTCGCCAATTCCCGCACGGCCTTTGCCAGCCTTCGGGGCAAGCCGTTTCCCGCCTACCAGATCCCTCTCATGGCGGGAATGAGTGTTGGCATGATGCTGATCTCGGTCGAACTCCTGATGATGCTCATCATCCTGCTCTACGTTCCGGGAGACTATGCGGGACCGTGCTTCATCGGCTTCGCCATCGGCGAGTCACTGGGAGCGGCCGCGCTGCGCATCGCCGGCGGCATCTTCACCAAGAT
>DLMI01000129.1:161064-198417 GCA_002478145.1 Acidobacteria bacterium UBA7540
GCGCGCAACCCCGGCGTGATCGCCGACTGCACGGGCGACAACGCAGGCGATTCGGTGGGACCGACCGCCGACGGCTTTGAGACTTACGGCGTAACAGGCGTGGCGCTCATCACCTTCATCCTGCTGGGCGTCAAGGACCCGGTCATCCAGGTGCAGTTGCTGGTGTGGATCTTCGTGATCCGCGTCATCATGCTGGTGGCTGCCGCCGCGGCCTACTTCATTAACGGCGCCATCGCCAAGGCCCGGTACGGGAATGTGGACAAGTTTAACTTCGAGACGCCACTGACCTCGCTCGTCTGGATTACCTCCCTGGTTTCGATCGGGCTGACCTACGTGGCCTCGGCGTTGATCATTCCCAGCCTGGGCGGCGATGCCTCGATGTGGTGGAAGCTCTCGACGATCATCTCCTGCGGCACGCTGGCCGGCGCCCTCATCCCGGAGTTGGTGAAAGTGTTCACTTCCACCGAGTCGAGGCACGTCAAAGAGGTGGTGGCCTCGGCGAGGGAAGGCGGCGCGTCGCTGGACATCCTGTCGGGCTTTGTGGCCGGTAACTTCGCCGCCTACTACTTGGGGCTGACGATCATGGTGCTGATGGCTATCGGTTCCTGGATTAGCCTCCAGGGGCTGGGAAACTTCATGCTCGCGGCGCCGGTATTTGCCTTTGGTCTTGTGGCCTTTGGCTTTCTGGGCATGGGCCCGGTGACAATTGCAGTGGATTCCTACGGCCCTGTGACCGACAATGCCCAATCGATCTATGAACTGTCCCTCATCGAGCAGGACCCGAGCGTCGTGCAGGAAATCAAGAGGGATTACAATGTGGACGTGAACTTCGAGCACGCCAAGGACATGCTGGAAGCCGCTGACGGCGCGGGCAACACGTTCAAGGCCACGGCCAAGCCGGTGCTGATCGGCACTGCGGTGGTCGGAGCCACGACCATGATCTTCTCGATTATCATGGCGCTCACGTTGGGCCTCACGGCGAACGTGGACAAGCTTTCGCTGTTGAATGCGCCGTTTGTCCTGGGCTTGGTCACCGGGGGGGCCATCATTTATTGGTTTACCGGGGCTTCGGCCCAGGCGGTGACTACCGGCGCGTACCGCGCGGTGGAGTTCATCAAAGCGCATATCAAGTTGGAGAGCGCGGAAAAGGCGTCGGTCGCCGACAGCAAAAAGGTGGTTGCCATCTGCACGCAGTACGCCCAGAAAGGCATGTTGAACATCTTCATCGCGGTGTTCTTCGCCACCCTGGCCTTCGCTTTCGTCGACCCGTTCTTCTTCATCGGCTACCTGATCTCGATAGCTACCTTCGGGCTCTATCAGGCCATTTTCATGGCCGACGCGGGCGCAGCGTGGGACAACGCCAAGAAGATTGTCGAAGTCGAGCTGAAGCTGAAGGGCACCCCACTCCACGACGCAACCATCGTCGGCGACACGGTGGGCGACCCGTTCAAAGACACTTGTTCGGTGGCTCTGAACCCGATCATCAAGTTCACCACGCTCTTCGGGTTGCTGGCCGTCGAGCTCGCGGTCAAGCTGACCGCAACCAGCGGCAGCAGGCTGGCGCACGTATTGGCCGCGGCATTTTTCCTGGTATCGTATTTCTTCGTGTACCGGTCGTTTTACGGGATGCGGATTCGCGGTGGCGCGGCCGCTGAGGCGGATGCCGCCTCAGAAGTGACAACGCCATGAAGGGAACAGGTAACAGGGAACAGGGAATGGCACAGCAGGGGATAGGGAACAGGGAATAAGGAGCCGGTTCACTGAAGGCTGTTCCCTGTTCCCTGTTGCCTGTTCCCTGTTGCCTGTTGCCTGTTCCCTATTCCCTGTTCCCTATTCCCTGTTCCCTATTCCCTGTTCCCCACTCCCTATTCCCTAAAAACCCCGCGCGGTCCCTTTAATCTTTTTTGCCAGCTTTTCTATCTTCTCTGCCTTGTCGACTATGTCCAGTGACAGGATATTCTCGTTGGACTTGTTGAGCTCGTCCTGCAGGGCCTTTGCGAGGTCAGCAAGCTCGCCCGCATCGCGCTTCATCTTTTCGAAGTTGGCCTTCAGGAGGTCACTTTTCTGTTTTGGCGAAAGTGATGGGGGGGATCCCTCGTTCGGTCGCGCAGGGCGAACGCCTGAATCTGCTTGTAGACCATTGGCAGCACTTGTTGCCCCGGAAGGCGAAGAGGCCGCGGCTGCGGAGATGATGAGAGGAACGCCCAGCATCTGTCCAGCGAGGGTCACAAAAAGCCAGAGTAGGATTGCAGTCCGGTAGAAAGATGATTTGTAGAAGAGATTTGCCATCCCGATATCCTTAGCCATGAGGGGCGAAGATTACCCTCCCAGATCGCCCAGGGCTTTTTCCACGTCATCGAAGGCTGATTTCGACATCTCGCAGGCCAAAGGGTCCGTCGCAAGCCGGGCGTAAACATGCTCCCCGATTTTCGAAATCTCCAGCGTCTCACTCTGGTTCTTTTCGCCGAACTGCACCTTGAACCGATACGCGGGTTTAGTCAGCCCGAATGCTGCAAGGTCAGACCCCTTGGGAAACGTAGACGCCCGAAGGTCGCGGAGTCGAGTGAGCAAGGTATCCATCTTCGCGGCAGGAGTCGTCTTTGACCCTCCTCCAGTCTGCTTCCACTGATTGTCTTTTTGCAGGTCGAAGACGCTGTGGCCCTTGGGAGAGTCGATTTCCACGCGCTTCACGTCGAAGTTCGAATACGAGAACAAATCCTTGGCGCGCAGCTCGGCGGGGTCTTTCTGGAATTCGGTCAGGAAAGTCGAATTGAGCGTGAAGACCGGCTGGAGCGCGGAGTTCACGGCAAAGTAACGATCGCCCTCCTTATCCTTCTTGCCGAGCACCAGCGTCTGCGTGCCGCCGGAACCTGTCAACTGAAGCCGCAACTCCGGCGAGCCCAATCCATAAGCAGCTTGCTTCTCCTTTTCCTCCGCCGTGATGGATTGCATGGTGAGGCCGCGCAACTGGCTGATCAGGCCATCCACGGCAAAGCGCTCAGCGCGCACCGGGGGCGGCAAAACGAGATCCCAGATCCCTTCAGGATTCTTCTCCAGCGTCCACTTCTTCCCCTTTGAATCCACTTCAATCTTCCGAAGTTGGTCGGCCTCCAGCGTCAGGGCGCGCCGGTCGCGGAGGTCGAAGAGGGTCTTCTCGAGGTTTGATTTCAAGTAGCTCGCCAGAGTGACAACGCGCGGATTACCTGCCACCTGCGCGTAGACCCCGCCGCTCGTCGGCGTGTCATCGCCAAGCAGAAGGGTGAACTTGGGCGGTTTAGAGTCGGTTGAGACCTCCAGGGAATAGGCGGGAGGATTAAGCCCGAATTCCTTCAGGTCTGAAGGGTGCGGATCCACGACCTCGTCCACCGTGGCTGTCGTAAAGTTGTTGAGAACCGTGGAAAGCGTGCCCTGGTCGGCCGAGAGCTTCCTGGGCTCAGCAATCGCCCAAGTGCCCCCGTCGTGCTGGCAGGTCACGGCTTCGCCGTCGCGGGGACGAAAGGTGATGGAGGTTATGTGCTTGCTGTCCAGGGCGAAGATTTTCTCTTCTTTCGGGGCTTCAACCTTCGAGGTTTCGCGGCTGGCGCGCTTGTCCAGATAGGTAAAGATTCCCCAGAGCCCGGCAAGGGCCGCCAGCGCGATCAGTGTGTTTAAGTATTTCCTTCTCATCGGCGCTCCCACCAAACCAGAGTGCCGGCCACGATGATCAGGAGGGGCAATCCGATCACGCCCAGCCAGAGGACCTTGCTCATCTGCGCTGCGGTCATCGTCAGGTGCTGGGACTCCGGAGGCTTTGGCCGAACGGAAATCAGATCCACATCCGCCGAAAGCCAGTTCACCATGTTCATGAACAGGTCGCGGTTGGCCTGGAATCCCAGAAAGGCATTGGCGGGAAGAATGGAAGTGCCCAGGGCGATAAAGCGGCCTTCCGCCTTCTTCTCGCCCTCCCCGCTCAGCGTGCCCGAAACCGCCACCGTAAGCGGACCCTTGATGTCCTTCCCCGCGCGGAATGAAACCTGGTGCATATTGGGATTGAAATCAGCCACCCCAAAGCTTGCATCCGAAGTCTCACAGAAAGAATCTGTGGTCACACCCGCTTTGTATTCCTTTCCCACAGAGAACGACCGGGTGAAAGGAAACAGCGAGGCCTCGCGGGCAATGGGCTGCACAATAGGACTGGAGCCATACTTGAGGATGAGCGGCATGGTGGGCTCTGTTCCGAAAAGCTGCGCGACCGGATTCTCATCGATAACAAGGTCGTTCCGAACCGTCACATTCCAGCCCGCCAAAAGCTTCGAAAGTTCCGGCAAGTCCACGCCCGGGTCGAGCATGAACATGCCCCTGCCCCCTCCCGCCACGTACTTGCCGATGGTATCGACCTCCTGCGGAAGGTAGTCGGTCTTAGGCCCGGCGACAATCACCATCGAACAGTCCGAGGGAATCTCCATCTTCTGCATCAGGGTCACTGCTTTCGTCTGGTAATTCTCGTTCTCGAATTCCTTTTTGACCTTCGTGTAGCCGATGCGCTCCGAGTTCTCCAAGTCCCGCTCCCCGTGGCCCGCGAGGAAGCACGCGGTGCGCTGTCCTTTGAACAGGCGAATCAAAGCGTTGCTGAGGGCTTCCTCCGTGTCGCTCTGGGCCTCGAAGTGGCGGTCACCCGCAGCCACCACAATCGTCCCATAGGTGCGCACGGCGTATTGCTTGGCGAGCGAGGGCTGCCGGTCGACATCCACGTACCTTACGTTGAGGCGCCGCGTGGCGGAGGAGAACATGTTCAGCAGGTCACGCCGTTGCCCGAAACTGCGTTCCCGGTCGAACACGTAAATGGTCACATCCTGGTTCAGGCCCTTCAGCAGCTTCACGGTCTGAGGCGCCAGGCTGTATTTCTTGTTCGGCGTTAGGTCCCAACTATGATCGTGACCGCTCACAAACCAGTTGGCGAGGCTGAGGATGGCGATGACGACCAGTGTGTAGACGGCAAAATTCGCGCCTTCCAAAACCCGCCGTCCGCCGCGTCCTTTGAGTTGATCTTTGAAAGCCATGGTTACGGCCTCCCTTTCAGGGCTTCGACCGAGCGTGCCGTCATGAAGATTCCGAAAGCCACAACGGAGAGGTAATAGACCAGATCGCCCAGGTTGATAACGCCCTTCGAAAAATTGTCAAAATGCGTGGTCAGCGCCAAGAAAGCCATCACCCGGCCAACCGGGCCGCTCGAGTAGGCCGTGACCCAGTCGAGCAGAAAGAGCAGGAGGAAAGCCGCTAACCCGACGGCGCCGGCAATAATCTGATTCTTCGTGAAGGTTGAGAACCACATGCCCAGAGCCAGCAAGGCGGCTCCGTAAAGGAGAAACCCCAGAGCGCCTGCCAATAGCGGCTTGGCATTGGGGTTGCCATAAATGAACAGAACCGCGAAATAAACAAAAGTGATCACTTCGAGTACTG
Source organism: Acidobacteria bacterium UBA7540 (assembly GCA_002478145.1). Next base: position 166,504 of record DLMI01000129.1, read on the forward strand.
CGAAGAGGGCCAGCGCCCCGAGGAATTTCCCCAGGATGATCTCCATGTCGGTGAGCGGAGAAGTAAGCAGCAATTCGATAGTGCCGGACCGCTTCTCCTCCGCATAGAGCCGCATGGTAATGAGCGGGATCAGGAAAAGCAGCACCACCGTCATGACGCCAGCCAGGATGGGACGAATGATGTTCTCATTCAGGCTCATCGGCGGCGCCCCCATGCCCCCCATCGCCTCCATTTGGAACGTCCGAGCCATGAAGAACGCCGTTGAACTGTAGAAAACATAGCCGCAGATCAGGGCATAGACGGTCATGACCAGGTACGCAATCGGCGAGTGGAAATAAGCTCGAAGCTCCTTGCCTGCAACAGCCAACATATTGCGCATGTCCAGTTATCCTTTTCTGATTTCTGCTTTCTGATTTCTAATTTTCTTCGCTCAAGTCCTTCGTCGTAAGCTTCAGGAATATGTCCTCCAAGCTCAGGCCGCTGGTCTTGAGTTCATAAAGCTTCCAGTGGGATTCCACAACGGCGCGTGCCAACTCGGCGCGCACGTCCTTGCCTTTCTCCGCGTGCACCTCGTAGGTCACCCGCCCGTCGGAGGTGTCGCGCGGTTCCACCAGATTCACGCCTTCGACCCGCTGCAGCTTGTCCTTGACATCCGCCGCCGCACCCTCGACGGTCAGCAGGATGGTCTCAAATCCCTGCAGGCGGCGAGTGAGCTCGTCCGGAGTTCCCACCGCCACGATCTTGCCAGCATTGATCACCACCACGCGCTGGCACGTCTTGGCGGCCTCGGGAAGAATGTGTGTGCTGAGGATGACGGTATGGCGACCCGCCAAGCCCTTGATGAGCTGGCGCGTTTCGATGATCTGTTTGGGGTCGAGGCCCGCCGTCGGCTCGTCGAGAACCAGAACCTCAGGGTTGTGGATCAGCGCCTGGGCCAAGCCGACGCGCTGCCGGTATCCTTTCGATAGTTTGCCGATCTGGCGGTTCAGCACGTCGGTGACTGCGCACCTCTCCGAGATTTCCGCCAAGCGGGGTTTTAGCTCGCGACGCGATATACCTTTAATCCGCCCCACGAAGGCAAGGTACTCGGTCACGGTCATATCCGGGTAGACGGGAGGCGCTTCCGGCAGATAGCCCGTGCGCCGCTTGGCCTCCAAAGGTTCTTCCACCACATCGTATCCGGCCACGCGCACCCGGCCCTCGCTGGGCGGAAGATAGCCCGTAATGACACGCATGGTTGTCGTCTTTCCCGCTCCGTTGGGGCCCAGAAAGCCGAGAACTTCACCCTTTTGGGCCTGGAAAGTTACATCAGAAACGGCCAGAGTCGGCCCGTAGCGCTTCGTCAGGTTTTCAACTTCGATCATAGGAGATCCTTCCTCGCAGGGCCCAACCCGCCCGCAATCTCACACCAGGTAATTGCCTTACCACTGCTGACCCTCGTGACGCATGGAGGGGTAGGGGCGGTTCGCGAACCGCCCCTACGGTAATTGCCTTACTACTGCCGCCCCGGAATACTGCTGGGGCCAGTGCCGTCGCAGAACCGCGACTTATCACCCTGCTCCCGCCAGTCCGAAGGCACAAGCGCAAGCCTTGAAATATATAATGAACACAGGGAAGTGCGCAAGGTGCCGGGGTCGAAACCCAGCCCTCTCCCACGGGGAGAGGGTGGACCGCGTTCCCGATGCACTTCATCGGGACGCGGGCCGGGTGAGGGGTTACTTCCGTAGCCAAGCAAAGTTGTTGTGCCCGGCCAAGTCTTCGCAAGGCTGTTATACTCTCCTCGTGCGCATCCCAACCCAACGCGTCCGCGAATTGCGGCGCAACCAAACCGAAGCCGAAAAAGCGGCATGGTATGTGTTGCGCGGCCGAAGGCTGGACGCGAAGTTTCGCCGCCAATGCCGCATCGAAAACTGGGTTGTCGATTTCTACTGCTTTGAATATCGACTGGCGATCGAGCTCGATGGCGGTGTTCATTCTCAGCCGAGCCAAATGCGGAAAGACGCTACGAAGGAGGATTATTTGAGAACGCTCGGGATCAGCTTGCTGCGGATTCCGAACGGGTTGGTGCTGGAAGATGCAGAGGAGTTCGTGCGCAGAGTCCGGGAGGCTATCGAGGGGAGGATGGGTCAGATGACGCCAAGATGACCCAGCGACCCCTCACCCGTCCCGCTCCGGCTGGTGAAAGCGCCGGTAGCGGGGCACCCTCTCCCCTCGGGAGAGGGCAAGGACACGATTCCCTCCCTTTCTCCTCGGGAGAGGATGAGAGGGCAGAGGTCGGACCGCCGTCTCCAGCCAAAGATGTGGGACATGCTCAGCCCCCTTGGGGGAGAGGGGCTGTGGGGTGAGGGGGTTTCGATTGGAGAATGGAACGGTTATTACGCGACGACGACTGAGAACCAAAAAATCGGAGGCTGGCATGCTTTTCAAAGATCAAGTGGCGCTCATTACCGGCGCATCAAGCGGCATTGGCCGCGCGACGGCAGAGGCCATGGCGCGGCAGGGCGCGCGCGTCGGAGTTAACTATTGCAAGAATCAAGTCGGGGCGGAACAGGCGGCGGAAACCATTCGTAACGCAGGGAGCGAGGCGCTGGTCATCCGCGCGGACGTCACCCGCAACGCCGATGTCCTCGCCATGGTGGAAGCGGTGCGCAAAGAGTGGGGGCGAATCGACATCCTGGTGAATAACGCCGGAGATTTGCTGGCGCGGCGTACGCTTGCCGACATGAGCGAAGAATACTGGGACCAGATCATGGCGCTCAACCTGAAGAGCGCGTTCCTGTGCGTCAGAGCCGTGTGGGAGGAGATGGCGGCCCGGAAGACCGGATGCATCATCAACGTTTCCTCCATCGCCGCGAGGAATGGTGGGGGTCCGGGCGCCGCCGCCTATTCCGCTGCCAAAGGAGCACTCCTGACGTACACCAAGAGCCTTGCCAAGGAACTTGCGCCGCACGGCATCCGCGTGAACGGTATCGCGCCGGGTGTGATCGCCACGCCCTATCATGAGCGTTACAGCCCCGGTGAAGTCTTTCAGAGATTCATCGCATCAATTCCCTTGGGTCGCGCGGGTACGGCAGAGGAAATCGCGGACGTCATCGTGTTTCTAGCCTCACCCGCCGCCCGTTACATCATCGGCGAAACCATCGAGGTCAACGGCGGAATGCTGATGGATTGAGAAGAGCAGTTGAGAGTCGATAGTCGACAGTCGACAGTTTACAGCCGCTCAGACCGACGCGAGGAACTCTTGGATGTCGCCAAGCACCTTCTGAAACATCTCCGCCGTGAGGCGTCCGGTTTGGGTATTCTGCTGGCTGGGATGGTAGGAGCAGAAGAGTCGCGGCAAGCCGCCCGGCAACGAGAAACTCGCGCCGTGGGCGAATTTGAGTGACGAGCGGCGCGGAAAATCCTCGCGCTGCGACGCCGCCACCCGCACATAAGTCTCAAACGCGATCCTACCCAGGACGAGGACGGCGCGAACTCGAGTGAGTAGCCGCAGTTCCGCTTCGAGGTATGGCTGGCAATTCCGCGCCTCACGGGGCAGCGGCTTGTTCTTGGGCGGCGCACACCGTAGCGAAGCCGTGATGTAACAGTTCCGGAGCTCCAGACCGTCATCCCTGGAAACGGAAGTGGGCTGGTTCGCCAAACCGGCCTCGTAAAGGCGGCGGTAGAGAAAGTCCCCCGAGCGGTCGCCGGTAAACATCCTTCCCGTGCGGTTGCCGCCGTGAGCGGCCGGCGCAAGGCCCAGGATCAGCAGTTCCGCGTTGGGATCGCCGAAGCTCGGATTCGGCTTTCCCCAGTATTCCCAATCCCGGTACATTCGACGCTTCTCCTTCGCTACCTTTCGGCAATGGCGCACAAGGCGGGGACATTGGGTACAAGCGATGATCTGTTTTTGGAGCTTTTCAAGTTGGCGCGTAGAATCCACTGTCATCGCACCTCCTACGATTCCTCGAGCACTCATTATGCCACGCCGGCTATCCCCGTCGACCAATGTCCCCCGGGGCGCGAATCCCTTTGCTGCGTACTACATCTAATTTCTTCTGAGCGTGCATAGCCGAAGATGGCTATCCGTGATGTCAGGAGTTCGGCGCGAGACTGGCCCAATCGACCCGTTGAAAGCAAAGGGGCTACGCTACGACGTTCGCGAGACGCCCGCTCACTGTCATGCTGAGCGCAGCGAAGCATCTCGCCCTGCTGGTTGTCGGCGGAAAAGTCCAGAGCGAGATTCTTCCCTCCGCTCAGAATGACAGCATGGCAGGCAGGTGCACGGATGTCACGCTAACCTGCTAAAGGGACCAAGGAGACGAAAATGGGAAGCATTATGGATGTTCAGCAGGGCGACTGGCAGAATGTGGAATCGACCACCAGGCCGGTCTTGGTAGATTTCTGGGCGGAATGGTGCGCGCCCTGCCGCCTGCTGGCGCCGACGTTCGAGAGACTCGCTGCGACCTATGGTGACGAAATCAGTTTCGCCAAGGTCAATGTTGACGAACTCCCCGAGGTGGCCGGCCAGTATGGTATCCGTTCGATCCCTACTCTGTTGCTGCTGCGCGAGGGGAAAGTCGTCGAAGAGCTTGTAGGCGCTCGACCCTACCACGATTTGGCGCGCGTATTGGACCGGCACGTGACTGCCAATGAAAAGTGGCAGCCGCGCCTGGTTCGCCTGGCGAATTAATCAAGGGTTCACGAACTTGAGTAGCTCAACCCCTGCGTGTTTTGCCGCGGCGCGCAAGTTCTTGTCCAAAGTGGCGAGAGGCAGACCTTCAACGAGAGCCAGATCCAAGTAAGCGGCATCGTAAGATGAAAGCTGATGCTGGCGCGAGATCCGTAGGATGGACGAATAAGTCCTCTCGACGCCCTCGAGGTCCACTTCGACTGGCAACTCCTTGAGGTCGGCGACGAATGTCTCCAACTGCGTAGCCGTGATGGTCTTCTGCCGCGCTGCTACCACCAGACTGTTGACGACTTCCAGGGGCCAAACGACGGGCACGAGGGCCTCATCGCCCCTCGCCAAGCACTCGAGAACAGCTTCCGTATATGCCGTCTTCTGGCCCTCAAAGAACCAGCACAAGGCGACCGAGGCATCGAGGACGAAACGTGTCAAAACCGCCTCCCTTCCTCAATCAGTCTCCTCAGAGTGTAGCCTGCGGGCAAGCGAGCGCCCTTCCTGGTCTGCCGAATACGCTCGACCACATCCCGCGGGGCGCGCCTGGACCGCCGGCTCGCAGGCACCAGCATCGCAACATTCTGCCCTCGCCGTGTGATCATGATCTCCTCGCCCTTGGACACTTGTTCAACCAGCGCTGAAAGTCCGTTCTTGGCCTGGAATAGTCCGACGCTGCGCATGGGCGTGTGGCCTCCTTGTAACAAGCTAGCTGACAGTCTAGATTATAAATGGGATGAGGTCAAGTCCCTGTGGCTGCCGGTAGTGGGTCAATTTGATGTAGAGGCGGCTTTACGTACGCCGGCTGGCGCAGAGCGAAGCTTTGCGGTACGCATCATGCCCGCTTAGGGGGCGTTTTCATCCCGGACAACTGCGAGCCATGGCGCATTCGTCCTCAGCCTCGACCAGTTCCCCTGATTCCGCGCTGTGCCTCCGCAGATCGTAGAGCTGCTCTCTGCGCCAGCCCGCGCGAACCGCAAAGTGTATCAAGATGATACACATATGCGCTTTTCCATATATCCTTAGCGCTCTTCTAACCCCTTGAACACACATGGGAATATGATGCCGCGGGCGCAGAACACTTCAAAAAAGCGAGATGAATCAGAAAAATGGAAATTCCGTCCACATCAGAGTTAGATTCCCCAGTCGTCAGCCTGCGTGACAATGCTCCCCGTCAGGCACTCCGCCACAAAGCCACCACCCGCTTCCAAACCCGAGGCTGAGCGGTCAGTGACCTCGGCTTGCGCGTCTCGCGCCCGTGAAGATGCAGACGCCTCCTGGGCTCGACGCAATGCGATATTAAACCCTCTTCTACCTTTTCGGTTCCCACTTCACAAAGAATTCCTTGATGCTTTCGTAGCTCATGTGGCGGGCGTCAGCGAACTGGCCCTGGTCCATGGCGTAGAGGAGATTGCCATCGGGGTCAAGCACCGCCAGCGCAGGAATCCCGTGCTTGAGGGGCACGTGATACTTCTCGCCGATGTCCTGGTTCTTGTCGAACCGGCCCACATCAACTTTCACGACCTCGTAATTCGTCGCGATCAGAGTGGCAAGGTCCTCCTTGTGCATCTGCGCGTCCAGGGCGCGGCAATCCCCACACCAATTGGCGCCAAAAACCAGGATGAGGTTCTTGTGGGCCTTCGAGGCTTCAGCGATCGCTGTTGTGATCTGCTGATGTGCGTCCGCCTTCTCATCATAAGGCGGCTGGTCAGCGGCAATGGTCACGCCGGCCAGTAGGACAAGCGGCAGGAATCTCAGAAAATCCTTAGCGCGAAGCATGGTCTCTCCTTTGAGCTCCATGATACGTCAAATGGGGACCTCTAGTCTCCCTGTTTGAGAGCGGGCCTGCCTGGTCGTTGATGGGGAACGCGTACGGGCGCCCCTGGTAGACGCCTGTTGTGGGCGGGCACAAGCCGCCCCTACATAAGACCCAACGGTTGTGATAGCATCGCAGGGTAATGGGGGCTGCTCGCATTCTGCGCCCTGGAGTGAAGACCTTGAACGAACCATACGCCCGACAACCCGCTTCCAGGTTTCGTTTTGAGGAGATCCTCTACGAAAAGAAAGACGGAGTGGCTCGCGTCACTCTGAACCGCCCGGAAGTATACAACGCCTTTTCCGCGCAAACCCTGCGGGAGATGGTCGAAGCCTTTCGCGACGCCTCCTGGGATGATTCCGTGGCGGTCGTGGTCTTGACCGGGGCCGGCGACAAGGCCTTCTGTTCCGGCAGCGACGCGAAGGAGTTTGCGCAGCAATTCCTGCGCCGCCCGCGAAATTTCTGGAAGTATCAAGGCTTGCTTCTGGAGGCCCTGGAGCTTTTCCGCCACGTCGGCAAGCCCACCGTGGCCCGCCTGAACGGCGTGGTGGCAGGCGCGGGCAACGACTGGAATCTGGCCGCCGACCTCGCCATCGCGGCCGACCACGTGCGTTTTATCCAGGTCGGCACGCGCGTGGGTCTGGTGGAAGCGTGGGGGACAACCCAGTGGCTTCCCTTGGTGGTAGGCGAGCGGCGGGCGCGCGAAATGCTCCTGAAAGGCGAGGAGATCACTGCCGAGCAGGCCCTGAGTTGGGGCCTGGTGAACGAGGTGGTCCCCTACAAGCAACTGGACCGCGCCGTGAATGCGCTGGCGGCAAGGCTGGTCCAGAACCTGCCGGAGTGCGCGCGCTACGCTCGCCAACAACTGGGCTTCTGGAAGGACCTCGCGTGGGCAATGACGGCCGGGCATGCACGCGATTGGTTGACGGTCCACTCCACCGCGTGGGAGCCCTACGAGGGCGTCCAGGCTTTTATCGACAAGCGGCCGGCAGATTACAAATCTATCCGCAGTCGCGCTGCCGCCGGAGGGTCCAGCGAATCCGTCTGGGGCGCGCCCACAAAAAAGTGCGAGAACTGCGGCGCCAAAGGAATACCGGAAGGGTTTGATTACTGCGGGAAGTGCGGCAGTAAGTTGCAATAACCTCGGTACGACGGCCGGCGGCGAGGCGGGAACCATTAGCCCGCGGGCCGGTTGATGGAGGAGGACATCATGCCGGGCGAACCGCTCGACGCCACCACGCCCAAAGACATTAAAAAAAAGAAGAAGAACCTCCAGTTCATCCGCTGGGACGATTCCGAACCGGCGGCACACCTCACCCTTTGCCGCCCCAAGCAGAACGTGATGAACGTCCAGATGCTGCAAGAGATGGCAGGAGTGATCGACAGCCTGTTCAACCGGAACGAAGTGCGGCTGCTCATTCTGGATTCCGCCCCGGAGTGCGAAGGCTATTTCTCCATGGGTGTGGGGGCCGAGGGATACGCCCCGCCGATGGTTTTCCAGATGATGGATGCATTCCACAACGTCTTTCGGACCATGAACGAGGCCTCGACGCCGGTGCTGGCCGTCGTCGATGGCGTAGCTTCCGGCGCGGGAGCGGAACTGGCCGCCTTTTGCGACCTGGTTATCGCCACTGAACGCGCGCAATTCCGCCAGCCGGAGATCAAGCTGGGAGTGTTCCCTCCCCTTGGCGCCGTCATCTATCCGCGCGTGATCGGCCCCAGGCGCGCCATGGAATTCCTCCTGACCGGAGACCCGATCAATGCGCAGCAGGCGCTTGCGATGGGCCTCGTTAACCAGGTGGTGCCGCGCACGGCTCTCAAAGAAACCGTTGGCGCGCTAGCTAAACGCATCTGCAACCACAGCGGGCCGGTCCTGAAACTTCTCAAGCAGGTCATCTTCCAGGGGACTTGGCGACCCCTCAACGAGGCTTTGAAGAACGCCCAAGACATCTACCTCAACCAATTGTCTGAACTCGAAGATTCGCAGGAGGGACTGCGAGCACTGCTCGAAAAACGGAAACCGGTGTGGAAGAATAAGTGATAGGAGACTGGGGGCCCGGGGTCGGGGCTATTAGCGTTAGTCCAGACAACGCGGCCTTCGCCCGCAACGGAAGACCAGGTTTTCATTGCCGATTGGTGATTGGTGATCGGTGATTGGTGAATGCCCCGCCGCGGCGGCCTGATTGCTGATTGAAAAACTGGTATTGCAACATCCTCCGCCGTCAATCAGCACCCGGCAATCGACAATCGCCAATTGCAAATCGCCAATCGCCAATTCCCGCCATCCTCGGCCAAGCGATGGTCGCAGGGATTCTTCGCAAAAAAACGAGGACTTTCGGAACTTGAGACCACTGACGGCCCCGGCGGACAGGAGTTCTGTCCGGGCCGGGGCCGGCATGAGGATGTGGTGATGTTAGAAGTGGAACCCCAACTCCGCGGTAAACGTACGCGGCGTGACATAGTGCGTGCCGCTGAACGTTGAAAGGAAGTTGTAGAGCGCTTCCTTGTTGGCCAGGTTGACGACCGTGAAGCGCAGGCTCCACTTGTAGCGGTCGCCGTGCAACAGGTTGTCTTCGCCCACAGCCATGTCAAACAAGCTGCGCGGCTGGATTCGCTGCGGGTTGTGGTCGTCATTCTCCGTCCCTGGCGCCGGTACCTTGATGAGCGTAGACCCGAACTGTGATGCCGGGCACGTGCTGGGCAGAGCTTGAAATGGGGTTGCGCCTACGCCGTTGCAGGTGAACCCGGCCTCGAACTCCTGATCAGCAGTCAGAGACGCGCTTGTAATGGTGTTCAGCATAGTCACCGCGGGTTGGCCATTCAGCATGGTCGATGTCGGTTGGCAGGTCGCAGTAAAGGGGTTATAGCAGGGCGTCGCGCCGGCTACAAGCCCGCTGTCATATCTCCAGTTAAACGCGAACCAGGGCCCGCGCTTCCAGGGTTGGTACTCAAGGTGTGTCGTCTGGTTCAGATGCTCGTCGTGGTCAATGCGGAAGACGCCGCTGACCGGGGGGATGATGGGTACCCCGGCGACTTGCGGCGCGAAGAAGCGCGCGGCCACGCTGGACATCACCACGAATGCGGTGAAGCCGTGAAAATTCGGCACGGTGGCGCGCAGGTCCCATCCGGGAATCTTCGAGCGGGTCCATTCGATGGGGAAGTAGATGGGCGAGGCGCCCACAGTGCCGAAGTCGTAGCCGTTGTGGGTGTACTTCCAAACGTACTCGCCATCCACCACCAAGTGCCGCCCGAAGGCTTGTTGCAGTCCGGCGTGGAATTCATTGCGGAAGCCCGGATGGATCGGTCCGAGGTTGCAAGTGACGCCAGGCGGCGGTATCAGGATGGCAAGGAACGGGTAGTTACAGCCGGTGCTTGCGATGACCAGATTCTCATTAAATGGAGTCTCCAGGGAACGGGCGTAAGAGATGCGAAGCACCGTAGTGCTCGGCTTAATGTTGTAGGCGATACCGAGCCGCGGTTCCAGTTGTTTGGTGGTCGCCAGGGCGTTGTACGCATCCCCGCGAAGTCCAAGGTTAAAGGACCAATCCCCCTTGGTGATCTGATCCTCGACGTAGAGCGCGACCTCCTTCACGTCCGTGTGCCCGTGAAAAGAGAAAAGGCTTCCTCCGAGCGTCAAGTCGTAGGGAGCGAGAATCGCGCACGGAGTGCCGGGCAGCGGGTTGCCGTTCGCATCCAAGCAGGAGGGCGTGATCGACGGGATGAGCGTGGGATCGACGATACCGATGTTGTCATTCTCCGTAAGCAGTGTGTGTTCAAACGTGACGCCCGCTTTCAGGTTGTTGATGCCCTTCACGTAGGTCACGTCCGACCGAAGGCCCATGTTGGTGAGCGTCCGGCCCTGACCGATGGTCTCGGACTGGAGGTCCGGAGCCAAATCCGCAAAAAGGTCAGCGCTCGGGTAATAGTTATACTGATCCCGCCGCAGAAAGCCGCCCAACGTAAACGCGGTGTCCGCATTGAGCAGGCGCGTCCAGCTTGGGGCCACATTAATGGTCCCGATTTGTGAGCGCTCATCCGTCGGGCCCAGGGGACCACCGGTCAGAGGGTTGGTGAGACCCACGTGAAGTTGCTGGTCGAACGAATTGGGATTTTGAAACCAGGAACGCGTGTAGCCGAGGTTTAGCTGGAGCGAGTCGGCTTGCGCGGGCTTGTAGTCCACGCGGTCGAACAGGTTCTCTTCGTTCCCCTTGTCGTGCATCACGGTAAACTCCGGCGGGTCTAGAAATCGCGAGGTGTCCAGTCCGCTGACGGCGATGAAATTCCCCCAATTCTGGCCGCCATAGCCAAGTTGGAAGCCGCCCGTGGACGAGCCAAAAGTGCCGTAGGACGCGGTCACTTCGCCATGAGGCGGCGTGACGCCCTGGCCGGAGCGTGTCGTTACTTTAACCAGCACGCTCGTCTTGTCCCCGAATTCGGCGGGCGGCGCGCCGGGGACCACCTCCAATGACTGGATGGAGTCCATGGGAATTTGATTGGAAAAAACCTTGCTTTGCTGGTCCGTGATGGGCTGTCCGTCGACCGAAAACGAGTTCTCCGCGTGATCGCCCATGCCATGGAAGAGACCGTTGGAATCCGCCGAGATTCCCGGCGTGGAAAGCGTAACGAGCGAGCTGACGGACGATGATTGACTTTCAAGCGGAAGCTTGTCGAACAAGTCGCGATCAACATCGGTGTGGTTGGTCGGCGTTTGCTCGATGAGGTCCGCGGCCTCGCCCGTGACCGTCACGGTGGTTGCTGCGGTGCTGATCTTCAGGTCAACCCTCAGCTTGACAGGTACTGCGGACCGGACCTCGACATCCCGTACAAACGGAGCGAATCCGGTAGCCGTGACCTCCAGATGGTACGGGTTGAACGGTACGTTCGGGAAACTGAAACTACCCGAACCGTCTGTTGTAGCTGACCGCTCATAACTGCTGACCGGGTTTTGGATGGTGACCGTTGCGTTGGCTACCACGGCGCCCGAGGGGTCCAGGACTGTGCCTGAAATTGACGCCGAATTACTTCCCTGTGCGCTCCCAAAGCGTGCGACTCCGAGCGTCAGCAGAAACAAGATGGCGGCGATCCTTCCCGCCCGGCCGTTGAGGTAGGACACCCTTCGAGACCCACTGCCAGAATCCGGCCCTTGCGAGGGCCGTCCGAACTTGAGTGAATGCATAGAACTCTCCCCTTGCTCCTGAAGATTTGTTGAGGTGAAGCGGGATGGGGCAAGACTTTCAGGGGAACTGTGGCGGCGAGGTAGTAAGTGCATAAGTCTCTCCTAAGCGAAAGAATTTTGGCCGCTTAAAGCGGCAGAAAGCTGTGAGGTCGCTTAGGAGCGAGGTGGGTCTCGTCCGGAAGGAGGTATCTGAAAGATAGAGGAGAAGTAAAGCGCCGGTGAGGAGGGGTTACTTCGCTCCTCGGATAAGTGCAGGACGCCGAGGCTCTGTAGCGCGGGGTGAATAGACCCCTGGCGAGCAATCTGGCAAGCTGCGCACAGAGGGTCATTATCTGGGGTTGCTTTCGCTGACCCGACACCTTCGCGCGCCTGCCCTTGGATTCCGGAAAGGGGATCAGCAAGGATGTGATGGTGAAGTTCCCCAACAAAGAAGAGATGAACCTGGACCAGCACGGCTGCCCAGACCATCAACTCTCGCAGCAATTTTACCCCTTTGCGTCTCATCTTCGGAAAGAACTCACCTCATCGTGCCTTTTTGTCTTGACTTGGTGAGAAGCAGCACCTTCATCGACGCGCCAACTGCGCTGCCCTGCGATACGTTTGCCGCCAACACTTCACCCTGTTATTATCCGATGCGCCCAAAGTCCCATAAGTTGCAGCGAAATTCCAAGGTTCATCCATCCCACGGCTTTCCGTCCAAAGGCAGGGGATTTAGTTTCTTGTCCCTCTTTTCATCCCGAATCGCACGTTCGGGAAGGCAACCATGCACCTGCCGTCGGTCCCTCGGGCAGGTCGCTGGGGAATTACTGACGGCCGATAGCGCCGCTGCATAACTGGGCCGGACTAGTGCTTAGTTGCATTAATAACCGGTATTATTCATGGCCCTCGGAAGGGCGGGGCTTTAGCCCCGCCGCCTCGGGGCGGAGAGTTGAGTGGGCCTTTAGGCCCTGAAGCCGCGTCGCTTCAGGGGCTAAAGCCCCCAAATCCCGCCTGCGCCCTGCGGCGGGGCTGAAGCCCCGCCCCTCCATCCGCCGACAAATAAGGTCGCTAACTTCTGCAACTAAGCACTAGTGTCCTAATATGAGATGTAAGTAAAGTTCACCGGCGAACTACAGCCACGCACCAACTCTTCTTCATTCCACCTTCAAGGGCGCGGCAACCGAGCCGACGCGTCCGCTAAGGTCGTCACGGACAACGAAACGGACTGTGTATTCCCCCGGAGCAAGATCCAGGGCGCCTCGGAGGGCAACACCTTGCTGGCGTATCGACGACACCTTCTCCGAGGTCAGATGAGCATCAAATCTCTGGCCTACGGGATGGTCCACCTGTTTGCCTTCAGGTGTCTTCGCCAGCGCTACGAATTCCAGCGCAAAATGGTTATTGTCGGCGTCGTTGATCAGCGCCGGATCTGCCGCCAGGTGCATCTCATAATTTACATGCTTCTTGCCCGGCACCTTGCCGGGTTCGATGTTGTCCCACCGCGCCACCAGCGCAAGCGATGTGTAATCCAAAGGCGACTGCAAAGCCGAGGCAATGTCAATGTTACGGCTGGTGTCGGGATCGATAGTGGCATTCGTCACAAAGAAGCCGCTGCGCGCACGCACTTCCACGTGATCGCGCTTCACTTTCACCGCGAGCTTGCGCCAGCCAGACTTGGTATTCGACCGATCAAGATAGTAGCCAAGCATGTAGTATTCGGCAGAATCGCGAACCGCATCGCGAAAGCCCTTCACCAGATCGTTGGAGTTGTAATAGGCGCGGCCCCCGGTCATGGACGCAAAGGTCAGGAAGGTCGACTCGGTATCCATCCGTCTCCGGCTCATATTGCGCGCAAAATTTTTCCCCGGGTTGCGCACGGAGGCGCTAGGCATGGTCACCACTTGCAGCCCTTTGACATCCAGTGGGTAGAGTGCAATCTGGGCGGCGTTCAGCAGTTGCCAGGTGTGCTCGTACATGGGCAGTACATCGACGAGAGAATCGCGGCCGGCGGGCGCGAGCTGCATGGTGTTGTCACTCACGCTGAAAGGGAATCCGCCGCCCGCCCAGATCAGCGACTTGCGCCCAGGGTATCCTGCCAACGCCTGAGATAACTGCTGCATTCCCTGCAAGGTGTAGGTGATGGCAAGGCGTTGCTCGAACGATTGAAAATTCAGTTCCGAGTCTTCCATCATGGTCTGGATTTTCCCGGCTTCGCTTTGCACAGCGCTGGGGTCGACACCCGCGCTGCCATCGGGGCTGGCAGTTCCGGTCATGGCTTCCACATCTTCCTGGCTATCGACCATCTGGAACGTGTCGCCTTTCACCTTATGCAGTGCGGCTACCAGGACGCGAGGGTCGGTGGTGAAGTCATGGATCACGTGAATGCCGCTACGGGTGAGGGTGTAGAGGGCCATCGGCTCGCGCTGATCCACCGATTGCGTAAGATACTTGAGCAATTCCTTGCGCGCCTCCGTCTGATCCAGAAAGGGCGTGTTGATGAAGTCGAGCACGATAAGCGTAATGCGATTGGCGGACGGCCCGCCCGCCAGGGAATTGCTGAACTCATTCGGATTCCTGGGACGCGACAAACGGTGTGCGCCGCTGGTGATTTCTTCGAACGTGGCAATCTTTTGCTCGGCGCCGTTTTCCAGCACCGTGAAGTCTTCCTTCTTTAGTCCGCTGATGTGATTGCCGGACTTGTCAGTCACCAGCGTGGGGATCTGCACCAGTTCAGTGCGCGAGGTGAATTTGACTTCAGAGTTGTTCTCTTTGTCTTTGGGTTCTGCAAGGACAAAAATGGAACAAGCCAGAACGGCGATTACGGTGACGTAGCGGGAAAGCTTACGGCCAATCGTCATTCGCATACTCCCCTCCGATTCCGAGTAAAGGATGCGGGTCATTCACGGCGCGGATTGAGTGCTGGAGACGAGAAACGCCGTAGGACTTGCATTATTTCACATATGACCGGAAATCACCACAGGGTCGCGTCAAAGTCCTCGAATGGTAACATCCCAAAGCGGCTCTGCCGCGACCCCGGAAATCACCAGAAGTCGATAGATTCCCATTCGGCATTGTGATACGATGTCTCCGCTACTGTGCCTTGTTAAGACAACCCCCATAGAATCACTCTCTATGGGGTCGTGCACTGATTGAACCGAAAGGAAAGTCATGTTATGTCGGGGCATTCTAAATGGGCGACAATTAAACACAAAAAAGGGGCCTTAGACGCGAAGCGTGGAAAGGCCTTTACAAAGATCATCAAGGAAATCACCATCGCCGCGAGGATAGCTGGTGGAGACCCGGATGCCAATCCCCGCCTGCGAACGGCCATCGTGGCCGCCAAGTCCGAGAACATGCCGGCGGATAACATCAAGCGCGCCATTCAGAAGGGGACGGGTGAACTTCCCGGCGCCGCGTACGAGGAAGTGGTCTACGAAGGTTACGGGCCGGGCGGTGTGGCGATGCTGCTGGAAGTGACGACGGATAACAAGAACCGAACCCTGTCCGAAATCCGTCACATTTTCTCCAAGCACGCCGGGAACCTGGGGGAGCACGGTTCCGTAGGCTGGATGTTTACCAAACGAGGCTACATTGTGGTGGAAAAGGGAAAGGCCAGCGAGGAGACGCTGCTGGAATTGGTGACCGAGGCGGGCGCGGATGACATGGCCGAGGACGGCAGCAACTGGGAAGTCTTTTCACCCCCTGCCCAATTGCACCAGGTGGTTGACCGCCTGAAGACCGCCAACATCACGCCGGCTGCCGCGGAAGTCTCCATGATCCCCCAGTCTTACGTGAAGCTGACCGGCAAACAGGCGGATCAGATGCTCCGGCTCATCGAAGAGCTCGAAGACCACGAGGACGTCCAGCACGTCTTCGCGAACTTCGACATCGAGGAGGCGGAGCTTCACGCCCTGACCCAGGCGAAATAAGGAATCGCCCGGCGGCGCCGAAAACCACCCCAGCGCCGCCTTGCGTCCGGCCCCCGTCCTTGCATGGCGGTCAGGGCAAAAGGCAGGGTGGGCCGCCGCGGGCATGGAATTCCAGCTTCGGACTCTCGGGGTTTTAGCTCTTCGTGGACGAGCCGTTGCCCTCTCTTACCCGCAAGAACGAAGATGCGTCATTGCACGTGTTGAGCCTATGGTGATTCATCCTCGGAGATTCCGGGTTCTCATCCCTTTCTGCGGTCTTGTCATCATGGCAGGCGGCTTCCCTGCCTCGATTTTTCCCCAAGCTGCCGCTGTTCCGGCCAAGCTGACTTATTCAAGGACGTTCAAGGGCAGCACTCCCGAGTATCTACTGATTACCGTGGACTCAAAAGGGTCGGGGACTTTCGAAGGCCACAAACTGGACGAAGCACAGAGCCCTCGCCCCTTTCAGCTTTCCGTAGGCACAACGGAGCGAATCTTCGCGCTGGCCGGGCAACTTCACAACTTCCAGTCCGTTAACCTCGACAGCCACAAGAAGGTGGCAAACCTGGGCCAGAAGACCTTCACCTACCAGCAGGGCGAGGACGTGAACCGAGTGGTCTTCAATTTTACTGAGGACCGAATGGCACGGGAGCTCGTGGACATCTTCGAAGGCGTGGGCATGGTTGAGGAGCACATTGCGGCGCTTGAATTTGGGATGAAGTATGACCCGTTGGCTCTCCCCCAGGAGCTTTTGCAAATCCAGATTGAACTCAACAACAAGAGCTTGGCCGACCCCGTGATGCTCCTTCCGACGCTCGAAAAGATTGCTCATGGTTCGCACTTTCTTCACTTGGCGCAGTTTCGCGCTCAGCAGATCATCGAACGCATCCAACCCAGCCCTTAGCAGGAAACTCGAAAATCGAAACTCGGGTCCGCCGTGTTGCAGCAGCGTCTTTGGCGAGTTACGAATTTCGAGTTTCCAGTTTCCAGTTCCGAGTTTCGAATATCGTCAATCAGCAATTCCAGCCATCCGGCAACCTATTGGCGATCCGCTTCGTCTAGACGGGTGTAAGGTTAGGGTGGCCTGTTAGGCCTTTCTCGGGGTTTTGGGGAGGTGGTCCATGACACCCATGAAACAACCGGCAGCAAGAGTTTTGGTGGGGTTAGGTGCGGCAGTTTTTCTTGGGATTGCCGCAGCCTGGGGCCAGACTTATTCTCACGCCCGCATTGTTCGCCTCAGTTTTGTCGAGGGCAATGTCACGGTACAGCGGTCCGACATTGCCGATTGGGCCGAAGCCCCGATCAACACCCCTATCCAGGAAGGCTTCAAACTTTCGACGGCGGAAGGCGGCTTTGCCGAAGTTGAATTCGAGAACGGGTCGACGGTGCGGCTTGGCCAGCTTTCCACGCTTGAATTCACCCAACTTGCCCTGGGTTCCGACGGAAGCAAGATCAACTGCCTCACGATGCCCCAGGGCTATGCGACATTCCATGCGGCCCCCGAAGGACAAGACGTGTACGAGGTGCGCACGTCCAATGCAACGCTTACTGCGCGCGGGAAAGCGATGTTCCGAGCTGATGTGGATTCCTCAGAGGAACGGGTAGAGGTCTTCCACGGCTCGGTGGAGGTCGCGAGCTCTCTCGGTTCCTGGACGCTGGCCGAGAATTCGGTCCTTGAATTGAGTCCCGGTACTGACCAGCCTGAAGAGCTCTCGGAAGGAATCACCGAGGACGACTGGGATCAATGGGTGCAGGCGCGAGAAAGTCGAGTGGAAGCCGCCCAAAACGGCCCAGCGCCCACAGCGTATTCCAATAACGCCAGTGACGCTTCTTATGGCTGGTCTGATTTGTCGTATTACGGGAATTGGTCCTACATGCCGGGTTTCGGATACGGGTGGACTCCGAATGTCTATGCGGGATGGTACCCGTATTCGTTTGGCCGCTGGTGCTGGTATCCGGGTTTTGGATACACGTGGATTTCTGCGGATCCCTGGGGCTGGCTCCCCTTTCATTATGGCAGGTGGACCTTCGTCCCAGGCCTGGGCTGGGTGTGGTTCCCGGGGAGTTTCGGCGCCTGGTCACCCGGACTGGTCACCTGGTATACGGGCCCCGGATGGATTGGGTGGATGCCGCGATCCGGCCATCACCATGGAGGTGAGACTAACCCCTGCCCACAAGGTCACCCTTGCGGAACTGCCGTAAGCACCACTGGGTTTCAGAGCGGCCGTCCTGTGGGTCCTGGAACCATCCTCCTAGTGAACTTTTCGTCTGGCAAGAAGGTGGAACAGCCCGGTATTTTGCCGGACCGGCAAGCCATGCTTCCAGGCCGAATTGTGCCCCAGCCCGCCGGTTTCGCCAAGATTGAACCGATTCTGAAAGGTGCACGCGGCGCAACCTTAGCCTCACAGACTATAAACAGGGAGCCGACAACCCCTGCACCGGGTGCGGTCGCAGGCTCAAGTGGCGTCGTGGGCAGGCCGGCGGTTAGGTTTTTCACCCAGCATGCGGCACCTGGACCGGGCGGAATAGTCTACGACCCGGCGTCAGGGCGATATGTAAACAACTCTCGCCTGCCCTCAGGGGCCGCTCAGGCGTCGAACGAACTGTCTACCCTTCCACTCCCTTCAGCTCCAGGGGCTTCGGGGTTGCGTGCTGTTCAGCCGTCGTCAGGAACTCCGCAAAAGGTCGGACCCACGGCTGCCCCACAAAGTCATACCTGGGATTGGTTCCATCATTCTTCCCCTCGGTCTGATTCCAGCTCGGCCGTAGCGTCTCGGAGTGGAGGAGCAACGGCGGGCGGCCACGCGCCAGGTGGCAGCGGCTTCTGGGGAGGTGGCGCCACGAGTGGCGCGGCCGCGAGTGGAGGCGGCCGCATGGCTGGTGCCTCTCTGGGTAGCGGGTCGGGCTTGGGCGGCGGCATCGGTGGTGGCTCTCACGGTGGTGGCGGGTCGGGCTTGGGCGGCGGCATCGGTGGTGGCTCTCACGGCGGTGGCGGGTCGGCCTCAGGCGGCGGTCATCGCTGAGAAATCGCTTTCACCTGAGCCGTAAGACCATGTACTCTTCGTCAAAGTATTGGTCACCGATCTTGAGCGCGGCGCGTTCAACTCCGAAGGTTTCGAAGCCGAGCGAGCGATAGAGCGTTTTCGCTGCGACTTGGCGGTCGGTTACGGTTAGAATAACCTGCTCTAAACCGGGCAGGGTCTTGACCCTCTCCAACAGCGCCCGGAACAATGCTCGGCCGATGCCCTGCCGCCTGCGATTCACCCTCACGTAGACGCCCCAGATCCTGCCCTTGTGGCGGGCCTTGAGATGTTTTTCGCGGAAGAAACCCGCCATGCCGACGAGTTCTCCGGCCAGGAATGCGCCCAGGACAAAGCTGGCGTCGTCCGCCTGACCCAAGCGCGCAGCGGCCAACTCGATCGGGGTTGCACGGTGTTCCTCGGCGGACTCGGCAAACGACTGCGGCTCCCGCTCGAGAGCCTCAAGCCGCAGACTCCAATAGGCTGCCGCATCACCTTCCATCAGCTCGCGAATCTCCACATCAATCATCGTTCCGCTATTGTAGCTGAAGGCGGGTGCGGCGGTGCAAGCCACCCAGTCGCGGCGCACAGGATGAGCGCATTCGAGATTGCAGATTCCAGATTTCAGAGAGGCACTAGCCCGCAAGGCTCTGGCGCGGCGGGGCAGACGACCGCACCACCTGGAGGCGATTCGAGGTTGCAGATTCCAGATCTCAGAGAGGCACGAGCCCGCAAGACTCTGGTGCACCGGGGCAGACGCTACGCGCCACCTGCTGTCTTCTGGCTCCTGACTCCTGAATCCTGCCTTGCGGGGCCTTTTCTTGACTGCGGGAGTCAAAATGAGCCGGCGCATTTTTCACTTGCTATTCGCTTTTCATTCGCCTATAATACCAACCATGGCTGCCCCCGTGACCAATGGAGCTGGGGGGAATTATTTCTGAAATGGTGCGAACATGGCTTTGACGCGTCGGCAGAAACAGGTCTTTGATTTCCTGGTGGATTTCATCAATCGCAATGGGTACTCGCCGAGTTTCGAGGAGATCGGCGGAGGTTTGGGGCTGTCGTCACTCGCGACGGTGCACAAGCACATGCAGACCCTGGAAAAGAAGGGTTTCATCCGCCGCAGCTACAACCAGAGCCGGTCTGTGGAGGTTGTTGCCGTGCCGGGCTCTGTGCCGTTTGCCAAGACAGCGGTTCGTCCCTTCGGGCGGAGGAAGGCGCCGTTCGAGACGAGAGCCGGAGTTGAGCCGGTTGGAGCAGTCCCCATTCCAATACCCGCCACGGTTTTAGGCAACATGGAGTTCCCCCTGCTGGGGCGAATCGCTGCCGGCCAGCCGGTTGAAGCTGTGCCCAATGCCGAGACCTTCTCCTTCGGCGATTTCACCGCTGGCCGAGGAAGCCTCTTCGTCCTGCGGGTAAAGGGCGACTCGATGATTGATGACCACATTTGCAATGGAGACTACATCCTGGTGGAAGGAACGCAGACGGCAGAGAACGGAGAGATCGTGGTGGCTCTTATCGAGGGTACCGACGCCACACTCAAGCGATTCTTCCGCGTCCCCAATGGGAAAATCCGCTTGCAGCCCGCCAATGCGCAAATGGACCCCATCATCGTTTCGGCGCGAGAGGTGAAGATTCAAGGGAAGGTGGTTGGGGTGCTGCGGAAGTACTGACTTTTCAACCGACCGCTGCCAGCCTCGGTCCGAACCGCACGTCCGTCCTTTTTTGGCGCGGGCTATTCTAGGTGTACTTCAGCCACCGGAGCAATTCCACCAGCGACGGTCTCTTGCCATACATCAAGATGCCCACCCGGTAGATCTTGGCGGCGACATACACCACGCCAATGGTCGTAGCAATGCTGAGGGCCAGCGAGAGGGCGATTTGCCAGAAGGGTGGAGTCTGGAGCGCAATGCGAAAAGTCATGAGAATGGGGGACAGAAAAGGGATCAACGACACGACAACCGAGAGCCGTGAGGCCGGGTCGCGCATCACGGCGGGATAAAAAATGAAGGCGGCCACGATGACCAGGGTGACGGGCAGTTGCACTTGCTGTGCCTCCTCATCGCTGGAAACCATTGCCCCAACGGCAGCGTAGAGAGACGCATAAAGAAAATAACCAGCCAGGAAGAACAGCACGGCATAGATCAAAAGAGAAAGTGGAATATGAGACTGGTGCACGGACGCGCCCGGCCTGAAAGCGGCCATGGCGGCTGCCCCGTAAGTTGATATAAGTACGCCGGTGAGTGTCCAGATGAGGTATTGCGTGAAGCCTACCCCGGCAACGCCCAGAATCTTTCCCGCGAGCAATTGAAATGGACGTGCCGAGGAAGCGAGGATTTCAACAATGCGCGTGGTTTTCTCTTCCAGAACGGATCGCATGGTTGCCACACCATAAACCAACAACGTGATGTAGAGGACCATGGCGACGGCGACCGCCGTCAGAAGAGTTTGACCTTTTTCTTCCGACTCTCCTCCCCTACCAACTTTGACCAGGGTGAAATTCACCCCGCGAACCAGTTCGCTCAAATTATCAATTTGAATCCCTCGAGTGCTCAAGCGCCGGGAAATCACAGCATGATCAACCGCCCTCCGGATAGAACTGGCGGCTTGATAATCACCGGCGTTCTGGGTGTGAAACTCCACTACTCCCTTTTCGAGGACTTCCTTGGGCACCACCAGGTAACAATCCAGCAGTCCCCGCCGAACCTGGTCGGCAAGTTCGTCCCGCGCCTTCTGGTCGGACTGGGGCTGCTCGAGCGTGCGAACCAACTGGAAGAGCGGCTGGCCATTCTTCAATTTCTCTGTGAATCCCGCCGCGATGATTTTCGCGAAGCTGGCATTGTCGAGGAGGGCGATCTTGAGGGTGTGGTCGGACTCCCGCGTCGCCACCATCATGGTGAAAATCAGCAGACCCGCACTGAACAGAGGCAGGCCGATCGTGGTGAAGATAAATCCCTTGGTGCGGACGCGCGTCAGGTACTCCCGTTTGACCACCAGCCAGACTTTACGCATGGGCTCCTGCAACCATTTCGATGAAGATGTCGTTCAGAGGCGGTTCGACCAGTTCGAAGCGGCTGATGCGCACGCCGCGCAGCACAGCGGCTTTAAGAATTTCCTGGGGATCGGCGCCTGGCCTGAGCCGGGCCTCCACGACTGCCCCAAAGCGGTTCACTTTTTCGATCAGTCCCGTACCTTCCAGAAAGTCCCCGTCCCCTGAATATTCGATGCGAAGCGTGTTCTTCCCGTAGGACTGCTTGATGGCGCGGAGCTCCCCGTCCAACACACTGCGTCCTTTGTTGATCAGACAGATGGCGTCGCACATCATCTCCACCTGCTCCATGCGGTGAGTGGAAAGAATGATCGTGGAACCCTGGTCGCGCAACTCCAGCATGATGTCTTTGATCAGGCTGGCATTCACCGGGTCAAGGCCGGCGAAAGGTTCATCAAGAATCAGCAGCGGGGGCTTATGAATCACCGTGGCGATGAACTGAACCTTTTGCTGCATTCCTTTCGAAAGATCCTGGATCTTCTTTTCTGACCAAGCTGCCAATTCCAGGCGTTCCAGCCAGGATTGGGCGCGCTGCCCCGCCTCGCTCTCGGAGAGTCCTTTCAGGGCTCCCAAGAATCGCAGCACCTCCCGCACCTTCATTTTGGTGTAGAGGCCTCGTTCCTCGGGGAGATAGCCGACGCGGTCCTGGGTGCGATCGCTGACGGGCTCCCCCAGAACCTGAATTGATCCTTCGTCAGGAATCAGCACACGCATGATCATGCGGAGCGAGGTGGTCTTGCCGGCTCCGTTGGGGCCGAGCAGACCGAAGACGGCGCCTTCCCTGATCCGCAAGCTCAAATTGCTGACGGCGGTCAGCGTGTCAAACCGTTTGGTAACTCCATCGAGAACCACTGCATCCATCGGTGAACCCGTCCTGCCTGCGAAACCGTGGGGAGCTTACCCTGCGAATATTCCCGCAGATTGCTCTCTTTTGAACCCGGTGACCTTCACTTAACCCACACCTTGTGCTTCGAAGCGGATTTACGTTTGTAGCATCAAAATGCATTGGAGGCAATCACAAAATCGAGTTCCTCCCAGGCCATGGGCCTACGCTGGGGCGCTCAAAACATGCTGTACGAAGTTATTTCCTGGGAGTAAGATAGGCGACTGCGGGTAAGCCGCCAAGTACCGGAGAAGCATACGCAATGCGAAACGTGGTGATTATGGGTTCAGGATGCGCGGGATTGACTGCAGCTATTTATGCCGCGCGCGCCAACTTGAAGCCGCTGGTTATCCGGGGGCTGGAAGCCGGCGGACAGTTGACCTTGACGACTTCGGTGGAGAATTTCCCCGGCTTTCCCAAAGGGGTGCAAGGGCCGGAGTTGATTGAACGGATGCAGAACCAAGCTGCCGAATTTGGCGCCGAATTCATGGAAGGCCATGCTAGTGGCGCTGACCTTTCCCGTCGCCCCTTTGTGATTGACCTGGGGAGCGCAACGGTCGAGGCGCGCACGCTGATCATTGCTTCCGGCGCTTCAGCAAAAATGTTGGGACTGGAATCGGAGCGCAAACTGCTCGGCCACGGTGTATCGACCTGCGCAACCTGCGATGGATATTTCTATCGTGGCAAAGAGGTGGTGGTCGTGGGAGGCGGCGATACGGCTGCGGAAGAGGCGATGTTCCTTACGCGCTTTGCCACGCAAGTGAGTATTATTCACCGCCGCGACCAGTTACGCGCCTCCAAAATCATGCAGGACCGGCTTTATCGCAATCCAAAGATCAAGTTCATCTGGGATTCGCTGGTGGTGGACGTCCTGGACGTAAACCGAGGCGAAGTCACGGGAATTAAGCTGAAGAATAACAAGACCGGCGGTGAAACCATTAAGAGCTGTGACGGGGTGTTCATGGGAATCGGCCATTCGCCCAATACCTCTTTGTTCCGCGGGCAGCTCGAGATGAACGAAGTGGGTTATCTGATTACGCACGACGGAAGCAAGACCAACGTGCCGGGCGTCTTCGCCGCGGGTGACGTCCAGGACCACATTTATCGGCAGGCCATCACCGCGGCTGGTTCCGGCTGCATGGCGGCCATTGACGCCGAGAGATTTCTGGAAGCTGAACACTGACACCTAGGACCTGCACTTATGCTTCGCTCCATTCTGCTCTACCTTTCCCAGAAACAAACCCCCAAGAAGATCCTCACAGGCCACGCCTTGGGGCGCCGCATGGCCGCCCGGTTCATTGCCGGCGAAGAATTGGAAGACGCGCTCCAAGTGGTCCGGCGGTTGAACGCCGAAGGGTTTATGGTGACCCTCGACCTGCTGGGTGAGAGCGTGGAGGAAGCCGCGGAAGCTGAAGCTGCTTGCCAGGCTTACGTCCACATCCTTGATAGGCTCGCGGTTGAAGGCTTGAATTCCCACGTGTCTGTAAAGCTCACTCAACTGGGATTGGCGATTGATGAAGGGTTGGCGTGCCGTCATCTGAAATTGCTCTGCGCGTGCGCTGCCAAGCACCACAACTTTGTGCGCGTGGATATGGAGGGTTCGGCCTTCACCGAAGCGACGCTCCGGGTTTTCCGAGCTGTGAGTGCGCCGCGCCATGTGGCGGGCATCGTCATCCAATCATATCTTTACCGCAGCGACAAGGACGTCGAAGAGTTGCTGAAGTGCGGAGCCCGCATCCGGCTGGTTAAGGGCGCTTACGACGAGCCTCGCGAAATCGCCTATCCGCGCAAAAGGGATGTAGACCGCAGCTTTTCGAGGTTGATGGTGATGATGCTTTCCAGCGGGATCTATCACGCCATCGCCACGCATGACGAGCGCCTCATTGCCGCTGCGCAGGAGTACGCGCGGGCGCACGACATCTCCCCCGATCGCTACGAATTCCAATTGCTGTACGGGATCCGACGCCACTTGCAGCGCGACCTGCTCCGCCAGGGCGCGCGGGTGCGCCTTTACGTTCCCTATGGGCGTCATTGGTATGCTTACTTCATGCGGCGGCTGGCCGAAAGACCGGCCAACCTGTTATTCTTGCTTCGCAATCTTTTCCGCGCCTGATCCCCGCGGGTGACTTCCTGAGCAGTCTCTACGCCTCTCGATGAAGGTTTTCGACCCCATCCAAGACTTCGCGCGCCTGATGCAGCGGGCAGAGGAAGAGTTCAACCTTGACGAAGCGGCGCTGCTCATCGCCCGCACCGAATACCCTTACCTCAATGTGCCTGAACAGCTCGCGCGGCTCGACGCCCTTGCCTTGCACTTGGACTGCGACCTCTCGCGCCCCGCCATCGAAATCATCGCGAGCCTGAACAAGCTTCTCTTCGAGAAGGAACAATTCCGTGGCAACGAAGAGGAATACGACGACCCGCGGAACAGCTATCTCAACGACGTTCTGGACCGGAAGCTTGGGATTCCCATCTCCCTGTCGCTCATTTACATCGAAGTGGCCAGGCGGCGCGGTCTGCCCGTGATGGGCGTGAGCTTTCCCGGACATTTCCTGGTGAAATACCGGACCGACCACAATGAGATCCTGATCGATCCCTATCGCCGAGGGAGGATTTTGACGCGCCAGGATTGCCAGGAATTGTTGAAAGCGCAATTCGGTGACGAGGCGGAACTGAAGCCGGAATACTTCGCGGCACCGACAAAGAAGCAGATCCTGGCCAGGATGCTCAACAACCTTAAGGGATCGTACGTTCGCCGGCACGACTTCACCAAAGTTCTCACCCTGATCCAGCTCGCCCTGGGGGTCGATCCGGAGTCAAGCCAGCAGCTCCACGACCGAGGGATGATCTATTTCCTGATGCGCCGATTCGGAGAAGCCCAGGCAGATTTCAAAACCTATCTCAACCTTACTCCTCGCGACCATCCGCAAGCAGTGGAGATCGCGCAGTTACTGCACCGCATTCGAGGCATGATGAACTGACAATGGGAACAGGGAATAGGGGGTAGGGAATAGGGAACAGGGAACAGAGAATAGTGAACACGGAATAGCAGGTAGGGAACAGGTTGAGGTCGCGAGGTCCTGTTCCCTGTCACCTGTTCCCTGTTCCCTATTCTCTGTTCCCTGTCCCCTGTTCCCTATTCTCTGTTCCCTGTCCCCTGTTCCCTATTCCCTGTTCTAGCCCAGCCCCAGTTGCTTCTTTGCCGCCTCGCTCAGGCGGCTGATGTCCCAGGGCGGGTCCCACACCACCTGCACGTTGGCGGACTTCACCCCTGGGATCTCTGCCACCTGCTGCCTCACCTGCTCGCTGATGAAGCTATGAGCAGGGCAACCCCTTGCCGTCAGGGTCATCACCACATTGACGTGGTCGTCATCAACTTGAACGTCGTAAATCAATCCCAGGTCCACGAGATTGACTGGAATTTCCGGGTCGTAACAGTTGCGCAAAACTTCGTAAACTTGCTCATTCGTTACCATTCGTAGCCTCGCCGAGAGCCTTCGCTCTTGCTCGGATTGTAACCTCGGAATCTCCCACCTCAAACCAATTTCTTTCGCCACCTACCCTCCTGCATCATCCGCAGATTGCGCAGATTTCGCAGATATAGGAGCTTAAGAGCGAACACAAACTCCGGCGACCCAAGTGGGTGCCTCCACGAGGGCCGACAACCTAAGAGCCCATGCATTAACTCTTGCTCTCTCCGTCTTTCATCTGCGTCATCTGCGAAATCTGTGGACTGAAGTGGGTAGCGCGAACCCCCGTTCTTGGGGTCCGCGGTTCTTCTTTAGGAATAGCCGCAGACCTCACCGACGGAGGTCTGCGCTCCGCTTGCTCCGAAAGTTGGACAAGATCGGGCTCGTCAAACGACTGGGAAACATTAGACCGGTGGTTTTGGCTTCGACGCTGAAAACACTGCAACAAGTGTTTGCCTGAGGGCGGCTGGCGCAGACCCTCCGGGCCTGCGATTCGACACTTAGAGAGCGCCGCTACAGGCATTATCTCCGCGCCTCACTCACTTGAGCCCCAAAGGGGCGACCTAATCTAGCCCAGGCCATCGGCCTGGGTTAACAATCCCTCCATTTATGCGAGCGAGCCCTGAAAGGGCGAAACAGTGGCGCGCCCTTTCAGGGCTTCGGGCTGTGACCGCACCGTGATCCCCAGGGCGTTGCCCTGGGCTATGATGAGTCGCCCCTTTGGGGCTTAAAAAGGGTAGTGCAGTTACCGCGGGCTCGCGCAGACCTGGCTTAAAGGTCTGCGGTTCGTCCCCGATTGACAACAAAAAGCCGCGGACCTAAACAACAGGTCCGCGCTACGCTTGCTCAGGAGTGGTCATGCGAGAAGGCCCACGGTGAATCAGCGTACGATTGGCCGAGCCCCACTATTCAGATTCCCCTGATGGCCCCTTTGGTCTTGGAACATCAAATGCCATAACCGTGAGAAGCAGTTCTCGGTTGGTGTCGGCTGGCTGATGGAAGACGTAGCGGAAGATTGATTCGTCACTCTTCCCGAGATCTCGCTTGAAACATGCATGTGACGGGGCAGCATCGCCAATCTTGGCAAGCACCTCAGTGAAGTTAGCGTTGCGATTGAAAATCAGGATCGCAGTCTTTGTATCCCGCCAGCTGAGGTACGACAAGAGTTGATCGATGGTATTTTGAAGCTCCCTTTCTCCTTTCCAGAACTTGCATTCAGCAATGAACACGTTCCGACCTTCCACACGGACCATGATGTCTGTTTTCCCCTGGAAATTGAAGGTCTCTCCGGTTGCCTGACGCTCGTATTGAGCATTCAACTGTACGAGAAAATGTGTCCGCAAATCTTCTTCACCCATCTTTTCGAAGGCACGGGGACTTTGCTCCATCACTCTCACCATGTTTTTCATGATCCTGAGGATTTCATCGTACTCTTCCTGCGCCAAAGTCGGTTCCGGCTTGAATTGAGACACCGCGACGTGTGGCCGCTCGATGCGAGGTTTCCTCCGCTGCACCGGCACTGCATAAGTCGTTGCCATCCCCTGCCGCTTCTTTACGGGCAGACCGAGGGCGGCAACCACCCCAGCATGGGCAAGAAGTTTCTGTTTACGTTCTGAAACAAGTTGTCTCACAAGCGATTCGAGCTGCTCGTTGAATGAACGCGCAGAGGTGCGCAAGGATTCCAAATGAGTTTTTATCTGGGCAACTGCCTGAATGTACTCAGTCTTAATCGCCTCAGCATTCTGGTCTGTGCGGACGTACGTGAGATGAAGCTCATCTCCCACGATATCGCCCATTGGTGGATTTAGCGTGTAGGTTTGTGGTTGCACCGCGAGAAAATTAGCATCCCCATTGAAAGGAACTGCGATTATTGTCTTATTGCCTTTTATGTAAAAGGGGCGGCTGCGGTCGGTAATGAATCGGATAGGATCACCGCTGACATCGACGTCTGTTTCAAGAAAATCGGCCACATGTATCTCGTTATCCTTAATGACGGGGACGTCCAGTTGGAACTGGGCCACAAGCGACGAAACAAGATCGTGTTCGCTTGCGTTAAGTAGGTAGTTTGGCTCTAGTTCTTGGACCGCCTTCTTCGCGGCCGATTTCTGATTCTCAATGACATCGAAGATTGAAACGCGGCTAAAGAGATAATTTCGGGTCACCGGATTCACTCCCTGGCGGCTCTTCTTATTGCCTCCGTCCGAGTTTTTCCTCTGTGCGTCCTCTTATGGCCGTCTTACTCTTCCGAACGTTTCAATGAGGATATCGGAAAGCTACCTTTTAGAGCCTTATTGCCCTCGAACCAGTCGCACCAAGCCGTTGGCACTCCACCCATAGATCGGCCGACTTCTGAGACTGTCATCCTGGGGCCGCCGGACTTTAGTTGGACAACATCTCCCGTTTTGATTTCATCCATTTTAGTTACTCCAATCAGAAGGATAACCGATGCAAAAGCGAACAGATTTCGTCATGGGCAAGATAGCGCACCCAACCAACCCACTTTCGCGGGTGGCGCATTCATTGTCATTGCCTATATGCGCCACCCGCGGCAATTCCCCAATCTCCCCTCGTATCCTAGCACTGACTGCGCATCAGAGCTAGGTCACGCCGCCATCTAAGGCGCTCCGGCGGTCGGCCTGACGACTTTACCGCGACTCCAGCGGGACGGTGTGGGATACGGCTACGCCTAACGACTCGCTAGTCCCCGGCCTCACGAAGATCAACCACGAACTCAGCGAACTCGTAGTAGCCCTCCAGATACTCCTCGAGTTGCTCCTGCGTGACTTCTCGTACAACGCGCTTCGGCCCCCCGACGAGGGGAATTATGGTCGTGAGCCGGTACCGTTTCTTATAGTAACTCTCGGCCTCGGCCGGAGAGATGACCCGTTCCGATAACACCACTCCATCGAGGAGGTCCTTGGAGTCCCAATAGATTGTCTCCAACAGGCCGGCGCCGACCTCGATCACCGCCCGCGCGTCTGCGTCTCTGATGTCTTCACCATGAAGAGCGCGGTTACAGATGCCCAGGACCTCACGCAGCGGCTTGGCAAGGTCGCGTGCGATGATTTCCTGCTGGGCCAGCCGTTGAACGACGAGGCCCAGAGGCTCTTGCTTCTCGGGAGTGGGGCGGTCTGGCACGGATACAGAAACCCTCCGAAGAACCTTCTCCAGCTCAATCCTAAGCTTTGCGAGGGCCAGAACTGTGTCCGACCCGGCGAGCTCCCGGATTGCCTGCGCGGTGCGCCGAATTTCCGGAACCCTCTCCTGGACGTTTTCTTGGAGACTAAGCGCTGCTTCGGTCTCGTCTTTTAGCTTCTTCACTTCTGCCGGGTCGATCTCGGCTTCGAACTCGCCGAATTTGATCTTCTTAATGGCAGCAACAAAGGGACTCGCGAGAATCACAGCAAGGAGAAGAATGGATGTGGAGTCGACTGTCAAGGTCGCCAGCCGAAGCGTATGCGCCACCAGGAGCAGGAGCGCCACCGTGCACGTCAACCACCACAGGTGTTGTCGGATAAACTGCTTCATCTCGGAGACCTTTCCGCGTGACGGCTAACGCCACGCGCAACATCTCTGTCACCACGTCCTGTCCGCGGCCCGTCCTGGCTTCTTAACGGTCGCCGGCTGGCGCGTTGGCTCCATGTGCTGGTTATACCGTAACGCGCACATTATCGTGCAAGAACTCGGGCGCGAAGTCGGCCCCATTCGGCCAGACGAGCGTGTGAAACTCAGGATGAACCTGGAACTGCCTGAAGACCGCGGGATCGCGCAACGGTTCGAAGACGGGGCCGCGGAGAGCCGGCGCCAGATCGATCTCGCCGCTCGTCCCGTCGCGAAAGCGCAGCCACACGACGTGGCCGGCCACATAGCGCGCCTCGACAATGTGAGAAGTCTCAGGCATTGATTGTCAACAGCCTAACTAGGCGCTCAGCCGCGAGCGGCGCGAACGGGCTTGGGCTTCTTGGCACGGCGCTGGGTGCGGTTCGTCGGCTGCACCGCCTTGTCAGGGTGAATGTCTAAAGGAATGTTCGTCCGAGCAAGCTGCAAGAGCAGGCGCAAGGCTTGATTGACCGACGCTGAATCGGCGAACGCTTTGGCCACATCGGGCTCGAGAAACACGACGTTTGTGCCGGCGCGGTAAGCCTCATAATGCTTCCCGCGGACGCCGTGCGAAAAGTCGTACTCCGGCCGCATCGTGTCGAGCCCGCTTCTCCGATTGTGACCGCTAGCCTTTTTCATCATAGCTCCGCGGCTTGCGGTGCGTCCGCCGGACACCATGGTTGGGCGTCGTTGTACAGCCAAAACTCCCACTGGGCAAGGGAGTTTCCATCTGCTGCCTTTCTGGTCATCAAGACTCGAACTCACTTCGAGGTACACCTGACTGTCGAATAACGGATTGCAGTGTCCCAATGCGGAGTTCCTTATGATCAGGCACGGGGAGGGTTACCGTGCCGCCAGGCACACTTTTCTGCATTACGATGTGGCTTCCGCGTCTTCGAACTTCCACAAAGCCGTGCCGAGCCACGATCGCACAGACCTCTTTGCCTGAGAGGACACGCAGCTTACCCAGTGGCGACCTCCACTTGGGTGACGTATACGTGGCCACGGAGGCGCTGCTTCACCTCTTCAGCAGATGCGCATTCGAAAAACAACTCCAGCGCCTCCCGAAGATTGTCCCGGGCCTGTTCAATACTGTCCCCTTGGCTGGCAATATCCAACTCCGGACACAGCGACACATAGCCATCGCCTTCAGCTTCGATAATTGCCGTCAGCTTCATCAAACGGCCTCCTCGCGCGCCTCACGCACCAAGAAATCGAGCCTTCCAGCCTGAGAGTCGGCTTCGATCTCCTTGTCCCAGCTCTCCCATTCCTTTTCTGACGGGAAAAGCTCCGCGAGCTCCTCAGTGGGGAGTCTGTCAATATCTGCCTTGAGTTCATCGATCTTGGACACTGTGTTTCCCTTCCATCCCCGCTCGTCAGGGCTGAATCATAGGGTGACACGCCCGCCGTGGACAGCGCGCCTAAACCACCGCAGGGTGGATACCTTCGCATTATAACCCCACTTACGATCTATCACGCAGGTTGCCTCCATCTTCTTATACTACTTTCGGGTCTGTCATGCTGCCCCCCCTGCGGTCCCGCTACGGCGGGATCGCCCTACTGTTTGTCGGCGGAAAAGTCCAGAGCGAGATTCTTCGCTCCGCTCCGCTGCGCTCAGAATGACAGCATGGCAGACCTCTACATCAAGTTGACCCACTGCGGCGCGAGAACCTTCCTTGTCAACATCGCCCCGGAGCCTTAGAATGGATGGGTTAGGCCATGCGAGCGGCGTGCGACCGCAGCGCTATGCTCTTTAGCAGCGAGGACCGCGCCGGCCAGAGGCCGACAGGGCACCGATGGGAAGCTATCTCCAACTCGTTTTAGGCAAGGTCATCGGCACCAAGAACGAGCGCGAGTTGAAGCGCCTTGCCGAGCGTGTAGAGGAAATGAACGCGCTCGAGGCTGAGATGCAGCTTCTCAAGGACTCCGACTTCCCCAGCCGTACGAAGCAGTTCAAGGAGCGGATCGCAAACGGTGAACCGCTCGACAACATTCTGCCGGAAGCTTTTGCGCTCTGCCGCGAGGCGGGACGCCGCACCCTCAACATGCGCCACTTCGACGTGCAGTTGATCGGCGGCATGGTGCTGCACGAGGGCAAGATCGCCGAAATGAAGACGGGCGAAGGCAAAACGCTGGTGGCCACCCTGCCGGTCTACCTGAACGCGCTGGAGGGGAAGGGCGTGCATGTGGTGACGGTGAACGATTACCTGGCCAACCGCGACGCGGGCTGGATGGGCCCCATCTACCGGCTCTTGGGCCTGAGCGTGGGTGTGATCGTTCACGACCTGGACGATGACGAGCGGCGCGCCGCCTACAAGTGCGACGTCACTTACGGCACCAACAACGAGTTTGGGTT
>DLMI01000003.1:0-66986 GCA_002478145.1 Acidobacteria bacterium UBA7540
ACCTTGCCCCGGAATCCGCAGCTATTCGTAACAATCCAACTAACACAGCGACGAGAATAACTAACACATATAAAAGAACGTCGGTAATGGTCAGTGATCTTTTCTGGTGAGGCCAGAGGATTTTGTGAAAGCGAGGTGCTGGAAGGTTACGAGCGGTAAGGCACCCTGGGCACTCGTCGATATATCCCGGCTTATTTCGCTTTGGCGGGAATCCGACCCCACAATAGCGACAAGTTTTGTACGATTGCACGGACTCGTCTTACGCTTTCGTTTTTCCCGGCTTGGCTTTAAGGATGGCTTTCAGAGCTTGCTCGAACGGCGCGTCTATCTTGAAGGTTCCGTTACGGTGGGCCTGAGATTCCTCGGGTTTTTGGAATTCAGCTAAAACCTTTTCGATACTTAATCTATCATTTCGCCGGGTAGTCTTTTTCATTTTGTGCCGCAATCAGTCATTGCGTGTTAATTTCCCTGCGCGGCATCCTCTTATCAATGCAGAGCTTTCGAAGTGCCGCCTTGTCATATCCCCTGTTTCTGTGAACGATCACCCTCACAGGGTCGAGAGAGCGCATGATCTTTTCTGCATCTTCTTCGCTTTCAACCCGACCATAAATAGCATTCTGGAGGAGGGTTCTTATCTTCCATGCTGCCACATCTCCGGCTTGGAACGCCCGCGCTTTATGCTTCGGGAGAGGAATGACTGTGAATGGATCGGAAGCGGCCATTCTTATGAGTTCCCCTTGGCCTTCATCTCCTTGTTCGACAGCCACGAGCATCTCTTCGGTCCTGACCTTCTTCTTTTTGGCCCAGACCGCCAGCGCACCAAGACAGGCGCGCGCGCAAAGCGTGTATGGGTGGCCAACATATTCACTCAGCATGAATTCAACGTTGACCTCACGATAATCTGGCAAGAGGACACTGCTTGCAAATCCCTTGTTCGTGTTCTTGTGGATGCATTTACTCAGCCTGGATATAAACTCCCTCCGACGATCTGTCTGCCCCTTCCAAGAGACAAACTCTCCCTGACTACTGGCGAAATCCGTCATATGCATAGAGGTTACTTTCTCTTCGGCCAAGATTGCTGACCACTCAGCGTCAAATCGGTTCCACTTTTTCACTCTTGCCACGAACCCAGCTACCGTTAGCACGGGATGTTCCTTTTTGGTCCCGCTGGCGTCGAAGTAGGCGCTGAATACTGCCATTGGCATCGAATCCCTATACTTTCCAAAAAAGATAAGCTTCCCTAGATGTCGAAAGAGACTATAGGCTTGATTTTTGCGCAACACTGCGCTACCCTCACTTCTAGAGTCGCGCAGACCAAGTATGAGCGTTAGAGGCGACCGCCATCGCGTCTAACGCTTTTTAGTTTTCGATACTAGGTCTCGTTCGATACATTAACCTCTTGCTTTTGAATCCGTTGATGGCGAGTAAGGCACGCTCGCCATCTGTAGTTTCCCGCGAGTTGTAGCGAAAGTCAAACTCATCCAAACAGCGATTAAGATGCTGCCGACTGACATGGCGGAATGTCCATGATTCTTGTTGACATCGCCTCCGTCGCATGATATAACCTTGGTTTTTCCTCCAGTTCCGGGTTGAAAGTTGAGTCCGGACTGATGCGATGAACAGAAGCAGGCGCTTTGAAGTCTGGATCAGCGGCATCGTGCTTGTAGTGTGTCTGTTGCTTCCAGACGTCCTGGTCCGGCAGTTTCGGAAAGAGCCAACCCTGAGGCTCGTCGGCGTGGACGCGGCTCGATCCGTTTCATTAGGCGAATACCCTCCAGCCTCTTCCCACGAACAGCACGAGGCGCGCCGCGCTGAAGCAGCGGTGAGTTCAACTGCGGCGACAATGAGCAGGCTGCGCCCGCTGGCTCAAGCCGCACGGCATCTCTTCGAGTCTGAGCAAGCAAAGCGCCTCGTCTCCATGCCTCCCGCCGAGGCACACCCACAGGCGATCGCTCCACCCCAGCCCAAAACGATCACGCTGGAACCTCTTAGCTATGTCGAGAAAACCGATGGCCGTGTCGAGGCGACCATCTCTCTGGGGCAGCGCGTCCAGGTTGTGCACGAGGGCGAGATCTTTGACGTCCATTTCAGGGTCGCGAGGATCTCTTCCTCCACTGTGGAGCTTGTAGAGAACTCAGCCCCGGCAGCACAGCCCCACCTCATGGCGGAGATCGGACAAGGTGTGGCGCAGGCCCCCGCTAACAAGGCGCGGCAGGTGCCCCCCCGGCCTGCTCCCGAGGTACTTTCAAACCCCGGCGCAAATCCCCGATTCGCTGCCGGTCCTGCTGCCAGCGTTTCAGAACCATCCGTTCGCCAGGAATTAGGCTATGTGGAGAGAGCGGATGGTCGGGTTGAAGCAATCGTCGCCGACGGGGAGCACGTTCGCCTCGCCCCGGAGACCAAGTCGTTCGCAAGAAGTTTCCGCGCCCCGGCGCCCACCCCGGCCAACCTCGAGGCAGCGAACACGTTACCCCCTCTAATCAATCCGCTGAATTCATTTGGCCAAGAATCCCAACCCGTTCAGACAAGCTCCTCCACTCAAGAGGCTGGCGTGCCATCTCTGGCGGCTTCAGGGTCTGAGTCTTCCAGTGTGGGCAAGCTGCAAGGAATCCGTGGCAAGAATGGAGAGTCGGAGTCTAAGCAGTTCGGTATCATACAGCCCGAACCCCTGGCTGACTACTCAGGCGGTCGGTTTGATGTGAAAATACCGCAAGCCGTTGTGCCCGCCTCGCCCGCTGTTGGACCCACTCTTCCTTCGGACGGGAGGGAAACTCAGTCGGCAGTCAGTATCCTCGGGTATGTGGAGAAGCCTGGTGGGGAGGAGGAAGCCATCGTCGAAGTCCGCGGTCAGGTGTATTTGGTGCACAGGGGCGAGTTGGTCGCCGAGAAGTACAGGGCCTTGCAAGGCACAGCTTCTTCTGCGGCAGCTCAGGCCATGCACATGCCATCCACTGCACAGGTACTCCAGGAGATTTTGGGACTTGGGGCGGGCGGCGCGATCCAAGGAATTTTCGCGGTACAGGTGGGAGCCTTTAGAGACCGGGGCAACGCTGAGCGGTTGAAGGAGCGCATCGAATCTCAATTCGGGCCGGTCATCATTCAGGACTTCGAACGCGGCGGCGGCCTCTTTTGCCGCGTCCGCGTTGGTCACGAGAGCACCGAAGACGCTGCGTGCGCGCTGGCAAAAAGCCTCCGCAGGGCGAACTTGGCGACGGAGACATTCGTTGTGCGGTTGAATTAGGCCGTTATTTATGGTGACTGGAATGCCCAACACGGCCTGTAGGCAGAATACCCCACAAACCCATCGGTGAGACTCCTCCCCAACCGTCTTTCCAAGCCGACTGGACAGTATAGGCAAGGGGTTGTTCCGGGCCACCCAGATGGCCAGTTGAATAGGAAGTCGAAAAAGCCCAGCGGTATGCTTCGGCGACCGCTCGCCGCATCCACGAGCACCGCCCAATCGCTGCCCTCAAATGCCACAAGAGATAAGGAAAACCCATGGCTCAGGTGGAAACCCATCTGACAATCGAGAAGGCAAGCTTCGCAGGGAATCGGGCATCATGGCCGAGGGGCGAGGAAACCGTCAACTGTGCGTTTTTCCCAGCAAACGTGATTTGTCCTAATAAAGAGTGCCAAACTCCCCATTTGCTGCGCGATCAGTTTAGGGCTCATTTCCATCTCACCAGTTGACCTGCTCCATTTATATCTAACTCCCTTAAATCACTTGTCAAACGAATGCATATCCAGGCCCTGAAATTGGTGAAGAAGCTTGGGTATGGCATGTAACCTGCTGGAAATACAGGACGTGGCACTCAAAGTCGCTGTGTCCGGGGAAGGTGGCGTGGAGAGGTCCACGTTAGCCGGCACTCTTGCTTGCCTGCGTGCAACCGATCATCTAAAGGCCTTGGCCATCGACGCTGACCCGGACGTGAATTCCGCATCGGCTCTCGGTCTCCGTTCAGAGTTGCGCGCCTCTGTTCATACAATTGCCGAGGGCCGCAAGCTAATCGAGGCGAGGAGGGGTGCCAGGGTTCGGGAATTTGCCCAGATTTTCATGTTAGATTGCAAGGAACCGGGAATAACAGAGCACTACGCGCAAGATGCGCCGGCGCGGAGTTCCCTGTGCTCGGAACTGCCCAGCGCACTGGCGGCGATTGTCCTAGCCCGAAAAGTGCTCTCCACAAGTCCTTGTCTGGTTCGAAAGGGCGATGAGGTGGTCATTCTGGATATGGAAGCCGGGACCGAGCATCTCAGCCGCGGGACCGCCATGGACGTTGACTTAATGCTGGCGGTGCACAAACCGGGGGAGCGAAGTGTGGAGACAGCCCAACGCATCCGAAAGCGGTCAGCAAACCTCGGCTTTCGCCGCTTCGCCATGATGTTGAGTCGTTAATCCTATCGAGATTCTGGAGGCCAAAGGATGGCGTACGACGCGACAAAAATGCAAGACTGGCAGATTTCAGAAGCAGCCGAACAGGGGATGCCCAGTCCCCGCGAATGGCAGGAAAGATTGGGGCTGCAACAAGATGAAGTGATCCCCATGGGACGGCTCGCGAAACTGGATTTTCTCAAGATTATTGAACGACTAAAGGATCGTCCTGACGGGAAGTATATTGAAGTCACAGCTATTACCCCCACCCCCTTAGGTGAGGGAAAAAGCACAACTTCCCTCGGTTTGATGGAGGGTTTGGGCAAGCGCGGGAAGAATGTTGGCGGGTGCCTGCGGCAGCCATCAGGCGGTCCGACTATGAACATAAAGGGCACGGCCGCCGGCGGGGGGAACGCCCTGCTGATCCCCATGACCGAGTTCTCCCTAGGTCTGACGGGCGACATCAACGACATCGAGCGCGCCCACAATCTGGCCATGGTGGCGCTTACCGCTCGCATGCAGCACGAGCGAAACTATAGCGACGAGCAACTACAGCAGCTCAGCAAAATGCGCCGCCTGGATATCGACCCCACGCGCGTGGAAATGGGCTGGGTCATGGATTTCTGCGCGCAGACGCTGCGCAACATCATCATTGGGATCGGCGGCAAGCAGGACGGCTTCATGATGCAGTCCAAGTTCGGCATCGCCGTCAGTTCCGAGCTGATGGCCATTCTGTCCATTGTCACCGATCTGGCCGACCTGAGAAAACGCCTCGGGGAGATTACCGTTGCCTATGATAAGAAGGGGAATCCGATCACCACAACCGACTTGGACGTTGCGGGAGCTATGACGGCCTGGATGCGGAACACCATTAACCCCACACTTTGCTCGACGGCGGAATACCAGCCCTGCATGGTGCATGCCGGCCCCTTCGCCAACATCGCCGTGGGACAGTCTTCCATCATCGCCGACCGGCTCGGCCTGAAGATGTTCGATTATCACGTCACGGAGAGCGGCTTTGCGGCGGACATTGGTTTCGAAAAGTTCTGGAACGTCAAGTGTCGTTACAGCGGCCTGAAGCCGAACGTCTCCATCCTGACTGCCACTGTCCGCGCTCTCAAGATGCACGGGGGCGGTCCCAGGGTGGCGCCGGGTATACCTCTTGCCGAGGAATACACCAAGGAGAATCTGAAGCTCCTTGAGAAGGGCCTTCCCAACCTGCTGCACCACCTCAAAATCATTCGTCGGTCGGGGATCAATCCGGTGGTCTGCATCAACAAATTCCATACCGACACCCCGGAGGAAATCGCCCTGGTGCGCAAGGCTGTGGAAGCTACAGGGGCCCGATGCGCATCCTCCGAACACTGGGCCAAGGGCGGCGAAGGAGCCCTGGAACTGGCGGATACTGTGATGGACGCCTGCAAGGACGAAGCCCGCTTTCAACACCTGTACCCATTCGAGATGAAGCTGCGAGACCGCGTGGAACTTATCGCCAAAGTCGTTTACGGCGCGGATGGAGTGTCGTGGGCGCCGGAGGCGGAAGCCAAGTCCAAGCAGCTCGAGTCCGATCCCAAATTCGCCGATTACGCCACCATGATGGTGAAGACGCACCTGAGCTTAAGCCACGACCCAACGCTCAAGGGCGTTCCGCAAGGTTGGATTCTGCCCATTCGGGATGTGCTGGTGTACTCGGGCGCGAAGTTCCTCTGCCCGTGTGCGGGCATCATCAGCTTGATGCCCGGGACGTCTTCCAACCCCGGTTTCCGCCGGGTGGATGTGGATGTAAAGACCGGAAAAGTAACGGGACTGTTTTAGAACAGGAGCAGACGATGTACATTGATAAGGCTTATCTTTTCGAGGGAATGCACGATGAAACTCGAAAGAAGATCCTGGAAAGCGCTATCGAGGAATCGCACGCGCAGGGGGATTTTCTTTTCCACCAAGACGACCCCGCCCGCAATTTCTATATTCTCTCTGAAGGGCGGGTGCGGGTTAGCGTCGGACCCCAAGGGCTCTTGGCCCACGTGGCCAGCGACCCGGGCGATGTGATCGGTTGGTCGAGTCTGGTGGGTAACAACACTTACACGGCTTCCGCCGAATGCCTGGGTCCCGTCAAGGTCTCGAAGATCGAGAAGTCCCAGTTGGATCAAATCCTGCACGAGGACCCCGTAAGCGGAATGACTTTCTTCAAGCACCTTGCCGCGCTGATCGGCCTTCGCTTGGTCGATAGTTACAAGGCAACTTTGACGGCACACGGAGAACGGGAACCGCGGTCTTACGGGTAGAGAAGGAGTGGCACATGACTGACGATGGAGAGGCTCGGACCCAGAATCATTTGAGACTGGCACTCGAAAGAAAAGAGTTTTTCTGCACCGCGGAGCTGGTCCTGGGCCGCGATCACAACATGGCCGAGGCGGAGACCTTCGTCACAGAAGCGGCGGCGCAGCCGGACGGGATCAAGGTCATCAGTGTGACTGACCTGCCGAGCGGCAACCCGGCGCTGCCCCCTGAAGCCTTTGTCTCGTTCATCAAGGAACGGGGCCTGACACCCATTGCCCATCTCACCGCCAAGGATGGAAACCGTTCCTTCCTGGAAGGCCGCCTTCACGGCTTGGCGCGCGAGGGCGTCGAGAACATCCTGGCTTTGACGGGCGATGCTCAAAAAGAGGGCTTCGGCGGAAAATCCAAGCCTGTTTACGACCTGGACTCCGTGCTCCTCCTCTGGCTGATTCAGGCCATGCGGGCGGGCATCGAGTACCGGCTGGGGCCGCGGACGGTTCACAGCACGCCTTTCGATTTCTTTGCGGGCGCTGTTGTGAACCCCTACAAGGTAAACGAGTCCGACCAGATGATGCAGTTTTACAAGCTGCAACTGAAGATCGCGGTTGGAGCGCAGTTCATCATCACGCAGTTGGGGTACAACCTCCGAAAACTCTGCGAACTGAAGCACTACTTGACCCGCGAGGGCCTGGGACACGTCCCTGTTCTCGCCAATGTCTATGTTCCCACGGCCAAGATTGCGCAGATGATGCAAGCCGGTGAAGTGGCGGGCTGCGTCATTCCGGACGAGCTCATCCGGCGGCTCGAGAAGGAGAAGAAACCCCAACGGTTGGAGCGCGCCGCGCTCATGGTCGCGGCGGCGAAGGCTCTCGGCTTTGCGGGAGCGCACGTCGGCGGTTTTGGCCTCACGCATCGAGATTTCATGACCATTGCCGAGCGTGTTGCCGCGCTCGGGAGCGACTGGCGTAGCAAGATGGACGAGCTGATCTTCCCCTATGCAGACGAGTTTTACCTGCTGCCGCGGGGTGAAAATGGCTTACCTGATGGTGCAGGCAGTTACCAGCTCAGCCGTAAGAAACCGC
Organism: Acidobacteria bacterium UBA7540; assembly: GCA_002478145.1. Next base: position 7,732 of record DLMI01000003.1, read on the forward strand.
ACGCGACCTTTGTCCAATGGCTTTCCAAGCTGGTACACCGCCACCTGATCGCCACGGATTCATTCGGCGCGCGCTTCTTCAGCGCCCGGCTGAAGGCGAATGGGGACGGGGCGGCGGGGAAATCCTGGCGTCATGGGTTGTGGTACTGGTTGCTGGAGCCTTCCACGCTCTACCGAAAAACTACTCTGGGATGCAAGAGCTGCGGCGATTGTGTTCAGGACTACCTCGACTATGCAGGCTGCTCGATGCGACATTGTTACAAGGAGCTTCGTAACGGCCCTTGCGGAGGCTCGAGGGTTGACGGAACCTGCGAGGCTCGTCCTGAACAGCTTTGCATCTGGAACGTGATCTATCGGGGAGCGTTGGCGGTGGGAGACGATCCCCGGAAATTCGCGCACACTCTGATCCCCCCGCGCGACTGGTCCTTGGACGATACGAACGCCTTGGCCAATCGCATGGCGGGGTTGGACAACGTCGACAAGCGGAAAGATCTGCAAACCGCGGCGAAAACCTAGCTGGATGCTGTCATTCCGAGCGAAGCGAGGAATCTCGCTTTTCCCCTCGGAACCACAGGCTTGACGGGTTTTTCAGCAGCCTCCTAGCCAGGAGGGAGCTAGAATCTCGTGCTCATCATCGGCGAACTGATTAATTGCACCCGGAAAAAGGTCGGAGAAGCCGCCCAAAAGAGAGACGTCGAGTTTTTCAAGGAAATCGCCCGCAAGCAAGCGAATGCCGGCGCGGACATGCTGGACGTGAATGGCGGCTTGCCTGGTCAGGAGACGGAGGTCCTGCCGTGGCTCGTGAACATCGTGCAGGAAACCCTCGCCACCCCGCTCTGCCTGGACAGCGCGGACCCCGTCGCGCTGCGCCGAGCCCTCCCGCTTTGCCAACAGCGAGCGATGATCAATTCCATCACCGATGAGCCGGCGCGCATGCAGGCGCTGCTTCCTCTCTTGAAGGAGTTCCGCCCCAAAGTGATCGCCCTCTGCCTGGGCGAGGCGGGGCCGCCCAACACGGCCGCAGAGCGCGTCGCGACCGCGAGCCACCTCGTCGATCGGCTCACGGCGGAGGGATTCATCCTGGACGATATTTACGTTGATCCCTGCGTGCTTCCCATCAGCACGGGCCCGGAACATGGCAAAGCACTGGTGGAGGCCACTGGACAGATCAAGGCCCGGTATCCTGGCGTCCATGTCAGCGCGGGCATCAGCAACGTTTCGTTTGGACTTCCCGTGCGCAAGCTGCTCAACGAGGTCCTTCTTCTCCTGCTGATGGCGCAAGGCCTGGACGCCGCGATCGTCGATCCGTGCGACCCGCAATTGATGATGAATATCCGGGCGGCCGAAGCCTTGCTGGCGCGCGACGAGTATTGTGCAAACTACATCCGGGCCTTCCGTGAAGGAAAGTTGGAGCAGCCGGCGTAGCGCAGGTCCCGCTCTTCGGACCTGCGGCCCGCCAAATGGAGTAAGCAGTAAGCAGAAAGCAGTAGGCAGCGGGTGGTGAAAGCGGCGGAACAGTCGCGGTAGGGAGGCTTAGCCCCGTTAGGGGCGGAAGAATTTAGCCCAGGGCGCAAGCCCTGGGTTTTGGTCGCCCCAGGGGAGTGAGCCCTGGAAGGGGCGAAAGAACCTTCAACTGGGTAGGAAGGCCTGAAGCTGACCCGCCGCGGCGGGAGTGCTGAGAGCTGATAGCTGACGGCTGATAGCTTGGTACCAAGGAGAACCATCGTGGCAGCAACTATTTTGGATGGTAATAAGATCCGCGACCAAATCAAGGCGGAGCTCGCCGTCGAGATTCACGAATTGAAGAGCGCTGGCATCACGCCGGGACTGGCAGCAGTCCTGGTAGGTGAGAATCCTGCCTCGCAAATCTACGTGCGCACCAAGGTGAAGACCTGTGAATCCTTGGGGGTCTACAGCGAGAAAATTGACTTGCCCGCAGACACCTGCCAGGAGCGGCTGCTGGCGCTCATTGAATCGCTCAATCGCCGCGATGAAATTGATGGCATTCTTATTCAGCTACCTCTGCCGCCGCAAATTGACTCCAAGCGCGTGCTCGAGGCTGTGGACCCGGCCAAGGACGTGGACGGGTTTCACCCTATCAACGTCGGACACCTGGTGAGTGGGACGCCGGGCTTGGTTCCCTGCACTCCGGCGGGAATCATTGAAATTCTGGTCCGCAGCCAGATTCCCATTAAAGGCGCGCGCGCCGTGGTGGTAGGACGGAGTGACATCGTGGGAAAGCCTGTGGCCATGCTGCTGCTTCATCAACATGCCACGCTAACCATTTGCCATTCCAGGACGCGCGACCTGCCGGCGGTGGCTCGCGAGGGCGATATCCTGGTGGCGGCCATGGGCAAGCCGGCCTTTGTGACAGGCGAATTCATCAAGCCCGGCGCCGTCGTGATCGACGTCGGAATCAACCGCCTGACCACCCCCGAGGAAATTCGTCGAATCTTTCATGATCCCTCACGTGCGCTCAAAGACCTTGAGGCCAAAGGTTCCGTCCTGGTGGGGGACGTGCAGCCTGAAGACGTGAAGGAAAAGGCGGCTGCTTATACGCCGGTGCCGGGGGGCGTTGGGCCGCTGACCATCGCCATGTTGATGTCCAATACCGTCCGGGCCGCGCGCCTGCGCCGCGGGGCGCGCGCGCATGTCGAGACACCAAAATAGAAATTAGAAAGCAGAAATCAGAAAGCAGAAACTAGAAACCCAACAACCGAAAATGGGAATTCGAGACCCGAAGTTTGTGTAACGAGCTCTTTGTTGGGGTCCCGCCATGGCGGGTCCGTGGTCAGTTGAACCCGAATTTCGAATTTGGACTCGTCTGTCATCCTGACCCCGCCGTGCTTTCGGGCCGGCAAAGGATCGATGCAGTTGTCTTTTGCGCTCAGTGTGGGGGGGGAGGTTTTTCCCCAACTACCATCTACGACCTGTCACCTACCTCCTTTCTTTTCAGCAACATTCCCGCTTTCTGCTCGAATCTCCTTTATTATCAATAACATTCCCGCTTTAGCCTGCGGCATTCGAGGCCGGTCCTTTGTTTTCAATAACATTCCCGCATCATTCGTTCAGAAATTGAAGTTACTGCGCCTCTCATCGCCATGACGATTTGTCGTATGGAAGTAGCGTAGCGTGGGCGTCTGCCCAAACCGCCGCCCAGTCCTGAACTCCCTTCCAGCGCTCCGTGGCTGAGTATTCCATAGGTCAACTCGGGTAGGCTATCAAATCTCAAGCCATGTGTCAAGAGCAAATACGCAGTATCCCTAAGAGCAGAATTTGGCCCCGGAGGGCGGGAAGGATTCGGGAGAGGCTCTCGCTTTTTCCCTGACTCCTGAATCCTAGTTGAGCCCCAGGCGCCGGACACCTGAAACCTGCGGCAATGTGTTAAGCTGAGCACTATGCTAAGATGCAGAATCGTGAGCAGAATTCCCGCGAAAGCGGGAATCCGTAGTTGCATGCTGCTAAGGTACAGAATCATAAGCAAATGAATTCATAGGTTGCTCAAAAGGATGAAGGAATTCATATGAAGAGTTTCAAAGAAAGAGTAGCGCAAGGGGACATTCTGATTTCCGACGGAGCCATGGGCACCTATCTGCAAGCCAAGGGCTTGAACCCAGGCGAGTGCATGGAGTCGTGGTGTGTTTCTCACCCGAACGTCGTTAAAGGGATTCACGAGGATTACATCGCCGCGGGTTCTGACATCGTGGAGACGAATTCGTTTGGCGGGACTAGTTACAAACTGAAGCCCTATGGGCTCGCGGACAAAGTGAGAGAGTTGAACCAAGCTGCTGTTGCACTCGCCAAACAGGCCATGGCAGGCAAGGGTTACGTCGCCGCTTCGGTTGGCCCCACCGGGCACATCGTGGAGGACGAGGGCGGCGATGTGACGCCGCAAGATCTCTACAAGGCTTTCAAGGAGCAAGTGGTGGCTTTGGAGGAAGGCGGCGCGGATGCCCTGTGCATTGAGACCATGGCATCCCTCAGCGAAGCGGTGCAAGCGATCAAGGCGGCCAAGGAAAATACTAAGCTTCCGGTCATCTGCACCTTCACCTTTGAAGCCGGCGCACGTGGTTTTCGCACCATGATGGGCGTAACGCCGGAACGCGCGGCGCGGGAGGCGGTGGCGGCCGGCGCGGACATCGTGGGCGCCAATTGCGGCAACGGTATCGTGAACATGATCGAGATTACGCGCCAGATGAGGGCTGCACAGCCCAACACGCCCATCCTTGTTAACGCCAACGCAGGCATGCCGGTCCTGGAAGGGGAGAAGACGGTGTTCAAAGAGACGCCGGAATTCATGGCCTCCAAAGTACCGGAGCTCATTAAAGCTGGGGCGCAAATCATCGGGGGCTGCTGCGGCACCACGCCCGAGCATATCGCCGCCATGGCGAGAGTGGCCAAGGCGGCACGTTAAGTTGACAGTCAACCGTCGACAGTCAACAGCTAATGAGGCGTTGCCTCAGACTGACGAGTCATGGCTTGTTAGGAATCGCAAGGGCCGGGCTTAATTCGTTCCAGGAGGGCCTTGTCCTTCAGGGCTCGAAGGTCCTTGACAAAGCTTGCTTTGAAGCGAACTTTCAATGTCCGCCCTCGAGTAGGGAGAGGACTTCGCCGCGACTTACTTCCTCCGTGCGCCGGCCTTCCTCGATGGCGCGGGCCAGGGCAATATCCTCCAGGGTCTCCTCGATCGCATCGCGCAGGAGGTCTTTGCGTTCCTCCAGCACCTCCACAAGGGCAGTCTTGAAAAGCGCTTTCAGCCTCGCTTCATCCATCGGGACCTGAGTCATCGTGGCCTCCCTGCTTAATATTATAACTGACCGCACGCGGCACGGCAAAGACTCATGCTGGAGCAGGCGTAGCGCGTACCTGTTCTGTTAGGTCCGCGGCACGTGGGTGCGATCGGTGAGAAGAGCCGCAGACCTTGAAAAACAGGTCTGCGCATCCCATTAATACGAGGGCGCATTCAAATTGATACAATGCAGCCCTTGGCCGCGCCAAAAAGCAGGGTCCGCTTTGCTTTTGCCACTACACGGAACAGAGAATGCATCCGAATTGGAACCCATCAAAAACCTTATGATATGATGAGTGTCCGTTTGAATGCACCTTGGTATGAGAGGGCGGATTCCAGATTTGAGCGGAGCCGCTGCACGTCGGAGGTATGGCCTTGAAAGCATTTGAAATGATAAGAGATGCCGTAGCTCGAAAGTCACTTGGCGGGTTTTTCGTCTCTATAAAGCTCAGCACCTTGCCCGCTATGATTGGTCTTGGCGTTTTTGCGGCATTGTTCGCAGTTATCGGTGCGGGCAAGCCGGTGACGCGTCGCCCGCCAATTGTTGGGATCGCGCACATTGGGCTGAAGACCGACAACCTTGCTGTGGCCCGGGAGTTTTACGGAGACACCTTGGGATTTCCGGAGGTGTTCACTGTAGATAAACCGACGGGCGGCCTGATGCCGACTTATTTTAAGGTGAACGATCATCAATATATTGAGGTTTTCCCCAATCTGAGCAGCCCAACCGAAGACAGGCTTTCGCACATTGCTTTCGAGACCACGGATGCCCAAGCACTGCGGGGCTACCTTGCCGAACGGGGCGTGACAGTGCCCAATACGCTGAGGCCCGGGCTCGACGGCAATCTGAGCTTCATGGTAGAGGATCCGGAGGGGCACTCCGTCGAATTCGTGCAATACTTGCCCGGCTCGCTCCAAAGCCGGAGTTTTGGCAAATTCCTTCCGGACACTCGTATCTCACAGCACATGATCCACGCGGGTTTCACAGTCCTTGACCGCGCTGCCGCGGATCGCTTCTACAAGGACGTTCTCGGCTTCCAGTTGATGTGGTACGGCGGCATGAGCGACGACCGTGTGGACTGGGTCTGTATGCGTGTCCCCGAAGGCAACGATTGGCTCGAGTACATGCTGAACGTTCGCAATCCCACGCCACGAACCCTCGGTGTGATGCACCACCTGGCACTCGGTGTTCCAAGTGTTGAAACAGCCTATAAGACGGCGGTGGACCGAGGCTACAAAGCAGAACAACCCAAGATCGGGCGGGACGGCAAGTGGCAATTGAACCTCTACGATCCTAATTACACGCGCGTGGAATTGATGGAGCCGAAACCAGTTAGGAAACCGTGTTGTTCCCCGATACTAGGTCAGTAGTCGGTAGGTGGTAGGTGATCCCCGCAGGGGATCGATACAGTAGCCGGGGGCAACGCCCCCGGAAAATGCGCCCCCACAAGGTCCGACCCTGGAAGGGTCGAATCCGGGTGGCATCACACTGGTCTTGCGTCCCGCGGCTCAGTGTAGTACGACCCCTCCAGGGTCGGGGAACGAGGGTGGCGCTTTCCGGGGGCGTTGCCCCCGGCTACTATCTTGTGCCCTTGCAGGGCACGAAAAAAACTACCCTTGGGTTTCACCCCACGGCACCCTGTTTCTGACATCACGGATAGCCGCTTTCGGCTATCCTCATAATGACAGGCATGAACGGCGGACTCAGGATGACCTGTCCTGCCGCGGCGGGATAGCTGAGTGCTGAAGGAGGGCAAACGACCACTGACCACTGACAACTGACGACAGGGCACCTGTATTGAGGTGGCGTTGTGGAGTAAGATAGTAGTAAGCGGAATCGCCTGACTCGGTGGGGGCGGGGAGTGGAATCATGGCTAGTCTACAAGAAGTGTTACAGAAAGCCGTCCGAGAGGGTGAGCTTTACGAGAAGCTCGACAGCGGCTTCGTGCGCTGTTACGCCTGCGGGCATTGCTGCCGGATACCGGCTGGGCAAGTGGGAGTTTGCAAGGTCCGGTACAACGAGGGCGGTAAGCTGTTTGTGCCCTGGGGCTACGTTGCAGGCGCGCAGTGCGATCCCATCGAAAAGAAGCCCTTTTATCACGCCTACCCTGGCGCGCTGGCCTACAGCTTTGGGATGCTGGGTTGCGACCTGCACTGTAGCTATTGCCAGAACTGGGTTACCTCACAGGCCTTGCGCGACCCAAGCGCAGTTTCGTCTCTCTTGCGCGTGACACCTGAAGAGCTGGTCCAGGAGGCAGTGCGGCAGGGCGCGAAAGTCGTGGTGAGCACTTACAATGAGCCGCTCATCACCAGCGAATGGGCGGTGGCAGTTTTCAAGGAAGTCCGCGCGGCGGGGCTCACGACGGGATATGTTTCCAATGGCAACGGCACACCGCAGGTGCTGGAATACCTGCGGCCCTGGGTAGACCTTTTCAAGGTGGACCTGAAGAGTTTTGATGACCGGCATTATCGCCAGCTCGGGGGGCGAATGCAGCCCATCCTGGATACCATCCGCAAGCTGCACGAAATGGGATTCTGGGTGGAAATCGTCACCTTGATTGTTCCGGGATTCAACGATTCGGACGACGAACTGAAACGCATGGCGGAATTCCTGGCGAGCGTTTCTCCAGACATCCCCTGGCACGTCACAGCCTTTCACCAGGACTACAAGATGACGGAGCTGGAGAGTACCAGCTCGCAAACGCTTGTGCGTGCGGCCGGGATCGGCAAGGCTGCGGGTTTGCGCTATGTCTATGCTGGAAACATGCCCGGCCGGACGGGGGAGCTCGAGAACACCTATTGTCCCAACTGCCACGAGCTCCTTGTCGAACGCCTCGGCTTCCACGTCTTCGACTACCGGCTCACCGCAACGGGTTCCTGCCCCGGTTGCGCCGCTGCCATCCCGGGGCGTTGGGCGTCGGATTTTCAAGGCCAGATTGCCGACCTTCCCTACCTGCCTCGATTCCGGAGGCGGTCAAATTCCTCTAAGGCCTTGCGCCGCTGAACAGCTCAGCGTGTCATGGATTATGAATCCCTCAGCGGAGCCCATAGAACAGGTAACCGGGCCCCACTCGCATGTTATGGATAAGCGAGGCTGGCGAGACGGCGGCGATGAGCAATCCCCCCACTGCCTGGGCCAGCGCGATCGGCCAGATGTTTCGATGCCGCGCGAAGATCTCGGCAAAGACAACGCCAGCCACGGTGGTGGCGACCATGAGGATTGGATTGGGGATGTGCGCCGAGCCGAAGATGATCCCCACCAGGAGCGAGCTCAGGTGGCGGTTGCGGACGACTTCCATTAGGCGATTATGAAAATAAGATTGGGCGAGATACTGCTGAAAAGCACACCACATGCCGTAGCCCAGCAGTGAAGCAGCAGCTTGCCAGCTCACTGGCACAAACGTCAGGGTATGCCGCGCAAAACCGAATACGAGAAGAGGAATGTAAAAAGCGAGGGCGATGGGCAAAACGACCTGGGCGTTGGCCCGCATTCCGGCAAACGAAAGGCCAAGCCTCCGGAACGTATCGCGGTGCAGTAAGTGGCTGACAAGCACGACGCCCAAGAGCACCATCCAGAAGTGAGGATATGTGGACCGCCAGCGCCAGATGTAAGTTACAATCCCAGCGTACACCAGTATTACTTCCAGGGCGGAATAAATTGGCGACCAGGGATGCGAGTCACTTCCGGCTTCAAATTCACCCGCTGAGGTTACTGCGTTCATGAGAATTCCCACACTCATTCTACGTCAACCCGGCCAAAGAACGAAAAGGCGCCCAGCATTTTTTCTGATGGCGGGCGCACTGGTTGGGTTGGTCGCGCTAATTCTTCCGCCATGCTTTCGCGCGCAGGGGGCGCCGTCCCCGAGGCCTGCGCAGGAGCGGCATGTGCTGGTCATTTCCGTGGACGGACTGGGAGCCAGCCTCTATGACCGTCTTGCCGCGAAGATTCACATTTCCAACCTGCCGAGACTGCGGAGGGAAGGAAGCTACGCAGAGGGTGTGGTGGGCGTCTACCCTTCGTTGACGTACCCTTCGCACACGACCATCGTTACCGGGCGGATGCCCGCGGAGCACGGCATCTACTCCAACTTGTCGTCGCGCGAGCCGGGCAAGAACCTCGGAGACTGGTTCTGGTTCGCAAATGCCATCAAAGTGCCAACGCTCTGGGATGAGGCGCGCGCGCACCATATGACGACGGGTGCGGTTTTCTGGCCGGTGGCGGCAGGCGCGCCGATTGATTGGGACGTGCCGGAGATCTGGGACCCCCAGAAGTCCATGATGGTGGATCCCACCTACGTCGCGAAGTACGCTACCCCCGGTCTGCTGTTCGAAGCTCTATTGGAAATCGGCCCGCCCCAACCCGGGCAGGAACTTGATGTGACGAGGACTCGCCTGGCGACGTTCATCCTGAAGAAACATAAGCCGGACCTCCTCCTGGTTCACCTGGTCGACCTGGACGGGGAGGAGCACCAATTTGGCCCTGACAGCCCCCAGGTTGCCGCAACCCTCGAAAAGATTGATGGTCACATCGGTGAATTGCTGGCCGCCGACCAGGCCGCCGGGCTGGCTGATTCCACCGATGTCTTCATCGTTTCCGACCACGGTTTTCTGCCCGTTCAGACGCAAATCAAGCCGAACGTGCTGTTCGTGAAGGCGGGGCTGTTGACCGCAGACGAGGAAGGGAATGTTACTGGAGGAAGAATCGCCACTGTCGCCAATGACGGCTCATTCTTCATTTATTGGCCGGAATCAGAGGACCTTCGCTCCAAGGTGAACGAAGCTCTGAAACCCCTGCGTGACCAAGGATTGCTGTGGGCCGTCCTCGACCGCGCAGCTTTGAAAGAATTGGCTGCGGAGCCTGCCGCGCAGATGGCGCTGGAAGCACCGACGCGTTACGCTTTCAGTAGCGGCGCGGCTGGCGACTTGCTGGCGAGGGAAAAAAGTACGACTGGAACGCACGGATACTTGCCTTTTCGCCAAGAACTTGAAGCGTCGTTCATCGCGTGGGGACCGGATATCAGGTCTGGAGTGGATCTGCACGAGATTCGGATGACGGAAATCGCTCCCACCATCTTGAAAGCGATGGGGATCGACGACCCGAAATTCGGTGATCGACCGCCCCTCAAGGGACTTTTCAAGTGAAGAAGACAGGAGTCAGAAGAGGAGCAAGGAGCAGATTTATGAATGGTGAATGGGGAATGGCGAATGGTGAATTGGGGATGCAGAACTTGCTTTGCGCGCCTAGGGCCTCTGACCGCCGCACTTCTTCAATTCACCATCCAGAATTCACAATTCAGAATTGCCCTAGTTCCTAGCCCCATCTCCTCTAGGGGAGCGGCTGTCTTGTGCTGGTGTAGTAGGACCACTCGCTGGCCCAGGTGGCCACGCGGAACCAGTAACGGCCGAACATAACGGCTTGTTGAACAACAAAAAGGCTGGCCAGCGCCAGGAGTTCACGGATGTGCGGCCCGCCGGCGATGGTTGAATTGACGAATCCCCATGGGAACAGCAGCCGGTAAACTCCCAGGAGCGCCAACCCGAAGCATGAAGGCACGACATAGACTCCTATTGCTTTCCTGAGACGGCCGAGCGAAAAACCCAGGGAAGCGAGGAAGGCTTGGATCGCGCCCGTACCCTCTTCCAGCACCAGCCGGACGCGTGCATAGTCCATAACCAGGTTGACAAAACCCAGGCCCAGCACCACGAGCAATGAGACTGCGAGGCGAGCCCAGAAAACCGCCCGGTCGTCGGCCCAGTTGTCCACCCAGTGATCCACCCACTGGCCCAACTTTTCCTTCAGGAGCTCGAAGACGATCCAATAGCAAATGAGACCGATGACCAGGAGACGCAGCAAACGCCATGCGTAGTGTCCGGTGTGGCGAAAGAAATCTCCGATCGAATATTCCAGGTCAGGCGCTTTGAAGCGAGTCAGCACTCCGCCGGCCAGAATCGAGTTCAGCGCCAACGAGACGAAGCCCATGCAAACAATCACCGTCGCATAACGATCGAAGCTACCCGGATTATTGAAGGCGAAGTCCGTTAACCAATCAACGGAGAAGCCGCGCGCCATTTCCTGGGCCATAAGGCTGTGCGCGGTGAAACGCTGGATGCCACGGTAGATGGGATATCCGGCGAGGGCGGCAATGGCAAGGTTAGCAAGGAACAGAATCCCGACTGCCGACCCGCTGCGGCGTGTGATGGAAAGTCCCTGCCGAACGGATGACCCGACACTCATTCTAAACCTCCCTCGTTGTCATTCCGAGCGCAGCGAGGAATCTCGCTCTGGTTCTTTCTTCCACCAACACTTCGGCACGTGGCTTGGGCTCCGATCCACCATAGCGCAGAGCGAGATTCCTCGCTGCGCTCGGAATGACATCCGCGGCCTGGCCGGCGCAAGCCCAAGCCCTACATTCACCGACGCCCCAGGCCTCAACTGAAGAAACCGGCGGCGAAGAACAGATTCTCAAGCCAGAAAATCCAACGGATGTACCACTTGGCTGCGGCGCGGTTGTCGGGCTCGGCCAAGCGGCTGTTATGGGTGAAGTTCGCTTCCAGCGCCAGCTTTCGCTGCGGGTCCACTTCTGCGGAGGTCACTTTGGAGGGTTTCTCGAAAACAAACTTCACCCAGCGATACTTTCCGTCCCAGTTTCGTTGGACGGTCTCGCCATTATCGAAGCGAATCACCACATCCACAGGCGCAAGGGCTTCGCCCAGACGACGCACGACGACTGTAGACCGATAGAGCTTTGTCTTACTTTCCTCAGCGATCTTGGCAGCGTCCTGTTCGAGGTAGGTGTTCCTTTTTCCATTTTTGTCGTATACCCCGACTTTGCCCTCGAGGGGTTCGCTTCTGAGGTCACTGACTTCGTAGTCGGCAAGGTTCGAGCTGTAGAAGAACTGCTCGAAAAACCAGTTCATGTTTTGCCCGGAGACTTCGTTCACGACGTCGATAAAGTCCCGAGTGGTGGGATGACGATAGCGCCAGCGTTGCTGATAGGTGCGCATCACGCGCGCCATGGTTTCCGGGCCCAAATAGCTCTCCAGCGTTCGGAGCACGAGACCCGGCCGCGCATAAGAATTAACTATATAACTTCCGCCGTTCAGATATTGCCATCCGTTCCGGACCAGTTCGTCATCCTTGGCATGCTCAAGGTATGCAGGGCGACCTTCAGTGCGTTCCGGGATTCCGACACACGAGAAGTAGCTACCCATGGGGAAATCTCTGCCCCTCCCGAAGGGGAACTGTGGCAACCTGATATTGAACCACGGGTAAATGAGCAAAGGCATGCCGAAGATGTATTCATAACAGCATCCCTGGCCATAAGCGGTTTCGAAGACTTTATCGGTTGAGTAGGTGTCGAACCCTTCGTCGAGCCATGCTTCCTCGAATTCATTGTTCCCCACCAAGCCATACCAAAACTGGTGTCCAAACTCATGGACGGTGACGCCCTCGGGGTCAAAGGAATGCTCGCCGGGCCAGAAGTAAGTGCCGCCCGCAATGAACGTGGGATACTCCATGCCGGCGGTGTTCGAATTGCCTGGGGGATCGACCACCGTCAACGTGTCGTAAGGATACTGGCCGTACCACAAACCGAAATATTTAAGCCCGTTGAAGGCGGCGCGGAAGTAGCGGTCCGCGAGGCTGCGGTGATCGGGCTGGACCAAGAGCGTAACCGACACGTCGCGGAGGGCAACCTGGTCAGCGGGCAGGTTAAGGATTCGGGCCCAGCTCAGGAGTTCGTCGCCGCGTACTTCATGGCCCCAGTCGAAGGTGCGGGTGAGCTTGATAAAATGCGGGCTGGCGGTCCAGGCAAAATCGTGAACGTCCTCCTGGTGGAAGTAATAAGTTGTAGTCCGGTCAGGATTGCTTTGGGTGCGGCGCAAAAACCCCGTTGCACCCAAGATATAATTCGAGGGGACAGTCAGGTCAACGTCCCAGGCGCCGTAATCCGCAAAAAACTCGGTATTGGCGTGGAATTGGTGGCAATTCCAGCCACCTTCCTTGCGCCCGCGCTCGCCCGCTGCTTCGTAAACGCCGATCTTGGGGAACCACTGTCCAACCAGGATGTAATCACCCTCATAGCCCGTGCGTGCCAAGGCGCGTGGGAGCTTGGAAGTGAAATCGACCGAGAGCTCAATGCTGCCGTGGGGTGGAACGGGCTGCGGTAGCGGCACTCGGATTACGCTCTGATCGGCGGCATTATCGTCGTCGGGGTGTACGAAGGTTATCGCCGGCGTCAGATCTGCGCCGCCTACAATCTGAAGTTTGTTGACGTCTACCCATCCCCACTTTTGTCCTTCCGGCTCGGCTTTCCATTCTTTCAGCAGACTGCGGCGTCTGCTGATGGAGGATTCCCGCAGGAATGTGCTATCCATGTTTTTGAATGCATTGAGATACAAGTGGAAATATAGGTCCGGAATGGAATCCTCAGTGTGGTTCCACCAAGTAAGGTTGTAGTGGCCCGCGACCTTCTTCGTGGCCGGATCGAACTTGGCTGAAATCTGGTAGCGGACGATGGGATGTTCGATGCGAGATTGGTAAGTCTGAGCGCTGACGTTGATGCCGAATGGCACCAGCACCGCCAGCACTCCGAGCAAGATTCGTCTGTTCATCTTTTTCTCCAAAAGGGGAACACGAACCGGATGGTCAAGAAAATTCCTGCGGTCAGCGTCAGTCCCACGAGTTCGAGAAAGACTGCGCGGAGGAATTTGCTGGCGGGAAGGCCCAATTGCTCGCGCAGCCAAACCCAGGAACAGATGTCGAAAACATAAAGGCCAACCGTGCAGTCGCGGGTTGTCCGACTGGCGGCATAAAGGAGCAAAGCAATAATGAAGATGCCGGCCACGATCCTCAGCGCATAGATGAGAGTTCGCACGTAGGGCAGTTTCTCCGCCACTCGCAATTTTCCTCCGGTTGATTCACTGCGGCGGCATTGTACCTGCCGGGCGCACAGCTTGCAAGATTGTTTAAATTATCCTGTCAGATGCGGCTCGCCTGGGAATGTTGGAGGCGCGGGTGAGAATCGAACTCACGCATAAAGGTTTTGCAGACCTCTCCCTTACCACTTGGGTACCGCGCCCGAAGACAGTGACAAGTGACTAGTGGCAAGTGACGAGCAATAAGTCGAATCCGATTTGTGCTTGCTCGTCACTCGTCACTTTTCACTCGTCACTGAAGTTTCTGGAGCGGGAAACGGGATTCGAACCCGCGACTTCGACCTTGGCAAGGTCGCACTCTACCACTGAGTTATTCCCGCTTGGCCACAAACCTTATCTCTCGTCAAGTGATTATAGGAAGCGGTGATTCGTAAAGTCAAGCCGGTTCCAGCCCGCCCTTCTGCAATGCGTCCGCGGGAGCGGTTGGGAGCTGGGCCGCCTCGCGCAAGAACTTTGCGGACTCCTCCGGCGGTGTGGGATTGATGTAGAAGCCCGTGCCCCATTCAAAGCCGGCGACTTTGGTCAGTTTTGGCATGATCTCCAGGTGCCAGTGGTAGTAATCCTCTGTGGATTCCCCGATGGGCGCGGTGTGAATGATGTAGTTGTAAGCAGGCCACTCCAGCACGCGGTCCAGACGCGACAGCATATCCTTCAGAATCGGAGCGAGCTGCTCGAACTCAGCTTTCTGGGATTGTTCGAAGGCACATTGGTGGGTCTTGGGGATGATCCATATCTCAAAGGGGAATCTTGGAGCAAAGGGCGCCAGAACCACGAAGGCCTGATTCTCCGCAATCAGCCGCACACTCTTTTCCATCTCCTGGCGAATGATATCGCAAAAGATGCAGCGCTCTTTGAAGTTGTAGTGTTCACGCGCGCCGTCCACCTCTTCGCGGACGCGCTTGGGCACAACGGGCAGAGCGATGAGCTGGGAGTGGGTATGCTCGAGCGAACCGCCCGCAGCCTCACCGTGGTTCTTGAATATCAGGATGTATTTGAAGCGCCGGTCTTTCTCGAGGTCCAGAATGCGGTCGCGGTAGGCCCAAAGCACGTCCTCGACTTTGCGCGTGGGCATGGTGGCCAAGGTCAGGTTGTGCTGCGGCGTCTCGATAATGACCTCGTGCGCCCCGATGCCATTCATCTTGTCGTAAAGGCCTTCACCCTGCCGGTTGAGTGTACCCTCGATGCCCAGGGCAGGGAACTTGTTCGGCACAACGCGCAGCGACCAGCCGGGGGTATCCCGCGCGCTACCATTGCGGTAAGCAAGAATTTCCGGCGGCGTTTTCTTTTCGTTGCCAGGGCAGAATGGACAGAAGCCCGAGCCGTGGATCTGAACTTTGTCCCGGACGAAATCCGTTGGTCTTAGGGCTCGGTCAGTAGCAATGATGACCCACCGCCCGGTAATGGGGTCTCTTCTTAGTTCAGGCAAAGGTTTTACTCCTTCCGCGGCTAAACCCCGAAGGGAAGCGGCCAGTCAAGCCTTGAAAGCATCCTTGAGCAGCCGAACTTGCAAGCCCTCCTCCGGGTTCAATGACACGCTCACCACATCAAAGCGGCAGTTTATGGGTTTCCGTCCGAGTTGCCGCAAGTATTCCTGGGCTGCCCTGATAACCCGCTTTTGTTTGTTCGGGGAAACCGCTTCCTCGGGCGGACCCGCTGCCTCGGAGGTCCGAGCCTTCACTTCCACAAAGACCAGGATGGGCCCATCCCACCCCACCAGGTCGAGCTCTCCGGCGCCTGAACGGGCACGCCAGTTTCGCGCCACTACAGTATATCCTGCTTGGCGCAGATACCAATAGGCCAGAGTTTCCCCGCGTACACCGAGGTCCGGAATTTCGGATTCGCCCCGCTCTTCCTGCTGTAATAAGGCCGCCCTTTGCGCGCGCTGCCGCTCTTTCCATGCCAGCGCACGATACATCAACCGTGCCAGCAAACCCATTGTAATAGCAACCCGCGCCGTGTGACAGGTAATGCCCGGGCTCAGCGCTCAACCCTCGACTTTGACAGGTCACGAACGCCCTAGCCACGGACAGAAATTCGAGCGCCGATGCGTCCATTGGCCGAGCTATTTCTCGACCTCGGCGAGGCAAGCGTCGAGGATTTCGAGCGCGATATCCGCGTGCTCCCGCTCGATGATCAAGGGTGGCATCAGTCGCACGGTGCTCTCGCCGCAGCCCAGGACGAGCAGGCCCTGATGGAATGCCCTCTCGATGACCTTGTGGCGCGCCTCCGGGTCAGGCTCACGTGTTTCCTGGTTCTTGACTAACTCGATTCCGATCATCAGGCCGCGCCCCCGCACCTGGCCCACAAGCGGGTGCTTGTGTGGCCAGTCCGCAAGCCGGCCCATGATGTATTCTCCCATGCGCGCGGCGTTCGCAACATACTTTTCTTCCAGCAAGCGAATAGTCTCCAGCGCCGCCGCGCAAGCCACCGGGTTCCCTCCGAAAGTGGAGGCATGCGCGCCCGGACCCCAGTCCATCAACTCTGCGCGGGCTACCGCCACGCCGAGTGGCAGGCCGGAAGCGATGCCCTTCGCCGTGACCAGGATGTCGGGTACAACGCCGAAGTGTTCGCAGGCCCACATCTTTCCGGTGCGCCCCATTCCGCACTGGACTTCATCGAAAATCAGCAGGATGCCGTACCGATCGGCCATCTGCCGCAGCCTGACCAGAAAGCTGGGAGGGGGCACGATGTATCCGCCTTCGCCCTGGATCGGCTCCACCACAATCGCCGCCACTTCATCCGGAGGAACGGCCGTCCTGAAGAGCTGATTCTCGATGAACTCTGTGCAGACCCAATCGCAAGGGCACTCCGGCGCGCGATGCCCAGCGGGGCATCGATAGGGGTTCGGGTACGGAGCGTGCGCCACTCCGGAAAGCAAGGGGCCAAAACCACGCCGCTGGACGGGTTTGCTCGCGGTCAGGGAAAGCGCGCCCAAGGTTCGGCCGTGGAACGCGCCCATGAACGCAATCAAGCGATGGCGCTTGGTGTGGTAGCGGGCGATCTTTATGGCGGCTTCAATGGCCTCGGCGCCGGAATTCCCGAACACCACCCGCTTGGGGAATTTGCCCGGGGTTATGGCCGCCAGTTTCTCCGCGAGTTGAACCAGCAGGGGATAGTAGAAATCCGTGCCCGACATGTGAATCAGCGTTTCCGCTTGGCGCTGAATGGCGCGCACCACGTCTGGGTGACAATGGCCCGTGGATACCACCGCGATGCCCGCCGCGAAATCCAGAAACACATTCCCGTCCACGTCTTCGACGCCCACGCCTTCGCCCCGTTTGGCGACCATGGGGTAGTCCCGCGTATACGAAGGCGAGATGAATTGGCGGTCGAGTGCCAGGACCTTCTGAGCTTCCGGACCGGGCAGAAGCGTTTTGATTGAAGGGACCTTCTTTTCCATGTGAATCCTCCTCTGCGCCGCCGTGGGGCGAGCGCTTTCCTAGCAAACGTTTTGGGGATTTCGTAGGGCCGAACGGCGTTCGGCCTTGGGCCAGCGCCGCTGGCCCCTACGCATTTGGCTGCGGCCCCGGCCACTCTGCGTTGTGAGGGATTAGTCCCCGCCAAAAAGGTTGGGTCGCGCCAATAAAGGAAGTGTGAACCGCAAGCTAGACATGATTACTTCCGCTTCCAACGAGTTCCGAGCTTGCTATCTTCTAGTATAACACCGACCTTCTGAAGATTCTGGCGAATTTCATCGGCGCGGGTAAAATTGCCCTTGCGACGCGCCTCGTCACGTTCCGCAACCCATCCCTCGATTTCCTCGTCGGTCAGCGACTCCATCGCCACCGCGCCGGTGTGCCCATTCCCAATTGCCGCCTGTCCGATGTCCGCAGGCGGCGGAGGGACGGGAGTGGCCAGGCTTGAATCGCGGGGTTTGATGAAACCAAATTTCACCAGCTTTTCGTGGTCATTGTCGTCGAGGACGCAGAAGATGCGGTCCCAGCGGTCCAGCGTGTCCAGGAAGGCAGCGCGATCACCCGTGCGGAATTCGCCCTGGTCCATGGCCGTGTTTCCATCCCGCACCATGGCGAAGACGGCGCCGAGGGCTTCGGCGGTGTTCAAGTTGTCGTCCATGGCATCTTCAAACGCCTGGCAGGCGGCGCGGGCACGATCCTGGAAAGCGGCATTCCCCCCCGCAGAGAATGACTCTTGGGCCAGCCGCAAGCGGAAATTCCTGAGCCGGTCGATGGATTGTTGCGCCTGGTGCAGGCCATCAAAGGTGAAGTTCAAATGCCGGCGGTAAGGGACCGAGGCCAGCAAGTATCGGATCGCCGAGGGCTTGTAACCCTTGGCTAAAAGGTCGCGCAACGTATAGAAATTGCCCAGTGACTTCGACATCTTCTCGCCGTTGACGATCAGATGCTCGGCGTGCAGCCAGTAGCGCACGAAGGGCTTGCCCGTGGCCGCCTCGCTCTGCGCAATCTCGTTCTCGTGATGGGGGAAGATAAGATCGACGCCTCCGGAGTGAATGTCAAAAGTCTCGCCCAGGAATTTCATGGACATCACGGAGCACTCGATGTGCCAGCCGGGCCGCCCGGGGCCGAGCGGCGTCTCCCAAAAGGGCTCGCCTTCCTTCGGCGCCTTCCAGAGCGCAAAGTCGCGGGCGTCGTTCTTGTCGTATTTGTCCGTATCAATCCGTGCCCCGTCGCGGATGCCCGAAAGGTCGATCTTGCTCAGTTGGCCATAGTTCTTGAATGCGGCCACTCGGAAGTAGATCGAGCCCTCACTCGCGTAGGCGTAACCTTTTTCAACCAGCGTCTGGATCACCTTCACCATGTCATCGATCGAGTCCGTGGCGCGCACCACGATTTCAGGATCCTCCAGGCTCAAGAGTTGCCGATCCATTTGGAAGGCTTCGATGTATTTCTCTGTGTACTCGCGCAACGACACGCCCGCGGCTTGGGAATTGCGGATGGTGTTGTCGTCCACATCCGTAAGGTTCATGACGTGCCGGAGCGTGTATCCCCGGTACTTCAACCAGCGCCGCAGGATGTCCTGGAACACGAAGGTCCGGTAATTGCCGATGTGGGGGAAATCGTAAACGGTGGGGCCGCAAGTATATATGCCGACCTTATTGTCGTGGAGCGGCTTGAACTCTTCGATTTGCCCGCTCAGTGTGTTGTGGATGCGGAACGGCATACAGTCAGCCTGCCTGTCAGTGATGCAAGCCCTCAATTCTAGGTACCCGCGCCAAGCAAGTCAAGAAACTGGAAACTGGAAATCAGAATCTGGAAACTGGCAACCTTGTTTTCCAGTTTCGATTTTCCATTTTCTATTTTCCAGTTTCTACTCTCCAGTTTCCATTTTCCAATTTCTATTTTCCAGAGGAGGGGTGACATCCGGCGGTTTCCACTGTATTCTTTTGCACTGTAATAAACAGTCATGCCTATCATGGGAGGCTTTATGCCAGAAGCATCGTGGAAATTCTTCGATTCTTGCACGAGGCGGGACTTTATAAGGACGGCGGGGGCACTCGGGTTGGGCATGGCGACACAGCAAATCTTGGGCCGGAGGGTTTATGCCCACTCCCTGGGCGGGCCCAGCGAGCTGCCTTTGGCTGCCACCCTGAAGATCGACCTTGAACGGCGTCTGGGCACAATCGATCCCAACATTTACGGGAACTTCATTGAGCATCTTGGCCGGTGCATCTATGGCGGGATGTACGACGAGGGCTCGCCTCTGGCCGACGCCGACGGGGACCGCACGGACGTTCTCGAGGCGGCGCGCAAGCTCCGCGTCACGCAATTGCGATGGCCGGGCGGGAACTTCGGCTCCGACTATCACTGGCAGGATGGAATCGGCCCCAAGGATGCCCGGCCCGCGCGTTACGACTTGGCGTGGTTCGAACGCGAATCGAACCGCTTCGGGACCGACGAATTCATTTCGACTTGTCGGAAGCTGGGAGCGGCGCCGTACATTGGCGTCAACATCGGCACGGGCACCATCGACGAAGCTTCCTCCTGGGTGGAGTACTGCAACCGGCAGGATGGAACCTACTTTTCAGACTTGCGGAAGAAAAATGGTCATCCTGAGCCCTACGCTGTGAAGTACTGGGGCATTGGGAACGAGATTTACGGCGATTGGCAAATCGGCCACAAAAACGTCGCGGACTACGCCAAAATGGGGCTGGAATTCGCCAAGGTGATGAAGTGGCAAGACCCCAGCATCAAGCTGGTGGCTTGCGGCACCGGCGACCCGAGCTGGGACCGGCCCGTGCTCGAATCCATGGTCAATCATGTGGACTACATCTCCGCGCACCACTACTCGGTCACCGACGAGCTGAAGGATTATTACGAGATCCTGGGTTCGGTGGCGCAAATGGAGCAAATCATACGCAACTCTGCCCTGGTAGCCGAGAGCGTCTCCGCCCAGGCACGAAAGCCCACGCCGGTGTGGACCGCGCTCGACGAGTGGAACATCATCAACAACTGGGCAGACGGATCAAAGCGAGACGACGTTCATAAATACGAAATCATTTATAACCTCCGGGACGCTTTGTGGGTGGCGTCGGCTTTGAATTCCATCCAGCGCCATTGCCGCACCGTGCGCATGGCCAATCTCGCTCAGCTCGTCAATGATATCGCGCCGATGCAAACTTCACCCACCGGCCTGCTCCTGATGACCACCTATTACCCGGTGGAGCTGTATGCCAGCCGCTCCGGCAACGTCGCCCTGGATGTGATGGTGCAGTCACCACGCTTTGAGACCAAGAGCTTTTCCGACCAGCCTTATCTTGACGTCGCGGCAACCTACGATGAAGCGAAGCAGAAAGTCATGCTTGCGGTTGTCAATCGCCGTAAGGAGGGCGACTTGACCGGCAGTGTCGAACTCGCAGGACTGCGCGCCAAGCCCGGCGGCCGCGCTTTCCAGATCACGGGCGCCAGCCCTGAGGCGACGAACACCTTTGCGAACCCTCATGCCGTGGTCACTCAAGAGGTGAAACTCGAGGCCTCGGGCAGCCGCTTCGAGTACCAATTCCCGCGCCACTCGATTTCCTGGCTGGAATTCGAGGTCGCATGAGAACCCCACGTGGGCGCGCCCGCTCCTTCCTGGTGCTCGTTTAGGGCATGAGAAAGGGGCAGGCGCATACCACGTCTCTCGTGAATCCCAAATGGTTCGGTGCGGACATAAGGTTAACAGATTGTTTCCAGATATTGATGCGTTGTGGATCGAATTCGGTGATAGACTGGGGGGCAGGTACGGAAATTGCTGTGAGTCAAACAGGGTGGCTCAAATGGACCGGCGAGGTCAAGTTTGCCTTGTCTGGCATTGGCAAGCAACTTGAGCCACCGCGGGGTGTGCGATGTCGCTAAAATTAAAGGCATTATGGGCAGTACTGGTATTCTGCATGGTGGGGGGGACCTTCGCGGCGCAAGAGAAGAAAGGAGAAGCGCAAAGCTCTGGCGCCTCGAGTTCAACGGCAGCCACTCCGTCCCCAGTGCACGACACTATAATATCGCCAGAAGACGCAGCCAGGAAGAACCCGATCAAGTTTACCGATGCATCTGTGGATCGCGGCAAGAAGGTCTTTAAGACCCAGTGCGCGTTGTGCCACGGAGAAAATGGAGACGGGAAAGGCGACTTGGCGAAAGAGATGACATTGACCCTCCCTGACTTCGCGAAACCCGACGCTTTGGCCAAGCGCACTGACGGCGAGCTATTTGCGATTATCGGAACGGGGAAGGATCCCATGCCAAGCCAGAAGGGGCGAATGACGGAGCCACAGTTATGGAATTTGGTGAACTACCTTCGGGCCCTGGGCGGAAAGGTCCCTGGCAAGTCGACGGCGAAGGAAGCCGCCGACGAAAACGTGATTCTCGTTCCACAATAGACGCTCCGAACGCGATGGGAATGCAGACGAGTTTTGGGCGCTCCGCCGTGGGGACTCCTCGGCAATGCCTCAGGGGAGTCCCGAACTGCTTGAGGGGCTTGGTTAACGAGTGGCTAATCTCTTGGCCAAACTGAGCACGACATCCCGATCCGGCTCGGCCAGACGGGTCAAGACGGTCGTGAGCTTGACGATGAACTGATCATCCCCCTCCATCGCGCCGTTCTCTGCCGTAATTTCTTCCAAGGTCTTCCGGGGCGTGAGGCTAGGTGTGGGTGGAGCCTCTTCTCCGCAATAAAAGAGCTGATACAACGGGACATCGAGGACCGCCGCAAAGCGCTCCAGGGTCTCCAGCGAAGGGACGGTGTGACCGTTTTCTACGCGGGAGATGTAGCATCGCAATAAGCCGATGCGATCCTCGATATCCCCTTGAGACATGTGCTTCTGCTCGCGAAGCTGCCGCAGGCGTGAACCGATTAACATGGGTTTACTCTCTTTCATTATTTCCTTCTCGTATTTTACTTACAGCCATATCCAAGATGGTAAATTTTCGTCGGCTTTGCTTGACTAGGCAAGGGCACTGAAGTACCGGTACGGAAGTCTCGTGTTTTGTCGCAGTTAATTGCTTGGAAGAGCGATTCGCTTGCACCCCCTCACCCCTGTCCCCGCGGCCGAAAGTCCGCCAATCTTAATCGCCGGCGACAGGGGCGTGGTCCTCCGGCCCTCCCTCAAGGCGGGTTGGGAGGATGGGCTCGGGTGAGGGCGCGGATTCTTCATTCCCTCCTCCCCTCTCCCCCTTGGGGGTGAGAAGCTGTGAAAAAATCCTCGGACGAGCAAAAGCATTTCATCCCGCGAGGCGGGACAAAGTCGTAGAAGGCGCAAAGAAAACAAAGCAGTTGTTCTTTGCGAGTCTTTGCGCTTTGGTCCCGCTTTGCGGGATGAGGTGGTTTATTTTTTCACGGCTTCAGAGGGGCCGGGGGTGAGGGGGTCACGCGGCAGACTCTGTAACAGTTATTTCGTGACAGCCCGTAGGGGCCGCGAAATTCCATCCGGCGCCGCAGGGTGGTTCGGCCAGCTATTTCAACACCATGCTCAGTAGTGCCATTCTGACGTAGAGGCCATTCTGTGCTTGGCGGAAATAGGCGGCCCGCGGATCACTGTCGACTTCCATCGCGATCTCATCGAGGCGGGGAAGCGGATGCATGACTATGGCGTTGGCCTTCATCAAGCGCAGGGATTCTGAACTGATCACGTAGACGCCGCGGCACTGCTCGTAGTCGGCAGTTCGGTCTCCAAAGCGCTCCTTTTGAATCCGCGTTTGGTAAACCACATCCACCTCGGGCAAGACTTTATCGAGGTCAGTTTCTTCTGTGTACCAGACCTGCTTCTCGCGCAGGTGGTCAAGGATATCCTCTTTCATTTTCAACGAGGGAGGAGCGACAAAATAGATTCTGATGTTCTGGAACTTACTCAATAGATAGGTCAGCGAGCGAACGGTGCGGCCTTGTGCCAGGTCGCCTACCATGGCGATGTGCAAGCCATCAATCGAGCCTATCTCTTTATGAATGGTGTAGAGGTCAAGCAGGGCCTGGGTGGGATGTTGGCCGGCCCCATCTCCAGCGTTAATTACCGGGATGCGTGATACCGACGCCGCCCGTTTGGCCGACCCAACCTCGTAATGGCGGAGCACGAGGACATCCGCGTAGCCGTTCAAGATTCGTACCGTGTCCTCGAGTGTCTCGCCCTTGGCGACCGAGGAGAACTCAGCGGCGTTTTCCGTGGAAATCACGCTCCCACCGAGTCGGTACATCGCCGTTTCAAAGGAGAAGCGGGTCCGGGTTGACGGCTCATAGAAGAGGGTGGCCATGATTCGCCCGTGGAACTGGGAAGTCCCACCGCCTGCCACCACCTGCTCCATTTCTTGAGTGGTCTCAATGAGACGCAAAAGTGTAGGTACATCGAATTGCTGGGCTTCAATTACATGGTGCAAATCCATGGGATTCAAACTCCTTCAGTCTCCTGACTTCAAACTCCTGACTTCTTCCCGTAGAATGACCCGCCCTTACTATTCTCGCGTCCTGTCCAAGCAGCAAAACGCTAAGCTGCAAGATACTCCGGGGATTATCATTCCGTCAACTCGGGGTTAGAGTCAGCTTTCAGCGGTCAGCCATCAGCCGTCAGCTTCTCGCCTTCACCAGTTTCAGATCCTTCAGTCTGGAATGCCGGCAGCTCTATGCTTCTGAAGAGCCGTTGAAGAGAAGAAGTCAGGAGTTAGAAACCAGAATCGCAGGTGTCAGGTATCGGGTGACGGGTGGCAGGGGCCGGATTGTGGGGGTCCGCAAAAACTCACCATAGACCGCGGGCCCGCCGCGGCGGGACAACGGACAACGGACAACGGACCACTGACCCCTGACTTCTGCACTTCTTGGTTTGATTCGGCTTTTGGCAAGGTGACGCCATGACAAAGTTTCTGCCCGCCCCGTGAATTGCCACAGACTCGCGGAAAAACGCCTGGAAATTCTCCAGCAAGGTGATATCATTCCGTCGCATGAATTCCCACAGTAAACAAATTGCGGCAGTGAATAACACGACAGAAGAATTCCCACCCCGCCCCGTCCAACCTCGCGACGAGGCACGCGGCCGTCTCTGGCAGTACATCCTAGCCTTCTTTGCCGGAACGGCGCTCGTCGGAACTCTCACCACGCTTCATATTTTGGAGAAAGAAAAGGCTGCCATTGCCTATTGGCAGGACCAACAGTCGACCATCGTGGACGACCGGGCGCGTCAGATTTCAAACTGGCTGGGGGAACGCCGAGCCGATACAAGGCTGCTTTCCTCATATCTTTCCGTTCAGCAACTACTCCATCCGGTTGAGAAGTCGGGTTCGAGTGGCGTTTTTCAGACGAGCGTACTGGAAGACGTTTCAATGCTCATGGACCAGTTCGCTTTCACACACGGCTACGCAGGCATCTACCTTATCAGCCCGGAGGGACGTGTGGCAGCCCGGTCCGGGAGCTCGGAGAGCGTGTCGCCCGCAGTGATTGAAAGCGCGCGCAACGTCTTGCAGGGCGACGCCTCTTGGGTTGGCCTCGTGGGCGAGACTCCGGCGAACAGTTTTGTATATTTCATTTCCCCGGTCTTTGCAGGTATGCGCTCCAAGGTGGAGGCGAAGCCCTCGCCATCGTGCGTTGGCGCGATCGCCTTGCAAATCGACCCCAAAAGAAGTCTGTTTCCACTCTTGGTGACGGAGGGTGTGCCCACGCGCAGTGGTGAAACCCTGCTCTTGCGACATGAAGGGAACGAAGTGATTTACTTCTCACCGCTTCGCAACGTACCTCTCACCCAAGGGTTTTTGCGCCGTCCTCTCTCGGTGTTAACGACCAAGCCTGGGTGGGAAGACAAATCTTTGAGCGGAGAGATGTTGGATTATCGTGGCGTCCCTGTCATGAGCGCCGAGCGGCGTATCCCGCTGACTGATTGGACACTGGTGAGAGAGATTGATCGCAAAGAAGCGCTTGAAGACTTTTACCAAACAGCTCGCCTCGAGGCGATGGTGGGAGCGTGTATTGTTCTGGCTTTCGCCTATGTGTTGATCGGGTACCGGCGGAAGATGCTGGCTCGCGCCCTGGAAGAGAGGGTGGAACACCAGCAGGCAATCCTTGCCATCCAGGCGTTTGCGCAGCAGATGGTGGACAATGTTCCGGTGGGTTTACTGATCCTCTCTCCTGACCTGAACGTGCTATCGGCCAACCGAACGTATCTCGAAGCGTTCCATCTGCGCCCGGAAGAAGCCATAGGGCGGTCTCTGCCCGAAGTCATACAAGCAGTAGGGCCGCCACGCCGGATCACTGGCGCCACGGGGCCTAGCAGCGGGCCGCATGATGTGCTGGTGGATCTGGCCGCGCCAGGGGGAATAGGCACCCGGCCCGCCCGGCTCACTCTGACCGAGATCTCAAACGGGCAGGGCAAGGGTCGCCTTTTGCTGACCGTGGAGGACCTGACGGAGAGCGAGCGCCTGCGGACGGCTGCCGAAGCTTCGGGGCGCCGCCTGCGAGAACTGGTGCAAAGCATTGACGCGATCGTTTGGGAAGCCGAGGCCCAGACCCATCAATTCACTTTTGTGAGCCAGCGGGCTGAACAGATCCTGGGCTATCCTGTCGGGCAGTGGCTTAGCCAAGCTGATTTCTGGGAGCAGCATCTCCATCCGCTCGATCGCGAACAGGTTGTGGGCGCGCGCCGACAGGCGATCGCGGAGGGGCGAGATCACAGTCTTGAATACAGGGTGCTGGCGGCGGACAGTCGCCAGGTTTGGCTGCACGATACAGTCCATTTGGTTTTGGATGCGGAGGGGCGCCCCATCCAACTCCGCGGGGTGGCCATTGACTCCACCAAGGGGAAGCTGGCCGAGGAGGCGTTGCGGGCTTCCGAGGAAAAGTACAGATTGCTTTTTGCAGGAAACCTCGCCGGGGTCTTCTATGCGAATCTGGACGGCACCGTCCTGGATTGTAACGACGCGCTGGTTCGGATTCTGGGCTACGACTCGCGCCAGGAGCTTCTCGGCCGCAACCTCTCGGATTTCTTCTCTGATCCGGCAGATCGAGAGCAGCTATCGAAGGCCCTGCTTCAGGGAAAGGCGCTGGCCAATTTTGAAGAACCGGTGCGCCGCAAGGACGGGAGCTTGATATGGCTTCTGATGAATGCCTGCTTGATGGAAGGGCCGAGGGGGCAGCCGGCGATCGTTCAGGCGACATTGATTGACATCACGGAACGCAAAGCGGCGGAAGCAGAAAGAATGCTTCTGATGACCGCTATCGAACAGTCGGCAGAAGGGATCATGATCACCGATGCCAAGGGTACCATCCGGTACGTCAATCCCGCCTTCAGTCGTGTTTCGGGTTACTCCCGCGAAGAAGCCCTTGGGAAAAACCCGCGCATTCTCAAGTCTGGAAAGCAAGACGTGGCTTATTACAGGAAACTTTGGACGACCATCCTGGGCGGCGAAATCTGGCAGGGTGAGATCACCAACCGCCGCAGCGACGGGAGTCTCTACCCGGAGCAGATGACCATCACGCCGGTGCGTGACCAGCGCGGGAAGATCACTCACTTCATTGCTATCAAAGCGGAGGTGACAGAACGAAAGCGCCTCGAGCAGCAGCTTCGGCAGGCGCAGAAAATGGAAGCGGTGGGGCGGCTGGCGGGCGGGGTGGCGCACGACTTCAACAATCTGCTCACCATTATCAGTGGTTACGGCGGACTTCTGCTCGAGCATCCCGGCATCATCGAACCGCTGCGGGGTTATGTCAACGAGATCAGGGATGCCTCGGGCCGGGCCGCCTCCCTGACGCGCCAGCTTCTTGCCTTCAGCCGGCAGCAGGTGTTGGCGCCGCGAGTTCTGGGTCTGAACGCCGTGGTCGCCAATATCGAGAAGATGCTGAAGCGGTTAATTGGTGAGGATGTTGACTTGGTCACGATTCTGGGGGAGCGCTTGTGGCCTGTCAAGGCCGATCCGGGGCAACTCGAACAGGTGCTTCTGAATCTGGCGGTCAACGCGCGCGATGCCATGCCCAACGGCGGCGTATTAACCATCGAGACGGCGAACGTGGAAATGGACAGCACTTCTGCCCAGACCCACTTTCCTCTCTCGCCGGGCCCCTATGTTCTGCTGGCGTTTAATGACACCGGCATCGGGATGGATGCCGAGACACAAGCCCGCATTTTTGACCCATTCTTTACCACCAAGGACAAGGGAAAAGGCACCGGCCTGGGGTTGGCAATGGTCTACGGCATCGTCAAGCAGAGCGGGGGATACATTTGGGTCTACAGCGAAGTGGGGAAGGGGACTACCTTCAAGATTTACTTGCCTCGAACCGCGGAAGAGGTTGATGAGTCGGGCCCCGGGCAAAGTGGAATCAAGGCCCAACAAGGGACAGAGACGCTCTTGCTGGTGGAGGATGAAGACGCAGTCCGGGCGCTGGTGCGAAATGTCTTGAAGGAGAGAGGTTATAGGGTCATGGAAGCCAGCCGCGGTGAAGACGCACTGGAACTCGCGGAACAGTACTGGGGGCAGATCGATCTGCTGGTGACCGACGTGGTTATGCCGCAGATGAGTGGACGCGAACTCGCCCGCCGTCTCGCTAACTTGCACCCGCAGATCAAAGTGCTGTACATCTCGGGTTACACGGACAACGCGGTCTGGTATCAAGGCGGGCTCGATTCCGGCGGGGCATTCCTGCAAAAGCCTTTTTCTTCCGAGGTGCTGGCTCGCAAGGTGCGAGAGGTATTGGACGGTCCTCCCCACGGGCGTTCCTAACAGCTCGCGGCGGCGGACGTCCCGCGAGGCGGGATAGCCCATGGCGTCAGGAGCAGACGGTCGGCACTTTGAGCGTCACTGGGCGCGAACATGAGAACTCAGTTTTCCCACCGCCGCGAGAGCGTCGCGATCCTGCGGGTCGCTCTTCAGGCCCGCCTGATACTCCCTCATCGCCTCCGCCCTTCGGCCCTGGGAGAGATAGAGTGCGCCTAATTTGAAGTGGGCTTGGCTGTTCTGTTGCTGCGGTGAAAGGGACAGCGCGGTGCGGAGTTCCGTCTCCGCAGATGCATTCTGGCCCGTCTTCCCATAAGCGATTCCCAGGTTCAAGTGAGGGTTAGGGTCGTCGGGTTTCAGTTCAATGGCTTTATGGAGGAAGGAGACAGCCTCCGCGTAGCGCCCCTGGTTGGTACACACCAGCCCCAGGTTGTTCAAAATGGATGAGTCGTTAGGGGCCAACCTAAGGGCCTCACGCCACTCCTGTTCGGCAAGCTTCACGTCTCCCCGCTGCCAATGGATCAGTCCGAGCCCGCCGTAACCCCTGACATTCGGCTCGATCTCGACGGACCGGCGAAACTGTTCTTCGGCCTCAACAGTCCGCCCCTCCCCCAGATAGAGCTTTCCCAACGCATTTCGAGCGTTGGAATTCAAAGGAAAAAGGGAGACGGCCGTGCGCAACTCAGGCTCCGCGAGTTCGAGCGAATGCGTATCCATGTACGCGACGCCGAGGTATAGGTGTGAGGCTGCATTATTTGGATCGAACTCGAGGGACTTTTTCAAAAAATCAACCGCTTCTGGGTATTGCTGGTTTTTCAGACACACCATCCCGAGGTCGCCTAATGTATACGGGTCTTGCGGCGCCATTTTGAGCGCTTCATGCCACTCTCGCTCGGCCGACTCCGCATCCCCCATTTCCCAATAGGTTGTCCCCAGAAACTCCCTGACATAGAAAGCGTCAGGACAAGCGGCCAACGTGTTCGTGTAAAGCGTCAAGTCATTTTTCCAATCGCGATTGCGCGTGACGATGCGGAACGAACAAAGTGCCACCAGGAGGACGAACGCGGTGGCAAGTGCCCTGCTCCAGACAGCGCCGCGGGCTGAGGCTCGAGCCCGCAATCTCAGGAATCCCCAACCCAGTAACCAACAAAAGCCTACAGACGGCAGGTAGAGATACCGTATCTCGAAAGCAGCACCGATCGGCATCCAACGGGCGTTCAGGGCCGGAGCCAGCGGCACCAGCATCCACAGGAGCCCGAACGATAGGGGCCGGGCGTGGCGCCACAAGAAAAAGAAAAGGGCGCCGCATACTGTTAAGGCAGCTACCCCCCCAACGACCGCCGGAACGAACCAGCCGGAGGGGGGGTGGAAAGGGCAGAACACGCGGAGGTCCAAGGGCCAAAGAACATTCCAAAGATATTGACCTATCAGGGCGATAGCGGATACAAATGTTTGGTACCAAGTGAGATCGTAATTCCGACCCGACCTCAGTGCCCCCAAAACGCGAACGCGGAACACAAGGTACGCAACGGTCAGGAGCCACAGCACCGCGTAGCGCAAAACTTTTTGAGCCGGCCTCGTTTCCGCACGGTCGGCGCGGTAGAAGTGTTCGTAGACGGTGGCCAGCAGTGGCAGCGTCACCGCCTGCTCCTTGGAGAATATAGCCAGCGCGAAGCTCCCCGCCATAGCAAGCTGCGCGAAGTACGAAAATCTCCCGCCAGGCCGCGCCACTGCCAAGAAAAACCAGAAAGTGAGCAGGTAGAATATGCTCAACTGCAAATCGGGGCTGGCCGCAATCCAGGCAATTGCTTCAGTGTGGATAGGATGGATTGCAAACAATACGGCTGCCATTAATGCCAAATTGCGGTCCTGGAACATCCGCTTCGTAAGTAGAAAGACAGCACACACGACCGCCCCGTGAAGGACGATGTTGGCCAGATGAAAGCCGAAAGGGTGAGGCCCGAAAACTTGATAGCAAAGCAGATACCCCACATTCATTAAGGGCCGATAATATTTCAGGGCCTCCACACCGAGGTAAGAGGAGACCGGAGTCGTAAAGATTTTCGCCAAATGGTGGAAATTGCGGATGTAGGGGTTATCCAGCACCTGCATCTCGTCGTCAGAAACGAAGCCGTTGCGCAGGGTATTTAAATAGGGCAAAGCCGCACCGACCGCCAAAAAGGCAATCAGTGTGAGGTCCGAAAAGCGGGACAAGCCCTGCCGCCCGCTCACGTCGGAAGGAAGATTGGGCTGCTGCTTTTTCAGCCCAACGCTCAGGGGCGCCCGGGAAGAACCTCCACTTCTTCTCCCGGACCCGCCGCGGCCGTGGCGTTGCTGACCGGCTTTATCTGAACGTAGCGGGGCCATGTTATCGAGGTCGGACTTCCATTTTGATTTCACGTCCGACTCTAATGTACACCTGACCACCTCCGCGAACAATGCTCCAGCCCACCGCGGAAGTTGGCCGAAGAAGGGCTTGAGGCGAAGCGCAAGGCGGCCTCAGAAGAGGCCATGGCGATTGAAGCTTGATTCGAGGGGGCCGCTTGGCGTAGAATCCTGCGAGAAAGCGCGATTGAAAGCGGAGATTCCGGCGTAGGGCACTCCTGCCCAGGATGCCAAAATGGAAATCCTGGGACAGGCGCTGCCGGGGGAGGCGCTTGTATGCAACGCGGGCTTGGCTGGGCGGAGAGGTCCATGAACTGCGGGTTCTCGGGCGGAGCAGGTAAGCCCCTGTTGCTCGTGTGTCTGGCGCTCGGGCTAGCTTGGCCCGCCTCCGCACAGCAACGACACAGAGTGCTGATCGCGGGTTTCGAGGTCCAACTCCAGGGTACGGTTCGCCTGGAAGAGGGGAAGAAGCATGTCGCAGACGCGGACGTGCGCCTGGAAGATCCGCAGGGCCGGGTCGTCGGAGAACAACCAGTCAGCACGAACGGGCAATTCTGTTTCTCAGGTCTTCCCAAACTCGCATATACTCTCATCGTGACCGCCGACGGCCATGGGACTTACGTTCAGCGGCTGGACCTAACGAATGAGGGAGGCACGACCAACGTCAATATCGTTTTAAGGCCCATCAAGAACGAGGAAATAACCGCGCCCGCTGATGGGGCCCGCACCGACGCCACGGCACCAAAGAAAGCCCGCAAAGAGTTGGAAAGGGGGGTTCGCGCCTCCGAGGAGCGCAATCTGAGTGAGGCGCACGCCCATTTCGAGAAGGCCGTCAAGATCTACCCCTGTTATGCACGGGCTCAGGTGGATCTTGCCTTGACGCTGATGCGAGAACGCGACTCGCCGCATGCCGAGGCGCCACTCAAGAAGGCGATCGAGTGCGATCCCGACTTCGTGCAGCCTTACCTCCACCTTGGGCGGCTCTTTAACGCCGAGCACCGCTACGACGAGAGCCGCAGCGTCCTGGCGGATGGAGTCCGCCGAGCGCCCAGTTCCTGGCAGTTGTACTATCACCTCGGGCAGGCCGATGAAGGCCTTAAGAACTACCCGCTGGCCGAGCAGGAACTCCTGCGGGCGTTGTCGTTCCGCCCCGACGACTCTGCCGCTGTCCACGAGAAACTCGCTGACGTCTGCTTGAGGGAGAATGCTTACGATAAGGCTTACGCGGAGATGCGTGCCTATCTGCGGACCGATCCCGACGGACCATACGCCGCCAGAATAAGAGCCGCCATGCAGAAGTTGGAATCGGCGGGCCTCGTCCACCCAACGCAGAGTCAGCTCATCTCAGGGCCGCCGAAGTTGTAGTTGTCGGTTGATTAGTTCGCGAGGCGGCGCAGGGTTCTCGCCTGCGCCAGTCGTGGTTGGCGCGTGCTCCGGGACCCAATCCCCAGCAACCGCCTTTCAGCCCGCTTGAGCGGGCGGCATCATTTAGCCCATGGCGTGAGCCATGGGACCGAGTCCCCAGCAACCGCCTTTCAGCCCGCTTGAGCGGGCGACATCATTTAGCCCATGGCGTGAGCCATGGGACCGAGTCCCCAGCAACCGCGTCTCAGCCCGCTTCAGCGGGCGACATCATTAGAGATTATCCTTGTCGTATTTCACCCCGTGCCTTTTGAGCAAGGCAGCAACCTCTTCTTCGTAAGTCAGCTTGCGATGGTGCGCTTCCTGGTTGAGGATGTAATTCCTTACTTCCTCTATTTTCGAGGGGCTGACGCTGAAGCCGGCGTACCCGATTTGCCAGGCAAAGCCGACGGCGGGCCAGCGTTCATTCGCCACCTTTGACGAATTGGCTTTGACCTTGTCCATCATTTCGGAGAGCGAAAGGGCGGCAGGAAGCACGAACAACAAATGAACATGGTCTTTCGGGCCGTTTACAAGCAGTGATTGCCCTTTAAGGCGTCCGATGATCCCTCCCATGTAGGCAAACAATTCCTCCTTGATTGTAGTCGTTAAGAGGGGCCGGCGGTCTTTGGTGCTGAAAATGGCGTGAATGATCAAGCTGCTGTACGTGTGTGGCACTCGTTCCTCTTGAATCCGGTTGATGTCGCCCCTGGCGGGGCTCACGGTTTCTTAGCCATCCCTCATCCCCATAGCTGACGCTATGGGCTAACCGATGTCGCCCGCCACGGCGGGCTTATTGCCGAAGCGCACGCCGTTTCTTACCCCTGGGAGGGGCGCAAGGGTCCGGTGCTCCCTAGCCTCCACGCATTCACTCCCGCAAAACGCTGGGCAGGGGAAAAGAAAAAGCGGGTTGGGCCGCGAGGCCCAACCCGCCAGAGAGTTCCTGCTGCGGAAGGGGCGGTCTGTGAACCACCCCTTGTGTGGAACTCAGAAGGAAACACGCAAGCCAAGCTGGATCATCCGCGTGTATTGGCCCGCCGCCCCCGCCGCCGCCCCTATCGCGTTGAACTGGTTGGTTGGGCCGTAGAGCGCACCGAAGTCGGGCTCATCCAGCAGGTTGAGGCAAGGATTGTTCCAGCATGCATCGGAGAATTCCATGTGATTGGTCGCGTTGAACATCTCCATGTAGAATTGAATGCCCACGCGCTCCGTGATCCGAGTATCCTTGGTGATGCCGAGGTCGAGATTGTAGCGCGACATCCCGCGCAGATCGCCCGTAGTCATACTCCGTCCGTCGATACCCGGAAACATCGGCCGGAACTGGCTGAATATCTGCTGCGCATTATTCCCGAACAAGTTAATGCCCGGTCCACCATTGGAAGCGTTGCCATTCGAGCCGGCAAGTCCGGTTTCCGTGATGCCGAATTTGGGTGAGTTGCTGAGCGTCGCGGTGTTAACACTCACCGGTACGGCCCCGGCGCAGATGCCCGCATAGCCTTCGCCGAACTCCTGGCAGGAACCGGTGTACATCGGTATGGGATAGCCGGTCCCGAAAGTGAAGAGGGGCGAAATGGACCAGCCACCGATGATTCTGCTCAGCACCGGGTTTGAGCTCGCGAAGCGTCGGCCTTTGCTGAAAGGCAGTTCGTACGTACCGAGGAGGTTAAAGACGGCTTTCCGGTCCCAGAACTGCGGTCCGTAGTCGACTCGGTAGTTCCAGGGATTGGTGGAGTCGGCTTCGGTATATTCCTGGTTAATGGATTGGGTGCCGAGGCTGTGTTGATAAGTGAGGTTGCCATTGAACGTCAGGCCATGTGAAGCCCGCTTTTGCACCGAAATGACCAGGGCCTGATAGTTGGAGAAGCCGTCGGTCGTGTCCGCCAGAGCAAGCTCGGCCTGGTTGGTCGAGATGAGGGCGGGCCCGAATACGAACGAGCTGTCCATGTCAGCCCACATACTGGTTACCGAGTTGGTGACAATGTTGCCATATTCTTGAGAGGCGACGGCGGCCGTGCAATTCGCGAAGCCGCCGCAGTAGGCGCTGCCCGCCAGGGCCTTCTCGAAGAAGGGCTGTGTGGCGCTCATCGAGACGGCGCTCTTTTGGCCCGGCAGCGCTTGGCCTGTCAGGGCGGACCAGACGTTGGCGTAAGCTTGGGCGAAGGTCTGCCCGCCATAATTCATCATCCAGGGGACATCATTCAAGTCGATACCCTGGTAGAGGTGCTTGGCCCAGTTGCCCGCGTAGCCTACTTCCAGGATCATATCACCTTTCAACTGCCGCTGGATACTGACGTCGATCTGGTCCGAGGTTCCGGGCCGGAAGTTGTAGCCCAACGATTCGGCGAGAGGCGAATAGGGGGCGTTAACGCCCGGCTGCACCGGGCTCGCCAGGGTTTGCGAAATGGCCGGGAAGGGCGCGACGTTCCCATCCACGCCGATCCTGAACGCATTGGTCGGGTCCACCCCGCTGGGGCCCAGGCACTGGCCGGAGGTCGAGGCGCCATAGCACGATACCGGCTGTAGGAAGCCATCGCCCAGGGAGGGGCCGGAAATCTGGTCTATAGCGTTGATCCGGTCGTAGAAACGACCGTACCCCCCACGGACCACCGTGGACTTACCGCCGAACAGCTTGCCTAGCAAGCCCTCGCTAACGTTGGGGTTCCACGCCAGAGAAACGCGCGGGCCGAAACCCCCGTAAAAGGGAGCGTACGGATATTTCAATCCGGCGCCCACCGCCCTGATCGGCGTGAACCCGATTGTCGGGTTGTACACCTGCCCGGCCTGCGCGGCTGCCAGGCGATTGCCCAGATAATTCTCCGGCGTAAGGATGTTGCCGGCAGGGTCCACCTCAATATCCTGCTCGCCGTTTAGTTCATAGGGCGGCATCTGCACGCTATAGTTGAGACCGTAACTGAGGGTGAGACTGGGCTTGATTTTCCAGGTGTCGCTGAAGTAAAGGCTGTAATCATCATCTTTATCGAAAGTGACCAAAGGCGTACCGAGAGGATTCAGGTTCAGGTTCGCCCCAGTGCGGGTGGCGACAATCGAGGATTCACCCACTATGCCCAGCAACTCGCCATACCAGCTCTTGTAGGTACTGAGCTCGTCGTCGGGAAGGCAGTTGGCAGAGAGGGTACTGGTGCACGGCTGCGGCAGGTATTTGGGGTCCATTACCACGCTGCTGCCGTTGGTGAGTTGATAGACGAGCTGGGTCAGCCCTCCCACCACGTTGTCGTACCGGTTGAAGTGCATCCAAATGTGGTGTGCTTCGCCCCCGAACTGGAAGAGGTGGGTGCCCCTGAGCCAAGTCAGCGTGTCGCGGTAGTCAAAATCGTGCGCGTCCCAGAGCCGGGGGCGGGCACTCTGGGTGTTAATGTTCATGGGGATCATGTTGGCGGACTCGCCGAATTCCATCGCCCCCGGAATGCCTGAAATCTGGGGCACAGCGCCCGCCCGGTCCCACTGCCAATAGTCTCGCTTATAGCCGAAGCGGAAGTCGTTGGTCAGCGTGGGCGAAAGCGTGGTGGTGAGCCCCGT
The DNA here is from genome assembly GCA_002478145.1 of Acidobacteria bacterium UBA7540. The sequence continues at coordinate 42,912 of DLMI01000003.1, forward strand.
CGTAAAGAGACGTGGCTGGAGTGGCTGGCTGGAACCTGAGGCGGGGTCACCCTTCGTGTCGCCCGGCAGCAGGCCTCCGTAGTCTACCTGGGCGGTATTAGGATTGCTCTCCCGGTAATATCGCCAAGTGCTGAAGAAGCGATTCTTCGCCCCGAAGTCGTGGTCGACTCGGACCGTTCCGATGTCGTCCCTGAGCGGGTAGCTCAAATTGGCGCGATAGCCGTAGGTGTTCCCGTAGTGGTCGCCATCAGCCATGTCGTTAGGCTCGGGTTCGTATTTGGACCAGATTTGGCTCGCTACCGGGTTGAGATAGACGCCGCGCGGATCACAAGGCAGCCCGCCGCTGGGCCCGCATTGAGTGGAAGTGTTCTTAGGCGCAAAGTTATACTGCACGAGGGTACCATTAGCGTCAGGGAGTTGCAGGATGCCTGCCTTCAGGTTGTCCGACGGTACAAGGACCTCAATCGGGCCTGAGCGCGGGTAACGCTCGCCTTCATAATTCATGAAAAAGTAGGTCTTGCCACCCAATAAGGGCGGCAGCAGGGGACCGCCCACGGCGCCGCCGAAACGGTTAAGATGGAACGTGGGCTTCTTATCGCCAACGAAATTGTTGTACCAGTCGTTGGAGTCCAACACTTGACCCTGGTAGTAATCGTAGGCCGCGCCGTGGAACGCGTTGGTGCCGCGCTTGGTGACCACCATCGCCTGGGCGCCGGTGGACGAGCTGAAGTCGGCGGTCATGTTGTTGGTGTTGACCTTGAACTCCTCGACGCTCTCTATCGGCATGGGGAGCACACCGCGGTTACCATTGATATAACCGTTGTCACCTTCAAGAACGCTGGTGTTGCTGGCGCCGTCCACCATGAAGGTGTTCTCGTCGCTCATGGCGCCGCCGACTTGGCCGCCTGTTTCGTTGCCCCCTACATCTCCATGATAAGACGGCGCCACGGTGGGTTGATAGTAAAGTAAACTCGTGACGTCACGATCCGTGCTGGGCATGTTGAGTATCGCGCCACCCGAGAGGCTCGTGCCCATGGTGGAGTTCGTCGTTTGCAGCTCCGCGCCAACGGTGGCACGGACTTCTACGGTTTGCGTAGCTGCCCCCACTTCAAGCGCCACGTTGAAGGTGTAATCCTTACCCACTTCCAATGTCGCGTTCGTAATCTCGGCTTTGCGGAAACCCTTCGCATCCGCGGTGATGGTGTAAACGCCGACCCTGAGGCCCACAAATTCATAATGGCCGGCCTTGTTAGTTTGCGTCGTGCGCGCTTCATTCGTTGAGGTGTCGACCACCATAACAGTGGCTCCTGGCACCACGGCGCCTGACGGGTCGGTGACGGTTCCGGCCACGTTGGCCGACGACAGAGTTTGCGCCGAAACAGACACCGCAGCGACAGCCAGCATGAACAAAAAAGCAAGAATAATCCCCAAGTTTCGCATCATCTATACCCTCCTGTAGGATTGATCCACGCGACGCTCGAGATGAGGCTGGCAAGCCTCCAGTGGATCCACGTTTCCATTGAATCTTGTTCGAGGGCGAGGAGTGAACGTAAGTCTCGTTGGTGGCAACCGCCCATAGCCTTTGCCGCAACGTAGGCCGCCAGACCGTTGCGTCCCTTTCTGCCTGCACTCTTATAAGAGTTCCCGACTACCCTAACCCGATGCTCCCCGTAAAATTGGGGAGTCCTTGTTACCGCTTTGCTTTCGCAGAAAGTTACGGAATTATTGCACTCGCGTTAAAAACCGACGAAACGAAGGGGGAACATATAGCAACTCAAGTCTAGTTGTCAAGCCAAACTTGGGGCATTCCTCCCTTGCCCGTCTGGGCTTAATTTCAATTCAGAAGAAGTGGGATCCAAGACTCTCCTCACGGGTCTCAAGTGCAATCAAGCCCGGGGACAGGACGACATTAGCCTCTGCTCCGGGTACACCCCCACTTCTACCCATCTTCCGTGGAGCAATCGAGATTCCAAAGCAGTCACCGCACCTAAGCACATGATTGTGTTAGTGATAGTGTCTCCGGCCAAGTTTCACGTTGCGCCGGAGAATCCCAAAAAAAGAATATCTATACAAAAAACTGTAATCCCTCCCGAACTCTGGAGTTTCCTTCGCTGAGCGTTGGTATCATTTGGGACGGGACCCGTTTCGAAACGCCGGTCATTCCCGCGAAAGCGGGAATCCAGTCCGTCGACAGCGCATTTCCGAGGGTTTGGCGAGTGGATTCCCGCTTTCGCGGGAATGACTGCGGTGTGCGGCCACCTGCACAGAGTTTGGCGGTAAGAATCTAAAAAGTAGAAGTCAATCGAGCCAGCCACCTCTTCCTTGCAGGCGCCTACAAGCCCTCTCTCTGCCGGTACCACTCGACTCACAAACGGTTTTGCGCCGCCATCATTTACTCCACGTGCAAACGAAATGTCAAGGATAAAATGACGGAGTGCTCCCCGCCGACCACCTACCATCTATCACCTTACATGTTATTTGGCTGGAAGCTTATAGCTAACTGAAAACCCACCAGGGCCGGGATTCTCAAGGGTAGTTTTTAGCTGCGGGTTCGTTTGAACAGCTCTAATAAAATCGGTGAGCTCTTCCCTGAGGTCGGTGACGTTGTGCGCCACGATGACACCTCCCGGTCTGACGATGGGGATGACCATGTTGAGGTACTTCACGTAGTCCTGTTTCCAGGCGTCAATAAAGACGAAATCATAAGGGCCGGGGAGTTTGGGAACTTCCTCGAGCGCATCGCCCAGTTTGAGTGTGATGACGGAATCCAAGCCTGCCGCTCGGAAATTACCCTGGGCAAGCTTCGCCCGGCCCTCGTCAATTTCCAGGGTCAGCAGATGGCCGCGCTCCTTGCGCAGGCCCATCGCTATCCAAATCGAGGAATAGCCGTTCGAGGTGCCGATTTCCAACCCCTCCCGGGCGTGGACTTTCTCTGCCAAGGCGCGCAGGAACGCGCCTTCATCGGGATTGACATTCCATAGGTTGCCTTCGTTCTGGCGCATCCATTTCAAGCGCTCCAGGGCGCGTGCGTCGGCGCCACCTTGCGCGGGCGTGTTCTTGGAAAAGGCAAAGAGAGAGAATGCGGTCAAGAGCAGTTGGATACAGATGATCTTGAATGGGGCAGTCGACATAGTCATTCCTTTTCGAGAAAAGTCTGCTTGCCAGACGCGAACGGGGGACAACGTCCTACGCATTTCGACAATCAGCCGGTGCGTTAGCAGGATGCTGAAAAAGCCGTCTAGCCTGTCATTCCGAGGAGTCCCGATCTGATCGGGACGACGAGGAATCTCGCATGTCCTTTGTTTCCAGAGCGAGATTCCTCCCCTTCGCTCCGCTCTGGGTCGGAATGACAACGTTCACAAACGTTTTTCAGCATCCTGTTAGGGCGAAGAACGCTTGCGGCGACGCCGATGGAGGAGTTTGAAGCATTTCGGGTTTCCTGGCAAGAGCCAGGAAGAAGGGGGCTAGGAATTGGGGGCTGGGGACTGGGGAAGAACAGTAGGCAGTCGGCAGAAGGGGAGGGTAGTCCAAAATCCAAAATCTAAAATCCAAAATCGCCCTAGCCCCCCAGTCCCCAGTCCCTAGCCCCTAGCAGGATGCTGAAAAACCCGCCTCGCCTGTCATTCCGAGGAGTCCCGATCCGATCGGGACGACGAGGAATCTCGCACTGCGTTGAAAATACTCAGAGCGAGATTCCTCGCTTCGCTCGGAATGACAGCTTGGAGGGGTTATTCCGCAGCCTGCTAGCCCCTAGTCCCCGGCAAGGACCTTCTGTCTCTTGCTATTTCTTAGGGAAAGAAGTCTCTTATTGGCGGCTCTTTCCCGGCGATAGACCCCCGCTTTCGCGGGGGTGACACGGGTGGAGAGCACGCCCGTCCAGTGCACGTCATTCCCGCGAAAGCGGGAATCCAGGAACGTGGGATATGCGCTATTTGAGGAGAATTACACGCCGGAAGTTCATCCAGGTGACGACTGCTGCCGCCGCCGGGTCAATGGTGTGTTGCACTAACAAGAAAAGTCCGTGGCGGTTTTTTATGATCGAGGAAGGGCAGACGGTGGCCGCGATTTGCGAGCGCATAATTCCTGCCGATCAAGATCCGGGGGCGACGGAGGCTGGCGTGGTGAATTTCATTGACCTGCAGCTCATGGGTCCCTACAAGCGCCACCGTGCCAGCTACCGTCAGGGCATTAGTGGCGTCGAGCAAGCGAGCTTCAAGATGTTTGGACATCGGTTCACGGAGTTGGGCCCGGAAAGTCAAGACGAGGTCTTGAAGGCGCTCGAAGCGGGCGGGGCGGCGGGAGAAGCCCGGAAAGGTCTCTCATCGAAAGTTTTCTTCTCCCTCATTCTCAGCCATACGATGCAAGGCTTCTACGGGGACCCTCGGCACGGTGGAAACCGCGAGCGAGTGAGCTGGAAAATGCTGGGTTTGCCTTACCCGCCTATTCGCGGACGCCTGCACTACGATTTGACGAAACCCGAGAAGTCGCAACCCAGCTAGAGGCACGGCGGCATCCGGCAGCGTCGCGAGTCGCTGGTCAAGTCCCAGACCAGCCTCAAAAAGGGCGACTGCAAGCGCTTGGAATCCAATCCAAGCCCTTAGGACAGACGGACCAAATGGCGCTGAGACATGTCAATGCGGTGGTGGTGGGGGCGGGCGCCGGGGGCGGCATTGTGGCGAAAGAGCTTGCCGAAGCGGGGTTGAGCGTGGTGCTGCTGGAGCGCGGGAAGTGGTACTCGGCGTTCGACTGCCGCAAAGATGATCTCCGCAATCAGCGCACTTCAGTGCTCGGTTGTGGCTTCGGCCCCGACGACGAGCGCTACCGTCGCGTGGTAGTGGATGCCCAGGGCAATGAGCGGTCCGTATTGCCGAGCGAAGGTGTATACGGCAATAACGCCGCTTGCGTGGGTGGTGGTACGTTCAGCTATGGAGCGATGGCATGGCGTTTCATGGAGAAAGACTTCCGCATGCGCTCCACCTATGGCGCTGTCGAGGGTAGTACGCTGGAAGACTGGCCCATCAGTTACGCGGACCTCGAGCCACACTATGAGAAAGCCGAATGGGAAATCGGGGTTTCAGGAGATGACTCCAGGAACCCCTTCCACGCCCCACGCAAAAAGCCCTTGCCGATGCCTCCTCATCCGCCCGGGCGCGAACACGAGATTTTGAGACCGGCAGCCGAGCGGCTGGGCCTGCATCCTTTTGACATCCCCATGCTGCGGAACACGGTGCCTTACAACGGCCGGCCGGCGTGCATGCGCTGCCGTTGGTGTGTGGGATTTGCCTGCGAGGTCGACGCGAAGAACGGCACCCACAACACCGCGATCCCCAAGGCGCTCGCCAGCGGAAACTGTGTGCTGCGCGCCGAGTGCGTGGCGAAGGAGATTCTAACTGACGACCGTGGGCGGGTTAGGGGCGTGGCCTACTTCGACTCCCAAGATGGACTCCAGGTACAGTCCGCAGACTTGGTTGTAGTGTCCTGCTCGGCTACAGAAACTGCGCGTCTTCTCCTTAATTCCAGGAGCAAGCTGTTTCCTAATGGCCTCGGGAACCGCTACGACTGGGTGGGAAGGAATCTCCAGGGACATGGCTATGCGGGCGCTTATGGGCTGTTTGATTATGACGTGTACGACGACATTGGTCCGGGCGCCTCCATCGCCATCTCTGATTTCAACCACGGAAACCCCGGCTTGGTGGGCGGTGGTGTTCTTTGCAATGAATTCATCCGCTTGCCTTACCAGTTTTCCTCCATGATTCCACCCACCCTGCCAGGCTGGGGAAGGGCCCATAAAGACTTCATGCGCCAGGCGTACCGGCGGTGCATCATCGTCATGGGCCCAGCGCAGGAGATGCCGGTCTTTGAAGCAAGGGTTCAAGTGGACGCGCGCGTCAAGGACAACTGGGGAATACCGGTAGCGCGTCTCTCCGGATCAAACCACCCGCACACCCGGGAAGTCGCAAGATTCCTCGCCTCCAAATCTGAGGCTTGGCTCAAGGAGGCGGGAGCAATCACCACCTGGCAGAAGGCCCCGCCAGTGGGCCTGAGCGGAGGGCAGCATCAGGCTGGAACTTGCAGAATGGGCAACGACCCTAAAACCTCGGTGGTCAACAGGCACTGCCAGGTGCATGACGTGGATAATCTGTTTGTCGTGGATGGCAGCGTTCACGTTACGAATGGGGGTTTCAATCCGGTGCTCACTATTATGGCTATAGCCTACTACGCCTCCGCTCATCTGGTGGAAGGATGGAAAGGCACGCGATTCCGCGGCTGAGGTGTGGCTCGGATTCTGGCTTTGCTCCCCGTAAGGGGAGCACTTTGAGTAGCCGTGGGTGAAACCCACGGATAGGAACGCATCAAGCGAGATCCGGCCCTGAAGGGGCCGAACAGCCTTGGACAACCCCTTGCGGGGTTGGGCATCATTTTGGGCAACCGTCCACCGTGGGCTTGCACCCACGGCTACTCACGGTCCACCGCTTCACGGTGGGAACATGCTCGTGGGTCTGAGGCGAGGCCTCGTTAGCTAATGTCAACTGAACCGCACCCACCACGCTTTCGCAAACTGCTTCTGATTGGAGTGTTAGTTGCTCTTCTCATCCTTCCGGGTGGGAGCCTTTACTACGAATATTCCCAAGGGAAGGCCTGCGCCCGTTGCCATGAAATCTGGCAGCCCTATACGGATTGGCACACCTCCGCGCATCGAAATGTTCCATGCTCTGCCTGCCACGGGGATGTGTTCACGCTGGAAACGAGATTCCATTGGAGCAATATTCGCTGCTTGGCCAGCCATATCTCGGGCAATTTGCCCGAACACGTCAGGCTGAAAACCAGGGACGCTTTGCAGGTGAACGACCGATGCCGGAATTGTCACCAGGAGGAATATGCCGAATGGGCGGCCAGCTCGCACAGCGTCACTTACGCGGAAATCTTCTTGGACAAGAAGCACAACCGGCAGCAACTACTGATGGACGACTGCCTGCGCTGCCACGGGATGCACTTCGAGGGAGGAATTCGCGAGCTGGTGACGCCCGTTGATACTCGAGGTCCCTGGCGCCTCTGGAGGCCGGAGCTCGCCAGCCGCCCCGCAATCCCTTGCCTGACCTGCCACCAGATGCACCGTGAGGGCCCCACCTTGATCCGGCCCGCCGTGAAGGCGGTGAATGCAAGTCCAGCGGAGGAGATAAACCGGCCTTCTCTTGCGCTCTTCGATCGGCGGGAGCTCGAGCACGTTTCCGTGCAGCGCCTTCCTTTGCCCAAGATGCGCGAAGAGGCGAGGGCCGTCAAAATCAGTCCGGACCCTCGCCAGACGCTTTGTTACCAGTGTCATGCGCCGCTTTCCACTTTTGAAGTTGGCTCCGGAGATGACCGGACACCCATCGGCGTGCACGAAGGGCTGAGTTGTCTCGCCTGCCATGAGAAGCACGGCCAGAAGACCCGTGCATCTTGCTCGAACTGTCATCCGCAACTGTCGAATTGCGGCCTCAACGTGGAAATCATGGACACTACGTTCCGTTCCACGAAAAGCCCGCACAACATTCACTTCGTCAAGTGTACGGACTGCCACACGAAGGGTGTACCGCGGCGAAAGAAAGAAGCGCGTGATGGGTAAAGGGTAAAGGCTAAAGGCTAGCCTGCTTTAACGTTTTATCCTTTAACGCGACTTTCACAATTGCCCGATAGATGAACGGAAGCGGCGGGTGCTTGACCTGTACAAGTTGCTCCAAGATGGAGTGCAGGAAGTGGCACAAGAGATTAATGCATATTTGCGCCTCAAATACGAATCACTCCGGAATCATTCCGATCGCCCCCAGCCAAGTCTCCACCAACTGAGGCCATCCCGTAATCGGAAGCTTCGTGCGCCGTAGCCCAAACGCATGCCCGCCTTGCGCATACAAATGCATCTCCACGGGAACCCCAGCGTTCTTCAGCGCAATGTAGTAAACCAGCGAGTGGTTTACATTGTCCACGTGGTCATCCTCCGCCTGCAGCAAAAACGTAGGCGGCGTCTGGCTGGTGACAGGAACATCCGGATTCATCTCAAAATTTTTATAGTCAATCCACAGATGCCCCGGATAAAGAGCCACCGCAAAATCCGGGCGGCAGCTTTCTTTGTCGGCCGCATCTACAGCCGGGTACAAACGACGCCCAAAATGTGTGCTCATCGCTGCCACCATATGCCCGCCTGCCGAAAACCCAAGCACTCCAATCTTGTGCGGATCGATATGCCACTCCGCGGCGTGAAAGCGCACAAGCCCCACCGTCCTCTGCGCATCTTCTAACGCCATCGGTGAGTCCGGATACGGTCCTGATTTCGGATATAGTCCCTCACCCGGCACGCGGTACTTCAACAGCACACACGTGATTCCTCTGGATGTCAGCCAGTCACAGACCTCCGTGCCTTCAAGATCGATGGCCAGAATCTGATAGCCCCCGCCAGGAAACACGACCACCGCAGCGCCCGTATTCTTTTCCTTTGGCGCGTAGACCGTCATCGTAGGCCGCGAGACGTGGCCCACCTGAACCCACGGCCTGCCGGCCACCAGCGGGTCCTTCACCGTCCCCGTATCCTCCGGCCCCGCGACAGGCTGCGCATCAGGCACTGCCCCCGGCCATATTGGCACTTGCGTATGTCCCGGCGATGGCTGCCAGCCAGGCGTCTGCGCGCTCAGACCGGCAAACGCAAACACAACACAGAGAGCAAAGAGCAAAGGCTTCATCACAACCCCCACAGCTTAATATTACCAGGCGCTGCCGGAAGCCGCTGATCGGAAACTGTCAAGTTAACCTCTATCCTTCAACCTTTATCCTCACCGCTGGAAGCGGCCTATCAATTCCGCCTGGGCAAGAATGTGACCCTGCATTGCAGCATCAACTTCTTTTCTGGTCGCGGCGGGGCGCAAATTCAGTATCGCGTCAACTGCGTAAAGCCGGATGAAGTAGCGGTGCGGTCTTCCCGGTGGGGGGCAGGGGCCGTTATAGCCCGTTCTTGAAAAGTCGTTGGTCCCTTGCCGTCCCCCGCCGGGCATCTGGTTGTTTCCCGATAAAGCCTCCGGGAGTTTGCGGTAAGCAGCCGGCAGATCATACACCACCCAGTGGACAAAGGTCCCCGAGGGGGCGTCAGGGTCGTCTTCGATGATGGCGAAACTCTGCGTGCCCAGGGGCGGGTCCGTCCAGGTGAGGGTGGGGGAGACGTCCGCGGCCTCGCAGGTAAACCGCTTAGGTATGAAACCGCCCGGCGTGAATGAGGTGGTTTTCAGTTCAATCTTAGAAGAGGCTGCCTTTTGCCCGAGCACCTCCGCAGGCGCCACCAGTGCAACAACCACCATGATGAGTGGTGGCAGCGCAGTCAACGTTCGGTGCAGCAAGACGAGCAGGCCGTCGTGGCGACTGAGCTTGAGCATGGCGGTTATCGCTGCGGAAAAGCAAACGCCTCCAGCATGTCAGCTCGGGCCTTCTCATCCGACGCGATTACCGTGAGCAGGTCTTTTACCGAGATCATCCCGCGATACTGCCCTTGCTGGTTCGTGACCGGCAGGTGGTAAAAGCCGTGCTTCTCCATGAGCCGCACACACTCATCCAAGGGCGTTTCAGGCGGCACAACAGTGAGCTGCGAGGTCATGATTTCAGACACATGCATCCAGGCTGGGCACTTGTTCTCCGCCGCCACTTTGTCTGAAATGTCACTTTGGGAGACGACTCCCAGAAGCTTGCCACTTGACTCGCACACACCGACTGACCGGACCTGTTTCTCCCGCAAGTAGCGAGCGGCCTCGTACACGGTGAAGTCGTCGGCGATTGAGTAGACATCCTTCCTCGATTTGATAAGGTCCCCAACTGTCATAACTCCCCCCACGGAATGATATTGTCCAAAATGTTAGAATGACTCCGGCTCGGTTGCAACCGAAATCGTGCTTGCTCCAAATGGTGATTTCCGATGTTCGGTAGGATAACAGAGACACGTCAAGCTCCTCGACGGGCGTGACGGCAGGAATTGCCCCGGAGGGGCAAACGATGAGTAGTCCCGCGCCTGCGGGATGAAACCCACGGGAAGAAAGCGAAAAAGTGCACCGGCCCCGGTAGGGGCCGGACTGTGGGTCAACCCCGTTGGGGTTGGCGCGACTCCCTCGGCCTCGTTGCCCGCAGGTTGAAACCTGCGGCTACTCAAGGTGGGCCCCTCTGGGGCCATTCCTGCCATCTCGATTTTGACTGAACCTTGGCAGCACAGCCCTGTCAAAGATAAGTGCTGACTGTTTATGTTACGCTTGTTGCGAGGGGGGAATCATGGGGCCTTTTCGTTATCACGTGTTTGTCTGCGACCAGGGGAAGCCCGAGGGTGTCCCGTGCTGTGCCACGCGCGGCTCCGCGAAAGTGATTGAGGCGTTGCGCAAGGAAGTGGCCACGCAGGGGCTTTCTAATGACGTGCAAATCACCGCTTGCGGTTCGATCGGCCTCTGCGATCGGGGTCCCAATATGATCGTTTACCCCGAGGGCACCTGGTATTCCAGTGTGACGCCCCAGGACGTGCCGGAAATTGTGCGAACGCACTTCCAGGCGGGGCGCGTTGTGGAGCGATTAGCAAATAAGGATGTTGCGGCTCTTAAAGAGGAGATTTGTACCAACCGTGACAAGATGCTGGCCGCTCGACGAGCCCAAGAGGCTGCCGGAGTCCTTCCCGACGATCTGAACAGCACGCTTCGCGGGTTTCAGGAAAGTCGCGTGCTACTTACGGCCGTCGAATTGGATCTCTTTAGCGCCGTGGGAAACGGGGCGAGGGCCGATGAGGTATCCGCCAGGACAGGCAGCGACCCCCGCGCCACGGAAATGCTGATGAACGCGCTCGTGGCGCTGGGATGGCTGGCCAAGCAAGATGCGATCTTCCGTAATTCTCTCGCCAGCGCAAGATACTTCGTGGCGGGCTCCGCCGATGACTCGCGCGCTGCTACCATGCATTTGGTGCACTTGTGGCAGACTTGGTCCACGCTCACCGAATGCATCCGTGCCGGCACCTCCGTTTTTCATCAGGAAATGGTTGACCGGGGTGAGGAGTGGACGCGAGCCTTCATCGCCGCCATGCACCGCAACGCGCGGGCGCGGGCGCCGTTGGTGGTCAGGGCCGTAAGAACCGAAGGTGTGACTCGCATGTTGGACGTGGGCGGCGGCTCGGGCGCCTATTCTATCGCCTTTGCGAGCGCGAATGAGAATCTCCAGGTCGATCTTCTGGACTTGGCTACGGTCATCCCTATCGCGCAAGGCCATATCAAGAGTGCAGGCTTGGCAGGGCGCATCAGAACTCGGCCTGGGGACCTGCGCGCGGATAAGTTCGGAGAAGGGTATGACCTGGTGTTCGTGTCCGCTATTTGTCACATGTTGGGTCCCGATGAAAACAAGGACCTCTTGCAGCGTTGCTTCGCGGCCTTGGCCGCAAGGGGCCGCGTTGTGATCCAGGACTTCATCCTCGAGCCTGACAAGACTGCGCCCAAGTCGGCGGCGCTGTTTGCCCTGAATATGCTGGTCGGGACCCAAGCCGGAAGCACCTACACCGAAGCAGAGTACGCCACTTGGCTTGAAGAGGTGGGTTTTCAGGAGGTGCGGCATGTCCACCTGCCCGGTCCCTCGGGGTTGATCGTCGGCACGCACGGGTAAGCTGACTGCTGCATTTTGTCTCTTGACAGGCAGAGCAAGATAGGCTAGCATAGTGAGTGTCCGCGCCGGGGGCACCCTTGGGCATTGGCGGACGCTCTTTTCGATGCGATGGCGCAAATCAGTCCTCGACCGTAATCCAGGAGGGATGAAAGCAGCAGAAGAGTCCTCTTTTTCAACTCGACAGGAAGTGTGCTTTCGTGAGAAAGAATTCTTTTTTTGACCGACCGATGCGGGAATGTTGTTGAAAACAAAGGACGGCTGTGGAAAACTCGGGGGCGGAGCGGGAATGTATATGAAAACAAAGGAGATGCGCTAAGAAGGCGGGAATGTTATTGAAAATAAAGGTTTTAATTGCAGATTGACGATTGAAAAACTAGTGCGGCAACTCCTTCCAATGTGCATCAGCAATCGACAATCGGCAATTCCCGCCATCCTGGGCCAAGCGATGATCGTGGAAAATCTTCGCCGCACGAGAAGAAGATGAAAACTAGCGCTACAACGCGGCGGAGCCGCAACCAACACGTAGGGCCGAACGGCGTTCGGCCCTGGGGCGAGCGCCGCTCGCCCCTACTACAGTGAAGGGGGGTTCCCGAATCACCTCTATAACGAACTGCGAAGTTTTGCTAACATAAAGAAGATGTACGATGAAATTGTGATTGTCACCGGAAACCGCCCCCTCAGCGGCAGCCATTTCCTGTTGAGTGTTGAATCTCCCCGCCAAGCACAGGCCACGCGTCCCGGCCAGTTTGCCATGCTGCGAATTCTCGGCCGGTCGGATGTGTTGTTGCGCCGGCCGATGAGCATCTATGACCTCCAGGCCAAGAATTCCGAGGGAGAGAATGACCGCAAGTCAGGTTCTCCCCGCATCCTTCAATTCCTCTACAAGGTTGTGGGGCACGGGACCCGGCTAATGTCCGAGCTCAAGCCGGGAGACCAGGTTGGATTGTTGGGGCCCCTGGGCCACGGCTTTTTCGAGGAGGAGTATCTGCCTCGAGCGCACCAGGCGGATGAGATTCTCCACGTGGCGGGAGGTATCGGAATAGCTGCCCTGCTTTTGCCGGCGAAGCGCCTGGCGGAGGCGGGGTTTCATCAACGCCTCTTCTTCGGTGGGCGAAGCAAAGCTGACCTCGTCGGTGTCGAAGATTTCAGGCCGTTGGTGCGCGGCATCTTGATGGCCACGGAGAATGGCTCAGCGGGCTATCGCGGCTTCGTGACGAGGCCGCTGGAAGAATACCTGGCGCGTCACACAAATAAGAAATACCTGCTGATGACCTGCGGCCCCTGGGCCATGTTGCGCGCCTCAGTGGAGTTGGCAAGAAAGTATGGCCACCCGTGCCTGGTTTCGATGGAAAACCGCATGGGATGTGGCCTCGGCGTTTGCCTGGGATGCTGCATCCGCGTCCAGGGCACCGGTCATGAGGCTTATCAGAGAGTCTGCACCGAGGGACCGGTGTTTTGGTCGGACAAAGTAGTTTGGGACGTTGGTGGAGGGCCTGACGAGTTGAGGAGTCGAGAGTCGAAGCTCGAAAGTCGAGATGCCCGTGAGAGCTGAAAACATCTGTCATTCCGAGCGGAGCGAGGAATCTCGCTCTGATTCGCTCCTCCACAGACAGGGCGAGATTCCTCCCCTTCGCTCCGCTCTGGGTCGGAATGACGGCCAGTGCTGAAGGTCGAGATGTCAGCAAAAGCCAAAACTCGGACACACGGACTCCGGGCCCATCAGGGTCCACAGGCGAACCGGCAATCGCCTCCCGACGACGGCCATGCGTCCGCCGGCGAGCAATTCATCCCGCAGATCGAAACCGAAATCGCCGGTGTGCGTTTCCAGAATCCGGTCTGGACGGCAAGCGGCACCTTTGGATACGGCAAGGAATTCTCTTCTCTCATCGACTTGAACGAACTGGGGGCCATCGTCGTCAAGGGCATCTCTCCCGAGCCGATGGAGGGAAATCCGCCGCCGCGCATCTACGAGACCGAGTCCGGGATGCTCAATGCTATCGGGCTTCAGAACGTCGGCGCAAGGCGCTTCCTCACTGAAAAGCTCCCCTTTCTGCGCACCCTCAGGGCGCGCTGCATCGTAAACGTATTTGCCTATTCCACTGAAGATTATGTTCGGTGTCTCGAGATCCTCAACGAGGGCGAGGGCATCGCCGCTTACGAACTCAACATCTCCTGCCCCAATACGCGTTGTGGCGGCATGGTATATGGCAGCGACCCGAAGCTGACCGAAGAGGTGGTGGCAGCGTCCAAGAAGGCAGCACGCTATCCACTCTTCGTGAAACTTTCTCCAAACGTCACCGACATCACGGTTTTTGCGCGCGCCGCCGAATCGGCCGGGGCCGACGCGCTCTCGCTCGTGAACACCTTCGTGGGCATGGCCATCGATATCGAAACGCGGAGGCCTCGTCTCTGGAATGTAACCGGAGGGCTATCGGGCCCGTCTATCAAACCAGTAGCCTTGCGCATGGTGTATCAGGCCGCGCGGGCAGTGAAAATCCCGATCGTTGGATTGGGAGGTATATCCACCACGGAGGACGCTCTGGAGTACTTCATCGCCGGAGCCAGGGCTGTGCAGGTAGGCACAGCAAATTTCTACGACCCGGGAACTTCGGTTCGCCTTGTGCAAGGTTTGCGCGACTACTGCCAGAGGAAACGGCTTCACCTTTCTGAGATTATCGGTTCGCTGAAGATTCCCGAGCGCGCAACCCCAATAGGCGCCGAAAATTGACCCCTCCGCGGTCTATTTACTTTGGCACCTTTCTTGCCGGGAACCAGTTCAAACATGGCAGGTTAGGCTGCCTTAGGGGGCGTTTATTGACAGTGATCAAACCGTCTGCTAGATTGAGCCAATGCGCGTTTGGGGAGAGCACATCTGATTGAAACAGGAAGGTTCTTGGTCGGGCTGGCGGTTGCGGCAACACTCTTGCTGGCCTCTGCGTGCATGGTGCGGCGGGAGACACGAATTCAGCCATCACAGTTGGCCCCACCGGCGCTCGAAACTTCGCTGGCCGATCTGGTCGCCGGGCTCAATTCCAAAAGCCAAAGCATCCGCACGCTGACCGCGACGGTGGATCTGGAACCGACGGCTGGGTCCATCTACTCTGGAGTCATCAAGGAGTACCACGACGTCAGGGGTTTCATTCTGGTCGAAAGGCCCGCCCTGATCCGAATGGTGGGGCAGGCCCCCGTGGTGAGGACAAATATCTTCGATATGGCTTCCAACGGCGAGGAGTTCCGCTTGTACATCCCACCTAAGCAAAAGTTCATTGTGGGGAAGACGACTTTCCGCCGCCCAGCGAAAAACTCCCTGGAGAACCTGCGGCCTCAACACATTGTGGAGGCCTTGCTGGTTCCGCAGTTCGATGCTTCGCATGAGAAGTGGTTCTTGGAGGAGGCTGAGGAGGGCGGACGCCGATTCTACGTGGTGAGCGTCGTGGAGTTCGCCGATAGCGAAGAATTGCGCCTGAAGCGCAAGGCCTGGTTCGACCGAGCCGATCTCGAGCTGGCACGCCTGCAATTCTACGAGTCGGATGGAGTTTATGTCGAAGACGTCCATTACTCTGGCTCGAAGGATTTTCAAGGAACCAGCTACCCGTCTCACATCGAGGTGGCGAGGCCGATTGAAGACTACCGCCTGGCGATCACCATCTTGAAGGCGACTTTCAACCAGGCCATAGAACCTGAGAAGTTTATCCTCAACAAACCCGAAGGTGCGCAACTGGTGGACCTCAGCGCGAAGGCCCAGCAGGAGAACCCGCGTGATCAATAAGCTGATCCTCTCGAACATCCTGCACCGTCCGATCCGTACGGCGGTGAGCGCCCTGGCGGTGGCGATTGAAGTCGCCATGGTGATGCTGTTCGTGGGGCTGGCTCATGGGCTGGTTGATGAGTCAGCCCAGCGACTGGAGGGTGTGGGCGCAGACATTCTCGTGCAACCGCCGAGTTCGTCGTTCCTTCTTGCTCTTTCTCAGGCGCCCATGCCGATCAAGTTTGGGGATCTCCTCAAACAGATCCCACACGTGCTGGCCGTGGCTCCCGTGCTCTTCAATTTCAATTCCATCGGAGGCTTGAACATCATCTACGGGATCGATATGCCCACTTTCGACCGGGTTACCGGCGGCTTCGCCTATCACGATGGCGGTCCGTTCCTGAACCCCTATGACATCCTGGTGGACGACCTGTATGCCAAGGCGAACCACCTCAAGGTGGGGCAGACAATTTCCCTGTTGAATCACGAGTTTCACCTGTGTGGCATCGTCGAACATGGCAAAGGGGCGCGGCTCTTTATTCCCATGAACACGGCAGAGGATCTTCTTCAAGTCCAGGAAAAGGCCTCCATCTTTTTCGTCAAGTGCACCGACCCCGCTTACACCGATGACGTTTCCGATGCTATCCACCAGTTGCTTCCCAAGTACCAGGTCCTTCCGGTGAAGGAATACATGTCTTTAATGACATCCAACAATTTGCCGGCTCTGAACGCCTTCATTACGGTCATAATCGCCATCGCGGTGGGGATCGGATTCCTGGTCATCTTCCTGTCCATGTATACAACCATTACCGAGCGCACCCGGGAGATTGGGATTTTGAAGTCGCTTGGGGCTTCAAAAGGGTATATCATTGCATTGATTCTGCGAGAAGCTGGTCTTCTCAGCGCGGTTGGAATCATCGTTGGGTACGGAGTTGCGGCGGTATCCCGCAAGCTCATCCTCGGGACATTCCCGACCCTTTCCATAGAGCTGACCATGGAATGGGCCCTTTACGCCGCCATTCTCGCGCTGGCCGGAAGCACGCTGGGGGCGTTCTATCCCGCGTTGCGTGCAGCCCAACTTGACCCTGTGGACGCGCTGGCGTACGAATAGAGCGCGTCCGTGGCTGGCGGGCGGTCGTCCGCAGTTGTCATTGGGTCGTTGCCCAAGATGGATTTGGAGAAGCGGAAAATCCTGATGACACTCGGCACGCCAAAACCCGCTGCGAAGCACGGACGCTGGTTTTCATGGAACCCATAATCGCCACTCGCGACCTGAAGAAAGTTTACCGCCTCGGCAAGGTCGATGTGCAGGCATTGCGAGGTGTGGATTGCCTTGTCCATGAGGGTGAACTGGTGGCGGTGGTTGGGCCGTCCGGCTGCGGGAAGTCCACCCTGCTCCACATTCTGGGCGGCTTGACCGGTCCCACCAGCGGCCACGTGTTGGTGGATGGCAATGATTTCAGCAGGATGACGGACGCTGACCGCACGCGCTTTAGGCGGCACACGATCGGGTTCGTCTTTCAGCGCTTTAATTTGCTGCCCACCCTGACGGCGCGAAACAACATCGCCATCGCCCAGGACATCCAGGGTAATGGGTTCAATCCGCACCGCTTCCAGGCGGTCGTCGAGATGCTCGGCATCCAGGACAAACTCGAGCATCGACCCTATGCGCTGTCCGGCGGTGAACAACAGCGCGTGGCCATCGCCCGCGCGGTCATTTGTGAACCCAAGATACTCCTGGCGGATGAGCCCACGGGCAATCTGGATACCGAGAATTCGCAGGCCGTTCTCAA
Organism: Acidobacteria bacterium UBA7540; assembly: GCA_002478145.1. The sequence goes on from DLMI01000003.1 coordinate 60,093, forward strand.
CATGATTAGAAACCTGAACAAAACCTTTGGACAAACGATCCTGATGATCACCCACAACCCCGAGGCGGCTGCGGTGGCGGACCGGATTATCCACATGCGGGATGGGCGGATTATTTCTGATTGATTCTTCCCGCATTTCCCATTATTTTTTGATTGACGCTTGTTTATGGCTCAGAGCACGGAATTTCGCAATCCTACCTTGCCGCAAGCCCAGACCGGCGGGCTGGAGGGTGGGTTCGGGAGGGTCTGGGAGAAGATCAAACTTGGTATCCTGCGCACCGTCTTTTGGGCGTATGAGCGCGGGACCTGGCAGTACGATCTACTCGTCTTAGCCATCCTGGCCTTCATTTTCCTGTCACCTCGCGGCTGGTTCAACGACCGTCCCACTCTGGAATTAACCGACCTTCGGCATCAGCAAGGCTTCGTCGAAATGGGACATGGGAAGCAAGGATGGCGCTACCTTGTGGACGCGAGGCTGGTGGAATCATACACGGCTACAAAGCCTGAGGACGCCATCCAGATTATTTTGAGCCGTCAATTGCACCAGCCTTTCACCGTGGTATCGATTGTGCCTATCACTGACAAGAACAAGGTCGTGCTTGGCTACACGGTGCTGGTAAGCCGTTAAGGCAGTGACGAGTGACGAGTGACGAGCAAGCAAAAAGGGCAAGGCACTGACCAGTGACGACTGACGAGCAATAAAAAAGGGCAGTGAAAGGCCAAAACCCGCTGCCTGAACTCGTCACTCGTCACTGGTCACTCGTCACCGTTCTTATGGGGAGAGTGACCTTGCGTTTCAGACTCACTTTGACTTGGCTCCTCTTAGCCGCCGGGCTTCTCTCGCCAATGTGCACCGGCGCGGTGGCTCCACTCCCCCGCAAAGGAAAACTCCCCCCCGATCTCTCCGAAATCCTTTCGCGCATGAACGACGCCGCCAAACGCTTAAAGAGCCTTTCCGCAAACCTCACGTACACCAAGGTCACCGTCCTCGTGAACGACAAGTCTACAGAGGAAGGCCGCCTCTTTTTCCGCAAGGGCAAAACTCCGGAGATCCGGATTGAAATGCAGCAACCCGAATCCAAGGTCATCCTGTTTAAGAAAAACAAGGCCGAAATCTACCTACCGAAGATCAATCAGCTCCAGGAATACAGCTTCGAGCAAAAGTCAGGACTGGTGGAGGAGTTCTTGCTCCTCGGCTTCGGGTCGGAAACAGGAGAATTGAAGAAGTCCTACAGACTGAAATACGTGAAGGAAGAAGACCTCGAGGGGGATATGACGGCAGTGGTTGAACTGACACCACGAAAGGAGAGCCTCACCTCCCAGCTCACGAAAATCCTAATGTGGGTCAGCGAGGAATCGTGGTTACCCACCCAGCAGCAATTCTTCGAGCCGGGCGGCGACTATCTGATTGCCAGCTACACGGCAGTGAAGGTGAACCTCAGAATACCCTCTTCCACCTTCGAGATCCACCCCGCCGAGGGAGCCAAGCGCATCAAAATGAATTAGTTCGTACTCCAGACTCCCCTCCTCTCCGAGGAGGGGTGAGGGGGTGGTGCGTGCGTCTTTGCTGAAACCTCAGAACTTCGCCCCTCCCCCGCCCTTGTTCAGGGTGCACACAAACCGGGCTGAGTCGTTCGGCCGTGATTCCCCTGACGGCTTGGTAAAACGTGAGGTCCAGCGGGTAACCCGCTGCGGTGGTGATGACCGCGTCCACCGGGTGATCCAGTGAGTGAGGTCACGTCGTGTAGGGGCCAGAAACGCACGCGCGCGCATACCTCCGATGACGCATCAAAAATCCAGAGACGACAACAGAAACGGAGTTGCCTGCAAGCTCGGGGAACAGCAAGGAGGGCACCTGCTGGTGACAATGCAGTACCCGCTGCCCAGGAGTCGTGACTCCAGTCGGGGTATTGCTCCAGAAGATGAGGATATAAGCCGGCAAGGAGAGCGACAGAAGCCAGAAGGGCCTGAATCACCAACCGCACGAGGCCCTACCGTCTGGCAACCAATCCGGTCGCCCTCCCTGCGCTACTTCCTCTTGGCAATGCACCACACGTTCCGACGAGGTCGGTTCACCTAAAATTTGCCCACAGCCCTATGGCCACCCTCTTGGCGTCGAAGGTTCCTGTTATATTGGGGTTACTGCTAAAGAGGTTCCCCGCGACTTCGTCGCCGCCTGTGTCGACAGCGATGCCATAAACAGTAATTGTGGCATCCCAAGGATTCGGTGTTGGGCTGTTGGGGATGGTCAAAGTGCAGGTGCAATTCGAATTGATGGTGTACGTACCTCCCGTAAAGCTGTAAGGGTTCCCGCCTTCCGGACTCCCGTTGATGACCATGTTCAAATTGCTGCCGGTAAAGCCTCCCCTTCCGTTAAAGCTAACTAACATGGAGAAGTTCCCGGGCAGGAACTCATATGGCGCGTCAAAGTGACCGTACCATCCCGATGCCACTAATCCGTAGTTGCCGTACAGCGTGGCGTTCGAGCAGCCGGTGGCGGCCTTCGCCTTCGGTACTGGCCGCAGTACGAGCACTCCAAGGACCGCGGCGAAAACAACAAGCATGGTTAATAGTACGAAAATGGTTCGTTTCATCAACATCCTCCTGGATTTCTCTATTTCGGGGCAGGAAACTACGCCCATTCGGGTTGGGGCAAACCTCACGCGTGTGTCACCCGCGCCCGGACCAACCGTGCAGGTGCAGTGCCGCAATCGGCAAATTCCACTTGGTTTCTCCATCGTCTTGATTCGCAAGAGGAAGGCGATGGGACGCAAAGAAAAAGCGCCTCTGCAAGGGGTGATTGTGGAATCCACTCCGTAGACCCTAGGCCCTAGATGCGAGGCATGTAATCCCCAAAATGATCCTGATCGCATTTCTGATGTTGATGGCTGGCAGGGGCTTGGTATGGCGAGGGCGAAGCGGAAAGTTGCTCATCTTTCGCTTCACGCCACGCGGGTTGCGCGGGCTGCGCCTCGAAACAACCCGGCCTTGCAGGATCTCCTCCAGCGCGCTGTTATGGAACGCCCTCCTGTGCCGAGGGGGGATAGCGCTGAAGGCGGCAGTGGGTCAATTTGATGTTGAGGCGGCTTTACGCCGCCATTTGGCGAGATAAACTCGCCGCTACAGCATCAAATTGACCCACTACCCTGAAGGCAGGGAGCTTGCGGCGGACCTGCATCCTGAGTTACCATATAGGTTCACCCCGACCGGAAGAGAGGCTCGGGGTCAGGGCGCAATACCACAAAGGAGAAAACCATGGTCATTCCGGGTCTGAGTGCACGTCCGCTCCTCACCCTTCTGCTGGCGTCTCTATCGTTCGCAGCACCTTCGTTTGCGGGTGCAAGCGTCTACAATTTCACCCTTCCTTCCATCGATGGCGAGCCCACTTCGCTTTCGAGTTACAAGGGCAAGGTTATTCTGCTGGTGAATGTCGCCAGCCGATGCGGTTTCACGCCGCAATATTCCGCTCTGGAATCGCTTTATGAAAAGTACAAGGACCAGGGCTTTGTGATCCTGGGTTTTCCTGCCAACAATTTCGGTGCGCAGGAGCCAGGCACAAATGCGGAAATCAAGACCTTCTGCACGCTCAAGTACAACGTCTCTTTTCCCATGTTTGCCAAGGTCTCGGTGAAAGGCGCCGACACCACTCCCCTCTATCAATATCTTACCCAGCAGGCGAATCCCACCGTTGTCGGCGACATTAAGTGGAACTTCACCAAGTTTCTGGTTGATCGGCACGGAAAAGTTGTAGCACGGTTCGAATCGCCGGTGAAGCCGGACTCTCCCGAGGTTGTGGAAGCCATCGAAAAGCTGTTAAAGCAGTGACGAGTGACCCGCCGTGGCGGGACGAGTGACGAGCGGAAGCAGGAACTCAGCTCAGCACTGCGGGGTGTTCCCGTTCCGCGACAAAACGCGGCTGCTGACGTTGTCTTTGAGGAGGGTCCAAAACGAGGCGTCGAGGTAGGAGCGAATGGAAACGTAACAACCCCCGCACTGGTTATTGGGGACAAATTCTTTCAGCATCTCCTTCTGTGAGTCATATTCGTTCGCAAACATCGAGCACGGACGCAAGCCGCCCTCGGGCGTCACCACCATAAACCTTCGTCCGGCGTTGCATCCCTGTACGGTCCCATCGCGGAAGAAATCATGGATACCCGAAAGCGTCCAGGGAGAGTTGGCGATGCGGCCATTCTTTGCTTTCAGCTCCAGTAATTGGCCGAGAGTCTTGCGGAGTAGGGCGAGGTCGTCCATTGACTGGATGTAATGCTCCATACTGCCGGTCCGCAGAGGCGTGTAGGCGCTGTAAGAGATAGAAACTCCCCACTCCTTGGCCCGTTCGTAAATCGCAACCAGTGCCGGAAGGTTCTCGAGCGTGATGGCAGTATTGAGCGCCACGTCGTCGTGGCCGTGATGGGCAAGGGCGGGAACCAGCTTTTCAAGGTGAGCATAAAGCCCGGGTGAGCGCCGGAAGTCGTCGTGCCTGGAATCGGGAAAGTCCAGCGAGATTGAAACCTGGTTAATGCCCAGGGCCCGCAAAGCCAGATACTTTTCTTCCGTTAACAGTCGCCCATTAGTCACCAGAATGGTGTAAGGCAGGCCGCTTGGCTCCTTCACGGCTCGGACGATCTCCTCGAGATCCTTCCGCAGCAGGGGTTCGCCGCCCGAGAGCTGCACGGCCATGGGCTTCAGAGCGCCGCGCAGTTGCGCGTAATCCTCCGCCCGAAGCAGCCCCGCCGGGTCGGGTTTCATCCCGCCCTTGTCGCAATGCTTGCAATTAGCCGTGCAGGAATGCGTGAGCTCAAAAGAAACCACCAAGGGCCGATTAATGCAGAAGCTCCACGTGCCTCGGGCAATCATTCGAGCTGCTTGTACAACAGGTATCGCTTTCAATGGCTACCCTTCCGGCACCCCGCCAACCTGCGAGGTTGCAAGGAATCGTTAGCATACCCCTGCATGGCTCCAGGAGCAAGTCCACAATTGCTGGCAACTCCAACGCTCTGCATAGCTTCCACGTGCATTTTCAAACGATTAGCCGCCGAAACCCGCAGTTCAGTCTTGATTCTCTACCATTCAAGTTTTGCCCATTGTCACCGAGTAAACGATGAATTATGCTTGACAGACACTTTGTCGCTTAGGGGCTTTGCCGGACACGTTCTTTAAGAGCTGAGCGCTTGGCAGAGTAAGCCGTGTGGAGAGGATCAGACACCCGACTCCGCAGCCAAGCGGCTCGACGAAAATTCATCTGACCCGAATGGACCAACTTACCCTTCGTCGGAAACTGCGCTTCTGGAATACCCGCCTTCGTGAATGGCGGATGATCGCCAGGGGCTTGCTCTCAACCAAGCACCCTGTTCTCGCCCACCTCATTGCGATTCGGCGATGTAATCTCTCCTGCGCTTATTGCAACGAATACGACAAATTCTCGAAACCCATTCCGCTCGAGGTAATGTTCCGCCGCGTCGACCGGCTGGCAACCCTGGGAACTACCATCGTCACGATCAGTGGCGGCGAGCCGCTGCTGCACCCCGAACTGGAAGAAATCGTTCACCACATCCGCAGGCGCGGGATTCTGGCCGGTATGATCACGAACGGTTACCTGCTCACTCCCCAGCGCATCGAGCACCTGAATCGAGCCGGGCTCGACCATCTGCAAATCAGCATTGACAACGTAATGCCCGACGAGATATCAAAGAAGAGCCTGCGGGTTTTGGACCGTAAGCTCCGGCTGCTTGCTCGTTACGCTATCTTCCAGGTGAATATCAACTCCGTGCTGGGAAGTCCCGTTCGCAACCCCGACGACGCTCTGGAGGTGGCGCGCCGGGCACTCGAACTCGGATTCACGAGTACCGTGGGCATCCTCCACGACCACGGAGGGCAGCTTAAGCCGCTCAGTGAGCACCAGCAACAGCTCTTTGCCCAGATCATGGAGATGGGCAAGCATTCCTATTCGCGCTTCGACCAGTTCCAGAAGAACATCTCAGGCGGGCTCGGGAACGAGTGGCGCTGCCGAGCCGGCAGCCGCTACCTCTATGTCTGCGAGGATGGCCTGGTTCACTACTGCTCGCAGCAGCGCGGATATCCCGCCATTCCACTCGAGAAATACACCCGCCAGCACCTTGAACACGAGTATCGCACCCAAAAGTCGTGCGCGCCGCGCTGCACCATCTCCTGCGCGCAGCAGGTCGCAATGCTCGACAACTGGCGCGACCCGCAAACCCGCCCCGCCTTCCGGCCCACGGACGCGCTCGTGCAACTGCCCACCCCCTCTGAATGGTGAATAGTGAATTGTGAATAGTGAATTGTGCTTGGTTGCTTTGGGGTACTTAATTCACCATTCAACATTCACTATTCGGAATTCTCTTGTCCGATCTTCCACTCGATCTGCGCCAGGATTCCGCCCAGGATTCTGGCGTCGTGGATGGTGAGTTCAAGGTCGAGTATCAGGCGCCGCAGGTTGAGGAGTGTAGCGCGCCGACTCTTGGGCTTCAGATACCCCACTTGGTCCAAGACGCGCGCGGCACGCTCAAACAAGTGGTCGAGAGACTGGGCGCCGGCCGGGTCCGATAGGTGGACGGTCGGCCGCAGCGGACGGGTTGGCACAAGGCCGGCGCGCGCCAGTTCGTAAGCGCAAACCGCCACTGCCTGCCCCAGATTCATGGAGGAGCAATCAAGCACGGTGGGAATACGAACCAGGGTGTGGCAATAACTCAAGTGCTCGTTTGAAAGGCCCGTCTTTTCGGAACCGAACACCACTGCCACACGGCCCACTGCCTTGCGTTGCCGGAGCCAGGCGGGGAAGTCAGGGAGCGGGATGAGGTCTCGGTCCAGGTTGCGCCGAGAGCCCGCCGTGGTGCCCACAACCATTGACGCATCTCCAATGGCTTCCACCAGACT
>DLMI01000003.1:67120-71407 GCA_002478145.1 Acidobacteria bacterium UBA7540
TTTCCTGCCATACTGGGCTGTAGGGCGCCACGACCACCATCTCGCGAAAACCGAAATTGGCCATGGCACGCGCCGCTGCACCGATGTTCAGCGGATTCCGCGGCCTCACCAGCACAAACCGCCAATCCAGGTTGAGTGATTTCATAGTGTGGGATTGTACCAGGAGTGAGTCTGCTTTGGAGTGCGGTCCCGCCTTGCGGGACCGCTTTTCACTTTCGAGCTTGCTCGAACCCCTGCCGGAAGCAAGCTTCCGGCGAAGGAAAGCGCCAGCAAGCTGCCGCACTCCAAAGCGCCGGCGCGGCGATTGTAGGGCAGCAGGCCCGCTACTGTTTTGGCGTCATGGGGATTGCCGGCTGGTTGGGCCGATCAGTGGGAGTCGCGCTCACGATGCGGACTTTCGACTTGAATTGCTTGTAGTCGGTGTAACGAAGGATCTGTTTGATGTGAACGGGGCCGTTGGAAAAATAGAGGGTGTCATCCGCCATGGTGTATGTAGGAAACCAGTATTTCCCGTCGATCTGCTCGCGCCAGGTGGTAAAACGTGGAAACAGGTTTTCACCCTTTTTGGTGTGCAACTCGGGTACGGGTTTGCCTTCCGACTTCACAATTTGCAGGTCCCGGTCATCAACCCACACCACACCCTGAAAATACTGCTGTCCTTTCTGAATTTCTTTGGGCCGGATGGAGAAAACATAAGCCGTAATCTGGTCAACCTTCACGTGTCCCAAATACTTGATTTCGTACTCCGGGAGTTCATCCGAGGTCAGAACAAACGGCTGAGTGTTCCGCATCGAAACGTAGTCTTCCTTGGTCATGATGATCCGTTTCAGGGTATCCGCGGGGGCATAGGTCACACGCTCGATCCGGTTGCCGGCATCGTCGAAGAGGATGTCCCACTCCTGTTCGAAAACGCCCTCGACTTCGTTGTCCGCTCCTAATTCCTGCACTTTGTTGATTTGGTGGTAGGTGTAATTGTTGCGCGCTTCCTTAAAGAGTTTTTCTTTGGCGGCGAATTCCTGGATGATACGTTGGATTTGGTCCGGGCTAGGATCAGCCAGACTGTTGTCAGGCGCCGCCTTGGCAGAGGTGGCGGAAGCATCCGTCTTGTTCATAAGGCTGCTCAACGTCTCCGCGACTTTCCGATCCACGTCCGCAGGTTTGGAGTTGGGAGCAGGTGTATTGGCGGATGGCGTTTGCTGGGAAGGGGCAGGAGCAGGCGCGGATGCGGCAGGACTCGCCGAGGAAATCTCACTTGCAGCCGTTGGCGCAGGTGAGGAAGCACTCCGAGCCGTCACCGGAGAAGCCGCTGCCGAGGTGGCTATGGGGGCGGGCTGGGCGGCGATTTGCTGGTTACCCTCAGTGCCTCCTGCCGGACGATCCAACAGCCTCTTGATCCTTTCCTCGAATCGGTCGAGGTCGGCCGGGGCCCCTGTAAGCCTACGGTAAATGCGGCCGTCCCGCCCGATCAGCACGGTGGTTGGCAGACCTGATATTCCCCCATAAAGCTTTCGTGTATCAGCGTCGCCCATGGCGACGGGGTAGTTCACATTGACACGCTGGCAATAACTTCGTACTGCCTCCTTTTGATCTCTTACGGCAATGCCGACAACTCGCAGCCCTTCCCCGTAGTATTGGCTTTGAAATTCAACCAGCGCTGGAATCAATTTCCGGCAGTACGGGCACCAAGAAGCCCAAAAACTAAGGAGCACCACTTTGCCCCTGTAATCAGCAAGGTCAATCTTTTGTCCCGAGAGTGCCACCAGTGAGAATCGCGCAGCGTAGGGATGATCGTTATCAGCCGACTTGCTCTCGAGATCAGCCGGCTTGCTCTCGAGGCTGCTCAACGTCTCCGCGACTTTCCGATCCACATCGGCAGGCTCGGAGGTGGGAACGAGTGAATAGGCGGATGGCGTTTGCTGGGAAGGGGCAGGCGTGGACGCGGCAGGACTGGAAGGAGCCTCCTCGGCTTTCGAGCCTGCTTTGGTAAGAGCCTCGATCAAATCATCGCTGGCTCCGGCGTCATGAAATTTCTTTGCCAGATCAGGGTTCATCTTGAAACTGATGCCCCGTTGTTCAACGAGCGTGACGATCTTTTGAGTCGAGGACCCTCCAAGCAGAAGCAAGGTTATGTCATCAGAGGTCAAGGGTTGATCGGCTGCCGCGGCCAGGAGGGCGAATAATCCTGCCACGAGTACCGCCAGTATCCCCAAAGCTAACTTCTTGGTCATAGGTTGATAATCCTTCCTCAACGAACCCCGCCCACTCATAGGGCTACCCCAACTCCCTCTTAATTATATAGAGCATATCTTACGCCCAAAAGTTGTCTTGCTGACCGGACACGGAAGGGCTTGCAGAGGTGGGCGCGACCTTAATCCTGAATTCCGAAATTGTATAGCTCTGTCATCCTGAGCCCGCCGTGCTTTTCGGCGGGCGAACCCGCCGCGGCGGGTCTGCAGTTGCCTCTCCCGCTCAGCAGCCAGCGACGAACTGCAGGGATGCTTCATCCCTTCTTTTGTCAGCCCTGGAGCCTTTTCAAAACGACGCTCAGCGCGCCCGACGTCTATTCTTGAGCCGCGCCTGGCGCGTCTTTTGAGCTTTGCGTTTGGGTTTTGAAATCGCAAACGTAACCGCCCCCACGCGGCGGACCTTCCATTCTTGCGCCTGCGGGGTCTTGCCTTCTGTTTCCATAGTGTGCTCTCAATTCCTCTTCGAAGTCACGGTGCCACAATTATACAATGGTTTCGAGCTTCGGGCGACCGCCGACCCGGCGGGTGGGCATTCTCCGTTGTCCACAACCTGAGCCGTACAACGCACGAAACGTGCCTGCCCCAATCACTTTGCGGGTTCAATTGCAGTAACGCTAATCGTGTCGCCCTTAAGTGTGCCAGTAACCTTTACCTTCTGTCCCGCGAATTCTTCAGGTTTTTTCTGGTCGGAGAGCTGATAAACCTTTCCGCTGGCGAGATCGGCAAGCACATACTTGCTGCCAGCTTTCACACACTCCAGGGTACACTCCTTGTCGCTCTTTCCAGGCATCATGTGTTTCAAGCCACACATCGAGTCACTGATGTTTCCCACAAACGTCTTTGTCCCGGCCTTCACAGTACCGGCGAAGCTCAAACTGCCTCCAAGCAATAGTCCCACACAGAGATAACTAATTTTCCGCATTTTGGGCCACCTCCAATTGTGGCTAAAAAAGGGGCAGAAAAACCGGGGCTGGGGGCTGGGGACTAGGGGCTGGGGAAAAGCAAACCCCCATCACATACCTCCGAGCGCGGGATCTGGTCACTCGTCTCGCAGCGGCGAGTCACCAGTTTTTGTTGCGGCGCTCGCCATTCTCCTTTGGTCCTGCCAGGGCAGGGCGGTCGTCAGTTGAACAAGTCTCACACAAGAAGGTCAGGGAGCTGAGGGCAAGAAAACCGGGAATCGGTCAGGAAGAAAGGCGAATTCTGTTTCCCCAGTCCCTAGTCCCCAGCCCCCAGCCCCTAGTACTCTACGGTCGGCTCTCTACTTGCCTCCAACCGGGGAAACTTCAGCGACGCTAATCGTACTGTCGCTCAGGCTTCCCGTCACCTTCACAGACTTCCCGCCCAGGCCCTTGAACTTGTCCTGATCATCCACCTGGTACACTTTCCCCTTGCTGACGAGAACGTACTTGGCGCCGCCTGCCACGCACTTTTCAACGCAAGACTCGGCAGCCGCGCTGGCCTTGGCGTGCTTGGCCCCGCAATGCTCATCGCTAACCGTCCCCGTGAACGTCCTATCTGCAGCCCAACTCAGACAGCCAAAAGCGAACAACGTCAACACAACCATCGTAATTCTCTTGATCATCGCATGCCTCCTTGTCATTCATCGGAATTTCGGCCAGGCCTGCGGGGGTGGAGTGCTAACCCAAAAGCGGACCGGCAATCCTGGTTACCCTTTGGGGCTGAACCCTTTCACGAAGCAGTTTCACCCCCCCAACCCGAGCTGTTGATTCAGTGCCCTGACCGAACTAATTGTACTTGTGAACAAGACCCAAACACAAGAGATTTTGGGGGCAGGCGGCGGAGGACCAGGTGTCAGGTGCCAGGGTTCAGGTGTCAGGGGAGAACAGGCGGTTGTAGCGGCAACTAACCGCCCACATCTCCGCTCAGGGAGTCAATGATTCACTGAGAATACGACCCTGCGACCGCTCTTCAATGATTCAATGGCCCAATGAGTCAATCATTCAATGCGCCTGTGCCCCTCGCCGCATTTCTGCAACGGACCACCGACTCCCCCGGCAGCAGCTTCGGAAACGGCAGA
>DLMI01000092.1:0-60134 GCA_002478145.1 Acidobacteria bacterium UBA7540
AGCGGAGCGAAGAATCTCGCTCTGGACCTTTCCGCCGACCAACATTGGAGATTGCCGATTGGCGATTGGTGATTGGCGAATGGCGATCGGTGATTGAATGTCTGAAATCTGCAATCTGCAATCTGGAATCTGCAATCTGCAATCTGAACTCAGAAGTGAAACCCTGAGCTTTTAGCGATCAGCAAGAGCGGCTCAGTCTTGTAACTGATAGCTGAGAGCTGACCCGCCGCGGCGGGATTGCTCACAGCGGGTACTGGTACCCTCGTAATGTTACCTTCGTACTAGCTCACGGCTGACACTTTCGTAATAGCTGACGGCCGTACCCTCGTAACTTGACGGGCTGATTAGAGCGCTCTAATGTGTGTTCGTCTGCACTTGTGTCATCTATTTGGATGCCGGGAGATGCCCTCAGCGGCTCCTTTTAGGTTCTCATTTTGCCGCTGTGGGCGCCGGGTCGGTCGGGAGTGCCGGGCACGAGCCCGTTACGATACGCAATTGACGTGGTCGCGGGCCGTCGGACGGGGCAATGCGGAGGAGAACCACCGCAAGGCAGCGCAGCACGGTTTTGAGTTTCCGGTGCTGCTTCAGGATAGGAAGTGGAAGGTTTCAAGAGAGCACGGGACTCTGGCGACGCCGATAGCTTTTCTGATTGGGGAAGACGGTGTGATTGCCAGGGACGCGGCAGTCGGCAGAGACGCACTATTGGCTCTCGTCCGTGACCGCCGGGTTGGTCAATAAGGAGGAGTGAAATGAGCGCGCTTTTGGACGACATATCGAGAATTACTGCCAGCTCGATTTCGAGACGAGAAGCATTCAAGCTGGTCGGCGGAGCCGTGGGCGGCGCCCTATTAGCTTCCTTGGGCTTAGGACGGGCTTCCCGTGGCCTGGGGGCGCCGGCGCCTGACCGGTGCCCCCGCTCCAGACCGGTCCCCTGCAATGGGAACTGCTATCCCCCAGGGTATAAGTGCTGCGGTCGGACGGTTTGCGACGGCGACGACACTTGCTGCACGGACCACTGCTGCGAAAAGACAGGGGCCTGCTGCGGCAGCACGTGCTGTCCCGCAGGCCAGACGTGCGTCAAGGGAAAGTGCTGTCCCTCAGCCCAGTCCTGCTCGGGGACGTGCTGTCCCTCAGGCCACACGTGCGTCAACGGAAAGTGCTGTCCCTCAGCCCAGGTCTGCGGGGGCTTCTTGGGGTTCTTTGGGCGCATGTGCTGTACCTCAGGCCAGACGTGCATCAACGGAAGCTGCTGTCCCTCAGGCCAGTCCTGCAATGGTGGGAGGACCTGCTGCCCGTCGGGCCAAGTGTGCTGCGGTAACAGGTGCGTCAACCGGCACCCGTCCGGAAGCACTCCTTGTTTTGCTTAATCCGCGCCGGGTCGGTCGGGAGTGCCGCGCGCGAGCCCGTTACGACAGGAGATTGTCGATTGGTGATTGGTGATTGGCGATTGGTGATTGGGTCCGTCCCGCAGGGCGGAATGGCCCACGGCGAAAGAAGGTGTGAAAAAATCGATTGCATTAACCACAGAGGCACAGAGGCACTGAGAAAAAGAAGCTAGGAGAGAGCGTAGCCTCAAATCAAGCTTCCAAACGCTCCCTCAGAACGGAGCGAACGAATATGCCAATCCGTTGTTGCCCTATCTGTAAGAGTAAGAAGGTCACGCGTTCAATGCGGCGCGGCGCGCTGGATTTTCTGGTACTTCCCTTGCTTTTGCTGAGGCCGTTTCGTTGCGCAACTTGCGATAACCGTTACTATGACTGGTTCTTCAGCAAAAGGAGGGTTTCACGGCAACTGGTGCGCACCTGAGTAAGGCAAGCCCCGTGGGATTCCCGTTTGGCGACGCTGGCACTGAAGGAGTCAGGAGGCAGAGGTCAGAAAAAGGGGTTTTCATGTCTCTTTGCCTCAGTGGTGAGAAGTCTGTTTCATAGTTCATTCACAGCTTCATGCGGCATGGTTTGCAGCGCCTGCAGGGATAGCGACGACAGAAAGGGGCGAGAGGCTGATTGCCGATTGGTGATTGGTGATTGGTGATTGGCGATTGGGTCTGTCCCGCAGAGCGGGATCCCGCCATGCTGTCATTCTGAGCGCAGCGGAGCGGAGCGAAGAATCTCGCTCTGGACTTTTCCGCCGACAAACAGCAGAGCGAGATGCTTCGTCCCGACAAGTCGGGACTCAGCATGACAGACCCGAAAGTAGTATGAGAGCTGATAGCTGATAGCTGACGGCTGAGGGCTAATAGCCTTGTAATTTTCATCATTAGTTAATGCCGCTATCAGCACTTGACAGGCTTTAATTAGAACGCTCTAATGTGTCTTCGTCTGGAGTCTGAAGTCGGAGGTGAAACCCTCGGCCGCGAACAGGCTGCGGAAAGACCCTTGCAAGCTGTCATTCCGAGCGGAGCGAGGAATCTCGCTCTGAGTGTTTTCAAGCCAATGCGAGATTCCTCGTCGCCTGGGGCTCCTCGGAATGACACCCCAAACGAGTTTTTCCGCAGCCTGCCAGCGATCAGCAAGAACACCTGGTCGTAATTGGGAGCTGAGAGCTGACGGCTGGTACTAGTGTTATGCGTCTAACGCTTCTTTACAATGCCTGATTTTTTTCATGATCCTGGAAGCGGTCGCAGTCCAGATGAACGGACGAGGGTTACGGTTATTCTCTCGAAGGTATTCAGAGATGGCGCGATTGAGTTCGGTGACGCTTTGAAACGTTCCGCGTCGGATGCGCTTGCGGGTGATTTCGGCAAACCACCGCTCCACCAAGTTCAGCCACGAGGCGCCGGTGGGGGTGAAGTGCAAGTGGTAGCGCGGGTGGGTGGCGAACCAAGCCTGTACCTTCGGGTGGGTGTGCGTGCCATAGTTGTCGAGGATCATATGGATGTCCCGCCGACGCGGCGTGGCCCGCTCGATCTGTTCCAGAAACGCCAGGAACTCGATGTGGCGCTGCCGCGGCAGACAGCTACCGATAACCGTTCCCTCCAACACATTGAGTGCGGCAAACAACGTCGTGGTGCCGTGTCGGATGTAGTCGTGGGTTTGCCGGGCGGGAATCCCCGGTCGCAACGGCAGCACCGGCTGAGTTCGATCCAGGGCCTGAATCTGGCCCTTTTCATCCACGCACAGCACCAAGGCCTTGTCGGGCGGGTTCAGATACAACCCCACCACATCCCGCAGCTTGTGCACGAAATCGGGATCCCGGCTGAGCTTGAAGGTCTCGGTCCGATGCGGCTGCAGGCCGTGGGCCCGCCAGATGCGCCGCACGGTAGCTTCACTCACCCCTTGCGAGCGGGCCAGCGTGCGGCTGCTCCAGTGCGTGGCATCCCGAGGCGTGGTGTGCAGGGTGGCGTTCACGATGGCCTCCACCTGCCGAGCCCCTATGCGCTTGCGCCGCCCGGGCCGAGGGGCGTCTCGCAGCAGCCCGGCAACGCCGACCTGCGCGTAGCGCTGACGCCATAACAAAATCGTCGGGCGGGTGACGTCCAACTGTTTGGCCAAGTGATTATTGGAAATCCCTTCTGCGGCTCCCAGAATGATCCGAGCGCGAAGGGCCACCTTCTGCGCGGTGTTGCGACCGCGCACCAGGCCTTCGAGGAGATCGCGATCCCCCGAGGCCAGCAACAGACGTCGGGCAGAGATCCACATTGTGACGCGAGCATAACAGAATCTGCCCTCATTGTATAGCTATTTATGACGCATAACACTAGTACCTTCGTAATACCTTCGGCTGGTACGCCCGTAACTTGACGGGCTCTGATTAGAGCGCTCTAATGTGTGTTTGTGCGGACTCGTATCATCTATTCGGATGCCGGGAAATGCCCTCAGCGGCTCTTCTTAGGTTCTCATCGTGCCGCTGTGGGCGCCGTGCCGGATCGGTCGGGAGTGCCGGGCACGAGCCCGTTACGATACGCAATTGACGTGGTCGTGGGCCGTCGGCCGGGGCCATGGCGTTCTTAACTATTCTGCTCGAGGGGGAATCGCCGTTGATTGCTCCAATGGAGTATGGGGATCGTGCCGCCGTATCCCTCGAAGGCTTCGCCATCGACGATCAGGGTCTTGTCCATCCGAGCGCACACGTGGGAGCTGAAGCAGGCGTATCTTCTAGGAGGAACAGGTAGAATGCCGCGGAATGAGTATTCGACAGTACCTGGAGCGCCTGAATCTCTAAGTGCCTCTACAGAATCTACAGTAGAGACGAATGCAGTGGATTGGTTCAAGCTGATGTTTGATAGTTGCTAAGAAGTGCGTCAAGCTGGGCACCGCTGCGCGGTATTTGAGAATCCCTCAGACTCGGCTTCTCACACTTCGGTTAGGTGAGTGGAGGCGCCGTGCCGGATCGGTCGGGAGTGCCGGGCACGAGCCCGCTACGATACGCAAACGGAGCAAAACTTAACCGTGGGAAACTCACCACGAGTATAAAATTTAGAGCACGCTCCTGGGGCAATAAGTGTAAGAGGAGGAGATACCCACGAGACGCGAAATTGCAGGTGGTCCACCGACGCGTGGGTGTCGCGAGGTTTTGCAACCAACTGCC
This sequence comes from Acidobacteria bacterium UBA7540, assembly GCA_002478145.1. The sequence goes on from DLMI01000092.1 coordinate 4,528, forward strand.
AAGATGTACGCCAGAAATGAAGCGGGTGAACGGATAAGGACACCTGGAGTTCTTCCCGCAAAGGGAGACTTAAAGGAGCAGACCATGAGCGCCAAGAAGAGTTTCTTTAACAAGCTGTCCCTCGCTGCGATCGTTTTCGGTATGGTGGTGATCCCTTCGGTTTTCACCGGGTCGGCGTTTGGACAAGATTTTAAGAGGCCGGATGGGAGCGTGCCGCTTCCGATGGACTGGAGCAATCAGCACCTGATCTATACCGTAGGGTTCACGCGGGAGCAGGCGTCGAAGATGCAGAGCGATCCGCGCTATTTCGTAGCGACGCGCTTGCACGGCAAGGCGCTGGCTGACGAGAGCGCTGCCATTGGAAATCCAACTATCACAAGAACAACCGCTGCAAGCGCAACCGCCTGGCCACCAACCTTAGTGAAGAAGAAGAGCGCAAAGCTCGCGCTGAACAAGGACTGGGCCGTTTCACTGGGCGGGACGGGCGGCGTCGCTCAGGGTATGTCGCCTGCCAAGTTTGTCTTCGACGTCAACGCGCCGCCAAGCTGCACCAACGATTTCGCGGTGTTCCCCGTCGCTGCCGGGACCGGGAACACACGGGGCTCCATTGTTGGCACGTTCAGCACCACCGCCTTGTCCGGCACTGGCACTGTAGAATTCACCGTAACTCCGACCGGCGGAACCGCGGTTAACCTGAGCTTGACCGCCAGCACTACCGTGAACACAGGAACAGACTTCGAGGTGGCCACCAGCACGGGTCAAACGAACGCGAACGCCAACGCGACCAATCTGGCGGCCGCGATCAATCGCAATCTCAATAATGGTTACCCCCTCGGCCGTATCGTGGCCATTGCATCCACCAACACGGTCACCGTCTACATGCTCACACCGGGGAACCGGGTGGCGCTGACCGTGCCTACCACCGTAACCAGTTTAACCTGGGGGACCCCTTCAACCCCGACGAACGGCAGTCAGGCCAACATCGTCGGATTCAATTACCTCTACAGCGGGTCGGGGACGCCCCTGTGCATGGGTAAGACCAATCCAGAATTCATCTTTTCCTATGCCTCCGGCGTCGGACCCGTAGCCACCTCGCCCGTGATCTCGGGCAGCGGCACAAAAATCGCTTACGTCGAGAACGACACGACCCTCGGCGCGATCCTGCACGTGCTGACGTTCGCCAGCGGTAACACCGAATACGGGACGGCCACCGCCTGCGCCAGCAACAATAACGGCGGGAGCACCTTGCCGACCTGCGCAACCAACCCGGTGATTCCGGGCAGCACCTTAAATAGCACCGCGACGGACTTCATGCTTCCTTTGGGTTTGGTCACCAACGTGACCACGGGAATAGATTCGTTTTCGTCTCCGTTCGTTAACTTCGGGGACGATACCGCCTTTATCGGCGACGACAAAGGTTACCTGTACTCCGTCACCGGGGTGTTCTGGGGGACGCCGGCGCATGCAGGGGGGAGCTTCCCCGTCTCGGTTAGCGCCAACAAGCTCTCCTCCCCGGTGGTTGATGTGTCCAATACCGGCAACATTTTCGTCGGGGATAGCGGCGGTTACTTTTACAACTACTCGTCGGGCGGAACTCTGGAAGGAACAAAGCTAACGATCAGCACAAGCACGGCGGGCGGCATTCGCGACGGCGCGATCGTTGACTCGACGAACTTGGTGGGCTATGTCGTAGGGGGCTGCAACAGTGATGGCGCCTCCCGACTCACCCAATTTTGGTTCACAACCTCCACCCTGACGGACAAGGTAGACTTCGACCTCACTACTAATAACTGCTCTAGCCCTTACCCCCCGATGTACTCCCCCACGCCGGATAACAACTACTATACCAAAGGAATCAGCTCGGGTACCGACGGCAATAACGGCGAGCTGCTCACATGCCAGACCGCCAACAGCAACCCTGGCTACCATGTGAAGCAGTGGCAGTTCGCGTCGAAGGCCCTGGACACCTCGGGCCCCGAATACAATGTTTCCAATGATGTCGGCAGCACCCCCCCCACTTGCTCGCCGCTCAACGAGTTCTACGGCAATCCGGTGGGAGTGACCATAACGGCGGTTTCGCAAAGCACGACTGCAGTCACCATAGCCGCGAGTAACAGTTTCGTTGTCAACGACGTGGTCGGCATCTCTGGCGTAGCTTCCGGCAGCGGCAGTTGCACTCCCACTGCTGCTGCTGACATCGAAGGGGTGCACATCATTGCAACGAGAAGCTCGTCGAGCTTTACATTTACCGGTGGGGATGGCACCGCGTTCGGCACAGGCCTTTGCACCCTGAGCAGCCCAACTGCCACGCTCGTTGGATATGCCGCCACCGCAGTTTCGCAATCCGGGACTACAGTAACTGTAACCACCCCGACCAACGCACTCGTCAACGGACAAACGGTTACCATCGCCGGCGTCTCGGGCGGCGGGACCGGGTGCCCGACGGGCGGCGCTGCTGCCATCAATGGGGAACAGGTCCTCACATCGCAAGCTTCAACGTCCATAGCGTTCAATAGTACCCTTAGCGCCACGAGCGGCTGCACCTACACCACTACAGGAGCAACTGTCACGGGCCCCACGCAGGATTACTTGTTCTTTGGATTGACCACACCCGAACTGTACACCTGGACATTGCCGATGACGGGTAGTACCAGTGGCCCGACGGTGACAGCCAGCCCCGCCCCCGCCGGTGGGACGAGCGCCATCATCGTGGACAACGATTCAAGCTCTGGGCAGGCCGCGAGCCTCTACTTCGGTACGCTGGCGACGTCAACCAGCCAGTGCGGATCGACCGCGGCGTATTGCGCGGTCAAGCTAACGCAGTCCGGGTTGCTGTAATTCGCCGCTCATGCCATCCTCTTGCGAGCGAGGTATGTTAAAATCTCGCAGAGTGAAAGTGAGAGAATCTGGAAGAGGGTTATTGCCTGGGTTTTTAGGGAGTAAGCAGCATATCAGGGAGGCCTGGATCTGCGGGCTTGCGGAAAATGCCCGGGACACGAGTTCCGTACGTTGGGAAGCAGGTTTATCCTGCCGGGTCAATGTGACGATATGTTTCTCGTGGCAATATGTTTCTTAATCGGAGGTTATCATCATGAGGCAGCGAGAAGACACTGATCGGCGCGCCAGTCCTTTGGACGCGCAGCAGGGGGTGCGAAAGCCCTACCGGAAACCTGAGGTGCGCCACGAGCAGGTCTTTGAAACCAAGGCGCTGAGCTGTGGCAAGCTGCAGACCACCCAGGGACAGTGCCACTATAACAGAAGAAACTCATGACAAGAGAGGTCACAGCTTGTAGCACAGCCCGGGAAACGCTGGGCTGTGAGTTGGCGGCGGAGGTGCTCCGCTCCTCGGGGAGACTGCGCCTGCGCGCCACCGGCGCCAGCATGCTGCCCGCCGTCTGGCCGGGTGATATCCTGTCTGTGCGCAGCCACGACGCCGCGGAAGCGCTTCCGGGTGACATCGTGTTGTTTGGGCGCGAGGGGAGGCTGGTGGCCCACCGCGTGGTGGAACGAACCCTCTGCCAGGACAGAATTCAATGGGTGACGCGCGGCGACAGCGTGGGCAGCAACGACGCGCCAGTTTCAAGCCACCAGTTGTTGGGCCGGGTTACGGCCATCGAGCGCGGCCGTCGCCGGCTCACCCCGCATCAGTCGCTCGCCAGCCGCCTTGCCTCGTGGATTCTTTCCCGGTCAGACCTTGCCACCCGGCTGCTGCTGCGACTTCAGCCGGAAACAAGAGTTTTCTCCCATAGCGCCCTGAAAGGGCGCGGGTAATGTAGCCGGGGGCAACGCCCCCGGAAAACGCAGCAAGAGGCTGAGAACCAAAAGCGCCCTGAAAGGGCGCGGGTAATGTAGCCGGGGGCAACGCCCCCGGTCAGGGCGCATACCAATACATTGAATCGACCCCGGAGGGGTCGCACGAGTGGCGCAAACCCTTGTTCGCGTTCTCGTCCACCTGATCTTTTCCACTAAAGGGCGCGCCAACCTTATATCCCCTGAAGTCGAAAGCGAGCTCCACGCGTATCTCGCCGGGAATCGCAAACGACCTTGATTCGCAATGTTTCGCGGTCAACGGGACCGCCGACCACGTGCACATGCTGGTTTCTCAATCGAAAAACGTGGCGCTGGCGGAGCTAGTGGCCGAAGTGAAGAAAGGCTCGTCGAGGTGGATCAAGACCAAGAGCGCGCCCTTGAGGAACTTCCATTGGCAGGACGGCTACGCTGCTTTTTCCGTCAGCGAGTCGAACGCGGCGTCCGTGCAGCAGTACATCGCCGATCAGAAGGAACACCACCGGAAGAGGTCATTTCAGGAAGAACTCATTCAATTTCTGCGCAAACATGGGGTAGAATACGATGAGCGCTATGTTTGGACGTAGCCGGGCATGCGACCCCGCTCTGCGGGGTCAGCGTGCTGTGCGGGTGGTTCGCCTTTCCGGGGGCGTTGCCCCCGGCTACATTACCCGCGCCCTTTCGGGGCGCATGGCGGCGGGCGGGGCGCATCAGGGGCGTTGACCACGGCCATGTTTCGCACGGCCTTTCAGGGCGCCTTCGGTCGGCTGGCATGTGGATAGGGGGCGTTCTGCCCGGGCATTCATATTCATTCCCTTCGGGGATAGAGGAGGCGCTATCAGCGCGTTGAGTACGGCAGTCCATGAGCTCGCCATCGACATCGGTGGGATGCCAATACTGGTCCGCACCGGCAGTGCGGAGTTTGCGCGCATGCTCGAGGACCGCTACGGGAAGTTTGTAACCGCGGAGGCGCCGGCTGCCGTGATGGAACTCGAGATCGAGCTGATTCCGCCCGGGAAGGTGTGCGACGCCGAGGATGTGAGCGTGCGCCGGGACGCCGGACGCTGGGTGATGGAGAGGGGCGACTTCCGCGCGGAATGGGATCCGCAATGCCGCCGGGGCTGGGTGCGGCAGAGCGCGAATCCTTATGCCATCGATGGTGTGCTGCGCATTCTGCACTCGCTCATCCTGGCCCGCGAGGGCGGATTCCTGGTGCACGCCGCCAGCGCGGTTCGAAACGGTCGCGCCTTCTTGTTCTCCGGAGTCTCGGGAGCGGGGAAGACTACGATCTCGCGCCTGGCGCCGCCGGATGTCGTGCTGCTCACGGATGAGATCTCCTACGTACGAGGATTCAGGATTCAGAAGGCAGGATTCAGAAGGCAGGATTCAGGATTCAGGATTCAGGATTCAGGAGTGAAAGGCACAGATTCCGGAATGCAAATTCCGGATTCCGAATCCCGAGCCCCGAGTCCCGAATCCGAAACCCAGTGTCCAGCTCCCAGTCCTCAGCCCCCAGTCCCTAGCCCCCAGCCCCCAGCCCCGGCTTTTGAGGCGTTTGGTACGCCGTTCGCGGGCGAGTTGGCGCGGCTGGGCGAAAACCTGCGCGCGCCCCTGGCCGCCCTTTACCTTCTTGCCCAAGGCCCGGAGAACCGGATCGAGCCCATGAGCGATGCCGAAGCGGCGCGGGAGCTGCTCCAGAACATCCTCTTCTTCGCCCGGGACGACGAACTGGCGGGGATGATTTTCCAGACTGTTTGCGATTTTGTGAGGCGCGTTCCAGTCCGCCGGCTGGTGTTCACTCCGGATGCGCGGGTGTGGGAGTTGATCGCATGAGCCCGCTCTTTGGCCGGGGCTGGGTGATCGGAGTGGCTAGTGGCTAGCAGGCTGCGGGAAAACGCTTCCAAGCTGTCATTCTGAGCGAAGCGAAGAATCTCGCCCTGAGTATTTTCAAGACAATGCGAGATCCTTCGTCGCCTGCGGCTCCTCAGGATGACAGCCTCGAGGGGTTTTTCCGCAGCCTCCTAGTGGTTAATGGCCAGTTTCCAGCTTCCAGTTTCGATTTTCGATTTTCCAATTTCGATTTTCCAGTTTCGCTTTTCGATTTTCCAGTTTGCACGGCAGGGGAGTTGATCGTATGAGTCCACTTTACATCGCCCACAGCAAAGAGATCGCCGCGCGCGTGCTGGACGGCGAAATGATGATCATGTCCGCCCGCGATTCCACCCTTTTCAGCCTGAACGAGTTGGGCACGATGATTTGGCAGGCGGCGGACGGCGCAACCTCACTCGAGGAGATCGTGGCGCAGAAGATTTGCCCTGAATATGAGGTGGAGCCGGGTCAAGCCCTCAAGGACGCGGAAACCTTTGTCCGGGAGCTGGCTGAGCACGGAATTCTGATACTTTCCGACAGACCGTTCGGCAAGGAGGAGTAGGAAGGAAGCGCGGAACAACAATGCTCGAACGGCAAGCAGCTAAGACATTTCGAGATTTGCTGCTCCGGCAGAGGGCCCATGCCTTCGTCCTGGCAGTCTACAAAGCGACCGCACGCTTCCCCAGCCGGGAGATTTACGGGTTGACGAGCCAAATGAGGAGGGCCGCTATCTCCATTGCCGCCAACATCGCAGCGCGGCGTAGCCGCAACCAAAAGCAGATTCTTCGCTACGCTGCGCTCCGCTCAGAATGACATGTCATCCTGAGCGAAGCGAAGGATCTGCTTTTCTTCGCGCCACGCGACGAAGTTCGCCATTAGTACTACAGAGGGGTTTGCGAAACGCGGCAAGGCGGACAAGGCACGGTTCATGAATATTGCGGAAGGCTCCCTCGAGGAGAGCCGTTACTACCTGATCTTGTCACAGGATCTTGGTTACGGAAGCACGGGAGAGCTGATGGAGTTGCTGAACGAGGTCGGACGCTTGCTGAAAGGTTATTCACGAGCCATCGCGGCTTCCGTCTGATTTCTGCTTCTTGCTTCTTGATTCTTGCTTCTTGATTCTTGCTTCCTGCTTCATGGAGCGCGGATTTTATGGCCACACTAATGGAGGAGATGAACGAACGGGCGCTGAAGGCGGGTGTGCCTCTGAGCGTCCAGCTCGATGTGACGTACCGCTGCAACGAGCGTTGCGTCCACTGCTACCTGGACCACGACGATCACGGTGAGATGAGCGCCGCGGAGATCATGGACGTACTCGACCAACTGGCCGAGGCCGGCGTTTTCTTCCTCTGCTTGAGCGGCGGCGAAGTGCTGATGCGCATGGACTTCTTCCGCATCCTGGAATACGCCCGCTCCCTGCTCTTCTGCGTCAAGGTCAAGACCAACGCCTTCATGATCCGCGAGAAAGAGGCGGCCCGCCTGTGTGAGCTGGGAGTGCAGGCGGTGCAAGTCAGCATCTATTCGCACCGCCCGGAGGTCCACGACGCCATTACCAAGCTGCCCGGCTCACTGAAGCGCTCGATTGCCGGAATGCGCTTGCTCCGTGGGCGCGGGATGAAGACGATCATCGCCAACGTGCTCATGCGCTCGAACCTGAACGACTACGCGGGCGTCAAGGCGCTGGCTAAGGAACTGGGGGCCGAGTACACCATCGACCCGACCATCACGCCCAAGATGGATGGGGACCGCTCCATCCTGCCTCTGGGAATCGGCGACGACGACTTGCAGCAGGCCTTTCACAACGGCGACTTGGTGGGCAACGTGGAGGAGTTCTGCGCGCCTCCCCCGGCCGTGAATGACGATGTGCTCGACGGACTCCCGTGCAGCGCCGGCCATACGGCCTGCTACATTTCTCCCTACGGGGACGTTTATCCCTGCGTGCAGTTTCCGCTGCCCACCGGCAACGTGCGCAAGCAGAGGTTCCTGGAGATCTGGCGGCACTCGCCGCAAATGAACGAAGTGCGCTCCATCCATGCCCGTGACCTGCCGGTCTGCTCCACGTGCACGCACGTGGGTTCCTGCACGCGCTGTCCCGGCCTGGCCTACATGGAAGGCAACATGCGCGGCCCATCCTCGCAGGACTGCGAAAAATCCTTCGCCCGCACCGGACTTCTTTCCGCCAACATGATCCTCAAGAATGCTTCGCGCGCCCAGCCCACCCTGGTGCAGATCGCCGGGGTGCGGCCACCCCAGGCCTCTCCCCTCAGCCGGATCATCGATGCGGCCCCCTCTGCACCGCCTTCCGAGGAATCGGTCACCCGCCTTTAGTGCGACGATCCACAGATTACGCAGATCTCGCAGATAATCCGGCTCCCCTTGGCGCCCAGCCCAACTTGCTGAGCGCGACCCCTTCGGGGCGCGTTCAACCCGAATTCCGAACTTGGACTCGTCTGTCATCCTGAGCCCGCCGTGCTTTCGGGCGGGCGAACCGCCGAGTGTGTCAAAATGCCACACTCATGCGCGAGCCTGCATATCCCCAGCATTCTTCTAACCCCTTGAAAACACATGGGAACTTTGTTCGCTGGCGCAGAACGCTTCAAGAAAATGAGAAGAGTGCGACAAATGGGAATCCCGTCCACATCAGATCAGGCAGACCCGAAAGTAGTATCAATCTGTGAATTCGGGGCTATTCGGCGTTTGCGGCGCGCCGGCGAAGCGCGCGCCAGAGGCTTTTTATGCCGGCTTCACCGAACCACCATGCGGTCTGGCAGGCGATGCGGAAAGGCCGCAAGGCGTAATAAAGGAAAAAGAGCGAGTCGGGGAGAGGAAGGAATTCGCACTCGGCCAGCGTTGGGATGAAGAGGTGGATGGCGAGATAATGCAGCCTGCGCGTCGGCGTTTTGAGCAACCGAAGGGAGAAGAGGATTTCGGAGACACTTGGGAATCCGACAGCGCGCGGGGCGCCGGAGCCGCGCGGCGTTTTCAAACCAAAGGCGGGGTTGATGGGGGTATCGAAAAGAGCGGCACAAGCCGCGAGGCAGGATCGAACGGCCTCCTCCCAGCCCAGCCACTTCGCTTTCTCGCTCACCTTCTCCCAGTCGATGGCGCCGCGGGAACATAACCGGTCAAGGTCGATGAGCCATTTGAGAGAAGGCCCGCCGTGCCGACTTGCATGCACCGCCAGGTATAGAAACTCCCACTCCGCGCTTAATGCAAAGGTGGGGACTCCGCAAAAGCTCTTGCGAGCCGCATCTGACCAGATTTCCTCGAGCAACTCACGCTCGAGTGGGCCTCCCCACACCAGCCCGCAGTGGAGCTCAAGCGCGTAGCTGCACATGTGGTTCTGTGGCGTCATCATCGTGCAACCTCTGCCGTAACGCGCCACAAGGTGCAGGAGACGCGGCTGGGTGAACTCGGGTTCATACCCTGAAGACAAAAGGAGGTGGAAAGCCTCGGCCACGTTTTTCGAGGGAATGAGAATGTCGAGGTCGGCACAAGCACGCAGGGCGGCGTCGCCATAGAGTGACTTAGCCAAGCCGATGCCTTTCAGCGGTATGACGGGTACTCCGGCGTCAGCGAGCATGCGGAGGATCCTGGCCAAGTCGATGGCAAGTATCTCGTTTCGAATCGCGTTGAATCGGAAGATTGTCGTCCACTCTGAGCGGACGGGGTCGGGGACGCCGGAAAAGTCAAGCGTGCGGAGACCCGCATAGAGCAGGGGAAAGACCTCGAATATCCTGGCGCGTTCGAGGAGGAGAGGCCACTGCAACGGGCACGCCAGCAAGCTCAGCGTCCGCTCCCGCGCCTCGGGTGAAAGCTGGGCGCGAGCCAGCAACAAACACAGTTCATCTTCGGGAGACATCGTGATTCCTCAGAAGTGGCTGAGCGTGCCGGTGATCCTCGCCCACCGGACACCCAAGTGAAAGGCCAGCAGGCTTAGTGGCAAACCGACCAGAGCGAAGACCCCCAACACTCCGATCTGCGGAAGCAACTCGGGGATGGAGGCGTTGCGCAGGAGCGCCGCCCGCATCCCCACCAGGGCGTGGGTGATGGGCAGGAGCTGACCAGCGTCCTGAAGAAAACGTGGCAGCACCTCGAGCGGGTAGAACACGCCTCCTAACAACCAGGAAAGGCCCCCGAAAAGCCATAAGAAGGGGTCACCCCGCTTAAAGACCAGGGTGAAGGTCGCCGAAAGGATTCCGATGCTGCTGAAGGCAGCGACCGATAAGAGGAAAATCAGCAGCACGGCCAGGAGGTTCACCCGGGCAAGCGACAGCCCAAACATCGTTCCGGCAAGCAGGTAGAACACGGCATCGAGGGCGGCGCGCAGGAACGGGTAGAGCGAAGAAAAAAGCACGAAGGCGACCGGGGAGGTAGGCGTGACCAGGACCATCTTCAGTGTGCCCAGCGGCTGATTCCCCCGGATGGCCTGCGCGAAGCAAACCAGAGAGGTACTCATATAGCCGTTGACGGCCATTCCCACCAGGATGAAGGGAAACGGCTCATAGCCCCGAAAAGCGGCTTTGCCCAGTATCCGAGCCAGGAAATAAAACGCTCCGATACTCACCAGGATATCCACCACCTGAAAGGCGAAGGAAAGTTTGTAACTGAGGTCCGTAATCAGGTCGCGCTTGAAGAAGGCCCAAGCTTTCCAGGCTACTGGCATGAGGTTGCTCCCACCGCCCTCTCGAAGGCCGCCGTCAAGTCCTCCCCGCCGCAGGCTTTCTTGATTTCCCCGGGCGTTCCAATTCTCACGATCTGGCCGCGATGCAGAATTGCCAGCCGATCGCACACTTGTTCGGCTTCCAGCAGGCTGTGGGTGACCAGCAGCACCGTTTTGCCAAGCTTAGCCACCACTCGCTCCCGCAGGAACTTGCGAATCTCCCCCTGCAACACCGGGTCAAGACTCCGAGTCGGCTCATCCAGAAGCAACAATTCAGGGTCAGTCAGAAGCGCTCTGGCCAGGGCCAGCCGATGCTTCATCCCTTCCGAGTAGAGTTGAAAGGGAACGTCGCTGCCGCCCTCCAATCCCACCAGGTCCAATACCGTTTGGATTTTTCTCCTGGCTTCTCGAGGCGATAGATTATTCAGCAGCGCAAAGAACTCCATATTTCTCATTCCCGTCAAGCGCGGATAGAAATTCTCTGACGCTGAGGGACAATAGCTAACCACCTTTCTAACCTGCCCGGCTTCCCTCACCACGTCGTAACCGCATATTGTGGCCTCTCCGCCGGTAGGAAGCAAAAGGGTGGAGAGAATCTCCAGCAACGTAGTCTTCCCCGCCCCGTTCGGCCCCAGCAATCCCAGCGCCTCGCCTTGAAAGACTTCCAGGCTGATCCCTTTCAACACCTCCGTTCCCCCCTTCTTTGGGGGATTCTTTTGAAGTGTCTGGAGGATTTTCCCGACTGAGAACGTCTTGGTGAGCTTTTGGATCGCAATGGCCACCATGCTCATAGACTGTTGAAATTTCCCCCTCTCACCGGCAGCGCCAAAGGGCCAGGGGAAAGAAGCTGTGAAGAAATCGATTGCATTAACCACAGAGACACCGAGGCACAGAGAGGAGGCCCTTCCTTTTCAGTTCTCAGTGCTTCTGTGTCTCTGTGGTGGGAAGTTTGTTTCATAATTCATTTTCCCCAGCTTCCTCCACTGGAACAGTAATAGGCGAATAGAGGATATCAATCTAAAGAACAACTCGACAAGGCCAAAAGACACTATTGTAGGCGATCCCCGGGCCGGCGTAAAGAGCCAAGGCGTGGCTACGCAATAACCATTCCATATTGATCGTAACCCCCTCACCCCAGCCCTCTGGCGCCGCGGCGACAGAGGGGGAAGTTAATTTGTGTTCACGGCCCTCTGTCGTCCGCCATTAGGATTGGCGGACCGTAGGCTGCGGCTGCGCAGAGTCTCTGAAAAACGAGACTCTGCGCAGCACCTCCAACTGTAGACGGCTTGAGAAGTCCCTCGCTCGCCGTCAGTGACGTGCTAATTACCTTGCACGACGGCGAGTGCGGTGGTAAGTTAGACCCAGCCGCGAGCACCACCAGAAGACCAGGGTCGCTGTCGAGGGGACCATGCATCAAGGGCTCCAGAAGCGCCTTCCCCGCACGCTCGGAGGACTTGTCCTGCTGATTGCGCTGGAATTCCTCAATCCCCGATCCGCGCAGGCGCAGACGACGATTCCGGTGTCGGGACAAGTAGTGACCGAAGAAGACGCAGTCATTTCTTCCGGCGTAACGATCGCTATCGAAACGCGCGACGCCTCTCGCCTGGCCGAGCTACACGCTGATTCGCAGGGGCGGTTCGAAATTACGACTCTCTTCCGGGGCACCTATTTAATGACGGTCAGCGCCGATGGGTTCTATCCCGATCAAAGCTACTTAGACCTCAAGGACGGCGGCGGCGGACCGCGCACGGTGCGAATTGTGCTGACGCGCGCGCCGCGGCAGAAGACCGCCTCACCGTTGCCGGCGTTGACTGATATGAGCGCCTCGAAAGAGGCCCGAAAGGCGTTTAAAAAGGCGGTCAAGGCCCTTCGCGCCAACCGGCTGGACGACGCGCGCAAGGAATTCGAGACGGCCGTCGCTGAGTACCCTTGTTACGCCCGCGCGCTGACAGGGCTGGCTGCAGTTCAAACCGCAGCCCGTGATTCTGACGCCGCGGCAGCCAACTTACGTCATGCCACTCAATGCGATCCGGGGTTTCCCGACGCGTTCGCATCGCTTGGCAGACTTCTAAACAGCCAGAAGAGGTTTGTCGAGAGTGAAGAGATCCTTAAACAGGGATTGCGGGTGTCGCCCCGAGCATGGCAGTTGTATGACCAGCTCGCCACGGCGCATTACAGCGAGGGGCAATACGGCAAGGCCGAAGCAGAATGGTTGCGCGTTCTTTCCATTAATTCGGCGCCGCCGGCAGAGCTGCACGCGAAACTGGCGGCCGTTTACCTTCAGGCAGGCGCCCGCGACAAAGCTTACTCCGAGATGCAGGCCTACCTTCATGCTGATCCGAAGGGCCGCTTCGCCTCCAAGATCAGAGCGATGATGCAGAACCTGGGGCCGTCCGGAGCCAACGCAGTCATCCCTCCTCAGCCCGGAAAGCCCGTGTCTCCTAACCCTTGATTTCCACGAACGGCTTCGCGAGGTGTCCATTTCCCGAACGGCGCCAGGCGCGGAGCCTGAGTGCTGTCATGCTGAGCCCGTTTTCCCACTGCGGCGGGATCAGGGTAAACTCGGCGAAGCATCCCTGCATTTTGTCGCTGGATGCTGAGCGCAAAAGACAACTGCCGTCCCGCTGCAGCGGGATCGCCCGCCCGAAAGCACGGCGGGCTCAGGATGACCGACGACTCCAAATTCGGAATTCAGATTGAAAGAAACTACGTGTCGCGTAGTGTGTCAAGCGCCCGAGATCATGGGGCTCGCTCCAGAGAGAGCCCCACGGTCAATCACCGGAGGAAGGACGATTAGGGGTTCGTCTTGGCGGGTCCACCCTGCGTGAAGACGAATTGTTGGATCTCGTGCCGGCGCTTTTCAGTTTCGTTAACTTGTTGCTTGTGGAGCTTGTCGTAAACCTGAAATTCTTCCTGGCCGCGTTCCTTGTCGCCGGTGCGGACGAAGGCCTGCGCCAAACGGTAATGGGCGTCGGGGTCGTCAGGTTTGAACCGGATAGCTGCCTGAAATTCCGGGACAGCTTCTTGATCGCGGTGCTGGTCGTGAAGAAGGACCCCGAGCTGAAGATGCGCGTCCGCCCACCGCGGGTCCAGTGAGATCGACTTCCGGAGCAGGGCCTCAATCTCCGCCAGGTCCACCCCCTGACCACTCCCACGCGTGCCTTTCCAGGAACTAAGAGCATCGTAGTAATAAGCCAGCGCGTTGTCGGGGTTCGTTTCCATGAACCTCTTCATTCGCTTCGCGACCTCGTCGGCCTTCCCCACCGAAACGTTGTACATCTTGCCGAGAAACAGGTAGGGCCGCGGGTCCGAGGGATTCAGGTCCGAAGCGTGGCAGAGCGCCTCGATCGCTCCGTCGTAAAGGCTGCGGGAATAATAGGCGATGCCCAAGCCGATGTACATCCGCTGGGAGTTGGGATAAAGCGCGACGCCGCGCTTGAAAACTTCAATGGCAGGTTCGATGGTTTCGTGCAGGAGCAGTTCGTTCCCCCAGTCAAAGATGTTCTTCTCGTTGGGGTCCATGTGCGCGGCAAGCTGGTATTCCTTGAGCGCAGAGATCGGATCGCCCAGGGCCTCGTCGACCTGCCCGAGCAGGTTGTGGAGTTCGGCGGCGTCTTTGCGCCGGAGCATGTCCTGCAATAAAGGTCGCGCCGGGCCAGGGTTTTTTGTCTCGAGGTAGGCGACAGCAAGATCGAATCCATTGGCGTAGTCTTCGGGCTTCAACTTTTGCGCTTTTTCAAGATAGGGGATATCCGTTTTCAAATCACCCACGGAAAGATAAAACTCCCCAAGTTGATGATTGGCCTCGAAACTGTCGGGATGGGCCCGGAGGGCCGTTTGGAGCTCGCGTTCTACCTCCGCGGCGTTGGGGCTTCCCTGCTCTCGGGCCGGGGTCTTGAGCGCGTTGCCGGTAAGGCTCGGGCCCTCACTCATCAAACGTTGCGGGCTCTGCGCTTGTGAGGAGTACCCGGCGGCGTCGATCGTGGTTTTGACCGCGCTGGCCTTCAAGGGGGTGTCGTCGTAATAGCCGGGCTGTGGTGAGACGGGGGGCGCCTGGCCTGGACCCGGCGGAACCGTCGCTACGAGAAGCAAGTCCACGGTGATGGAGGTTCCGCCCGTAACCCGCACGGCGGTTCGCGTCGCAGCCTGATAGCCTGCAGCTTCGGCGTAAAGGGAGTAAGTTCCGGGTTCCACCGAGGGAAACGAATAATGCCCATTCTGATCCGTGGCGACGGATTGCCGGCTCCCATCCGCAGCCGCCAGCGTCACTTTTGAACCGGGAATCGGGGCTTGGGAAGGACCCGCCACGATTCCCGTCACAGTGCCTTTCTCGCCTGCTAAGAGGCAGCCCGCTCCCACCAGGGACGCCAGCAGCCAGCCCAGAAGGGCAGCCCTGATGAGCGCGCCGTCAGTTGAAGGTCGGGGTTTGCGCTGACCCTCGGCAGCGCGCGAAGAAGCGAACTCGTGTGGAGAGCCTTCCGCCGCGAAATGGTTTATCCCAGCCATAGACGTTCCTGACTCGGCGCCGCGTGAGAAGACAATTGTAGCATTACGCTTCAGGCACAACCAAGACACGAACGAGCCGGTAGTGGGTCAATTTGATGTAGAGGCGGCTTTACGCCGCCATTTGGCGAGATAAACTCGCCGCTACAGCATCAAATTGACCCATGACCCACGGGCCTTGCGTTGAAAACGCCTGGTACAGGGAATATAATTGGCGAAGCCTCGATTCAGCGGGCCCGAACGAGGCTGGATTCAGAGTGAAGTCACTCTCGAGAGGTTTATACATGGAGAACAGACTTCGCCTGGACACCCAGGTTGAAAGCAAGCTTGCCAGCGATTTTGAGTCGCTTGCGGACCCTTCCAAGCGGACGTTCCTGCGCGCGGCGGGATTGCTCATCGCTGGCCTTATGGCGCCGCAGGGACGCGCCCACCAGAGCCTGCATGGCGCTGCCGACCCCGGCCAAAAGGTTGTGGTCGTCATTCCTGGTGGTGTGCGCCACGCCGAGACTTTTTCGCCCGAGGGGTTGGTGAATATCCCACACTTGGCGGGAGACCTGCTCCCCAAGGCCCTGTTCTACCCTCGCGTGCGCAACGAAGGCGTGACCGCGCACTTCAACGCGATTTCGAGCATCCTCACCGGCAACTGGCAGCGTGTGGACGACTGGGGAAAGCTTGCCCCGACCACTCCGACCGTGTTCGAGCAATTTCGCAAGCGGCTCCGCGTCGATCGGAGTGAGACCTGGGTTGTGGCCAGCAATAAGGCGCTCACCAGCCTGATCGGCGCGAGCTCGGCTTCCGATTATGGCCCGGCGTATGGCGCCAACGTGGTGTTTCCCAAGCAACTGATGCTTACGGCTGTCGCCGACGCTCTCCGCCGGGGACGAACCGCCAACCTGGCTGATCGGGCCAAGGTTGAGGGCGAGCTGGAGAGCGCTTTGGAAGGGAGCAACTACGAAGGGCTGGGCTGGACGGTGTTCGACGCCGCCGACCGGCTGGATCCCCGCGCGCAGAGCAGTATCGAGAACGCCATCGCCAGTTTCGTGCGGGGCGGCGGCCCGACCTCCGGCGACGAGCTCACCTTCTTGGTCAGCCGTGAGGTCATGCGTAAGTTTTCACCTCGCCTGTTAGTGGTCGATTTTTCGGACGTGGAAGTGGCGCACTTCGGCTCTTATGCGCTCCACCTGTCGGGCATCCGAACGGCAGACCGGCTTGCCTACCAACTGTGGCAGGAGGTGGAAGCGAACCCCGAATACCGGGGGAGGACCACGCTGGTGATTCTCCCCGAGTTCGGACGGGATCCTGATGGCTCAACCACGAACGGATTCTTCAATCACCGTGCTAACGAAGAGTCAACCCGGACCACTTGGATGATGGCTCTGGGGGCGGGCGTCGACAAGCCTCAAATCATCGATCGTCCCGTTCGCCACATTGATCTTTGTCCGACACTCGCGAGCCTGCTGGGTTGCCCGCCTCTGGATTCGCAGGGCGCCATGCTGAGGGAGTTTCGAGGTTAGCAGGAAGGTATCATGCGGGTCGAGGAGAAGTTGCCGGAGGAAGTTCAGGACGCCTTGAGGAAAGGCCTGCTGAAACGCCTACCGCTGACCTTCCTTCCCTTCGTCAATCAACAACTCCGCGAGTGGGATTACCTCTTCCCCAACGAACGGCAGTCGGTTCTGAGGCTTCTCCTTTACTTGGCAGGCCTGAATCCGGAGCAGTGTTCCGACCTGTTCCGGGATGTCGTGCAGCTCGAAGAGAAGATGGGGGTACGCCACGGGCAGTTCTCGACCACCGAACAGACGATCCAGAACTCCTCTCTGCTCGCCCGCTCGCCGTACTTTCAGGAATGGCGGCGGGCCGTGCAGGTGGTCTTCGATGCGGCGGAGCAGCATGCGCTGAGGACGAACGGCGCTGCGGTCAAGTCAGGAAATCGACTGGTTCTGCTCGTCATGCCCCGGCCTCTCCCCGTCGATGCGGCGAGCGTTTGGCGCCGGTGGCAGGGAATCGGCCGGCCTCTGAAGCTCGATCTCGCCCTATCCGGCGAGTCCCACAGCCCTTCGGAAACCCTTCTCGCCGGCATACCCAGCGCGGCCGGTGGGCGTTCCGGAGGATTGCTGGATGTCGCCCTGGGTCGCCCGGACACGCCGCCTGCGGACACTTGGGTTGTGGATGCCGGAAGCAGCCTGGTCGATCACGTACTGAAGCGGGAGCCTTCCGGCAACACCGTGGCCCCGGCTATCTTGCTGAGCTACGGGAGGCTGGCCCTCTACCGGGAGAGCTTCTCGCACGAAATGAACACCATGCGCAAGGACCTTGCCGACGCGGACGCGGTGTATGATCGTCTGCGCAAGGTGGAGGTGACGCGGTGGTGTCCTCCGGAAGTCGCAGCGCAACCGGCGATTCGGGAATTTCTGCGCTCGCTGTTTCTCACCGGTAACGGCGCCGTGATCTTTGGCAACTCCTTCGTGGAGTGGGCGGCCTCGGAAGCGTTTCGTCGCGCCCGGCCTTCCTTCGTGGCGGCGCAATTCGGGGTGCGCAGCAAGCCCAAACCTTTCACCGGCGTGGCCGTGTTCGACAACCCGGATCAGATCAACCCCCTCCCTGCCGTCGACGACTTGCCGGGCAGCGCCGTCGACGCACAAATGCTGGCGCTCTACGTGTGGTTGGCCGCCAGCCGACTCCAGGAGTATCAACGCCAGACGGCGTGCCTCTGTCTGGCCGAGAGCCTCTCCGAAGCCTACGTTGTCGCCCCACCGGAATTCTCCCTCTGGCACGAAGCGCAACCGGTTGCACTCGACCGGCTCGGCGCCGCACTTCGCGCGTGGATCGCCTAACATTGGTGATTGGTGATTGGTGATTGGTGATCTGCGATTGGTGATCCGTGATTGACGATTGCCGACTGCCGATTGACGATCGAACCTGAAAATTGGAAACTAGAAACCGGAAACTGGATCCCAGTTTCTATTTTCCAGTTTCCATTTTCTGTTCTCTCAATCACCAATTACAAATCACCAATCACCGATGCCTCAGGGTGTGCCCTTCATCGAATAGACAAACTGCCGAATTTCCGAGCGCCGCTTGTCATCCTCGGCCAAATGCTGCGCGTAGAGTTGCTGGTGGAGCTGGAATTCCTTCTGCGCCAGATCCTTCTTCCCCAGGTGAACGTAGGCCTGCCCCAGCCGGAAGTGGGCGTCAGGGATATTCGGGGAGAGGCGGAGCGCTTGTTGGTACTCCGGCACAGCCTCGGCGAACTGGCGACGCTGGGAGTAAAGGTTGGCAAGCTCGAGATGGGCCTCAGGGAACGAAGGATTGAGCGCGAGGGCCTTTTTCAATAAAGACTCAACCTGATCGAGGTACGCCTGAGAAGTCTCCGGCCGCTTTCCCTTCCAAAGGCTCAGGGCGTAGTAAAAGATGGCCTGCGCATCACCAGGCCTTAGTTCAGCAAAACGCCGAAAGCGCTCCACGACGTCATCGGCTTGGCCCGGGGCCCGGTCGTAGGCTTTGCTCAAGACATAGTACGCCCGCGGGTCGGAAGGGTCCAGATCGGTGCCCCGCAAAAGGGCCTTCACGGCCGCGTCGTAGCTGCCGCGCAAGTAAAGGGCAAGCCCCAGTCCGACGGCGAGGCGCGGGGAATTGGGATAACGTTTCAGCCCCTGCGAGAAAACTTCGATGGCGGGATTGGTGGTTTGATGGAGGAGGAGCTCGCCGCCCCAATCGAAGAAATTCGATTCGCTCGGATCCATGTGCGCCGCCAACTCGTATTGGTTCACCGCGGTCACATAATTTCCGGCCTTCTCTTCAACCTCGGCGAGCAGGTTGTGCAACTCGGCAGTGTCTTTCTGCTTCAAGAGCTCCTGAATCTGCCCTCGGGCCTCCGGCAAACGGCCTGTTTCCTGGTACGCCCGTGCCAGATCGTAGCCATTGTCATAGGCGGCAGGATTCCGGCCCTGAGCTTTTGCCAGGTAGGGGATGGCCGCTGCGATTCTTCCCGTCCGCAGGTAGAACGCGCCGAGATTGTGGTTGGCGTCGAAGCTCTCGGGCTCGAGTTCGACGACCTTCTTGAATTCCCTCCCGGCCAACGACGTCTTTCCCCGGCGCACGAGGTTCGTGGCCAGGTTGTTGCGGGCCTCGCCGGATTCCGGGCGCAAGCGGACAGCCTGCTCGAAGGGCGCCGTAGCCTTCTCCTCCTGGCCTACGGACGAGTAAACGAGCCCCAGAAGCTCCAGAACGTCAAAACTATGGGGCAAGGCACGGGCGAGCGCTTCCAGCTCTTGCTGGGCGGCAGCATACTGCCCGGAATTGAAATGAGCAAGTGCGGATTGGAACTTGCGGTCGAGCGCCTTGCCACCCTCGGTATCCGTCTGACTCGCTGCGAGCGACGGTGACAACGCTGCAAAAAGAACCAGACCTGCCGTCAACCTGCGAAAAGCGAACATAGCGACTTATCCTGCTCTCGGCCCGTATCATATCACGGCTTTCCTGCCGGCCTACGATCGCGGAGCGCGACCAGGAGCGCGGCCATCCTGGCCGCACTTCCTTTTGGTGCGGGCTGGAAGCCCACGCTCCGCCGGAAGCGTGCGCTCGCGTAGGGCCAATCTTCCGGGCGGAGGCATAGCCCTGCCGCCACAGGGTTCATTTCAATGTACTCGACGGCACGCACAAAGTGCTGCTCATGCCGAATGAAGCGGTCGTAGTAATCTGGATACCAGAACTCTCCACTTCTGCCCAGCAGCCGGTTGGCCGCGTTCGAGGTGTAGGACTTCCAGGAGTGGAGAATCTCGGAAAAGCTGTGGCCTGCCATCGGAGTGAACAAAGCGTGCACATGGTTAGGCATAACAGCCCAGGCTTCCAACTCATAACGCTGCCCCTCGAAAAAAAGCAAGGCGTTTTCTACGGTTTCCGCAATCTCGGGCTGCGAAAGCCAACACTGACCGACGCCGGAATCCAGGTAATGTTCGATTCGTTGGCGGCGCTCGACGGAAGCCCTGGCCTCGGGCATGGTTGCCAGCTCGTTTTCCCAGCGGTCGAGAACAGCTTTGGGAAGCGCATCGGCCAGGCGGAAGGTAACCGTTTGCGGGATGCTTCCCCCGTCAAAGTGGGGAAGATAGCCCCGGGAATGCCATCCTTTGGGCGGCTTCATGTTTGGGAGCGCGGCCATCTTGGCCGCTCTCCTCCTTGATGCGGGCTGGAAGCCCGCGCTCCAGGGCTAAAGAAAAGGGCGCCCCGGTACATGGGGCGCCCTTGTTGGTTGTGCTTTGGTCTGTCTAGAACAACAGCCTCAAAGCAAATTGGATCTGACGTGAATCCTGACCTGGGAAGCGTGTTGCTCCAATGTCCCCAAAGTTCACATTATTGTAGGTAGTCGAGCCTGGGACTGCGGTTACGCCATTTCCGCTTAACCCCGGAGGCATGAACGTGGGGTGGTTGAGTATATTGAAGAATTCACTCCGGAATTGGAGGCGGTATCTCTCGGTCAACTGGAATTCCTTGAACAGGGAGAAGTCGATCCGAGTTATGCCTGGGCCGGAAACCTGGGTAGGTGCCCCGCCCAACAAGGCCATACTACCCGTTGGGACCGGGACGCAACCCGAAGGGGTGCTCGTCCCAGGCTGGCAGGGCTGGACGAAGGCGGCCTCGTTCAGGAATGCGCTAGTTCCGTTGCGTGAAGTAAAGGGGTCGGTCATACTTCCGTGCCGGTTGACCCCCGGAATGATGAACGCATTGCACCCTAAACCGGCAGCGGTTCCGTCCGGGCAGCCAATCGTGATAGGTTGACCGCCCTCCACGGTAGCGTTCCAATTCATGGACCAGCCGCCGATGATCTGTTTCTCCGCTCCCCTGGCGTCCGTAGCGAAATGTTTCCCCGGACCGAAGGGAAACTCGTATATACCGCTGAAGTGAAAGGTGTTTCGAATATCGAAGTTGGCGTCCCGGTAATCACCCTGAATGCCGAATCCGTTCATGGTGGGGGCTCGATATCCTTCCCCGACCCCTCCATTGAGGAGGTCTCCGGCATCACTCCGGGCCCTTGCAAACGTATATGTCGCCAGAAAGGTCAAACCGCTCGAATAGCGCTTTTCGAACGAGGTCTGGAGACCGTTGTAGTAACTGGATCCTTCCGTGGCAGCGTAGCTGGATCCTTGCGCGAAGTCTGGGTATTGAAGGTAATTTGTCACGCTGGTGGATGGCGCCAGGAGTTGGTTCACGTTATTCGAGCTAGGAAACACCTCGATGTGGTGAGTGTTGTTCCCCACGTACGCCATCGTTATCGTGGTGTCGCGCGCCAATTCATACTGGAATGTCATGTTCCAACCCTGCGTGTAGGGCGTAAGGTAGTTGTACTGGATGCCCCGCATGGTCATACCCGACGCGCCAACCAAGCTCGAGGTGAGAGGGTTACAACTAAAACCAGCCTCAAAGGGCATGAAATTGGCGCAGGCGGTTCCGGCGTAGGTCGTATACCTTACGTCGTTAATCGGCGTTACGTCGTTGGCTTGGCCGGGGGTAAAGCCGAACTGGAAAGGATAGTTCTCACCGATGTTGGGGGAATAGCCGCGGTTTTCAAACCCGTCGTAGAACATGCCGTATCCCCCGCGCACAACCAACTTCGGTGACCATTGGTAGGCGAATCCAATACGCGGCCCAAAATTGTTCCTTTGCGAGTTCCCCAAGCCGCGTTTGCGAGAATATACGACGTCAATGTTGTCCTTGGCCGTCAGTTGTAGGAAGCTCGAAGACAGGACGTCGCTCTCCCGCTGAACGGGAATCAGAAACTGGGCAGCGGCGCCATTTATACCTGGAATGAAGTTGGCCTGGGCGCCGAAGCGTTCAAACGTCTGGCCGAAGTAGTCCCAACGAAGTCCCAGGTTCAGGGTCAGCTTGCTACTCACTTTAAAGTCGTCTTCGAAGAAAGATCCCCAATAATTCTTTCCGTCATCGGTTCTGGCTATATTGGAGATATCGGCGCTGTTCGCTCCGCCGTCATAGGGGACTGCGTAAGCGTCGCTGGCTGGCAGGGAAGTTGGGCCGGGCGTCAAGAGAAACATTGCTATACCGGTAGAGTAGCTTTGCCCTTCTGGAACCCTGGTGTAAGACCCATCGTAATTCCACTGGCCGTGCGAGAAGGGTGGCTGAAGGGTAGAGTACCTGACGCGCTGGTATTCTATGCCCATCTTGAAGGTGTGCTTGCCGTAAGTCTTAGTGAAGTTGTCCGTTACCTGGGTTGTTTCACTCACCTCTTTCGAAGGCAAGAAGTTGTTGCTCCCCAGGGTATTCAGGCCGTTGATTCCGAACGCGGGGATGCCGCCGTTGCTCTCGCCCTGGGGTATGTCCGCGATTCCATACTTGGCCGGAAGTCCATTTTGGGCGGAGACGGGCCCCACGCGGGAAGTACCGAGGCGGCTGTATCCGAGCCGCGCCTCGTTTACACTGGTGGGTGAAAACGTGTGCGTCCAACTGGCAACCGGCGCAACGGAATTCGCGGTCTGAACGCCCTGCTGGAAAGCCCCGCCATCGGCGACTCCCCCGAAGGGACCCGGAATGTACTGAGGATCGTCAACATAGCTAAACCGCGCGAATATCTGGTCCTTGTCACCCTTGTTGAAGTCCATCCGCACGTCAAACGCGTTGCGGTGTTCGTCCCCCACGGGTGAGTCTGCGTAGTTGCTGGAGAGGGCCGTATTGGTCGGCGAAGGGTAAAGGTTCAGGAGCGCGACCGCGTTTTTATCAATCCGACCGGCGGGAAGTTGGTTGAGTAGGCCCGCCCAGGAGGCGCCGGTAAAGCTGGTGACGCCCGTCAAGGTCTGCACTGCGCCAAAAATGGGATCGCGGGTGTAACAGGTCGGCACACCGGCCGAGAGCGCGCAACCGGAAGGCCCGACGATGCCTGAAACAGGATCCGTTACACCAGTGACGACCCCTCGGGTGGTCTGGGGATCAAAAACGGTTCCTACCGGGAACACCCGGCCGAGGACATCGGATTGAGTTCCTGACTGGTCGGTAATAATCTCCGACAAATCGGTGTAAGGGCCGTTGCCGCCGCCGCTGCGCTCAAGCGCGGTCGGGACGCTGGACGTGAAAACTGTCCCCTGTAGCTTGCGCAGGCCTTCGTAGTCGCCGAAGAAGAACACCTTGTTCTTAATGAGCGGACCACCGAAGGTGGCGCCGAACTGGTTCTGCCGATATTCACCCTTATGGATACTACCGGCGTCTTCAAACCAGTCCGCAGCGTCGAATAAATCGTTGCGGACATATTCCCAAGCGGTGCCGTGGAAGCTGTTCGTCCCGGATTTGATCGTGGCGTTCAGGATCGCTCCGCCGGCGCGGCCAAACTGCGCGCTGTAATCCGAGGTCTGCACCTTGAACTCCTGAATGGCATCCAGGGGTGGAAGAGTCACGAAATTGGTGCCGTTTAGAAAGTCTACGGTGTTCGAATTGTTGTCAATCCCATCCAGCAAGTAGTTGTTTTGAGCGGGTCGCAGGCCGTTGGCCGAGAAGGCGCCCGATTGGGCATTGCCTCGAGTGTCGGCTTCCGGCGTGTTGACCCCTGCCGCCAGTTGCGCCAGGAAGGTGAAATTCCTTCCGTTTAATGGCAAGTTGTTTACGTCGCGTGAATCGACCACTTGACCGACCGAGGCGTTTTGGGTCTGTAGGGCCGGAGGCGCGCCGGTGACCTCAATCGTTTGAGTAACTGCGCCCGGCTTCAGCACCAAGTCAACCACGCGTTGCTGTTGAATATCCAGCGTGATGTGGGTTTGAACAGCCTTGGCGAAACCCGGGGCTTCGGCGCTCACCTCGTAAACGCCGATCTTGACCGGCGAAAAAATGTAGCTGCCGTCACCGCCGGCAGTCAAGGTAATGGTAAGGTTGGTCCCTTCATTCGTCAGGTCTACCTTGGCGCCGGGGATCACGGCGCCGGATTGGTCCCTAATGGTCCCCTGAATCGACCCCGTGTCCGCCTGGGCATGAAGGGTCGCGCTCGTCAGAAAGAAGACGGCAGGGACTACCAAGGCCAGAAAGAGCATGCGCAGGAAAAAACCGCGTCTTTCCATTGTCTAATCCTCCTGTCCTCCGTCGCACGGCAATGCGGCTGGAGAGTCACGAAATAGTGATGAAATGAATTTCGGCCAGCTTGGCCCGGGAATGACGCTTCGCTCCCGACAGTCTCCCCTCGGACCTCTGCTGACACATAGCACCCGAACCGAAACGTGAACCGTGGGGCGGTTTTCATCCAGGGGTTCCTGAATGCGTTTGCACCCGCTCTTCTACTCGATTCTTACGCGTCTTCGACCCGACGAAAGATACAACAGCAGCTTAAGCGGTTAACGTTGTACCACCTGCCCAACAGGCTTGTCAAGCTTTTTTTTGGCTTATTATTACTTTTTTTCTTGGCCATCTATTGTCAAAGAAGAAGAGTGGTAGTATTTTATGGTGACGTAGTCACCGTTCTCTGTAGAGGTCTTGACTTTGCCCATGGCTCTAACCATCCGGGATGTGGCCCGCGAGGCCAAAGTATCCACGGCCACCGTGTCTCATGCCCTCAACAAAACGGGCCAAGTAAGCCGAGAAACGCGGCGCCAAGTCCTCTCGGTGGTGCGCCGCCTCGGTTACTTCCCCAACGCTCACGCGCGCAACCTGGCTTGGCGAACCAGCCGCACGCTCGGCGTGATCGTCTCCGACATCGAGAACCCTTTTTTCCCGGAGGTCATCAAGAGCTTCGAGACTCGCGCCCGGCAACTCGGCTACGAAGTCATCCTGAGCGATACGAACTATGACCCCAGCCTGATGCGGCGCGCGACCGAAAAGATGCTCGAGCACCACGTCCGCGGCGTGGCGGTGATGACTTCTGAGGCCAACCTGCCGTTGATCCACGAAATCGCCCGGCGCCGGATCGCCGTCACTTTTCTGGACCTGGGACCGGTGCAGAAATACGTCAGTAATATCCGCATCGATTATTTTTCGGGCATTCAGCAAGTCGTCGAGCACCTGTTTCAGCTTGGCCATCGGCGAATGACCTTCGCCGGCGAACGACCCGGTTTGAAGTCGAACATCGCGCGCCGCGAAGCCTTTGTCGAGTGCATGAAAGCTCTGGGCTTGGATCCCGGCCCCCTGCTGAAAGGCGACCTGCGCTTTGAAGGCGGCGTGGCGGCGGCATTGACCATCCTGAAGCTGAGGCCCCGGCCCACCGCCGTCCTGGCCGTCAATGATCTGACTGCTGTGGGGCTGATCAAAGGCTTCACCCAAGCTGGCCTCCGCGTGCCGGGAGATATTTCCGTGACGGGCTTCGACAACACTCACCTGGCGGAGTACATCACTCCCTCCATCACCACCGTGGACATTCACCGCGACTGGGTAGGGCGAATGGCCGCCGATGCCCTCCACGAATTGTCCACCGCCGACGAGCCCCAGGGCAAGGAATACTTGATTCCAGCGGAGTTGATCGTCAAAGCCTCGACGGGTCCTGCCCCTTCCGTATCATGCTGCGAGGAGGATCTTGCCCAGGTCGCCACGAGCCTTCCGCTGACCGCGTGAACCCCCTCCAGCCGGAACCAATTGGCGATTGAAAGGCGCTCGTCTGGCTGTTCTTGTCAATCGTCAATCTTCAATCGACAATCGTCAATTAAGGGGACTGATCGGCGAGGGCCAAGGCGATTTCGAGGAATTGTTGCCGAGCTTGCGGCGTCAGCTCACGAACCCTCCCGCCACTAGAACTCTCCGACGCTGCGGCGGACAGGGCTTGCTCGATCCGTTGGACATCGAGCGCCCCGCGCGCGCCGCTCTGCCTAAACCGCTCCAAAGTTTCCCGCGCCTTGTCGATTTGCCCGGTCTGGTAATAGAGCACTCCGAGCGCCGAATAACTTCCCGGCCACCCCGGCAGCAGGTCCACCGATTCTTTCAGATGCCGCTCGGCTTTCTCGATGTCCCCTTCCATTACCGACACGACCCCCGCGCCCCAGAGGAGCTCACCAGAGCCTGGAGTCCGCTCGAGCCCCCGTTGCAGTGTCTCTCTCGCGCCCGACGTGTTACCCGAGCGCAGATAGACCAGAGCCAGGGAGAGATAGGCTTGGTCCTGATCGGGGTTTGCGGCTATTTGCTGGTCCAACAGCTTTACCGCCGCGTCGTACTGGCCGAGGTGGGCAAGGATGTCAGCAAGCAGGGCCAAATAACTTGTTTCCTTTTGCCCTTGAGGTGAGACGCGTTGCGCTGCAGTTAGGGCGTCCGCATAACTCCGCTTCCGGAAACAGGCATCGGCGAGGTCGTACCACGCGTCGTCCGAATTCGGATTGGATTGGAGAGCTTGCTGAAAACGCGCGATGGCCTCCGGATACAGGTGGTAACGGGCCAGCAGCACTCCGACTCCCACCGTGGTGCGAAAATCACCCTGGCTCAACTGGTCGAGCTGAGCGATAGCTTGTTTGGCGTGTTCGACCCTCCCCAGTTTCAAATACGCTTCGGCAAGAAAATAAAAGTTCTGCGGCTGACCGGAATGGATTTTCACCTCCTGTTCCAACTGCTCGACGTCAGACTGAGTCCGCTGCTGGGGAGTAAGGTCAGCCCGCTGATCCAGATAAGCGAAAATGTCTTGGAAGGGAGAGGGTAGGGGATTGGGGTCTCGGGAAAGGGTTTGGAAGATTTTCAGATCCCTTCCCGCCGCTTCCGTCTGGTGGAGAGCCCGCTCGGCCGCCTGGAGCCTGTAGTAGACCGGCGCAGCGTGAGGTTGCAATCGGGCGCACTTGCGCAACAGGGCTAACGCTTCCTCAAACTTCTTCTCGTGCATCTTCAAGTCGGCCAATTCCAGCAGGGCCTCGGCGTAGTTCGGATCGACGTCGAGGGCTTGTTTGAGCCATTTCTCCCCCAGGTCGTACTGCCCTTGCCGGCCCGCGATGTAGCCCAGGTTGTACAGGCACGACACGTCGTGAGGATCAGCCTTCAGTCCCTGCTCCAGGTATTTCACCGCCTCGTCAAACCGTCCCTGGTGGCGGTAACAAAGAGCCATAAAAGCGTACGACCGAGCGGAAGGGTCAACCTGGATGAGCGTCTGGAATGTGTCTTTGGCGTTATCGACTTTCCCCGCCATGAAGTAACATTCACCGAGCGCCGCGAGCAGCTTCGAGCGGTTGGGAACAACCTTTAGTCCTTCCTCCAGCAACGGAATGGCATCTTCATAGAACGACTGCTTCATGCTGAGGCGCGCCATGAGGAAGATCACATCGGTATCCCTCGGAGCAAGCTTGTGCGCTTTGACCAGCAGCTCGAGGGCATCGAGGTCTTTGCCCTCGTCCGAGTATGTCTGCGCAATTAGATAAAGTGTCTCAACGGAATTCGGGGAGAGCTTCAGAGCTCGACCCAGAACTTCCAGGGCCTTCTCATTATCCCCCCTTTTTACGTAGGCATGGCCGAGGTTGTAAAGGATCTCAAACGTGTCGGGCTGGAGCGAGTTCGCGATCTCGAACTCATGGCTGGCGGCGCTGTACTGCCGTTGTTTGGCCAGGATCACCCCGAGCGTGAAGTGCGCGCGAACGTCGTTCTTAGCCTGCTCCGAGAGCGACCGCGCCAGTTCGAGTCCCTTCTCCTTCTGGCCGGCGCCCAAGTACGCCTGGGTCAGGTTGAAGAGAACCTCCGGGCCTTGTGGCTGCACTCGGCTGAAGTAAGTGATAGCGCCTCGCGGGTCGTTCCGGGCCAGCAGTAGCAGCCCAAGGTTGTAGTTCGCGTCGCGGTTGGCCGGGTCGTAGCGCAGCGTGGTGCGGAACTCCCGTTCCGCCAAGTCGTTCTTCTGCTGAATGACGTAACTGTTGCCCAGATTGTTGTGAGTCTCCGGCGAGCGAGGGTTGCCCTTCAGAGCCTGCTGGAAGGCTGCGCCCGCTCCGGCAAAATCCTTTTGCCCTCCCAGCGCGATGCCGAGCAGATTGAGACCCTGCAGGCTCTGGGGAGCCAGCTTGAGGCCCGCGCGGATTTCCGCCTCCGCCTCTTTAGGGCGGTGCTGAGCCAGTAGGTCTCGTCCGGCAGCGAAGTGCGCGTCGGCAGCGGTCAGCGGCTTTTTTGCGACGGGAGAGCGGGGCGCTGTCTGGGCGTGGATCAAACCCAGCGGAAGCGGCAGTCCCGCCACGAGCAGCGCTAGATGCAGAACCAGCTTCGCTCGTGGCAAGCGGGCAGCGCTCTCGGCGGGCTTGTCCAATCTTCCTCGCGGCATCATGCGCCTCCTGCTGAGTGTAACTCCGCCTTGGCCAGGGAATCTACTGGCCCACCTGTTCAAGCATGCTCCTTGCCGCGGCGTGCTCGGGATGCCGGGCGAGCCACTCGCGCAAAATCTCGCGGGCTCGAGTCTTCTCTCCCTGCGTGATGTAAAGCCGCGCCAGGTTCAGGTAGGGCTGATCAAAATCGGCCGCCACCCGAATGGCTCTCTGGAACTCCTCTTGGGCCTCAGCCGTCCGTCCCTGGTGCAAAAAGAGCACACCGAGATTGTTGAGCGCCTCCGGGTAGTCCGGGCGAAGCTGAAGGGCCTGCTGCCAATACTTGAGCGCCCGGTCCGTATCGTTCAGTTGCGCGTAGAGCATCCCGACACCGTAATTCATCTCCGGGTCGTCCGGGGCCAGGGCGACAGCGCGTTCTAGAGCCCGCTTCGCCTCGCTGAAGCGCTGCTCGCGGCGGTAGACGTTTCCCAGGTTGAATAAAGCGAGGGCGTAATCGGGGCGCTGGCGGATCGCCTCCTGAAAATAACGGATGGCCTCAGGGGTCTCGCCGGCCTGCGCCGCGAGCAATCCGAGATTGTTGAGCGCGTCGGGATACTCGTGGCGCAACTCCAGCGCGCGCTGAAGATGGCGGCGCGCTTCCTCAGGCTTCCCTTGCTTTAGATAGAGCGTCCCCAGATTGTAATGCGCTTCGGCGTAATTGGGGTCGGTTTCGAGCGCCAGGGTGAATTCCCGAATTGCCTGGTCGTAGTATCCTGCCTGCGAAAAGGCCGCGCCGTAGGTGAACACATTGCGCCGGAACTCGCCCAGGTAGAGCTTCCCGGGGAACGGCAGCGTTAACCTTACTCTGTCTTCGGGAGTGTGCGGAATGCGATGACAGTCCGCGTTCAAGCGCTCGGCATCGACGGGTCCTTGATACACCTTCACAATATACCCCTTGGGGTCGATAAGAAACGTCGTGGGCAAGCCGAGATTACGCCGCCGGTCAAACATGAAGTGGTAAACAAGATTGTAGATCCCGGTCACGTCATCGCTGGTCAGCAAAACAGGCAGCCGCAGGGAATTCCCGTGGACGAAAGCACGAACCTGCGCCGCCTCTTCCGGCTTGTCGAGATTGATGGCCAGCACCTCGAGAATCCCCGGCCTCCTCAGCGCCGGCGAACGGTCAAGAGCTCTCAGAGTTTCGACGCTGGGCGGGCTCCAGATAGCCCAAAAGTTCAGAGCAACTGCCTTGCCTCTCAGCGCCGACAGAAGATGGCTCTTCCCTGTGACGTCCGGCAGTTCGAAATCCGGGGCCAGGATGGGGTCCATCAGCCAGGTTTCACAGGCGGCGGGCGGTGGCACGGCCGCCGGGGGATCGGGAATCACAGATAAAGGTTGATGGGGATGGAACGCCTTCGCCTGGAATCCCTCCGCGCCTTCTTCGATCTCGATGCGGTGATTCGCAGGCAGACCTTCAAAGTGTTGCACGTTGCCGCTGGGCCAGCGAATCTCGGCGCTTGCGGAAACGGCCTTGCCTATTCCGAAAAAAATCTCCTTGGTGTGTTGCGAGGGGAAGCCGGTGCCGGCTTGCAGGATCTTCATCTGTCGCCCCTCCGCAGTCTGGAGGATGACTGCCGCGCCGACCGCGTCGCGGTTGCTCTTGGCGCCGCGCAGTCGGAGGGCCAAAACGTTGCCAAGACCGGTTGCTTCGCATCGTAGGATGCGTAATTGGGGTCCCGTTCGATTTTTCAGGGCGATCTCCAGCCGCCCGTCATGATCGAAATCAGCGAGGGCGAAGGCCCGGCTGTCATCCGGCAAATCCAGGCCGACCGCGCCGGAGATGTTGGAGAAAGTGCCGTCGCCGTTGTTGAAGAAGAAAACGTTGCGTTGATAGCCTGCCCAGGTTCCGTCGGAGCGGATCAATTCGTTGATGGCGTTCCAGCCGAGTTCGTAGGGGAGCGTGGGATGAGCGTCCGCCGGAGAGCGCGAAACCACCTGTTGCCAGAAGAAGCTTTCCAGGTCATCGCGACTGGGACCGGAAATCATGCCGTTGGCGATGTAAAGGTGCGAGCGTCCATCGTGGCCGAAATCCCAGGCGTGGCAGGACCATGACCAGCCCGCCTTCTCGACTCCCGCCACGGCGCTGCGATCCTCGAAGCGGCCGTTGCCGAGGTTGCGGAAAAGGGAATTTCCTTTGGCGTGGTGACGGAACAGCGCCCGCACATCCGCCGGCATTTGTTCCGGAAAATTCATCTGCGCCGTCAAGCGCATGCCGGAGGCTTCCCACATGTCCGAAACGTAGAGGTCGAGGTTCTGGTCGTTGTCGTAATCGAACCAGCAGGAACTCATTCCAGGTCCAACGTCCACAACCCCCGCTTCCTCGGCGATATCCGTGAACGTCCCGTCTCGGTTGTTGTGATAAAGATTCTTCCGCCCGAAGTCGTTCACTACGTACAGGTCCGGCCATCCATCCTGGTCGAAGTCGCACCAGGTGCAGTCGAAGCTGAAGCGGTCGTTGTTCTGATTGAGGCCTGTCACCGCCGTGACATCCTGGAAGCTCGCGTCGCCCTCGTTGTGGAAGAGGAAGTTGGGCGGGCCGTTTCGCGCGTCGTAATACGGGACCGGAAAGTGGTACTGCTCGAGTCCCTTGTAGTAACTGTACAAGCAGAAGTAGATATCCAGGCGGCCATCGCGATCGTAATCGCCAAAGGCCGCGCCGGTGAAGGTTCCCTGTGGGGGTCGCGCAAACCGAAACGCCCCGGGCTTCAGCGCAAATCTGCCGTTCCCCTGATTGAGGAAGAGCAGAGGGCCGTTGGCGGTAACGACGACCAAGTCCTGGTGACCGTTGTTGTTGACGTCCGCGAAGAGAGCGCAAGGGGTGTTGTCCAGGACGCCCACGCCGGCCGCTTCCGTCACGTCCTCGAAAGTTCCATCGCCACGGTTGTGGTAAAGCCGGTTGGGAAGTCCCGAGGGCTGGCAGATGTAGAGATCATCAAACCCATCATTGTCGTAGTCACCGGCCGCGATGCCGTTGTTTCCGTAGATGTCGATTCCGGTCGCCGCGTCAAGCACCGTCCGCCAATAATCCGCGCCACGCAGCATTTGCGTGCGGTAGGAGGAGACGTCCTTGAGCGCAATCGAGGTGATGTCCACGAAAATCGGTTGATGGGAGAGGCTCTGGATTTCCGAAAGGGGTTGCCACTTCTTTGCCACCAATTCCCCTGCGGGGCTCTGCTCCCAATCAATCTGCCACACGCCGATTCTCTGCAGGCGGTGCAGCCGCGGCCCTGTGCCCACGAGCGTGTACCGAATCTCGGTCGTGATGCGGAGCGGAGAAGCCGAGGCGACCTCCAAATCCGCCACTTTGAACTCGACGATGAGAACCTCTGAGATCAAACCAAGTGAAGATCGGAACTCCTCGAGAAAGGCGTCCCGGCCGAGTGACAGGTCCGAGGAAAAACTCGCGCGCCGGACGGCGAGAGTCGGATCCTCGCGGATGCGGTCAAACCCCTGGGGAGCGGGCGAGGCCGCCGCGAGTTGCGGCGAAAGGAATGCCGCGAGGGCGCCCACATCATTTTTGTTCTTACGAAGCTCAACCGCCCATGCCGAGAAATGGCTCTCGATCTCGCGGCCATACCTCTCGCTGGGATAATCATCCACCTTCTGCCGGGCTTTCCGGATCAGCTCCTCGAGGGGAGAGTGCACCCGATATTGCGGAAGAATTCGGTAATCAGAGAACAGAGGGGAGACCACGGGGAGCCCTGTGGCAACTTCCTGAGCGCCCGGAGAGGCAATTGCCCCGAACAGCGGCGCGGGGAGGAGCAGTGTGGATGCATAGCCACAAGCGCTCAGGAAATCCCGCCGTGAAAGCGTGCTTTCGATTCGCCGTGGACGATTTCCCATGAATGCTCCCGATCCATGTGAGGTGTCGGACGCTCTAACCTAACAACAAGATCGTCAGCGGTCAAGAAAGCCTCCTCCGGTGACGTAAGTTTTCCTGTGTAAAAGGGAGGAGGGTCGAAGTTGGTTTTGGGCTAACAACCTGAAACCAGATCCTTGTTTCCTGGAACACCTCAAGAATGCGAGGGTCAGCAGATAGGTGCAATCGAATACTCATGAGGTTGCGTCTTTGGATTCACTCCGGCAAACCGCCTTCTACCGATCATAGTAACCGTACTTCTCGATTTCGTCCCACATGGCCAGGACATTCTCGAGTTTGGCGGCAGGATGAATCTCGGTAGTCGAGCCAATCCAGAAGCGCCCTGCGGCCCCGGCTTCGTCGATGGTCTTCCGCACTGTTTCCCGGACCTCTGATTCGGCGCCGAAAGGCAGGAGTTGCGAGACGTCAATCCCACCCATCAAGATCCACTCCGGATAAGCCTTCCGGACGTCTCCCGCATACATCCTCGACAACGGTTCTAGAGGATTGATTCCATCGATCCCAGCTTGGCGGAAATCCTCTAGCACGGCCCAAAGGTTGCCGTCCGAGTGGTAGATCACTTTAATTCCGTGCTCATGCCACGCATCCACCAACTTTGCAAGCCGCGGAAAGAACTCCTTCCGCAGGAACTTAGGCGAGAAGAAAACCTGTTCCGTACCGGCGATATCGGAATAGACCAGAGTTACAGGTGATAAGTCGGGGTCGGCTGTCTCGTGGACGCGTTGGATCTCCGCCCAGTTCAGCGCTTCCAACCAATCCGATACGAGCTGAGGGTTCTCCGCGTAGGCATAGGCCAGCAGGTCCAGTCCCGCCCGCACGTGAGCAGTGTCCAGCCCCACGGGGCTCTCGTTGGGGAAAATCACGGTGTTCTCGCCAACCTTCTCCTGCAACTCCAGAAACTGCTCGCGAGGTGACTTTGAAGACGCTCCCCAGACATTACTCTTCCCGGCGAAGGTGAAAATGTCGCCAAACTGGCGACGGTGGATTTCCTCGATGTTGCGGGGAATGTAATCGAGCAACCCCCGCACATCGTTGAACGGACGCTCGATGAGCCAACTGGTCCACCATTCCTGTTTGTAAACGAAGCCGTCCTCGTGCCGGATGAGCTTCTCTTCCACGGGCGGCGCTATCCCCCGCGTAATATCAAGCCGCTCGCCAATGGTTTTGCACAGCAAGTCCAATCCGTTCTGCAAGGTGACCTTCTCACCCGTAGTATATTCAATGAGAGGTATATGCTGGATGAGATCAAAGACGGGTACACGGTCAGGGAGTTCACCCCGCAGAGTGCATTCAATGCGCTGCCGTGCCGTCATTCGATCCCTGGGAAGTTTGCGCATCGCTTATCTCCTCTTCAACAACAACCACACCTCTTGATGACCGTTTCGGCGAGCATATCAACGACCACGGCGGTCCGTACCGGCATGCTCTGTGCCACCCTGTGGGCGTCAGTCCCGAACTAGCGCTTTGGACTTCTTCATGATACTCCCCAGCTTTATGTGTCAACAAAAATCGAATTCCAAACTCTGAAACTGGCTCAGGATGACATGTCATTCTGATCCCGCCTTGCGGGAGAAGAATCTGCTTTTGGTTGCGACCGAAGGCCGGGCTGTAAACTTTATGCGGTGCTTGGCATTTGCCGATAGAGACGAATGGAGGCAAAAGCAGGGTGAGGTCCAGGGCCTGCTTGGCGGGCTAGTTGGGTTGCTTACCCTGCGCGGATCGTTTGCCGGCTGGGGTCTTGCAATCGACCACGTGAAGGCGTGCACCAGGGCAGGTCAGGCGGAAAATGCCCTCGTGATTGGAGTGAGATGCCATGAAGTCAGCGGGCCAGAGCCTGATCGAGTCCGGAGAAGGAGAGGAACCCCTTGTGGCGAGGACGCTCGTCGACATTACCGAGCATAAACAAGCCGAACAAGCCTTGGCACAGGAGCGCGATCTGCTGGGCACCCTCATGGATAACCTTCCTGACCACATCTATTTCAAGGATCGCCAAAGCCGCTTTCTTCGCATCAATAGGGCTCACGCCATAGCGTTTGGGTTAAGCGACCCTGGCCAAGCCATCGGCAAGACGGACTTCGATTTCTTCGCCGCCGAACACGCCCAGCAAGCCTACAATGATGAGCAGGAAGTCATCACCACCGGGAAGCCGATGACAGCCAAAGAGGAAAAGGAAACTTGGCCCGACGGGCGGGTGACCTGGGCCTCCACCACCAAAATGCCTTTCCGAGACGCCAACGGAGCCATTATCGGGACGTTTGGTGTCTCTCGGGACATCACCGAGCGCAAGCAAGCGGAGAAAGTCCTAGAAGAGCGAACCGCCTACCTCAACACCCTCATTGATATCAGCCCCGTGGGCATCGCGGTTCTGGACAAAGAGGAACGCATCCAGATGTGCAACCCAGCCTTCGAGAGACTCTTTCTCTTCTCGCGCCAAGAAATGCAGGGCTTCAATCTGGATGAGCTCATTATACCCACGGAATTGGTTTCCGAAGCTGAGAGTTTAACCAGGCAGACCCTGGGTGGCGCCAGCGTGCGCGCCACCAGCCGCCGGCGTCGCAAAGACGGCACCCTCGTGGATGTGGAAATCTACGCTGTGCCACTGGTGATGGACGACAAGCCGCTGGGGTTCTTGGGCCTTTACCAAGACGTCACCGAGCGGAAACAAGCGGAGGAAGCCTTGGCGCAGGAGCGCGATCTGCTGGGCACCCTCATGGACAATCTCCCCGACACCATCTACTTCAAGGACCGGGAGAGCCGCTTTACCCGGATCAATGAAGCGGTCGCTAGAGGGTTCGGGCTAAGCGACCCTGGCCAGGCAATCGGCAAGACGGACTTCGATTTTTTCACCGCCGAACACGCCCAACAGGCCTACAACGATGAGCAGGAAGTCATCACCACCGGGAAGCCGATGACGGCCAAAGAGGAGAAGGAAACTTGGCCCGACGGGCGGGTGACCTGGGTCTCGACCACTAAAATGCCCTTCCGAGACGCCAACGGAGCCATTATTGGAACGTTTGGTGTCTCGCACGACATCACCAAGCGCAAGCGGGCCGAGGAGGCGCTCCGAACCTCGGAAGAGCGCTACCGTGAACTGTTCGAAAATGCCAGCGACCTCGTTTACACCGCCGATCTCGAGGGCCGTCTAACCTCTCTCAACAGAGTCGCGGAGCAAACCATCGGGTACTCTCGGGAGGAAGCTGCCCAGATGAACCTCCGGCAACTGGTCGACCCCAGGCACTGGCAGCGGGTTGAACAGATCCGCGAGCGGCTCCTGGCGGGTGATTCCGCTGTCACCCTCGAGCTGGAAATCACGGCAAAAGATGGCAGCCGGGTGATGCTGGAAGTGAACCCCCGCCTGATCTACAAAGGCGGGAAACCCGTCGGGATGCAAGGCATTGGGCGCGACATCACGGGCCGGGAGGAGAGAGAAATGGAGTTGCGCCACGCTCAGAAGCTGGAGTCCGTGGGTCGCCTGGCATCCGGAATTGCCCACGAAATCAATACCCCCATCCAATTCGTGGGTGACAATACGCGCTTCGTGCAAGATTCTTTCAGGGGTTTGCAAACCCTCCTCAGCAAGTACCAGGAACTCCGCGATGCCGCGGCCTCCGGCGCCGTCAGCCCAGACCTCCTGGCCGCAGTGCGCCGAATCGAAGAGGAATCGGACTGTGCCTACTTGCTGGAGGAGATTCCCAAAGCACTCACGCAGACGCTCGATGGTGTGACTAGGGTGGCGACCCTCGTGCGCGCCATGAAAGATTTCGCTCACCCGGAGAGCAAGGAGAAGGCTGCCGCCGACCTCAACAAGGCGCTGCTTAGCACCCTTGCCGTGGCGCGTAACGAGCTGAAGTGTGTTGCCGATGTCGAGGCCGATCTCGGCGATCTGCCACTGGTGGTTTGCAATATCAGCGATTTGAACCAGGTTTTCCTGAACCTGCTGGTGAATGCCGCCCACGCCATCGGCGACGTGGTAAAAGGCACTGGGAAGAAAGGCAAGATCCGGGTTCGCACGGTGCCGGAGGGCAAGACGGTTCTAGTCACTATCACGGACACCGGGTGCGGCATTCCTGAGAGCATCCGCACCAAGGTTTTCGATCCCTTTTTCACCACCAAAGGAGTGGGGCGCGGAACGGGACAGGGCTTGGCGATTGCGCGGTCGGTGGTAGTCGAGCGCCACAAAGGGACCCTGACCTTTGAGAGCGAAGTAGGCAAGGGAACGAGCTTCTACGTCCGTTTACCTGTCGAATCCGAGGAATATTCCGAGAAGACAAGAGTGCCGTGAGGCGCATGCTTTTTGTAGAGGAGCTGGCAGCGCTGGGGGTCCAGGAAGATCTTGCCGGTTGGCGTGCCATGGCGGCAGAGATACCGGCACTGTTGGCGGAGGTATGATATGGCCGAACTGATCCGACCGCGAATTCTGATTGTGGACGACGAGGTGCTGGTGCTCGATGCCCTGCAACGGCAGTTGCGGACGCACTTTGACGTGACCGTTGCCTCCGAGCCTAAGGAAGCCATAAAACTGGTTGTGTCCAAAGGACCGTATGCCGCAGTCGTCTCCGACCTGCGGATGCCCGGCATGGATGGTGTGGCCCTGCTGTACTGCATCCGGAAGCTCTCGCCGGATACGGTGCGTGTCCTACTGACCGGTTACGCGGACGTCGAAGCGGCGATCGCGGCGGTCAACGAAGGAAATATCTTTCGCTTCCTCTGCAAACCTTGCCCGACCGGGACGCTCATCCGAGCGCTGGAGGCTTCCGTCGAACAGCACCGGCTGATCACCACCGAGCGCGTGCTCCTGGAGCAGACGCTGTGCACCGGCCTTAAAACCCTTACCGACATCCTGGCGCTTGTCAACCCCGTAGCTTTCGGGCGCGCCATCCGCGCCCGTAAGCTGATAAGTGAATTGGCTTCTCTCAAGAAGGTATCGGACCCTTGGCAGGCTGAAATCGCAGCCATGATGGCACAGATCGGATGGGTGACCCTTCCCGCTGAGACCGCGAGCAAGCTCTATCATGGCGCAGCACTCTCTCTATCCGAACAGGCCATCGTGGATAACCTGCCCACCGTGACGGAACAACTCCTGGCCAACATTCCCCACCTGGAGCCCGTCCGGGAGATTCTGCATTACCAAGATAAGCACTACGACGGGCAGGGACTACCTCACAACAAGACCTGCGGTGACGCCATCCCCTGGGGGGCACGCGCGCTCAAGGCCGTCTCGGATTTCGACGTCCTGGAGTCTCAGGGCTACTCGGTGGAAGTGGCGATAGATACCATGCGAGTTCGCACGGGGTGGTATGACCCCGCCATGCTGGAAGCCCTCGAAAAACTGCGAGGAGACACACCCCGCGACGCGACGGTCATGAAGGTCCCCCTCCACGCGGTGCAGCCGGGAATGATCTTCGCCGAAGATGTCAAGAACCACTCTGGCCTGCCGCTGATTGCACGCGGTCAAGAGGTTACG
The DNA here is from genome assembly GCA_002478145.1 of Acidobacteria bacterium UBA7540. The sequence goes on from DLMI01000092.1 coordinate 41,919, forward strand.
CCGAGCTTGATCGAGCGGATCAAGAATTTGGCGCTGAATTCGAAGATTAATGATCCCGTGCTGGTCGTACTTCCGATCCAGCCGTCCATCCCTCCACTAGGCGCAGAGGCATTGGACGCTCAAGGCGGGTATAGCCTCGCGGGGGGAACACAGCCCAAAAACGCTGGGGTCTGAGCGGGTCCGCCCCGAGGAACGCCTGGGATCAGGCGAGACTCCCCTCGTCACACGGCTTCTACCTTGCCAAGTTCGTCGATCTGCCGCTCGATGTTCTCGCTCACCTCCACCCCCTCTCGGCTAACCCCCTGATCGAGGGCCTCGAGGATACCTATCATCCGATGGAGTGGGACGGCGACAAGGAGATGGTCTTTGGCAAAGCCAGCCAATCTCCTCGCCCCAAAATCGAGGAGAGACAGGCCTATCTCACCCGTGACCGTTGGGTAGGTGATCCCAGTCCTGCAAGCGGGACCAGAAAGCTCGACCTTCAAGGAGCCACCTTCCCAGTAGCCCGCCAAACTTACAAGACGGTGGAGAGGGTCGGGTTTGCCAACGAACACCACGATGTCAGGTTGGGTCGCCGCGCCCGATAAGGGCGAGAAAAAGACGTGACTCGCCATCCCCAGGGGTGGCGGGACAGTCTGTTGGCTGCGATGCATCGCAACACGGGAGCAGTAGACCTTTTCTTTGTTGACGAGGAAATGCACTAGCCCTTCTCTCCCTTGTGGTGGCATCTGTCCAAGCCCTAGGCTGACGAGGCCCCCGGGGCAGCCACAGGTCTCCGCAGTGATGGTGACGGCTTCGCCTTCGCTGGCTTTCTTCAAGGCTTGGCACACGGAAACTTTTCCCTGAGGAGAGGGGGTCCCTGGTGCCGGTGCGCCCGCGAAAGTCACGGCGATGGGGTCCGTGTCGAGCTGCAGTTCCTTTTTCAACCGCTCAGACCATTTCTGCCAATACATTTTCTCCCCCCTGCACTTCCGCCCCAGGCCGCTCACCCCAACCTCTGCCTGTCGATGAGATGAGGCCGCTGACCATCTACTGAAGGAGGTGGCAACCCTGCCGCTCGAAGCCAAGGCCGCACCCCGTCCCGCATAAGTAGCAAGCAGATTGTATCCAACCCACGCTCGCAGAGTCAATTATGCCTTGGGCTCAAAAAAAGAGGTGGGAAAGGTCGATCCACGCGGATACAATTGCGCACCACAAGCAATGACCAGAGCCGACAAACCGAAGTGCCGGAGCAAAGCCTTGGCGGCCGGTAACAGGGTGTGCCTAGGGGCCGTGATTTGCTCGCTCTTCGCCGGCCCACTATCGACTACAAAGCTGGGCGTTACAATTTCGAATGGTAGACACGCCAGTGCCTTGGAGAATTCGATTTCAGACCAACTGCCCGGGTGCATCACTGAATCACCGTTCTTCAAGAGTCTACCAAAGGGCTTCCGCTGGCCGGACCCTGGCGACGCGTTGAGCCTGCGCGTGCTCGAGGAATACGGGGCGCTCTTCGTCGCTCGTGGAGGAGTTGTGCTTCCCCCCGTTGTGATATTTCCAGACCAAAATGCCGTCGCGCATTGGCAATCAAGCCTAAGCGTAGAGCAGGCTGAGCTCGCCGGCATCCCTGTGAGACTTCAGAGCGCCGCGATGCGAGCCTTGATGAAGGCCCGCGAGGAAGCATTTCAAGCTCATGTTGACATTTCACCCCGCGGCCCTGATGCAGCACAGCGCAGCTATGCCCAAACCCTCGAACTATGGAGGAGCCGTGTTAATCCGGGTCTTCAACATTGGGTCGATAAGGGCTTACTGAGTGCCTCCGAAGCAGAAAGGATCAGAAAATTACCTGCCCGTGAGCAGGTGCCCGAGATCCTCGAGCTCGAAAAGCGAGGGCTGTATTTCAGCAAAGATCTCTCCAAGTCAGTTCTCTTGTCCGTAGCACCTCCTGGCGCCTCACAGCATCTTTCCATGCTCGCCTTCGATGTCAAAGAACACGATGACCCTGTCGTCCGTTTAATCCTGGAACACCATGGCTGGTTTCAAACCGTAAGGTCTGACTTGCCCCACTTTACTTACCTGGGCGTCAAAAAACAACTGCTTCCATCCCTCGGGCTCAAGATGGTCAGAAACGGCGACCGCGTGTTCTGGATTCCAGACTTTGCGTGCCCGCCACCTACGAAACCGTAGATCTGGAAGTGGGAGATATTTGGGGTTCGTCGGGAAAGCTTCTTTCCTACTTCTGACTCCTGATTCCTGACTTCTGACTCCTTCTCTCCAACGCCTCTTCAATCCTCCGCAGCATGAAGACGTCTTCCCGGTTGTAGGTCAACAGTTCTTTCAGGAAGCGCTCTGTTCGGGTGGCCACATATTTCTTCCACGTCTCGTCGGCCCACTTTCCGTCCTTGCCAGCGAGCTCGCGTTTCAGGCCCAGCATCTCCTCGATGGCCTTCTGGCCTCCCCACAGGCCCGCCTTCCAGCAGGCCGGGCAGAGGTCCAGGTGCTTGAATGTCTTGTCCAGCACCACGCCCAGCTGCGCTGCAATCACCGGGAAGTCGAACCCGGTGTAACCCTTCACATTGTCGGGAATCGAGCGCCCGTTGTAAGTGACAATGCGCTCCACTCCCGCCAGCACCGCCATCAGGGCTTCTCGGGTGGCTTCCTCACCTACAAGCTGGACAAAGGCGTCCTTCTCGCCATCCACGATCCTCACCCCGATCACCGTGATCTTGTGGTTTTTGCAGTCCCTGAAGAGGCGCTGGTCGGCAAATGTTCCAACGTAGTTGGTTTCGATATCGAGGTAGGCAGTCTTCACATTCTCCCCTTTCGAGCAGCCTCTTGATTTAGGCGGAGGTGTCAGTAGTCCCGCCGCGGCGGGTCAGTGGTCAGTTGAAAAGACGGGGCTGGGGACTGGCGTTCCTCCCCACCTACCATCAACCTTCTGTCTTCCGACTCCTGACTTCTGAATTCTGCTCGCCACCTGTCACTCTCGCCCCAGGAATTCCCGTCGCTTGCGCGGTTTCGGCTGCCTGCCGGTCTCGATGGAGCGCGCCAATTGCACGGCTTCGAAGCCAAACCTTTCGCGCAGCTTATCGGCGGCTTTGAGAATCTTATCAAGTTTATCGCGCTGCGGCGCCTCGAGCAAATTGCGTTGGAACACGGCGCGTTCAAGGTTCGACGCGCGGACGCCCACGAGGCGGACTTTCTTCTTCGCGTCGTATGAGCTTTCAAAGAGATGCAAAACGTTTTCAAAGATGACCGAATCGAGGTTTGTGGGCTCGTCGATGGTGATGTCTCGAGTAAGGGTCTTGAAAGGGGCGTAGCGAAGTTTCAACCCCAGCGTGTGCGCAAACAGGCCGTGGTCGCGCAAACGCCGCGCCACGAGCTGGGCCAGATAAGAAAGCGTACGCTCCAATTCCTCGAGGTCGTCGATATCTTCGTCAAAAGTGGTTTCGTGGCTGATGGATTTGGGCTCTTCCCCGTAAGCGTAGGCGTCAATATCCCTCCCACATGACTTCGTGTAAAGCCATTCGCCGAATTTGCCGAACTGCTCCCGCAACTTCCCCTCGCCCATTTGCTGGAGGTCGCCGATGGTGGTGATGCCGAGCGAGCGCAGTTCCGGCTCCGTCACCTTTCCGATGCCGGGCATGCGGCGGATCGGGAGGGGGGCAAGAAACGTTGCTTCATAGCCCGGAAAAATGTAAAGCAGGCCGTGCGGTTTGGCCTGGTCGGAGGCGATCTTGGAAACCAGGTGGGAAGTGGAAAGGCCAATCGAGCAGTTGAGTCCGGTACGCTCCTTCACCGTGCGAATCAGCTTATCGGCAGCCCGAAATGCCGAGCCGTGCAGACGCTCACAGCCGCTGAGGTCGAGGTAGGCTTCGTCGATTGACACCATCTCGACCACGGGCGTGAATTCACCGAAGATCTGGCAGAGCTTGTGGGAATAGTCGCTGTACTTGTGGTGCTGGCCGCGCAGGAAGATGGCGTGCGGGCAGAGTTTCTTGGCGGTTCGGATCGGCATGGCGGAGTGCACGCCGAACTTGCGCGCTTCATAGCTGGCCGCAGCCACCACCCCGCGCCCCTCCGGGTCTGCGCCGACGATTACAGCCTTGCCTCTGAGGGAAGGGTCTTCCAGCTCCTCGACGGAAACGAAGAAGGCGTCCATGTCGATGTGCAGGATTTGGCTTAGCATCTGCGAACATCCAGGAGCTGGGGGCTGGGACAATTTTAGATTTTGGATTTTAGATTTTGGATTGCTCCCCCACTGTGGCAATTTTAGATTTTGGATTTTAGATTGGATTGCTCCCCCACCTGCCTCCTCCCTTCTGACTCCTGACTTCTGCCTCCTGTCTCCTTCTTCCGCGCGCTAACCACCCTCGGAATGCCGGCCAAATCGGGCATGACTTCAATTTCCGTCCACTCCTGGCCGAGCAGGGCGAGCACTTTCGCGCGCATATTGTAGCCGATCTCTACCACCACGAAGCCGCCGGGCTTAAGTGCTTCGAGGGCTTGCGGTAACAGGCGAGCATAGATTTCGTCGCCGCGCTCAAGGTCGCCACCCCAAGCGATGCGCGGCTCAAATTGCCGCACCTCCCGTTGCACCATTTCGACGTCCCGCTTCCCGACATAGGGTGGGTTCGAAACCACAAAATCAATCGTGCCCAGGAAATCTTTATCGAGAAATCGAGCGAGGACGTCGCTTTCCAGGAACTTGACGCGTTCCGGCATTCCCAAGCGAACTGCGTTTCGCGACGCCACCACCAGAGCCGGCATGGAGATGTCTGCGCCGAAGAGGATGGCGCGGGGAAGCTCGGAAGCGAGCGCCAGGGCAATGCACCCGGAGCCTGTCCCTACGTCCACGATGCGCAGCCGAGCTTCTTTCGCCGATCCGCTCCGGCGCGCGAGTTCAAGCACTCGCTCCACGGCGTGTTCAGTTTCACGGCGAGGAATCAGGACGTCGGGCGTGACCTCGAAATCGAGCCCCCAGAACTCCTGGTGGCCGGTGATGTATTGCGTCGGCTTGCCGGTGGTTCGCTCGTCAATCAGCAGGAAGTAGCACTCGGTCTTCTCCGGCGGCAAGTTCATCTCGGCGTTGGAGTGAAGAAAAGCGCGCTCGCAATGGAGGATGTGCATCAGCAACAGTTCAGCGGCAAGCTGTGCGGAAGGGACCTGGTGTTGGAGGAGAGTCTCGAGACCGGTCTTGAGAGCTGTGCGGAGCTGCATGGCAGAAGGGCAGTCGTCAGTTGTCAGTCGTCAGTCGCAGGTCGAGCAGTCTGGAGTGCGGCAGCTTGCTGCCGCTTTCTTTCAGGCCAGCTTGCTGGCCGTTCACAAGTGCCCGTCGAAGCAGTGAGCCGCGAGCAAGCTCGCGGGGAAAAAGCGGCAGCAAGCTGCCGCACTCCAGATGGCCCCACCCATGTTTGTTCGACTGACTACTGACCACTGACGACTGTTCTTCCCGCTGCCACGGTCACTTGCTCCAACTTCTAGGCCCGGTAGTGGGCGCTCAGCGCCTCGATGATGTCGTCGAGCTTTCCGTCCATGACTCGGTCAAGCTGGTGAATGGTCAGGCCGATGCGGTGGTCGGTGAGGCGATTCTGAGGGAAGTTGTAGGTTCGGATTTTCTCACTGCGGTCGCCGCTGCCGACCATGGAGCGGCGCTCTTCCGTGATCTGTTTCTGCTGCTCCTGAAGCTTCATTTCGTAGAGCCTCGAGCGCAGCACGCGAAGCGCTTTGGCGCGGTTCTTGATCTGCGACTTCTCATCCTGGCAGGAAACGATCATGCCGGTCGCCAGGTGCGTGATGCGCACCGCGGAGTAAGTCGTATTCACCGATTGGCCGCCCGGCCCCGAAGAGCAGAACGTATCGATGCGAATATCCTTGGGGTCAATCTCAATTTCCACTTCGTCGGCTTCCGGGAGCACCGCTACCGTGATGGCCGAGGTATGGATACGTCCCTGCTGCTCGGTGGCCGGGACACGCTGCACGCGGTGCACGCCGCTTTCATATTTGAGCTTGCTATAAACCCTTTGCCCTTCGATCAGGGCGATGACTTCCTTCAAGCCGCCAATGCCTGAAAGGCTCGTCGAGAGCACTTCCACCCGCCAGCCCTGTGATTCAGCGTAGCGGTCATACATACGGAAGATTTCCTGCGCAAAGAGCGTCGCCTCGTCCCCGCCCGTGCCGGCGCGGATTTCCAACACCACGTTCTTCTCGTCGTTCGGATCTCTGGGCAGCAGCAGGATTCCGAGTTCCTCCTCCACCTTTGCCTGCCGCTTCTCCAAGTGCGCGAGTTCCTCGTGCGCCAAGGCTTTCATCTCGGCGTCGGTGGAAGCCTCCTCGAGCATCGCCTTGGTTTCTTCGAGCGACTTCCGGATGCTTTTCCACTCGCGGTACTTCTCGACAATCTCGCTGAGCTCGGAGTGTGCTTTGGCAGTCTTCTGATAGAGGGCTTGGTCCGCTAACACGGCAGGGTCTCCGAGTTGCGCCGTCAACTCGTCATACTTGGATTCGATTTCTGCCAGTTTCTCTAAGAAATGCATGGTTCAAGGTCCGAAGAGCAGTAGGTGGTAGGTAGTAGGTGGTATGTGGGGACGGGCTTGGCCAATCTTGAATTTCAAATTTCGAATTTTGAATTACTCTATTCCCACTCCCCACTGCCTACTGCCGACTGCTTACCGCCGACTGCCTACTTCCAACTACCTACCGCTCTTAAGCGACGAAGAACTCCCCACCCCGCGCCTTCTCGAGCTCCATAGCGGTCTCGAGGGCCTTGATGGCGGTTTCGATTTGGCGGTCGTCGGGCTCGCGCGTGGTGACACGTTGCAACCACAGCCCGGGCTGCGCCGCCCAGCGCCAGAGCCTTCCCTGCGATTTAGCCGCAAAGCGGATACATTCGTAGGAGACGCCGGCGATCACCGGCAGGAGCGCCAGCCGGCCCACGAATCGCATAGTGAAGGAGCGAAAGGGCAGGAACATGTAAAGGACCATGGCGATGGCCATCACCACCAGTAGAAAGCTGGTCCCGCAACGCGGATGAAAGCGTGTACACGCGCGCGCCGTTGCCACGTCAATGGCCCCGCGCTGCTCAAACGCCCACACCACCTTATGCTCCGCCCCGTGGTACTCAAATAAGCGCCGGACTTCCTTCCATTGCGACATGAAAAAGAGGAACCCAAGGAATAAGAGGATGCGAATTGTTCCGTCCAGCAGATTAAACATCAGCAGGTTGCCCGCTGCCGGGTAACGGCGGCTGATGGCTGTGGCCAGAGAAAGGGGCACAAACTTGTAGAAAAAAATGAAAAAGCCCAGCGAGAACGCCAGGTTCACCGCCAGGAGCCAGTTGCTCAACACGATTTTCTTTTCTTTTTCGGCCGGCTTCCCCTCTTCCTCGAGCGCTAGTTCAGCGGAGTAGCGCAAGGCTCGGATTCCCAGCACCATGGCCTGCCCCAGGACCCCCAATCCGCGCAGGAGCGGGTATTTCAGCCAGGGGTGCTTTTCAGAAGGCTTTTCCAAGTAGTCTTTTGCCACCGCAATCCCGCCGCTGGGCTGGCGCACCGCCACGGCATAGCTGTGCGGGGAGCGCATCATGACGCCTTCGATGACCGCCTGGCCTCCCATCAATGCCTCTTCCGGCGCCTGGAGAAGCGGTAGCACAACCAGACGGCACAAGGTGCGAAAGCGTGAACCCATGCTGCTCAAAGACAATCCCATAAACCTTCCGACTCCTCACCCCAGCGCATCTTCCACCATCGAAACCCTTGGTGTGGAGGCTAGTCCAATCCCCCGGAGAAGCGCTCGCGACGCGCAACGGGCCGCATAAGATTAGATGCGCGCAGGGGAGCCATTACTCAGCATAGCCGCAAAGAAAGGGGAGTGTCAATTCGGGTACGGTGTGCAGCACGGGCGCGACAAACTCCCCGAGGGTTAAGATCCCCAAGCGACCCTGTCGCCAAGGGTGACTTCTTCGTTCGTAATTCAGCCATTACGCTTGATACTTCAACCTTGCTTAACCCCTCAGACCCCTTTTCCTGAATCCCGACTCCTGAATCCTGTCTTGTTTTTTCGCTTTGATTGGCACTTTTTGCGCTCAAAACTGAGTTCGTTTTGGGTTCGTTTTGGGTTCGTTTTTTGCTCGAAAAAAGGCTAAGTGCTGTGTTTTCAACACATCGTTGGGTTCGTTCCCTCTATTTTAGTATCTTTTTGCATTTTGCTGTCTTTTTGCGCCCTCTGCGGGCCGCTTTCCAAACCCCTTCCCCGCGCTCTTTGCCAGCGCTCTTCATAGGTCAACCTCCATAGGCTATCATTTTTCCAGTCCCCTGTCAAGAGCGGGTGGCGCGGACCTCCGGATTTGAGGTCCGCGGTTCTTAACCCTTAAGTCGACGCTGTGGGAGGCGGCGCAACACGCGGATAGCACATGGGAATGCAATCACCGGACAAGAGCCGCGCACCTCTAAGAGGCTGCGGAAAAACCCGTTTGGCCTGTCATTCCGAGGAGTCCCGATCTGATCGGGACGACGAGGAATCCCGCACTGCGTTGAAAATACTCAGAGCGAGATTCCTCGCTCCGCTCGGAATGACAGCTTGGAGGGGTTTTCCCGCAGCCTGCTAAGCCGCAGGTGCGCGCTACTTGCCTTTGCGCCTCGTCCTAGCCCTTAATCGCTCTCTCTTTCCAGGGGTCGAGGGAGGCTTGCCGACGGCGGGAGCGGGACGCTCCCGCCACAGCAGGCGAGACGCTCGCGTTACAACCGACCATTAGGATTGTATGCCTCGCCGCGAAAAAAGTATTATTATGGACCGCAAGGTACGGCCGTGAGAGCGTTCATCAGCTACAGCCACGATTCGGCGGAGCACCTGGACCGCGTTTGGGACCTCTGCGAACACCTGCGCAGCGACGGCGTTGATTGCCGGATTGACCAGCACGAGTTGTCGCCGCCCGAGGCTTCGTCGGCGGGGTTGCTCCCACTCCCGCTCGATTGGCTACCTGTTGAACGGGCAATTACAGGGTAAGCTCCTTTCAGCTTGCAGGATCAGGCCAGACTTGTCCTGGCACGACCGTTGTACGCGCAGCCAGCACAAGCCTTGACTACTTCACTAACAAGGGTCATCATCACCTAAAGATGTTTGCCTTTAGTCTATAGGAAACTTCTCTTGAGGGAGTTGTGCATGGGACACACCCGCTTAGGCACGATTCCGAAGTCCCGGAAGTGGTCCGAGGTGGTCGCGGAACTCGCACGGTTTGGCAGCGATGTCGCGGCCGAGCAGCGCACGCTACAGGCGGGAATTGCAACCATCGCCCGGAGGGCGATCGAGGCTGCCGGCGGGGCACTGAAAGGCGCCGCCGACGACATTGGCCTTCGCTATACGTTTTATCTACTCACACAAATAACCCTCTCCGCCAGAGAGGAGGACTGGGTTGAAGCGCTTCGGAAGAATGGCATCGACCTTTCAGGGAGTTCATCCGTTTTCGACCTCACTGTGGAGTTGCAGGCTGCGGTAGATCGGCGTATTTCTGCATCGTCCCACCCCAGCGACGTCAGCGAGATGGCGCAGAGCGCCGCAGGAGAAGCGATTGCGGCTTTGGCCTCCTCGGAGGCCGTGACCATGTTCGGGAGTGGCCGTGACGAACTGCAGAGAGCGATACGTTCGCTGTCGACCAAAAAGGGTTTTTCCGATCTCGGCCAAGTTTTCTTTGGCCGCTTCATTGCCCGGCTACTGAATTTCTACCTAAGCAGGGTGACCGCCTCACAGCTAGGTGCGGGGGAGTTCCGTCAGGTCGGAGAAATCTCTTCTTTCAACCAGGCCCTGCAGGCTCACTGCGAGCAGTCCGCCCGCATCGTTCGAGATTTTTGCGGCGAGTGGTACTCCAAGACGGAGTTCATACAGGGTATAGACCTGGAGAACGCCTCCGCTTTTGTGGCCGTCGCTCTGAAGAAACTCAGGTCCGAACTTCAACGGCAGGAGGCGGAAGCATGATTCCGCCTCGGCTTTTCTTGTGCAGCGGCGCGGCACTCCCTCCCAACGATCCTCTCGCCGAGGGAAGAAAAATTGTCGCCCTCGATTCCATTGGGCCAAACGCCAACGTCAACGTCCGCCTTGAGAACGTCGCAAGGATCCTCAACAGGCACCTCTCGCCCAGGCTCGTCGACCTCCTGGAGATTGCCTCCTATGTGTTCACCGCTGACTGCGCCACAAATCGGGGGCATGGATGGACCGATGAGAAATCAACCGAGGCTTGGGACCGCGATTTCTCGTTCGTTCTACCTGTGCGGGACCTCGGGTTCTGGGAGCGAGCGGAGGTGGGGCAGCTCTTGCAAGAGGTACTCGACTTTCTCTCAAACGACCGCTATTCATTTGTTTTCGTTCCGGTAAAGCACGATCGTCAAGCCCAGGCGTACTTGGACTTCGGTGACCTTGAAGACTGGCCGTTCTATGGGGTGGAACGTGTGCTGATGTTTTCTGGAGGCCTGGACTCACTCGGGGGAGCGGTCCAAACGGGGAGAGCCGGGTGCAAAACAGCTCTCGTCAGTCACAGATCTGTAACGACACTCGACTCACGTCAGCGGCGACTCTTTGATGAATTGGACCGCGCGTTCCCAGGCCAGATGGTCCATATACCGGTGTGGGTAAACAAAGAGAGAAACCTCAGCCGTGAGCCGACGCAGAGGACGCGGTCGTTCTTGTTTACGGCTTTGGGCACCATCGTTGCTGAATCAATTCAAGCTAAAGGCGTCCGTTTCTTCGAGAACGGCATCGTCAGCCTCAACCTCCCGGTCGCCGATGAGGCGTTACGCGCGCGAGCCTCCCGGACCACGCATCCGAGGGCACTACACCTTCTTGCTCAGTTGTGCACGCTTGTAACGGGTCGGGACTTCGAGGTCGACAACCCTTATTTCTTCAATACCAAGGCCGAGATTGTAGCGCGCATCGTGGAGCAAGGTGCCGGTGAGCTGATCAACTTCACTTGCTCATGTGCCCACCCTATGTTCAGATCGAAGACCCAGTGGCACTGCGGCACCTGCAGCCAGTGCATTGATAGACGCTTTGCTGTCCTGGCGTCGGGCCATCCTCAGTACGACCAGGAGATAGACTATGTCTCTGACGTTTTCATTGGGCCGCGCAAAGACGGCTATGAGAGGAATGTTGCGATTGATTACGTCAGGCATGCCGTCGACCTGGACCGAATGAGCGAGGGAGAAATAGCAGCAAGATTCAACTCGGAATTAAGCCGGGCGGTCAGGTGGGAGCAGAAACCAAGCGGCGCGGCGCAGCGCTTGATCAGAATGCACAAGCGGTACGGGGAGGATGTCGTGAGGGTGCTAGAGTCTCAGTTGGGTCAACACTCCAGTCAGCTGTTGTCCGCCGGATTGGATCAGACCTCGCTCTTGTCCCTCGCGGTCGGAGGAAAGCATCTAGCACCATCATGGAGATTGTATTGCGACCGCATCGTCAGCTTGCTCCGGGCTGGCATCCCCGTCATGTGCCAATCGAGAAAGCCTAAGAATGAACCTGAATTCCAAGAGTTCTGCGACGGGATTCTTAAGGCCGGTGACACGGATTTGATTAGGGAGTTCCCCTTCCTGCGTTGGACCTCATGCATGACCAAACCGGACTGGTCGCACGAGGCCCTCGACGTGTGGGTCGAGGCAAAGTATGTTCGGGAGAAGCGGGACTTGCACCAAATCTCAGAGGCAATTGCTTCAGACATCACGAAGTACGGAGACAGCGGGCGCAGAACGCTTTTCGTAGTCTATGACCCGTTCCATCACGTGCTGGATGAGGCGGCCTTTTCAACTCAGGTAAGTGGGCACCAGAACATGACGATCGCATTTATCAGGTAACCTGCGGAAACCCGCTGGGCTCGTCCCCTCTACGGGTTCCACTTGGTTTACCGGGAACAGTGCCCGTTCATTCCCGACCGCGCCGCCAGCCCCCGCAGCGCAGAGAGGAGGGATTTGGGGGCTTTAGCCCCTGAAGCGACGCGGCTTCAGGGCCTAAAGGCCTATTCAACTCCCCGTCCCGAGGCGGCGGGGCTAAAGCCCCGCCCTTCCGAGGATCACAAATAATATCGGTTACTAATGCAACTAACCACTAGAGCCCGTCGGCACTCGTCCGATGAGGAGGGGCACCCCTCGTGGGCGCCCTGACGGCCAGGCACAACAATCCGCAGCCACAGGGCAGGTCCGTCGCTTGACGGCTCAGCCGACGGGCCTGCCCCTACTATCCGCCACGACGCAGAGTTTGACGAGGCGGGAGGTCCTGTGCCCTGAAAGGGCACCATATAGTAGCCGGGGGCAACGCCCCCGGTAAACCACCCGCATAGCCTACCGACCCTGGAGGGGTCGCATTACCCTGAGCCGCGGGACGCAAGACCGGCGTTAAACCACCCGGATTCGACCCTTTCAGGGTCGGACCTTGTTAGGGGCGCGTTTTCCGGGGGCGTTGCCCCCGGCTACTTTATCCCTCCCCTTCGGGGAGGCCGAAGAAACCAAGCTGAGACGCCTCCCGTTCCATTCGCTTGCCCTTGTTCTCGGCCGAATCGGGGCACGCGGCCTTATTTTACCGCCTATGCCGTAGCCCCCTCCCGCCGCGGCGGGAGGGGGCGCGAGGTGCAAAAACTGGAGTGGTCTGCGTCACCTTCCAGGAAGTATAATGACACCGCTCGGTAAGCAGCCTCATGGAATTGATGCCTCGTCTCGCAGGCAAGGAACAAGGCCAGCTCCTGAGGTTTGCGGAGTGGATTCCCGCTTTCGCGGGAATGACTGCGTCCTGCAGCGCCCACGGCTACTCACCGTGCACCGCTTCGCGGTGAGAAGGTGCTGGTGAGTTTGGCAAGGCGCAAGGGCAACATCGACCAGCCGCAAGGTCAGAGGGAGGGCTGCGATAAAGGAACAATGTTTCGCAAGATCCTGATAGCCAACCGTGGCGAGATTGCGGTGCGCGTGATGCGCGCCTGCCGCGAGATGGGAATCTGCGCGGTGGCCGTCTATTCCGACGTGGACCGCAAAGCGCTGCACGTGCGCTATGCCGACCAAGCTTTTCACATCGGGCCGGCTCCCTCGAGCGAAAGTTACCTTCGAATCGACCGCCTTCTTGACGCCGCCCAACGAAGCGGCGCAGAGGCGATCCACCCCGGTTACGGCTTCCTGGCAGAGAACCCGGAGTTTGCCCGCGCCTGCGCGGATGCGGGGTTGGTATTCATCGGGCCGCCGGTGGCCGCGATGGAGTTGATGGGCTCGAAGACCAAGTCGCGGCAGACCCTGATCCAGGCAGGCCTGCCCGTGGTCCCCGGGACCGAGCGCAACCTGGAAAGCCTCGCGGAAGCGCATCGAGTTGCGGACGAAATCGGCTATCCCGTGATGCTCAAGGCCTCGGCGGGAGGGGGCGGCAAGGGATTGCGTCTTGTGCGTTCCCCCGCCGAGCTCGAATCCGCCTGCAACACCGCGCGCTCGGAAGCGCAAAACGCCTTCAACGACCCCTCGGTTTACATCGAGAAATATCTCGACCGCCCCCGCCACATTGAAATCCAGATTCTTGGCGACCAGTACGGGCACCTGATTCACCTTTGCGAACGCGAGTGTTCGCTGCAAAGAAGACACCAGAAGGTGCTGGAAGAATGCCCGTCGCCCATCGTGCACGAGGAGTTGCGCCAGCGCATGGGAGAAACCGCCGTGCGCATCGCAAAGCTGGCAGGATACTGGAACGCCGGCACGGTGGAATTCCTCGTGGACCAGAGCGGCAATTTCTACTTTCTGGAGATGAACACGCGGCTTCAAGTCGAACACCCGGTTACGGAACTGGTGATGGGAATAGATTTGGTGAAGGAGCAGATTCAGATTGCGGCGGGGGAAAAGCTGCGGTGGCGGCAAGAAGACGTGCGCTTGAGGGGCGCAGCGATCGAGTGCCGCATCTACGCGGAGGACCCCGCCAACAGTTTCTTCCCTTCCCCCGGCACCATCAGCCGGCTCCAGGTGCCCGCGGGGCCGGGCGTGCGACGAGACAACGGTGTCTACGAAGGATGGACCGTACCTCTGGAATATGACCCGTTGCTTTCGAAAGTCGCGGTTTGGGGGACGGAGCGCGCGGAAGCCATCGCGCGCATGCGGCGGGCGCTCGGCGAGTACGAGATTTTCGGCATCAAAACCAACGTCCCTTTTTTCCGCCGCTTGCTCGAGCACCCGGAATTCGTCGCCGGCCGCATGGACACCGAATTCATTGACCGCGTCCTGGCCGCCGGGCTCATGGAGGAAGCGCCGCCTTCACCCGAGGAGGAGCGCGTCGCCATGCTGGCGGCGGCCCTCCACGCGGGAGGGGGCGAGGAGAAGAAAACACCGGCCTCCACTCGCGACAGCACTTGGAAAAATGCGGGCAGAGACTCGCTGCTTAACCAGTGGCCTCGTCGCGGGAGCTGGAGAAGCGGATGAAGCTTGAAATTAAAATCCATTCGGGCTCGAAGACCTCGGATCATGAATTTGAGTTGTCAGCGCGGGCGGGCGCAGTGCAAAGCAGGACGGGGGCGGCATCTTCCGGGGCGAAAATTAACTTCGATGGCGAGACGCTTCTTGCGGATAGGGAAGAGATTTCGCCGGGGGTTTACTCGATCCTGATCGACGGGCGGTCTTACGAAGCCCAGGTCAGCAAGAGGGCAGGCGACGCCGAGGGTTACTTGAGCTCCTACTTGGTTACCGTGGGCCTGCGTCACTATCTGGTGGAAATTCGTGATCCGCGGCGCTGGCGGCGCGATGGCGCGGGAGTTCGGGAGAAAGGCCCACAAGAAATCGTGGCCCCCATGCCAGGGAAAATCGTCAAGGTGCTGGTTTCTGAAAACCAGGAGGTGGTGCGGGACCAGGGACTTCTGGTGATCGAAGCGATGAAAATGCAGAACGAAATCCGCGCTCCCCGGGCCGGCCGCGTGGAACGCATCTACGCGCAGGAAGAAACCGGCGTGGAGGCGGGGTTCCGCTTGCTGAGGCTGGTCTGACAGGCTGCGTTGGCAACGGAAACAACCCCTCACCCGTCCCGCGCCGGCTGGTGAAAACGCCGGACGCGGGCCACCCTCTCCCCAGGGGAGAGGGCTACAATTCCGACTAATCCGGGGCCGGTACACCCTATGGGGCGGCGATCACACCCAGCCAGGCAGCCTGTCACTTGGAGGAAGAGGGACTTAGCTCTCCTTTGACGATCTGCTCGGCCAGGTAGTTCTCGACCTTCGCCCGGTTGCGCAGCGTCTCGATGTAGGCCGCTTTCAGAAGCTGCTCTCTTTCGCTCCTCAGCGTCTGGCGGATGGAATTCTGAACCCGCAACTCGGAAAGCGTATGCGTTGCGGCTGGTTCCTTCCCGAGCAGTTTGAAGATGTGGTATCCGGATGAACTGGGAATGATCCCAGTGAACTGGTTGACCTGGAGCGAGAGGACGGCCTTGAGCTGCGGGGTGGAGTCCAATGCCGAGGCCGGGATGAAGCCCATGTCACCACCGCCGGAAGCGGTTCGAGGATCTTCCGAGTACTCTTGCGCCACCGTGGCGAAGTCGTCCCCGGCGCGCAGGCGGGCGTAAAGCGCCTGGATCTTCCGCGCCGCGGCGGCGGGGGTCTTGGCGTCGTCGTTCTTCAGGTTGCGCACCTCGGCATCCGCAACCGGAGTGACCTGGATCTGGGCCAGGTGGTACAAGGTTTCAGGGACATTGAAGTTGGCCTTGTTGCGTTCGTAATAGGCCGCAATCTCGGGGTCGGTAACTTTTATATTTGAGATGATTTCTTTGTTGATAAGCTTTGTGATGATAATGCCCCGGCGTACTTCCTTCCGGAGATCCTCCATTTCCAGGCCCTGGTCCCGGAGACGTCTCTGGAACTCTTCCGCCGAATAAGGGCTCTGAAGTTCGGCCACCTTGTTATCCACTTCGGCTTCCGAGGCTGTGATGCCTGCGTGGGAGGCGTGGTCAACCAGAATCTGATTAACGATCAGTTCATCCAGAACATTCAGTTTAAAGCTCCAGGCTTCTTCCTGGCTGCTGGTGTCGGACCCTGCACCCTGGCGGTTTCGATAGACCCTCTCCACTTGGTCACGGAAGATGGGCTGGCCATCGACCTTCGCCACCAGTTCGCGATCCGAGGGGCTTTTCCGCTGGCAAGACGTGAGGGCCGCCAAGCCTGCTAGCTGCACGAGGATTATCAACGCTGTGGCGCCGCGCAAGAACAGTTGGTTTGTCATGCTAGTATTGTAACTCCACCCAGCAACAAAGAAGTGGGCAAAGTTGGGGCGGCTCTGGTAAAATGAAAAGGTTGCGCGAGAGAAGTATTTGTCCTTCCTACGAGGTGTTGCTATGGCTCTGGCCTGTGAGATTTGCGGGAAAGGCCCCAAGTACGGAAATCGGATAAGCCACGCCCACAACGTCACCAGGCGTCGGTGGAACCCGAACTTGCGCCGGGTTCATGCCCTCGTGGAGGGCGTCCACAAGACCGTGCGCGTCTGCACGGCATGCATTCGCTCGGGCAAGGTTGCCAAAGCGAAGTAGTGTTCGACAGTTGGTCATGCCCTCGCCGGCGGCAAGCACACAGGCCTGGCGCCCCCCCGCAAGCCGGCGAACTCCTTCTTTAAGCCGCGGCGACGGCCTCAATTTCCACACTCACATCACGGGGCAATCGGGCGACCTGGACGGTGGCGCGCGCGGGTGGCTGCTCGCTGAAGAACCTGGCATAGACCTCGTTCATCTTTCCGAAATCGTTCAAGTCCCTGAGGTACACAGTAGTTTTCAAAACCTGGCCCAGGCTGGCACCCGCTGCCTCCAGGATTGCCGCCAGGTTCTTCAAGACTCGCTCGGTCTGAGCCGCGACGTCGTCTCCCACAACCTGACTGGTGGCGGGGTCAATAGGAATCTGGCCGGAAACAAAGATCAAATCTCCCCAGCGTAGAGCCTGTGAATAAGGGCCAAGGGCCGCGGGTGCTTTCGAAGTGGAAATCACATCCTTGCTCACTGTATTCCTCCTCTCAGTGCATCACCCGATCAACCTGGTAAACACCCTCGATCTTGCGCAGCGAAGATACGATTTTCTCCAAGTGTTCCAAATCCACAATATCCAACGTCACATCGATATTCGCCTGGCTGTCGCCCGTGCGCACTTCGATGTCCTGGATATTCGAATGAACGTCGGCGATCGCGCCGGTCACGTCGGCCAAAAGCCCCTGGCGGTCGCGGCTGGACAGGGTGAGCTTGACGGGATAGAGGCTGTACTTGGGCCCCACCCACTTGACCTCAATTCGCCGGTCGGCATCGTAAAGGAGATTCTGAACGTTGGGGCAACTTTTGGAATGCACCGCAATTCCTTTGCCGCGGGTTATGTAGCCGGTGATTTCCTCCCCCCGAATGGGATTGCAACACTTGGCGCGATAGACCATCAGGTCACCGTGGCCGTGCACCTGGATGGCCATATCGCCGGAGATACCGAGCGCCCGTTTCACCGTGGTAAGCCGGGAAGGATGGGCCGTCTCGAGCTGAGCCGAGGGAACAAGCTTGGCGAGCACTTGGCGCGCGGAGAACTTTCCATATCCGATCCCCGCGTGCAGGTCATCCACCTGCGTGCAGCCGTTATCCCGCGCCACCCGCAGGTAGTCTTCCGCCTCAATCTTTTTCAGCGTTACGTCGTATTTGCGCGCCTCCTTCTCCAGCAACCGCTTGCCGATTTCCACGGCCTGCCCCCTTTGCGCGACATTGACCCAGTGCTTGATCTTGTTGCGCGCGCGCGAGGTCTTGACTAGAGCAAGCCAGTCGCGGCTGGGGGTGTGATGCGCCTGGGTCACAATTTCGACAATATCGCCGTTGCGTAATTTGTACTTGAGGGGAACGATGCGGCCATTGACCTTTGCACCCACGCAATGGTGGCCGACCTCGCTATGGATGGCGTAAGCGAAGTCGATGGGTGTCGCCTCACGGGGCAACACGATCACCTTACCCTTGGGAGTAAATGTATAAACCTCTTCCGGGTAAAGATCGATCTTCAGGGTGGAAAGGAACTCGCCCGGGTCGCCCATTTCCTGCTGCCATTCCACCAGGTGCCGCAGCCACGCAAAGCGCTCCTCATCCTGCGGCGCGAGGGGGCTGCCGTCCTTGTATTTCCAGTGGGCGGCAATGCCTTCCTCGGCGATCCGGTGCATCTCCTCGGTACGAATCTGGACCTCGAACGGCTGGCCATGAGGACCAATTACTGAGGTGTGCAAAGACTGATAGAGATTGGGCCTGGGGATGGCGATG
>DLMI01000092.1:60266-91975 GCA_002478145.1 Acidobacteria bacterium UBA7540
ACACTGTCCGTGATAATCCGGATGGCCAGGAGGTCGTAAACCTGCTCCATGGGGACATGCTGCCGCAAAAGCTTTTGCCAAATGCTGTACAAGCGTTTGATTCGGCCTTCAATGCGCGCGGGGATGGTATGCTCCTTCATCTTTGCATCCACTTGGTCGCGCACTTTGGCAAGAAAATCCTCGCTCACCTTGCGGCGGCTTTCGACGGCCCTCTTGACCTCGAGATAGGACTCGGGTTCGAGAAACTTGAACGCCAGGTCTTCCAATTCGCCTCGGACCTTTCCCATTCCCAAGCGGTGGGCGATGGGCGCATAGATCTCGAGCGTTTCCCGGGCCACGCGTTCCTGCCTGTCGGGAGGCAGGTACTCGAGGGTGCGCATGTTATGGAGCCGGTCGGCGAGCTTCACCAGCACCACCCGGATGTCGTCCACCATGGCGAGGACCATCTTGCGGAAGCTCTCGGCCTGCTGCTCCTCTCGGCTCATGAACCTGATGCGGCCGATCTTTGTCACTCCATCCACGATACGCGCCACTTCAGGACCGAACTCGCGTTCGATCGCTCCGCTCGTCGTGCCCGTATCTTCCACCACGTCGTGCAGCATACCCGCGATCAGACACACCAGGTCCAGCTTCATCTCCGCCAGGATCTGGACGACCTCGAGCGGATGAGAGATGAAGGGTTCACCGGAGAGGCGCTTCTGCTCGGAATGGCGGATGGCGCAGAAGTCATAGGCCCTGCGCAGCGGCGACAGGTCCTCCCCGGGACGATAAGCCTGGACCTTTCCGGCGATGTCCTCAAAGTGAAGCATGGCTCCAATTAGCATTCTAGGGCAGGCGGCGACGCTGGTTCAAGCATTTCACGTCAAAGCACAAGCACCCTTTCCGGTGACCCTGGTTTTGTGGTAGGCTTCATGAATCTTTAGAGGAAGGGTCGAAGCAGGCCTGCCAAAAGCCAGTGTGAGTCGCCCACAGGGGGCGGAGCAAAGGAGGGTATATGAAACAAACCACATGGAAGCTCTTATCCATTGCGCTGCTTCTATCAGTTGGAATCTTCAGCTCGTGTCAGAAGCCTTTTCATGAGGAAACCGAACGGTATATCTTTGTAGCCGCGAATACGAGTCTCCCTTATTGGCAGGAAGCCAAAGCGGGATTTATGGGTGCAGCCCGCGGAATCGGGGTGAAGGCCGAGTTTACCGGGCCGGACACATACTCTCCGCAAGACGAACTTGAGGCTTTTCAAAAGGCAGTGGAAAAACATCCTTCCGGTATAGCGGTCTCGCCCGCCAGGCCGGAGCTTTTCAAGGATGCGATCGACGCTGCGGTAAAGTCAGGAATACCGGTCGTCTGCGTAGATTCGGATGCACCGGAGTCGCGCCGCATCTTATTCATCGGTACGGATAATTATCAGGCCGGGCTCATCAGCGGGAAGCGAATTGCCGAGTTGGTCCACGGCGATGGTCAGGTGATCGTGATCACTATACCAGGACAGCTCAACCTGGACGAGCGCGTCCGCGGAGTCACCGAGGCGTTTAGGAAGTATCCGAAGATCAAAATCGGTCGCACCCTGGATGACAAAGGCGACCCGCGCTCCGCCAATGACCAGATTTCCGCCCTTATCGACGCGAAGGAAAAGATCGATGGCATGGTGTGCGTGGAAGCCTCGGGCGGCCCGGGCGCGGCGGAAGCGCTCCACAGGTTGAACCTGGACGGCAAGATCCCGATCGTGGCGATGGATAAGACTCCCGAGACGCTCGACTTCATCGCCCGAGGCGTCATAGCTGCTACGGTCTCCCAGAAACCCTACACCATGGCTTTCTACGGGTTGCGTTTCCTGGATGACCTGCATCACAACATCGTCCACGAGTTCAAAGACTGGCAGACTGCACCGGCTTCGCCCCTGCCCGCTCGCGTGGATACTGGGACGGCCGTAATCGACGCGAATAATCTAGCCGCCTTCCGGGCCGCCGAGGCGACGCATGCCAACCCGCTCGGAGGGAACTAACCCGGCACGGCAGTTGTCGCGTTCCCTGTTCGCCGTGTAGACAGAGGCCCCCGTGGAGAGTCTTATCTCTTGGGCCCTTGGCATTGCGGAAGAGCGTTGGCGTGGTTATCGTGGGAAGAGATTAGCAGGCGACCTCGTCCTTCCGAGGCCGGGTGAATACACCCCCGCCCCTCGCTCAGGGCGGGGTTCGCAATTCGACAACAATCAAGGAACAGCTTACGGAGTCGTGCCGGCGCCCTCTAGTCCTGCCTTCTTGAGGGCTACAGCTTTGTTGACCCAGTCTTCAGCCTGTTTCAGGTCAGCTTCGCGCGCAGCAGAAGTAGGCTCCAAATCAGCTTTTTGCCGATACGTCAGGTTCAAGTAAGCCATCGTATTGAAGTCGTCCGGCTTAAGCTGAATGGCCTTCTCCAGAAGCTCCAGCCCTTCCTTGATGAGCGGACCATTTTCTTCTTCCAACCGAGCGCGGGCCTTTTCAGGAAAAGGCGGCAAGCTGCCGGGGTCCTTAGGATCCTTCGGGAATTCGATCTTCAGATCCTTCCTCATCTGCTGCGTACGAGGATAACAGATGGCCCAATCAAGCACGGCGATCCAATAGTAAGGGTCAGGATTATTGGGCTCAACTTGCAGCCATCGCCGCTGATACTCCTGCGCCTTATCAAACTTCTTCATGTTGTAGTACATCTGAGCAGCGCTGGCGATGGCTGTGACGTTCTTGGGATCCATCTTCAGGACGTCGTCAAAAGCATCGATCGCCTGTTGAGCGAACTTAAGGTTATCCGGAGTTTCTCCGCCAGGAATGTACTGTTGGACATAGGCAGTAGCGAGGTACAGCCTGGCATTCAATAGGGTGGGGTCCAAGGCTACCGCGTTCTTAAAATGCATGACGGCGATTTGGAACTGCGCGTTGCGGTACGCCGCAACGCCCTTGTTGAGCTGGTCTCGCGCCCTTAGTCTAGTGCATCCGCTGGTGATAGCCAGCAAAAGCAACAAAGCCCCCAGCAGGGCAAGCTTATACACCTTCATTGGAATTCCTCCCTCGATGTGAGCATAAGTGGGGGACTATTGGCCTTCTTCCAAGGCCTTGGTAACGAGGCCGATCTTATCGAGACCGGCGCCCTTGGCAATGTCAATAAGCTCTGCGACATCTCCAAACTGCAGCGTTGGATCGCCTTTCACGAACATCACCCGGTCGCTGCGTGTCTTGAAAATGTCCTCGAGGCGCGAACCGAGCATGCGGATGTCGATTGGCTCCTGATTGATCTTTACATGATGGGTCGCATCCATAGACACCACAATGGTTCGGGACAGGATACCTTCATCGACCTTTGCGTCCTTGGGGCTTGGTTGAGGCACAAGTGCGTCCAAGCCCTTCGGCGTCAAGGGCGTGATCACCATAAAGATGATCAGCAACACCAGTAAGACGTCAATCAACGGGGTCACATTCATGTCCACCATGGGACCTTTCTTGCTTCCCCCTACGGCCATAGCCATAGTGGTACCCTCCTTGTACTTTGACAAACCGATCCGACGTTACTGAGTCTCAGCAGCGGCGGCGGCGGCAGCAGCAGCCAGATTTCGAGCCTGGACCTTTTCAGTCAATAATCCAAGTGAATCCACCCCTGCCGCCCGCACCGCGTCCACGA
This sequence comes from Acidobacteria bacterium UBA7540, assembly GCA_002478145.1. The sequence continues at coordinate 63,912 of DLMI01000092.1, forward strand.
CGGAGACAACATCTCCATACTTGGCCCGGGCATCGCTCTTGACGTAAACGGTCTTGTCGAGCTTGTCCGCGACCCGGTCTTTGACCTGGGCGGTAATCTTGTCCAGGCTGATCACGTCCGGCCCCAGATAGATCCTACCATCCCGGGTGATTGCAAGGAGCGTAGCGTCTTCCTTCTCCGCGGCCTGCATGGGATGTGGGTTGTTGACACGAGCCATGTCGACGCTGACCCCCTTCTGCAACATGGGGGTGATCACCATAAAGATGATCAGCAGTACCAGCATCACGTCGACCAGCGGGGTCACATTGATGTCTGAGACAGCTCCAGGCGCTTGCGCTTTGAAGGCCATTTATTTCTTCCCCCGCGACGATCTCTTGATAAAGTAGTCAATCAACTCGGACGAGGAGTTGTCCATTTCCACGTCGAAAGACTCGATTTTTCCGGTGAAGTAATTGTAAGCCCACACCGCAGGCACGGCCACAAACAGACCGGCCGCGGTGGTCACCAAGGCTTCGGAAATGCCGCCCGCCACAGCGGCTAGACCTGTGGACTTCGCGCCCGCAATTCCTCTGAACGCGTTGATGATGCCGAGCACCGTTCCGAACAGGCCGACAAAGGGCGCCGTGGAGCCGGTGGTGGCAAGGGAGGAGACGCCGCGCTTGAGCTCGGCATGCACGATGGCCGAAGCCCGCTCCAGGGCTCGCTTGGAAGCCTCGATTGTCTCACCGGATATTTCTGCGGAAACCTGATGAGCCTGGAACTCTTGCAGACCAGCCGTCACCACTTTGGCCAGGTGGCTCCGCTTATTCTGTTCCGCAATGGAGATGGCCTCATCAATCTTGCCGTCCTTCAAAGCACCTGCCACGGCGGGAGCAAAAAGCCTGGATTGCTTGCGAGCCGCGTTGTAGGCGATATAGCGGTCAATCATGACCCCGATCGACCAACACGACATGATGAACAGCACTATGACCACCGACCGGGCCGGCCAAGCCATCGAACGCCACATGGTCACGAAATCGAATCCCGTCTGCGCCTCGCCTTCCTGGAAAAACCACAAACTCAGGGTAAAGAGTTTCACGCCTAACATGATGTTTTGTATCCTCCTGGAAGATTTTCCTATCCAACAAACTATTCAGCCAAGGTGAAGTTCACGTCCACCTCGGTTACCACCTCGACCGGTTCCCCGTTCAGCAAGGTGGGCTGGTAGCGCCAGCGCTGCACAGCCTCCAAGGCTGATTTCACCAGCAACGGGTGCCCGCTAACAACTTTCAAATCCTGGATCGTACCGTCCTTACTGATGATGGCCTCCAAGCGCACTGTCCCCTGGATGCGGGCCATTTTCGCCAGCGGGGGATATTCAGGTTTGGGTTGATAGATGAGTTTCGCACCTTCCACCTGACCACCCACGCGGATGCGTTTCGGGGTGGCTGCCTTCGGTGGGGGTGGCGGGGGAGGAGCAGAAGCAGTGGATAGCACGCCGCCGAGAACTGAGCCCAGCACACCTCCGAACTGACCGCCTGACACACCTCCCGGTATGCCCCCTACCACTCCCACGGCGCTGGCCGGTGCCGGAGCCGCGTCAGGCCTTGCGATTGTCTTGGGAATGACGGTGGGCGCTTTCATGATGTCCTGCACAGTCACCCGCCTGACGATTCTAGGCGGGGGTGCAGCAGCAGGCGGGGGTGGAGGTGGCGGGGGAGGCGGAGGCGCTGCCAAAAAGGTCATCAATTGAGCCGACGGCAGAGCCTCGGTGTAGATCAAGGGGACCAGCACGAATAAGCCGACGAGGATGCCCTCACAGATGTATGCGATCGGCAGTGTCGCTCGCTTCCAATTGTCGGTCTTTATCGCGGAGTAGATCAAGTACACGATGAAACCAACCACGTTGAAAAGGAACACGATGATGAACCAAACTGGCGCACTGAGCTTCAGATGGCGCGCATCCGCCCACACGTAACACAACATGAGCACGTAACCCGCAGTCAGCACGCCAAGGATGGTGGCTTGCGCGGTAACCACTTTGGTTTCAGTTCCAAATGACACCATAGGCAAGCCGAAAAATATAGTGAGAAAGACTACCAAGCCGAGCGCGAGTGAAAGGAGCCAGTGCCTGCCCTTGAGAACTGGGGCGCGGGATGGGGAAGATTCAAGTAGACTCTCATCGAACATGGCTAGCGCCTCCTAGAATTCTTAAGACGGCCAGGGAGGATGACCCTGGCAACAAATCAATGATAACTACCGACGAGCCGGTACAGCCTCGCGGGCGTAACTCTTGGGCCTCGCCATCACCGCACTTCCGGGCAATCTTTTCTGAAAGAAGACCAAAATGGGACTAGCAATGAAAATCGAAGAGTAAGTCCCAATAATTACTCCCACGACCAACGCAAAGGAGAAACCGTGGATGACCTCCCCTCCGAACAGGAACAAAGAGAGCACTGCCAGGAAGGTCAAACCCGAGGTCAGAATCGTCCGGCTCAGAGTCTGGTTGATGCTGCGGTTTATCAGGTCAACAAAGTTTTCCCGCTTGTTGAGTCGGACGTTTTCCCTGATACGATCAAAGACCACAATCGTGTCGTTCATGGAATAGCCAACCAGCGTCAGCAAGGCCGCAATCACCGTCAAGCTGATTTCCTTATTGAGCAAAGAGAAAAACCCCAAGGTAATAGTGACATCATGAAAAGTAGCGACCACCGCGGCGACGCCGTACGATAGCTCAAAACGGAACCAGATGTAAACCAGCATGGCGCCCAGTCCCGCCAGCGTGACGTAGACAGCCTGCCGGCGGAGGTCCTTCCCCACCTTGGGTCCAACGATCTGTGTGTTCTTGACGGCAAAGCTGGAAAGGTAGAAGTCATTTCTGAGTGTCGCGATCACTCCCGCGTTGACACCCGGGACCGAACTCAATTCCTGGAAGTCTGAAATAAGCCCACTTCTCGGTGAGGAGTTCCTGAAATTGATAACTGCATCCGCCAAATCCCGGTAAGTCTTGGTAGCGGTGTCGAAACCCTGCGAAGAAAGTCCCAGAGGATCGGCAGCCACCAAGTGGTCGGAGACTGTTTGGGGACTGGAGTTATTGAAATCCAGCTTGCCCGCCTGCCCCTGCCCGAACAAGCCGGACAAGGTGGTCACAATTGCCCGCTTCCCTTGATCCAGGGCTTCGCTTGAGGTGGTAGTCTTCAGATCCAGCCCAATAATGACTTCGTGGTCGCTGGGTACACCGTATCTCTGAATCGTGGCGCCTCGCAGATTCTGCCGGTCAAGCTCACTGCGGATGGCATCCAGGTTTGGCGCCTTGGAAAACTTCACATTGACCACGGTTCCACCCCGGAAGTCAATCCCGTAAGCAAGGCCCCGCTTAACCGCCATGGAAATCAATCCGATAGCGGCCAGGGCGAGGGACAAGGCGATGAAGTACCACTTTATCCCCATCCAGTCAATCTTTGGTTCGTGAAAAAACTCCATGGCCTAATCCCGCACCTCGCTAATCTCTTTGACACCGAACGACAACCTGAAGTTCCCCTAATTTCCGCTAGATGCTGAGTTCCGCACCTTTCTCCCGCCTTGAAAGGACATAATCAAATATCACACGGGACACAAAAACGGAAGTGAAAAGGTTGGCCAGTAAACCGATGGTTAAGGTGACCGCAAAACCACGTATCGGACCAGTTCCGAAGGTGAAGAGAATGGCCGCAGAGACAATAGTCGTTACGTGCGTATCAATGATGGTCACAAATGCATGCTCAAAGCCGCCGGCAACCGCCGCTCCCACAGCCTTGCCCAACCTTAATTCCTCTCGTATGCGCTCAAAAATCAGCACATTGGAGTCAACCCCCATACCAACCGTCAGGATGACTCCTGCGATGCCTGGCAAGGTCAAAACGGCGCCAAAGTAGCCCAGCGCCGCGATCAGGATAATCAGATTCAAGATGAGCGCCAAGTCCGCGTTAATGCCCGCTCCGCGATAGTAAACAAGCATGAATGCCATCACCGCCACAAAGCCCACAATGCAAGCGACGACGCCGTGGCGAATCGAGTCCGCCCCCAATGAAGGACCGACAATCTCCTCAGAAAGGTACTTGATGGACGCCGGCAATGCGCCGGAGCGCAGTACCAGAGCCAAGTCCTGCACCTTTTGCGGGGTAAAGGGACCTGTGATTTCGCCGCGGTCACTAATCTGGCTCTGGATAACCGGCGCGTCATAAACCCGATTGTCGAGGACGATGGCCAGTTGCTTGCCCACGTTGGCGCCCGTCACCCGCCCAAACCTTGCCGCACCATCGCGCGCAAGAGTGAAATTTACGCTGGGACGCCCATTGACATCGTGAGAGGGTTCAGCGCCACTCAAGTCCCGCCCGGTAACCGCCGCCACGCGATTGACCAGGTACCAAGTCTCGCCGTTCTGTCCCGTGGGTCCAGGCAACAATTGCGTATCTGGGGGAAGTACTCCGCCGTGGGCCGCCAACGCCGACTCGCGACTCGACATAGGTCCATCCTGAACTATTTTCAACTCCAGAAGCGCCGTGGATTGAATAATGTCCTTGACGCGCGTCGGGTCATCGACCCCGGGAAGTTGGACGACCAGTTCATAGTCCCCCTGCCCGTACTCGGCAATGGTTGGCTCTGTGACGCCCAACTGGTCCACCCGGTTGCGGATGGTGCTCATGGCCTGGAGTAGAGCCTGGTTTCGAGTGTTTGCCGCAGCGGTGGTCTTGAGGGCCAGCATCCAGCTCGTGGCATCCCCTGGCATGCGGGAGAGTTCCCAGTCCGAGAATTGTTCGCTCGACAAGGTCTGCAAATCGCCGGCCTTTTCCTGGGGAACGCCCTTGACGACAATCCGGTGTTTGGGAGGCTGAACTTGTGTGTCATCGGCTTTCTGAACGTCTGCGTAGGGAATGTTTTTTGCCTTCAGCTCGTCTCTCAGCCTCTCCAGGACTTGGTCGGCGGTGATGTTCACAGCATCTTCCACGTTGACCAGCAACACCAAGTGGGTGCCGCCCTTCAGGTCAAGGCCCATGCGTATGCGACTGCGGACGTTCTCTTTCAATTCCTGGAAGTTCTTCGGAAAGCCAATTATCCCCAGGAGGCAAACCACCATCACAATGCCTATAAAAATCGCCCGGCTTTTGATCTTCATTTCCATGGCTTGACTTTCTTCATTCCCCCCAGCAGGAAGCTGAGAAACCCGTGTAGCCTGTCATTCCGATCCGTCAGCTGACGGAGAGGAATCTCGCAGGGCGTTTGTTTCCGGAGCGAGATTCCTCGCTTCGCTCGGAATGACAACGATCACAAAGGTCGTTCAGCAACCCGCTTGAGTCCCATCCTTACGGCCTTGGCAGGGCGCTCCGCCGGCCAGAACCGTCATCACTTCTTCTGCTTGCCGGCTGCTGGGTCCTGCTTCCCCTCTCCGCTCGTCTCTTCCGTCACGATGCCTGTGATCGCTGACCGCGTCACATCAACCTTAACTTGACTGGCAATCTGGAGCTGGACGACACCATTCCTGAAAGAAATAATCGTTCCGTGAATCCCGCCGCTCGTCACCACGCGGTCACCGGTCTTGAGATTGCGGAGCATCTCTTGAGTCTTGCGCCGCTGTTGCTGTTGAGGCCGGATGACCAGGAAATACCAAATCGCGAACAGGGGCGCAAAAAGGAGAAGGAACTGGCTTAGCGCCCCACCCCCACCCGGGTCTGCCGCCAAAAGAAATGATTTCGCGAAAGTGCACTCGATCAAGGTCGAGCCGATGAGCTAAGGATTTTAGAATATGACACCCCGCCAGCGAGGAACATGATTAGCGGGGTTCGGGCTTTCCGGATTCGTCTCAGGGATGGTTCGCGCGCCTAAGGTTCCGCGCGCACCCTAGAATGAAATTCCGCGAACGCTCCAAACAACAAAGACTGCCTGATTTTGCGCATCCTGTCAATGTAAAAGTGGAGGTTATGCTGGGTGGTCAAAATGGCCCCCAGCATCTCCCCCGCAACCAACAAGTGGCGAATGTAACTTCGAGAATAGCGCCCGCAGACCGGACAATCACAAGCCGGATCAAGCGGCGATTCATCCCGCGCGTACTTCGTATTCTTGATTACCACCTTACCCTGCGAAGTGAACACACAGCCGTTGCGCGCATTCCGAGTGGGCATGACGCAATCGAACATGTCGATTCCACGCGCCACACATTCCACTAAGTCCTCGGGTGTCCCGACTCCCATCAAATAGCGCGGGCGGTTGCGGGGCAACAGTTTGGCGGTGTATTGGACGACTTCATACATTTCCCCCTTCGGTTCACCCACCGAGAGCCCGCCCACGGCGTAGCCTTCGAAATCCAATTCCAGCAGGCCCTCGGCACTTTCGCGTCGCAGATCCCTATCAACACCACCTTGCACGATGCCAAACAACGCCGGGGCTGGGGGCTGGGGGCTGGGGGCTGGAATTGGCGATTGATGATTGGCGATTGCCGATTGCTCGCTGGCCTGCGTTTCGCTCGCTGACGGCTGAGAGCTGATGGCTGAGGGCTTTCCCCCAGTCCCTAATCCCCAATCCCTACCCCCATGGTCTTCGGCGGGAATTGCCGATTGTTGATTGCCCGTTGCCGATTCCTTGCTGGCCTGCGCTTCGCTCGCTGACGGCTGAAAGCTGATGGCTGACAGCTTTTCATCGTAGTAGCGTTTGGCCCGGCCCGCCCATCGCCCCGTCAACTTGACGGCGCGATGAATAGCTTCGTGGCTGGAGGGATACTCGACGCATTCGTCGAGCGTCATGATAATGTCCGCTCCCAACGCAAGCTGGACCTCTACGGCTCGCTCGGGAGAAAGGAAGTGCGAAGAACCATCCAGGTGGGATTTGAACCAGACTCCGTCCTCAGTAACACGGCCAAGAGATTTCAGGCTCATTACCTGGAACCCCCCGCTGTCCGTGAGGATCGCGTGAGGCCACCCCATGAAGCGGTGCAGTCCTCCCATTTCCCGGATAATCTCGTGACCAGGACGCAGGTAGAGATGATAGGTATTGGCCAGAAGAATCTGCACTCCCAACTCTTCCAGTTGCGCCTGCGTCATCCCCTTGACTGTGCCTGCTGTCCCTACCGGCATGAAGACCGGCGTCTCCACAATCCCGTGTGGCGTGTGGAGAAGGCCGGCGCGTGCTGCTGTTGTCGCATCCTCCGCTACAATCTCAAATCGCAATCCCATGAATTATCGGTGGGCGATAGGTAGTGGGTGGTCGTTGGGGAGGGATAGAGATTGGGCGATTATGAATTGGCTTCGTCCTTCTCTCCCTTGGCAACTGCCCACTCCCTCTGGAGTCGGATTACCCGATTAATGACAGACCAGCCTTCACCAGAATCCAAATCACCCAAATACCCGCGTAAACCAGGAAGATCGATAAGGGTTTGACCTTGCGTCCTGTGCCCTCCGTCAGACCCACAGCAACCAGAATCAGCATCCAGATGGTGAAAATATCGGGGGAAGAAGCCACCGCGTAGAGGGGTTTTGAAACCTGGGTGGGGTTGAGGAAAAAACCCACGTTGTCGGGGACGGGATTCTGGGAGTTAAAATGGTCGGGATCGCCAAAGAATATCAGCGCCAGCGCCATCAGCGACTTTAAAAGCGTGACGAGATTCGCATAGCAAATCAAGGAAAAGACTGTCTTGAACTTCGCCTTCGCTCCAAAAATCAAGTTCACTATGAGAAGTCCCAAACCGGCAAGGACTAACAGAAAAATCGGCACCCCCACAAATGCGACGATGTGCGCGAAAATTGCTCCAATCCTCGCGTATTGGCGCACCGCCTGGTCGATTTGCTCGGGACTCATGCTGGAAGCCCGGCTGCTCTGTTCGATCGACATACGTGCGATGCGCTCCATGCCGATCTTCCAAAGCATGGTTTCTGTGACAGCGATCGCCCCAAGCACGAGGGCTATCAATGGCGCCACGAAATCCGGCTTGCGCGCCACATCCGCTAAAGTCTCCCCCGGCGAGATAAAGATACCCATCAGTCGCTCCGGGAAGGATTGCGCCGGAGTATCCGCATCCGCAGGCTTCACAATAACATCACCCATAACCACGTCCCCCTTTTTAACTGAGATACTGAACAATCTCGCAATCGGAAAAGACAGCCTGAACGCCGGCAGCGGTCACCCCCGCCGGCGATACAGGGAAAGACCTCGGCGTACGCCCGAGTCGAACTAGCATGAACGCAAAGTATAATATCAAGTCGCGGTCGAGCAGACAACACGCTACAAGCGATGAAGACACTTGCGGCTACTGCCTAGACACGGCTGAGCATCCATCCCGCAAGGTACCCAACCGCGCCGCCGTAAAGAAGCAGGGGCTCGAGCCACGGACGGACCTGGACCCAAGGAGGGTAATCGATCACCGGCCACGGTCCGTATCCGCCCCAGTACACCTTGACCAGCAAACCCAGCACCACAACCGCCAGCGCCTTGTTCCTAATCACGCGCGCTTTTTCAGGCCCAATCCAATAGGACTTCTGAAAGACGGGAGTTGGGGGCCGGCTGACGAAAGGCCCGTCGCACTTGCGACACTGGGTGGCGTTGTCGAAGTTGGAATATCCGCAATAGGGGCAAAGTTTCATGGATGGATGCTATGGGGTGTGAACTGGAATGCTCCAGAACCCCCGGTTCGATCTGCCCGCGCCCCGCGGGGAAGGGCTGACCGGCGTTGCAACCACGAAGCCCGGTGCTATTCGCGCACCGCGGCGGCATCCAGGAAGGCGCGCAGCTTCCGGCTGCGCGAGGGATGGCGCAGCTTCCGCAGGGCTTTGGCCTCAATTTGCCGGATGCGTTCCCGGGTCACGGCAAAACTCTGGCCGACTTCCTCCAGCGTGTGCTCGCTGCCATCGTCGAGGCCGAACCGCATCTTGATTACCTTCTCCTCGCGCGGCGTCAGCGTCTTGAGCACCGACTCGGTCTGCTCTTTGAGGTTGATATTAATGACGGCCTCGGCAGGGGAGATCACGCCCCGGTCTTCGATGAAGTCGCCCAGGTGGGAATCTTCCTCTTCTCCGATGGGGGTCTCGAGCGAGATCGGCTCCTGGGCGATCTTCAACACCTTGCGCACCTTGACCACGGGAATTTCCATGCGCTTGGCGATCTCTTCCGAGGTCGGCTCGCGCCCGTATTCCTGCACCAGGAGGCGGGAGGTGCGGATCAGCTTGTTGATGGTCTCGATCATGTGCACGGGAATGCGGATGGTGCGCGCCTGGTCCGCAATCGCCCGGGTAATGGCCTGGCGGATCCACCAGGTGGCGTAAGTGGAGAACTTATAGCCGCGCCGGTACTCGAACTTGTCCACCGCCTTCATCAATCCGATATTACCTTCTTGAATGAGATCCAGAAATTGAAGACCTCGATTGGTGTACTTCTTGGCGATGGAAACCACCAGCCGCAGGTTGGCCTCGATCAGGTCGCGCTTGGCCGCTTCCGCCTGCTCCTCGCCGCTGATGATGTTCTGGCAGCTCCGGCGAAGTTCCACGGCGGAAGACTGCGTCCGCTCCTCGAAATCCGTCAAGCGCTGGCGGAGCTGCCGGAGGTCTCTTCTCAGATCCTTGTTGCCATTGGTCCGCGAGCCCTCCACTTTCTTTTCCGTCTTGTTCAGCTCGCGCTCCAGCGGCCTCAACTCTTCGATGGCCTGCCGGATTTTTTCGATCAGCACCTTCCGCTCGGTATGGGTGAACTGGACGGAGCGGAAGAGCACCGAGATCAGGATGCGGTGGCGGGCCACAGCCCAGCTATAGCGGCGGAAGTCCCTGGGCCGCCGGGTGCGGGGGATGGAGTCCCGCTTGGCCCGAAGTTGCATCAGCTTCTTATAAAGCCGCTCGATCTCACCAATGCACTCAATGACGTCCCTGGTCCGCTCGGAAACTTTTTCTTCCGTGAGCTCGTCGTCATCAAAGACCACCACTTCCTTGATGGTCTTGTCGCCGTTCGTCAGTTCTTCACGCAGGGCGAAAAGCGCCTGGATAACAATGGACGAGCGCGAAAGCGTTTTCAGCACGTTGAGCTGCCCGCGCTCGATGCGTTTGGCAATCTCAACCTCGCCTTCGCGGGTGAGGAGCGGGACGGTTCCCATCTCGCGGAGATACATGCGCACCGGGTCGTTGGTCTTGTCCAATGCGCCCGGCGTCAAATCGAGTTCAACGTCCTCCGCATTCTCGTCCCCTTTGAGCTCATCGACCTTTTCCAGCCCCAGGCTTTCGGCCGATTTGACTTTGGGAGAATCCAACACCTCGATGCCGGCGTTGTCAAACATGGAGAGAAGGTCGTCGAGATCTTCCGCGGAATGAACGTCGGAGGGGAGAAGGTCGTTGACCTCATCATAGAGGAGGTAGCCCTTCTCCTTTCCCAATGAAATGAGCTTGCTGACTTGATCAAACTTGTCGTCGAACGCCAAAGCAACGGCCCCCTTGTGGGAGAAGAAGGATTAGTTCGATACCAAAAAAGATATGGCGACACTCCACCCCGGTTCCGGCGGTGCCGCCTTCAGCACAACTGAATCATCATTATGCCAAGCCGTCAAACTTCTCCGGCTCCATTGCATTAGATGTAATATACACTATTTCGTTTGCGTGCGGGAGGAGTTTTTTTCGTGCCCGCCAGCAGCTCTCAACTGCTTGTCCAATTTAGACTTGGTCTCGAGAAGTTCTGCCAACTTGGCGGGGTCCTTCTCACGTTCCGCCAGATTGATGGCTCCTTTCAGTCTCGCGCTCTCGCGCCCCAACCTTCTTTCCCTCAGCTCCTGACAAGAAAAAAGGGTCTGTTCACGGCTCAAATCGCAGGCCCAAAAAACAGATTCATAAAGCAATCGCCGCTCCTCTGCAATTAGCATCTCGCCAAGATTAGCAGGCTGAATGCTTTCTCCCCGCCGGCGCATCTCGAGCATGCGTCCAAAGATTGGTGCGGTTATGAGCCCCTCGCAATCTCGGCCTTCCACGAGGTCAGGAAGAAACTCATCGGCCAAGTCCTCGTGCTCCAGGAATACGCGAAGCAATTGCTTCTCTGCGGGGCTTGCCGTAGCCGCCACGTCCTGCTTGACCTCAACCTGGCGCCGGTCGCCCGCCGCGCGCCGAAGCTCCTCGCGCAGCAGGCGCTCGTCCAGGCGCAATCGTTCGGCAAGCCGACTTGCCAGCTCCGCCCGCAGCATGGGGTTGGGAACCCGGCCAAGATAGGGCATGACGGCATTGGCCGCCGCCACCTTCCCTTCCGGCGTGCTAAGGTTATGCTTGGCCACTGCGCGCTCAGTCAGATAGTCAAGGTAGCTCGGCGCTGCCGCGAGAAGCTCACGGTAGACGCCGGCGCCTTGCTTCCGAACGAAAGAGTCGGGATCGAGCCCTCCTGGCAGCGCCAGCACTTTCGCTTCGAAGCCCTCCTCGAGCAGCAATGTCAGGGAGCGTTCCGTGGCCGCCACTCCTGCCGAGTCCGGATCGTAGTTCACCACCACGCGGCGTGAGTAACGTGCCAGCAAGCGAATCTGACTCTCCGTCAGGCTCGTCCCGCAGGAAGCCGCAACGTTCTCGATTCCGCTTGAGGCCACTGCAATGCAATCCATATAGCCCTCAACCAGAATGGTGTAATCGAGCTTGCGGATGGCTTGCGCGGCCCGATCCAGGTGGTAAAGCACGCGCCCCTTGGTGTAAATAGGAGTTTCGGGCGAATTCAGATACTTGGGCTGCTCGTCCCCCAACGCCCGTCCCGCGAAAGCCACGATTTTTCCACTGTCGTTGGCGATAGGAAAAATGATGCGCCGCCGGAAGCGGTCGTAGTGGCGGTCCCTCTCTGCGTCGCGCACCACCAGCCCGCTCTTCTCGAGCAATTCGGACTCGTATCCGGCCCCGCTGAGCTGCCGGGTCAGAGCTTGGCCATCGGCGGGCGCATATCCCAACCGGAAACGGCCCACCACCTCGTCCGTAAGCCCCCGGTCTTCAAGGTACGCCCGCGCCAAGCGGCCTTCCGTTGTACCGCTGAGTTGACTGGCAAAGAACTTGGCCACGGCCTCGTGCATTTTGTAAAGCGCCGTGCGCACGCGCGCATTGGCGTCGTAGGTCGCGTCGCCGAAAGTATCCGAGAGCGTGACGCCCACTTTCTCCGCCAGCCGGCGCAGCGCCTCGGGGAACGTGAGGTTGTCCATCATCATCACGAACTTGAAGACGTCGCCGCCCACCCCGCAGCCGAAGCAATGGAAAATCTGCTTCGCCGGGTGAACCGCGAACGAAGGCGTCTTCTCCTGGTGGAACGGGCAAAGGCCCATGTAGTTCGCGCCGGCCTTGCGCAGCTTGACGTAATCGCCCACCACCTTGACGATATCCGCCGCCGCCCGTACCTCGTCCACTTGGCTCATGGTCCCCTACGACTCCATCCTTCCTGAATATAACCTATTCCCGCAATTCAGGTCAGTCATCAGTCATCAGTTCTCCCGCCGCGGCGGGTCAGTCGCCAGCCTTCAGCCGTCAGCTATCAGCTATCAGCCCAAAAGATGGGGCTGGGGGCTGGGGCAATTTTGGATTTTAGATTTTGCATTGCCCCTTCCATTGTGCCGACCGCCTGCTGCCTACTGCCTTCTGTTCTTCCCCAGCTCCTAGCCGCTTTCACTTGCACCTGGAACCGATGTCCAGGCTTTCTTCCCCACCTACCACCTACGGCCTACCACATACCGACTTCCACCTACCAACTACCTTTCGTTTCAACAACATTCCCGCCTTAAGCCCGTAAGTGTATTTGTTTTCTACAACATTCCCGCTTTGCGCCGAGCCGTGGAAACCCGCCCCTTTGTTTTCATAGACATTCCAGCTTGGTTCGTGCATTTTTGAAAAATCCTTTTGTTTTTTGCCTCGCCGCAACCGACATCTTGTCCAAATTCTGAATTTGCCTTCCTCAGCCCCCAGCCGCTTTCACTAACACCTGATACCCAGGTTCGGCCTTTTTCCCCCACCTGCCATATACCACATACCAACTACCTTCTTACAACCGAGGGGATGAATTGAGGTGTCTGAGCAGCATGGAGAAGGAGGGTTCCCATAAAGCAGCGCGGACCTGCGCACCCGCGATTTAGTATTCTAGCCTACCAATTTCCCAATGTCAAGGGACAACAAGCCCGCTTCTACCGGCTCTTCCGACCTCGCCGCCGGCGGAAGCAAGTTCGTTGGTGGCTCACAGGTCCCCCGCCGTGGCGGACCTTGCGGAAAGGCCCCGAAGTTGTAGTAGAATTGAGAAAAACCTTCGTGGCGCGCAAAGATTTTCGCTCCGCGGGATGATCATAGGCGAAAAGTGAAAGCGCTTCCCTAGAACTAAACGTACATTGGGAAGGGAATGTAACCACGGGCGGCTGATCTCAAGTTCCATCTTGAAAGGCTCGTCCAGCAAGCGGACTTGTTTCATTCGCAATCCCCTTTCTGCAGGGCCTAGTGTACAGCCTGGCGACTGACGGCCAGGGTGCAATCCTTCACGGCCTTCTGGGCTTCGTCATCACCCGGCTCCAGGGCCAGAATCTGGTTGGCGTACGAAAGCGCCGCCTGCCAATCGGATTTCTGTAACGCGGTCCGCATCTGCTGGCGGTTTTGCTTCAGCGCGCAGTCTGCGAAGGCCTTCTTGACTTCGGCATCGTCGGGCGCCACGGCAAGAATCTTGTTGCCGTAAGCAGTAGCGCCGTCGCAATCCGAGTTCTGCATGGCGGCGCGGAACTGCTCGCGATAATAGAACGCAATTCCGAAATTGCTCTGGGCCTCGCTGAAGTCGGGATCGATCTCCATCGCCTTCTGCAAGTGCGTCATCCCCTCGGCGAGGTTTCCTTGCCACTCCAGCGCCACCCCGAGGTTGTTGTGGGCCTTGGCATTGCGAGGATCCAGCTCCAGAACCTTCTTCCACTCCGCGATGGCCGCTTCAAGCTGGCCCTTGGCCGTCAGCTCCGACGCAAGGTCGAAAAGCCGGTACGCCTCGGCCGCGGGCACGTCGATCTTCATCATCCCGTCCGGGGGGATATTCACAAACTCGGGAATATTCACGGCGCGATTCGCCGCTGTCGAGTTGTCGATCAGGATGGCCGGGCTGTCGTTGCCCTCCTCGTCCAGGTGCGTCAGGAACATCTGCGTGTAGGGCGAACGGCTTTTCGAGGAGAAAACCAGCCAACGGCCGTTGGGCGAGAAGCTGTGCCAGGAGTTCATCAAGGGAGTATTGCAGCGCAAACGCCGCGCCACGCCGCCTTCCGCGGGCACAATATAGAGCTGGCTGTCGGGGCGCATCAACTGCGCGTTGCGACACTTCACAAAGACGATCCAGCGGCCATCGGGGGAGACTTTGGGAAAGCTATTGCTCATGCCGTTTTGGGAAGCGCCGGCGATCGGCACCGGCTGGCCACCTTTGCCGTCGTTGAAGGGAATCCGGTAGAGGTCGTATTGGATTTGGGTCTCCTCCGGGTCGTTGGCATGCCCGGGCAGCTTCTGACCTCCGATGTATGGTTCCTTTGCCTCCGCCCGGGCAAAGACCACGTATTTGCCGTCCGGACTCCAGACGCCGTCCGTTTGCACGTAGCGCGGATCGTCAGCGCCCGGTAAGGCCCGCCTTTGGCCCGTCGCGCGGTCGTACCACGCCAGAATGCCGCGCGTCGGATAGAACACCTGGAGAAAATGGTAGTCCTTGAAATTCACAACGTAGTAGCTATTGGCGAGTTCTTTTTCCAGCCCCCGCAACATGGTCAAGACGTACCTGCCGTCCGGCGAGACCTGTGACATGAAACCGATTCTCGAAGGCGAAGCCGTGTCATCCCGGAGGGAACTCCACGAGATCACGTCTTGATTGCGGATGGCCATTTCCGGCTTGACGGAGGTCAGCACGTACAGCCCCTTGTCGTTGGCAGGGCCGTCGAGGTCCATGCCCAGGGTTTTGCCGTCGCGGGAAAACGAATGGCAATTGGCGCAGGTGTGAAGGCCCGTCAGTAGCAGACGGCTGCGGGGCTCGGCGATGTTGCGCAGCCGCCAGGCGAGCAGGGGCAGATCGGCTTGGGCTAGCGGCTTGATCACCCCCTTTTGCAGTTCGGAGGGTATCAACGGCACGTCGCGGTAGAAGATCGGCGCTCCCACTGGATCCATTGAGGTTTGAATCACCACCGCGCCGCGGGAAACGGGGTGGTCCAGATGCTCGTCTTGGAATCCGGTGATGGTGATTGTGGCGGGATGCTCCGTCGAGTGTCGCTTGATCGCCTCCCAGGCCGCTGCATCCGGTACCCAGGTTCGCGCCGCGGCTTGTTGGGGTGTCAGCTTGGGCAGCTCGTTGCTTGCGGAAATACAACGCGGGTCGATCTCGCCGATGCGCAACCGCTCGCCCGCCGATTTCGCCCGAATCCCGGCCGAACCGTCGGTGAACGCCACCTCGATCGTCCACACGGAGGCGCTGTTCGAAGCGTCACGCCAGAGGAATGTTGGGGGTGTGATCTCCGGCGGGAAGATCGATCCTTCCTCTGGGTAGTCGACCGTAATCGCAGCCAGCTTCGGACCGTCAGGGTTGGACGATGGAGAAGAACCCATCGCGTGCGCACTTGCCAGTTGCTGTGCAAACGCCAAACCTGCCCTGCTTGAGCCGTGCTGCACGGCGCCCCGCCCCAGAACTACAGCGGTGGCAGCAGCCACAACGCAGACGCCCAGACTTCGGGCTCCCCATTGTTTCACGGCATCCCCCTCATCCAGCCGGACGACTCATGGTCCGCCGACTCAGCTCTTCAGTTCGGACTATTATCCGGCATTTCCGTTTTGGCTCCCATCCGCCCCACAGCATACATCCCCACAGCATACATCCTTCGCGGAGCTCCCGCGCCCTATTTTTTCGTTGCCTGGGTCCAGCGGCTCGGGACAGGGCCGGGGCTGCCAAACGTGAGTCCCTAAACCGCCGGCCGCGGCCTTCCCGTCCAGTTTCGTCAGACACATCTCCGTCCCCGGCGGCGCTGGATCTATTTCTCGGCCGCCACGGCGGGACGGGAATGACGACGTTTGCGCGGGGCTTGAATGCGACCGCGAGCACATGGTTGCGGAAATCAAGCGGGTAGACGCCCGCCGTTCTTGCGGGCCAGCGGCATACTCAGCTTTCCTGCGATCGTGGAAAACATGCAGCTCAGGGCTGAGAGTCAATCCAGACCGTCATCTTCGCGAGACCGCGATTACCCCAGAGGCAATATGGAAGTGCCGTGATGGGGGTTGGGGTGAGGAGCCCGGGAGAATCTGCCATGGGCTTGTACAGAACGTCATGCCAATCCACAGACTGCTTCTGCATCGCCTGCCCTTTCAGCACGACCGTTCCACCCAGGAGATTTGCTTCAAACTCAGGTTCGAACTTCGTTTCAGTTGGAATGACCATTTGATCGACCGGCGCAGCCATGTCGGGCTGTTCCAGGCAATAAATCAGGGGACCACGCTTCAGGGCGATCTTGCCGCGATCTTCAAGGACCTTCGGGTTGGCACGCAGTTTCTGAACCTGCATGGGAAGCGAGAGCTCGAGGGTGTCCCGATTTGACCAAGCGCGGTGGATCTCCGCATATCCTTTTGACATGACGGGGTGAACTACGGCGCCATTCACTGTCACAGACGCTTGGGTGCACCAATCAGGGATTCGCAAATGGAGAGTGAACTCTTCCGGACCGGGGCCATTGACCGATAACTTTACATTTCCATCCCACGGATAATTCGATGCCTGTTGAAGCTGGACATCCTTGTTACCTATTCGGGTATGGATCGTACTTGAAATATAGAGATTCACCCATAACCCGTCCGATGACTGATTGTAAATGTACTTCCCCAGGGAAGGGAGGAACCTGACAATGGTCGTGGGGCAGCAGGGAACTCCAAACCAAGGCTGTCGCGCCATGTCCCCTTGGTTGGCCAGCGGAGTCACATAGCAGAACGTGTTTCCGCTCAAGGAGACTCCGGCGGCGAGCGCATTATAAAGAGATAGTTCCATAACATTGGAGTATCGGCTGTCGCCCGTCAGCTTCAGCATGCGGTAATTCCACAGAATCATGCCTTGCGAAGCGCAGGTTTCCTGGTAAGCATTGTCGTTGGGAAGGTCGTAATCTGCGGTAAAACCTTCATTATGCTCGGAGGGGCCAATTCCTCCCGTGACATACATTCGCCGCAGGGTGACGCTGTCGTGCAGGCTTTGGAGGGCTTGAAGCAAGCTGATATCGCCCGTTTCGTAAGCCAGATCCGCCATCGCCGAGTAGAGGTACATGGCGCGCACGGCATGCCCGACGGCTTCCCGCTGTTGTCGAACCGGCAGGTAGTCTTGCGAGTACCTGGTGTCGAACACCGACGGGTCGTGGAGGAAGAACCTCTTGTAGAAACCCTTGATGTCCATTTGGTGTCCCAGGAGTTCCACGGCTCTGGGCGAAGGCAATAGCCGGTATTGCTCCTCGAAGACCGAGGGCTTGGAACCGCGCTTGTTCACGAAGTATTCCGCCAGACGGAGGTAGCGCGGTTGGTGGGTCAGGCGATAAAGCTTAACCAAAGCCAGTTCCACCTCTTCGTGGCCGGGAATGCCATCGTGCTTTCCCTCCCCAAAGTAGGAATCGATGTAGTCAGCATATTTGATTGCCACGTCGAGCAATGGCCGCTTTCCTGTGGCTTCGTAGTGGGCTACGGCGGCTTCAAAAAGCGAACCCGCACAGAAAAGCTCGTGAAAGAAGGCGAGGTTTCTCCAGCGCATATCGGGTTCAACAACCAGGATAAACGTGTCGATGTATCCGTCCTTTTGTTGCGCTGCGGCAATCCTCTGGATCAGACTTTCGACCTTCGCCTCGAGCTCGGGATCGGGATGCTTGGCGAGGCTGTAGCTGGCTCCCTCGATCCACTTATAGACGTCCGAATCGCTCCACCAGGGCCCTCCAAACTTGCCGCTGGCTTTGCCCGACGCAATATCAAAATTCCGAATCGACCCCGTCTGTTCGAGTTCGCGGTAGACGTGCTCGAGGGTTATCGTCCGATTAACCTCAATGCGCGGCGACCAGAAACCGTCATGGATCTCGACGGATTTGAGCGGGATGTCGACCAGTCTTACCTGTCCCGTACTTGATTCCCCGGCTGGGGTGTTGCTCGTCATCTGGGGATTGGCCCGAGAGGGAAAGACTGAAAGTATCAGGAAAAAGGTTATGAAATGGAAATGATTGATATCTCTCATTGCAAAGCTCCTAAGTACGCCTTCGCTCTACTATGCTGCGCAAAACGAATTCGCGCCACACAAGCAGGAGGTGAAAGCGGATTTTACCACGGTCGCACGCGCACAAGCCGCAGAGCCTCTGGAAGGCGAGACTCTACGCTGCCTGCTTCGGGACAATGGCCAGCAGGGCATCATGGAATCCCCCTGCTCTGGGGATTTCGGCCGCCCTCTTCTTCAACCAGCTTGAAGCGGTTCCGCGCCTCTTCTTGCTGTCGTAACCCTGCGGTGGCCTCCGCCAGCCTTTGCACGAGCTGCGGCAATTCCGTCAGATCACCTTTCTTCCGGAGGCAGACGATCAGGTGGTAAAGGGCGGACTGATCGTTGGGATCGGACTTCAACGCAAGACGTGAGGTTCTCTCCGCAAGACCCGTCTCTCCTGAACGCAGGTAAAGCTCGGTGAGGACATCTTCGGCAAGGGCAAAACCCGGCTTGCTGCGCACGGCACGCTGGGCGGCAGCCTCTGCCTCCTGAAAGGAGGGCGTGCCGGGTTGGACGCCCTTGCGGATGAGGAGTTCAGCGAGAAGATAGTTGAGGATGGGATCGTCGGGCGCCTTCGCGAGACGCTGCTTCACAACCTGCACAGACTCGTCCAGTTTGTTTTCCTGGAGGAGCGAGATGCCCAGCGCCACGGAGCTGTCATTCTGGAGGGGGTTCAAGGCTGCGGCTTTGCGGAAATCGGCGTCCGCCTCGTCGTAGTGGTCCATCTGCACCTCGAGGACGCCGCGCTCAAGATAGAGAGGGGCGGAATCGGGCAGGGCGTGCAATCCGGCGCTGACCACATCGACGCCCACCTTGAAGGACCCATGATCCAAGCTGAGGGTGGCCAGGTCAAGATAATTATCAATGTCGCCTGGGGCAAGCTTGATAGCCTTCTGCAAGGCCGCGACCGCCAGGGGCGTCTGCTGATCGGCTTCGTAGACCGCCGCGATCAGATTCAAGGCCGCCGCCCTTTGCCTTTCCGGACCATCCTCCGTGAGGGGCAGCAGGGTGCGAATGGCATCCGCGTAGTTGTGCGCACCGTACTGGGCGAGCCCGAAGCTATAGAGGGCCTCCGGATCTTGGGGCCGAAGTTCAGCAATCCGCTGGAAGACCGGAAGCGCTTCCGCAGCGCGATGCAAATGAACCAGACAGGCGCCGAATTGCGCGAGAGCCGGAACATTATTCGCCACCACCTGAGGACTCTCTTGGTAGTGCGCAACGGTGGTGGTGCAGTCTTTTCGTTTGAAGGCGAGTGCCGCCATCATCGCGTGGGACGTCTGGTCATCGGGGTTCAAGCGAAGCAGCTTCTCCAGGAAAGGCAGCGCCTTGGGGCTGCCAGCTTGGAATTCAAGCTGCGCGGCGGCCTCCAGCGCGGCGCGGTTGTTCGGATCGATTTGGAGCGCGTGCTCGAAGGCCGCCAGGCTCTCCTGGGGCCGGTCCAGGCCCTGGAAGGCCATCCCTTGTAAGGTCCAGGCGCGCGGGTCGGTGGGATGGGCGCGCGCCAAATCCTGGGCCAGGCGCAGAGCCCGCGCATTGTCGTGGGACTCGAGCGCCTGCACGACGGACTGCGGAGTGGGAGGGGGGCTGGTTTGCGCGCGAGTGAGCGCGGCAAGCGAGAACCAAAAGGCGACGGAAAGAAACCCAGCGAAAACCCTCGATCGCACGCGGGAGGCCGCCACGCGCTTCCGCCGCGGAGATAAAAGGGACTGAAACACTTGCTCAAGTGGTTTCGCTCTGGCTCGCACTGCCACCTCGGCCGGAGCCGTGCCGGCCACCGGCAACGCTAAGCATACTCCCTTTCGGGGCCTGGCGGTGTCTGGGGGGGGAATTAGCGTCATGGCCAGGCTTTGAGCGACTTGCGAGGTCTGGAAACATGATCTCCGTCCAGGGGAGCTTCTGCCTGCATGGCAGAAGCTCCCCACGGACGGCGTGTAGCTCGGGTCTTAATCCTTCAACCTGAGCTACGGTTCTTTCCTAACGACTTGCTAGAACGTCAACTTGATGGCGACATCCCACCATCGCGGGAGCTGTGCTGAGGTTACCTTCCCAAAGGTTGCATCCGGCGGGTTCGCATCCACGTTGCCAAGGTTTTGCCGGTTGAAGAGGTTGAAGAATTCAAAGCGAAGCTGCAGATTCATGCTTTCTTTGATTCGGTTGTTCTTATAGAAAGCAGCGTCCGTCTCCGCGAAGTAGGGTTGGCGGAAGGCGTTCTGCTTCTCGTTGCCTTCCGATCCCAGGGTGGGCTGAGTAAATTGACCAGGGGTAAAGACCCCGGTGTTGAGGAAAGCGTTACGAGACGTCGCCTCGGAATAATTTGTAGCGTTCGGGTAAGCCAAGCTGTCTCCATCCGCGTTATAGTCGCCGCTATTTGCGGCGAGTCCGGTAATCGGATTGCTCACCGAGGGGCAATGGGCACTTACGGCACATACGGGAATGAACGAGTTGGTATTCACTACGGTGAACGGGTAGCCGGACTGCAAAATGCTCGTGCCGCTAACTCCCCAGCCGCCGGTCAGATGACCGACCAATCCATTTCCGTGATTCAGGCCGGGAAGCGAATAGTTGAGGGTGAGCGAGAAGCGGTTCGGAGCATCCCAGGGAGAGGGGCCATAATAGTTCCCCGGGTCGAGACCTGCAGCGACCTGCCCTGGGGCTATGGGGTAATTGCCCGCATCATCCTTGGACTGCGAGCGCGTATACGAGGCATCGAAGAACCCGTGGGAGAATCGGCCGCGGAAATCAAAGAACACAGCCTCGTAATTGCCGTAGCGATTGTTGTCTGCGTACGTAATGGAGCCGAAGCTTGGATTGATCCGAGTCGGAGACAGGCTTTCGTGTTGAATCAAGTCGCCCTGATAAGCGTTGATGTCGACTCCGTAACTAACGATGCCCTGCTGGTTGCTGTTGCCCACCGAATCGTACGAGTGAGATCCCGAATAACCAACGCTGGCGACGTATCGGCTTCCGAATTTTCGCTCCAGGGTCAACGCCCAAATATCGGCCCTCGGCGACTTCAAGTTCGGGTTTATGCCTCCGATAGGGAAGTCAAGCCCCGTAATGCCGCCCACACTGTTGAGCCCCGCCGTGAAGCTCGGAACCGTATACCCGAAGGGGGGCTTGTTGGAGTTTCCAAGAGCGAGTATAGGAGGCCCAGCAATCTCTACTCCGTTGATCGTTGTCCCGCCGGCAAAAAAAGTCGGCTCCACGCCCCCCGGGGGATTGCCTCGAAATTCCTCTTGGACGTTGGCTTGCGTCAGCCAATTGTTGTAGATGCCGAATCCGCCATGCAGAACCCAATTGCCGCTCCCCGTTGGATCCCACGCAAATCCAATGGTGGGACTAAGGAGATCGCTCACAGAATGATTGAGGGCGTTGTACGTCGACTTAGCAAAGCCATTCGCGACCGTGTTCTCGTACGGGGTGAAACTGGCATTGGGAGATGTGGACGGACCCAGATAGTAATTCCCAAACACCGTGCTGGAACTACGGGTGTAAGGGTTGCCCGAGTCATCCCATCGCAGGCCCAGCGTTAAGGTCAGGTTCTTCTTCGCCTTCCAAACATCCTGGGCAAAGAGTCCCCAGGTGCTGGATGCCGCGTTCCATGACCACAACAACGGTTTGCCCGTCGTCGGGTCGTACATGGGGCCGGCTTCCCTTGCCGGAGCGTCTTGGACCAGCTCCGTTAAATCGTTGAAAGAGATGGTCGGCGTGGAGTACGGCCCTTGAAAGGGCTCTACGTCATCGCCAAACCACCCCTGGTAGCCGAACTTCAGCGTGTGCGCTCCCCGGATGTGGGTTAGGACGTCCTGCCAGTGATAGTTGTGTTGAATGAAATCACCTTGGGCGAAGCCCACGCCAAAGGCATTACCTCCGTCAGCATTGATCCCCGTGACGGCGATGTCAGGGACCGTGTAATCAGGGGCGCCACTGCCGAGCGTACCCTCCACACGGCTACCACCGAAATTCACTTCGTTTAACGTGGTGGGAGAGAAGGTGTGGGTCCAATTAAACTGATAGGCGCGTTCCCAGTTCTGGTTGTTGGCGGGAGAGAACTGGGGCACGGCTGTCGGCTCACCGTAACTCAAAGTCGTGCGGTAAAAGCTGCCGTAGATTCGGTCGTTTTTGAAATACTTGTCGATGCGGACGAACCACTGGGTCCCATTCCGAACGGCCGTGCCATTAAACACACCGCTGTCGATCATGTCCAGCGAGCACGGGATGGAAACCGTAGCGGTGACGGGTATCGTTGTCTGGCCGGCCGGGCACCCCGCCGCCCCGATTAGATCCTGAGCCGCTGTCTTGCCGACAGTGACGTTGCTCAGATGAGCAGGCACGTATTTGCCCAACAAACCCGTGCCGATCGTGCTCGGGAAATTCGCCTGAGCCCACGAGGTGAACGCCGGATCGGCGAACGTTTCACCACCCGTGGTCGTGGCCTTAGACGAGCGCAAGGGCTCGATGTCAAAGAAGAAGAAAAACTGTTTGTGCGGGATCACGGGGCCGCCAATTCCGGCGGAGATATTGTTACTGTGAAACCCCGCGTACGTGGGGGGACCTAAATCCCCACGGGCGAACATACCCTGGTAGTTGAAATAATCATCGACGATACCATGGAATTTGTCGGTCCCGGATTTCGTCGTCATGTATGTTTGGATTCCGTCCGACCGGCCAGATTCAGCCGTAAACGTATTGACCTGGATGGCGGTTTCCTGAATCGAGTCGGGGTTGGGGGTCAGATTTAGGATCCCTTGGCGGATTCCGCTGGTGACGTCGAGTCCGTCTACAACCCACATATTCGACATCTGGCCTTCGCCGTTGGCGCTGGCGTCAAGCTGCGTCTCCGTCGAGTAATTGTCCACCCCGGACCCTGGCGTCCCGGCCGCGCCGGGTACACCGTTGCCCACGCTTCCCAATCCGGTGACGCCGGGCGCCATGTTGGCTAACGTAACTAACTGGCGGCCGGCGACGGGCAACTCGGCAACAGTCTGATTCTCGATTGTCATCTGGTTGCGGGTCTCTGCCGTGTTCAAGACGGGCGCCGCCCCCGTCACTTCGACAGTCTGGGTTACTGCCTTTAGCGTGAGGGTAATAGGCACGTTCAAAGTTTGGTTGGTGTCCAAGGTGACCTTGACCACTTCTCTGACGAAGCTGGCAGTGTCAACTGTAACCTGATACGCGCTTGGCGCCAGACTCACAAATTCGTAATTCCCCGCAGCGTCTGACGTGGTGGTGCTGGAAACCCCAGTGGCGGTGTTCAAGAGTTCGATCTTTGCGCTGGGCACGCCAGCGCCGCTCGGGTCTTGAACCACGCCTTTAATACTGCCCCTGAACTGAGCATGGGCTGTGCCAGCCCAAAGAAGCGTTAGCAGTAAAATTGTAGTTGCACGCGCCAGTGCGCGTGCACCCCTATGACGGATCTTCATTATTATCCCTCCTGAAAAGGAAAATCCCGCACAGTCCCCTCCGCAACGCCGGATGCTCACTGGCGAGGTCGGAGGAGGCTGTGCGCCTTTTGCTAGCATTTGCTTTGGAGCTTTGACCAGACCCGACGAAGTCGAACAAGAAGCTCTTGAGTTGACCGCTTGGTGAGATCTAGGTACTCCGAGCTTCGGAGAAAAGCGTAAACGCTTACAAACGAGTTAGAATTTAACCCAGCAAGGATGCCTTGTCAAGAGAAAAATAGTGTCCTTTTTCGGATACGATATATCCTTTATTACCTTTGTCGTAGGATTCTGACATTTTGTGGCAGGACATTTTGAGCCGATGGCGTTTCAGCCTGTGTTTATGCGGCTTAGAGGGATGTTTTGAAAGCGTCCAAATCTCCTGTTTGGTTCCGGCTATGCCGGGTTAGGGGGCGCCTAGTAGAAAGGCATTACGTTCAGGACGGCAGCGCACCGTATGAACCTACTGGAGCTTGCCTCTAATGGAGACGGTATGCTGGCGCACCCTGGGACTGCTATTTGCAAGCGTTTTCAGCGGTTTCCGGTTCGTTCCAGGTGCACAGCGCGCTTGCTTCGGCGCCATCCGGAACTCCTGCTCAACTGGTTTCGAGCCCGGCGGACGATCTCCAGTGGCCCCACCGAGGATTTGAATGACCGGCTGAAGTTAACTCTGAGAAAGGCATACGGATTTCGGACCTTCCACGCTGCCGAAGTCGCGCTCTATCACAACCTGGGCACGCTCCCTGAACCACAATGCACCCACAGATTCTGCTGAGGAGCCGAAATTGAAATTTGGGTTGCGGCCGCAGGCCGCGCTGCGAAACAATCGACTGCTTTCACCACCCAGGCACCCAGAGACGGAGAAGCCGCGCATTCTTTTCAGTTCTCTGCGCCTCCGTGTCCGTATGCTGAGAAAGTCCTTCAAAAATTCTCCCACAACTTCTGAGGCGGGCTGGTTCCGCGTGTGGCGCGCAGGAGGGAGGGGCAAGTCTGCGCCACTCGCGGACGGCGACGTTGTTACTAGCTGCCATTTTTCGGCAACCTGCCAGAGGGCCGCAGTGCAGACAGTACAGAGGGCAGATCAAAAAAGCCCCCTTCCACTTAGTACTTTTGGTCTGTTTCTTAGATGAAGCTTTTCTAATACATTAAAAGGCGGAAGACAAAATGATTCAGGAGATTTGAGAAACGGTACCTTCTCAACTGTAAAGGTGCACCCATGGCTGACTCTACAAGTGCGTGGCAAGTGGAAACACAAGGTATCGCAGGTCGCGCAATCGGCAGGCTTGCGATCGCGTTACCCATTACGCTGAGCGGAAAAGACGCAAATGGCGTTGAATTCACGGAGAAGACCAGGACCATCGTTATCGACAAGTTCGGCGGAAAGATTGCCACCAAGTGCGTCCTGAGTCTGGGCTCCGAAATGACCCTCCATAACCCGATCGTGGGGCAAACAGTGGGGATTAGGGTCGTCTGGGTGGGTGAGAAACGGGCGGGCGAAGAACCGTATGAAATCGGCTTCCAATTGGTGGGGTCGCACGACATTTGGGGCATCGCGTTTCCTCCCTATGACCAGCAGGAAAGTACACTCCCAGCACCCCGCCTGGAGATTCACAGTCCACGGATGCCGGCGGGGGCCGCCTCTTCTCCAGGGCAACCTACCGCACTGAAATTCGCCGTCCCTTACGCCAGCCCTTCACTGAAACCTGCCGAAACCGGCAGAACTGGTCCGTCCCTCGCCCCACCGACCATGCAAACACCTCAACCGTCGCCACTGCCTGTTGCAGTAGAGACCCCCGCGCTGCCGGCAGAGGAATCGAATGGGTCAATCGCGGCCACCCTGACCCGCCTCACTCAGCCGATCGAAGCCGCCGGCGAAAATGAGCTGCGACTGTTTCAGGAAAAACCGGAAGAGTTAAGTCGTCCAATTGGCCTGCTAACGCAAACCAATCTGCAGGACACCGCAGAGAACTTCGATGAGGGTGAGAGTTCTGTTGAGGAACACGTGAAGACGCTGGAAGGGGATCTGCAAGCCTGCCGTGCGGAGACGCAGCAACTCGTTGCAGAGCTCGAAGAACTGAAGCAGGCGGTACAGGATGAGAGGGGAAGGATCTTGAGAGAGATTCAGGAGAACAGGCCGAAGATTGTTGAGCTTGCGATGGCCGACCTGGAGATGAAGGTCAGAGAGGAGATCGACTCCGTGACAGACGAGTCGATCGCCCTCACCCAAAGACGCGTGCAAGAAGAAGTCGCAGCGGCTTTGGAACCCTTAATTCAGGGAGCTCTAGAGCGGGTGTACTCCGTGACTGAAGAACAGTCAGCAAGAGCAGGAGAGGGTATTCAGGGTCAACTCAGCCGCTTGATTGAAGAAGGGCAAGCGCAACTCGGCCGTATGCTTCAATCCACCACTTCGGAATTCCAAAAAGAGAGCCACCGCATCTCTGGAACCACCCTCGCGTCTGCCCAGGCGGAAATCGCCACGGCGTGGTCCAAATCCGCTGTCGAGTTTGAGGCCCAACTCCAGAAAACCGCTGACGAGGTAGCGGAGGCCACGGCTAGACAACTGCAAAAGCAGGCCGAGGACACGCTCATACTGTTGGGCGAAGAACTCAAGACTTCCGGCAAGAATGTGACGGCAGAGACTGAAGAACGACTTTCAAGCGCCGGTCGCTCAGCCCTCAATGCAGTTTCCAGCGCCACCGATTACGCTCTGGAAGAATTTCAAGTACGGCTTGGCGAACGCGCTGAGACATCCGGTGACAACTGCACCAAGAGACTTGAGGAATCACTCGCGAACGCTGAAGGCGAACAACAGAAGTCGGCGCTAAGCAGTTTTCGGAAAGCTCTCGAACAGGAATGTGCAGAGGCCCTGGCCAGGATGAAGAGCGACCTTACTCAGGCCCTCCAAACTGTCAGCGAACAAGCGGCACGGCAGGCGAGCGCGCTAAATGATCTTCGCAAGGCGGACGAGGAAATGTCTTTACAGACTCTCGCCAACGTGAAGGGTGCTGCCACCCAGACGATCGGAGAAATCTCGGGCCAGATAGAACGGCAGGCGAACGCGTTGAAGGATCTTCGTGAAGAAGTGCAGGAGGAATCCGCCAAGACCCTCGCCAAAGCGAAGAGTGACGCCAACCAGGCCATCCGTGGGGTTTCCGAACAAGTGGGGCGGGACATGGAGGCGCTAAACGGCTTGCGAAAGTCGCTCGGGGAAGAATCCGCCCAGGCCCTTCCCAAGTTCCAGGAAGACCTCGGGCAGGTGATGGGAGAGGTTACCGATCTGGTGCAACAGCAGGTGAACATGTTGTGCAGCCTCCTCAACTTGATCGAAAAGGAGTCGGCGCAGATTCCCTGCAAGGTCAAGACCGACGTTGCCGAAGCTCTGGCGGAAAGTTCGCTTCTTGCAGAACAGCATATGAAGTCCACCCAAGCTGCGCTCAGTGATTGGGAAACGCGAATGGGCTCGCGCGTCGAATTACAACTCCAGCAACTCGAAGGGAAGACCCGGGCTTCCCTGGAGACTTTGCAAGAACAGTCAGAGGAGTTGCTGAAGAGCACATTGGAGAAACTGCGCAGCGAATCTCGGGCCTTGCCGGAGCAAATCGAGGCTAGCCTCAAGAAAGCTGCGGGCAATATCGAACAGAATTGGCTTGAGAGGATTCAGGAAAAACAGCAGCAGGTGGCGGATGAGATCATGGAAGCCTCCGCCGCCCAGCTCGGCAAGCAGTTGGAAGATAATCTGGACCTCTTCGGCGAGGAGTTGAAACTTAAACAAGAACAGGCGGCGAGCGGTGTTGCTGAAGCCTTCCGATGCATGATGGTTGAGATGCTCTCTGTTTTTCAGTCTCCGCCCGGATGTAATCCTCCGCCTGGGCAGCCCCCATCCCCAAACGCGCCGAGCCTTTGAGCCTTGCGGTCCCCGTCCTGCGGGCGTCCCGAAGCGGTAAGTGTTTCGCCCATAAGCTATCCACACGTATCAACCGCAGCATTTTTCGACATTCTCTGAAGGCCCTGTGAACGTCCATAAGATGCGGTATCGGGGCGGGAGGTTGGGTGGCGAAGGCATGCACGCCGAATATTCCGGGGGGCTGCACAGGTTTCATTCTCCTGAGTGTACTCGGGAGGCCTAGCTTGATGAGACTAATAATACCCATCCTGCAATTGCGCGAGCGGTTGCACACGGCCAAGATAGCCGTGCTACGCAGGCTACGGTTCGAAGTACGCTGTATGCCATCGCGCAGGGTGGCGCGGGATCCGGAGGCTCACACACTGCCCAACCCGCGCCACTTTGGGTGGTTGGCACCCCGAGGGGAGAACCGCCCAACCCGCGCCCTTGGGGTGGTTGAGACCCCGAGAGGAAATTTGAGATTTGAGATTTCAGATTTCAGAACCATGCACCCACAGCCATCAAGTTTCGGTCTTCCAGTTTTCATTTTCCAATTC
>DLMI01000092.1:92105-96109 GCA_002478145.1 Acidobacteria bacterium UBA7540
CGTTTTCCAGTTTCCAGTTTCCATGTTCCAGCATTCGCCGGCTTCATTGACGCCGCGCAACCATTGCGATAGAATGTGAAGTCAGAAATAAGGAAATACCGAGAGAGCGGCTTTGAAGTCCGTACACTTCAATCTCCGTTTCCGCACGCGCCTTGCCCTGGTGATGTTTCTCACCATGACGTGCACCGGCGCTATTCTTACCTGGAACTATGTCAAGCATCGGCGCGAGATCCTGAATTATGTGGCTGGGGAGACATCGCGGTTATTAACCTTCAGCCAGCTTGCGCAGACTCAGATTCCCCCCAAAACCAGCGTGGATGACGCGCTGAAGATCTACCAGAAGAAACTGGAGGATCTGGGGCTCGCCAGTGTTTCCACTACCTCCACTGAAGGCAAGGTCGTGGCGAGCACGAATCCCGGGCAGGTCGGGAAGAAGATCCCCATTAAGAAGAGGCGCCTTGAAACCAGGAAGGACCTGGTGCGTCTTCCCGCAGAGTTTCCGGAGCTCGATCCGTACCCTGCGATTGACCAAACCGCCTTTGTAATTCAATACCCTCTGGTGCTCGGCGATAAAGTGATCGGGTACGCCGTAATAAAAGGTGAAAGCGACCGGGTAACAACCTTATCCCGCTTGTGGTACAAGCAGCGGCTTTACTGGATTCTGGGAACGATGCTGGCGGCGTTGTGCGTAGTGCTTTACCTGGCCTTCCTTTTCACCAAGCCGATTGAGCAACTGGTGGCTGGCGCGCGGCAGGTGGCCGCAGGGAACCTTTATATCTCGCTGCCTTCCAGGGGTTCGGACGAGATGGGCCGCCTGGCTCAGACGTTCAACCAGATGGTCGAGCGGTTGCGGGAAAACCGGGCGCTCCAGGAACGCTTGAATGAGGCGGAAAAACTCTCCCTGCTGGGCCGGTTCGCAGCTACGGTGGCGCACGAGGTTCGCAACTCGCTGAATTTCATCAACCTCACCATCGATCAGATCCGCGCCAAGCATTTTTACGGCGACGACCGCGCGGCGCGTGTAATGGAGCGGAACCTTACCAACATCAAGGACGAAATCAGCCGCCTGAATCACCTCGTGAACGACGTGCTGGCAGCCGGGCGTCAGGCTCCGCCCACCCTGCTCCCTTGTGACCTCAGGGCCACCCTCACCGAAGCAATGGCCCTGGTCGAGAAGCAAGCGGGCAACCAGAATATCAAGATCGAACTGGACCTCGCGCAGGAGCTGCCGATTTTCCGGTTGGACTCGGCTCAGATAAAGACCTGTTTCTTGAACATTCTTACCAATGCCATCCAGGCTATGCCTCTGGGAGGCCAGGTCCGCATTTTTGCGGTTATCACCAAGGCGCTCAACGGCGAAGAGTCCCTCGATCTGCATTTTGCCGACACCGGGCCCGGCATTCCCCCCGCCGAACGGGATAAAGTTTTTGCGGCTTTTTACTCGACCAAAGCTACCGGCTTCGGCCTGGGGCTGGCCATCGCCAAGAAAATCATTGAGGACCACACGGGGCGGGTCTTCGTCGACAACGGCGACACGCCCGGCACAGACCTCGTGGTCCAACTTCCGTTTCCTCAACCCGCGCGGCCCGAGCACGCAGCACTCGCTGCCTCCCCCGCCAAGTGAGGACAATCCACGATGCCTTCCGGAAGTATCCTGGTAGTCGACGACGAGCAGCGGCAACGCGAAATCTATCACGACATCCTGCAAGATGAGGGCTACGCCACCGACACCGCTCCCAGCGGCGAAGCGGCTCTCCGCTTGCTCAATCATCACCGCTTCGATCTGGTCATTACCGATTTGAACCTCACCGGCATGACGGGAATTCAATTGCTGAGTGAGATCGTGGCAGAGGACCCGACCGTCGCCGTAATCCTCATCACCGGTTACCCTTCCATCCAGTCGGCGGTGGAAGCAACCCGCCGGGGCGTTTACCAGTATCTCGAGAAACCCGTTGACCGGGCGGAACTGCTGAGCGTGGTGGACGAGGTTTTCGAACGCCAGGCAACACTCAAGCGCACCATCCTGGGTGACTCACCGGCGACTAAGGCCATGATGCGCATGATTCTGAAGGTCGCTCCCACGGCTCACACGGTCCTAATCCTCGGGGAGAGCGGTACGGGCAAGGAACTGGTGGCACGCGAGATTCACCGCAACAGCCCGCGGGCCGAACGCCCATTCCTGGCCATCAACTGCGCGGCGCTCACCGAAACCCTTTTGGGAAGCGAGCTCTTCGGACACGAGAAAGGCGCCTTCACGGACGCCCATCAGCAAAAAAAAGGCTTGTTCGAAAGAGCTCACCAATCCACTTTGTTCTTGGACGAAATCGGAGACACCAGCCTGGGCATGCAGACCAACATACTTCGCGTGCTTCAGGAACATGAGTTCATGCGCGTGGGCGGCACCGAAGCCATCAAAACGGATGTGCGCATCATCGCGGCCACAAACAAGAACCTCGAACAAGGCGTCAAAGAAGGCAGGTTTCGCGAGGACCTCTACTACCGATTAAACGTCATCCCCATCCACTGCCCACCCCTGCGGGAACGGGGGGATGACATCGATACGCTGGCTTTTCATTTTATGAGGAAAGCAGCCTTCGTCTCCGGGCGCAGGGTGGAAAAGATCTCGCCGGAAGCGATTCAGGCACTAAGGAATTACTCCTGGCCGGGAAACATTCGACAGCTTGAATGGGCCATGGAGCGCGCCGTGGTCCTCGGGGAGACAGAAGGTGTCGAACTTCGGGACCTTCCCCCGGAAGTCCTTCAACGTGCCCCGGCTATGGCTGCCGCCCCGGCCCAACCTGCCGACGAAGCACTCCGTCCGATCATCCCCGAGGGCTCCTGGGAAGAACACGAGAAGGCCAAGATCCTGGAGGCACTCCAGCGCTCTAACTGGAACATCACCCGCTCCGCCCAACTGCTGGGCATGACCTTCCGCACGCTCCAATATCGCCTGGAAAAATTCGGCATCAAACGCCCGAGTGTGTAAACCGGAATCACCCCAATGCCTGCTCCTCGGCCCGAAGGTTGACGTTGAGAAGGAAGACGCGGTCCGAAAGACGCAAGCGGTGAACGTGAGACACGCCCTGAGAGGAGCACCAACTCCGAAACGCTCCGACAACTTCAAGAACCCGCGGTCAGGAATACACTGACCCTGGCTACCCGCTACCTGCTGCCATGGGAGTGGCCCCACGTTTCGGAAAGGACGCGAAACGTGGGCACGTCAGCCGGTTTTTTGGCCGATGCACTCTCGGCCAGTGGGTCGGCCGCCCGCCCAAGCCAAGCTAATTAAGGTAAAACACATGTTGTGTCCCGTTGGCCATGGCGAAGCTGCTCAGCGCGCTTCCGGCTGCAGCCGACCCGCCGTTCGTGAAGCCCGTCAGGTCCTCGTCGTGCCACTTCGTGTTGTTGTAATAGAGTTGGTGGACATGTTGGTTGTCGGCCACGAAATAGACATGTTCTGTCCCGTTGGCCATGGCGAAGCTGCTCAGCGCGCTTCCGGCTGCAGCCAACCCGCCGTTCGTGAAGCCCGTCAGGTCCTCGTCGTGCCACTTCGCATTCGCCTTCGCATTGTCATAATAGAGTTGGTGGAGATGCTGGTTGCTGGCCACGAAATAGACATGTTGTGTCCCGTTGGCCATGGCGAAGCTGCTCAGCGCGCTTCCGGCTGCAGCCGACCCGCCGTTCGTGAAGCCCGTCAGGTCCTCGTCGTGCCACTTCGTGTTGTTGTAATAGAGTTGGTGGACATGTTGGTTGTCGGCCACGAAATAGACATGTTGTGTCCCGTTGGCCATGGCGAAGCTGCTCAGCGCGCTTCCGGCTGCAGCCAACCCGC
The DNA here is from genome assembly GCA_002478145.1 of Acidobacteria bacterium UBA7540. Next base: position 95,938 of record DLMI01000092.1, read on the forward strand.
CGTTCGTGAAGCCCGTCAGGTCCTCGTCGTGCCACTTCGCATCCGCCTTCGCACTGTCATAATAGAGTTGGTGGAGATGCTGGCTGCTGGCCACGAAATAGACATGTTGTGTCCCGTTGGCCATGGCGAAGCTGCTCAGCGCGCTTCCGGCTGCAGCCGACGCGCCGTTCGT
>DLMI01000090.1 GCA_002478145.1 Acidobacteria bacterium UBA7540
CACCTTCATCGGAATCAGCAGAACCACGCTTATCAAGTCGCTCTCCACTTCATGCACTACAATTTCTGCCGGATTCACAAGACGCTAAGAGTCACACCCGCAATGGAAGCGGGAATCACCGATCACGTCTGGACAATCGAAGAGATGCTTGATAAAGTCGGCCTGCAAAAAAGTGAGATTCATGAATCCCCTCGCGGCCTATTCAGCGTCCCCTCTAGCTCTGACCCTCCCATCAAGCAGAACGGTGTCTCTCGCTGTCTGCTTTCACAATTTCGAGCTTTGGAAAGGCCAGCCAATATCTGATACGTATGGTGGTAAAGCCCTGCTCGATTGCCATGGCGAGCCGCTTTTTGCAGAACTGGCGATACTCCGGCTGATTCAGACTCAAGGATGGCAAGGTGTCTGGATTGACACTTACAGCAAAAGGTTTCGGCAGTTCCTTCCACCACATGCTTGCGACCTACCTCAGCACGCGCAAAGATTTCTAGATAGGGCCAACGGGGGCCAGAAATGGCGTTCTGGCTGTCCAGATGTTCTCGCTTGGAGTGAAGGACAATATCTTTTCGTAGAAGTAAAGCGCAAACGGAGAGACAAGATTCTTAAAAGTCAGAGACGTTGGCTGGATGAAGCCATTCATGCGGGAATTCCAGCCGAATGCTTCTTGGTCTTTGAATGGGAAACTGCTCCATTGTCGGCAATCTAATTGCCATAATCTCCTAAATAATTCTCAAACTGTACCACTACCGTCAAATGAAGGAGCAAGCATTCCATGACGCCTCATCGCGAACGCGACAAACAACAAACATCCTCTGCTGCTGTACTGGCTACCGGCGCTGAGCTATCACGGAGAGGTTACGATGTCACCTTTACGCTCGGGAATACCCGTCGCGTGGATATGCTGTGTTCGGCCCCGAGTGGTGAATCATTCAAGGTTCAGGTGAAGGGAATCTCGGGTGCTTACGGCTTCTACATAGACAAATCTTTCTTCGAAGGGGAAACTCAACTAAACCTTTTCCTCGTTGTCGTCGTGGTCCCTCCGCTCGGCAATGATGCCCCGCTCCGATTTTTCATACTTAATCACGCCGATGCCAAGAAAGGATTCTCAAGAATGCCTCACCAGAAACGAGATGGCAGCCCACAGCCGAATCCGGGACTCAACTGGGGTTCGGTCAACCTCTATGAGAATGAGTGGCGTAAGTTCCCTCTTTAGGTTCCCCTTGGTTCCACACTTACCCACCTAGCGTGGGCTTATTGAGCCATCAACGGACTTTTCAGGTCCATCTTGACCATCAACACAAAATTAGAGCACTACCCACGTGAGGGTAGTGTGACATTATTGTGTTGTTCTCTCATAAGATTCCCTTGCGCCTGACTCAGGCCGTGCTAGACTTTGTGCATGGCCGATCCGATCAAAACCGCGAAGAGTATGTTTGATAACTTCCTTTCCAAGGCCGACCCGCTTTCCATGCCTGGATACTCACCAGAAGCCAAAAACCCTCAAGCGCAAGCCGCAGGGCTAAAAGGTGCGAAACGTGGAGGCATTGCGAGAGCTGCGAGTCTATCTCGAAAGCGACGCCAGCAAATCGCAAAGAAAGCGGCTAGGGCTCGTTGGGCGAAGCCGTAATTCTCTTTAACCGTGCAAGGCGTTTTCTTAAGCCCTCGACAAGACCCCCAAGCTGCGCAGCCTGCCGAAACTCCTTCATGGACCGCACCGCTCGATCTAGTAACGGCTGCAATTCATCATCGGTCATCTTCTGGTCAGCGAGTGCATAGAACAATGGCTGTATTACGGTAGGGAATCCCTCACTAAATCGTTCACCCATTGTGATACCAAGCTTTTCTATGGGCGAGGTCCCGCCGTCGTCCCACAACACTATAAATTCGCTCTCTCCGCCGCAGGATTGGTCATACGACTTCGTCTGTTGCAAGATGTAGATAGCAAGGGATAAAACCTTATCGATTTCATCGGATCTTCCGGTATACATTCGCGATAGATAGTCTCCGAGGTATGCCCCTGTGCCAAGGCAAACACTGTCACCCATGTCCGCCGTAAGTGTTTCGTCGCTTGCTAACAGAAAGTCTCCGTCAATTGGCGAGTACATCCCAATGACAAAATTGAAGATGGGCGCATCATCCGTTCCCCAGTCCGGGTGCGTATAAACATGGTTGTCATAGACAAAGCGTAAGGCTGCTTCGACGGCATCTTGCATCTTACCCTTGCTCAAGTGGTCTTCGGGAATCGCAACAATGTTAGCTTCCATGCGTTCAACCGCACGCTTCGCAAACACGTACCTCCCGCTCAAAGCCAAGACGAGGGATGCGGCCCTGTGTCTAATTTGAAAGAGTTTAGTTTCAAACGTCTTTGCGGCACCAGAGTACTGGGTGTCGGCACATAGAATAATTCCAGTGTTGAAACGAAATCCCGCAGCAATCGTCACGGCATTGTTCCTCGCAAGCCTTTTATGCCTACAGACCCGAAGGGGGTACGGGAGCTTATTTCTCGGCTCGCGGGATATCATTGTATACCCCCGCTAAAAACTTTTTTTCCTTCAATGCACGATTTCTCTTGACAATGCTTGCGCCATTGTATATTCTTGTGTTGCTCGCTAAAGGACACAAAATGACCTGCCAAACCTGCAACATCCCAGCTAAGAAGTTTGGGAGAGACCGAAAAGGACAGCAAAGATATCGCTGTCCCCAATGCCACAAGACGTTCATAGAGCCACAGCCAAAGCCGCTTGGCGACATGATCTTGGCCGAAGAAAAAGCTATGAGCGTTTTGCAGCACTTGGTCGAGGGTTGCTCCGTCCGCACCACTTCCCGCATAACTGGCGTTCACCCGCGAACCATTTTGAATCTTCTCTCCCTTGCGGGCGAGAAATGCGAGCAATTGATGAACGAACGCATCCACGGTGTGCGAGTCAAGGACGTCCAGTGTGATGAGCTTTGGGGATACGTCGGAATGAAGGAAAAGACTAAAGTCAAAAAGGGGCGAGATGAAATCACGGTTGGTGATGCCTACACGTTTGTTGCCATCGAACGCCACAGTAAGTTGGTGCTCGCTTGGCACTTGGGCAGACGCGCGGAAAGAGATACTGTAGCCTTTACGGAAAAGCTGGCCGCCGCAACTCAGGGCAGTTTCCAAATCACTACGGACGGATTCGCGCCTTACCGGGATGCCGTTGTTCTCAGCTTGGGAGCGCAAGGCGTAGAGTTTGCGCAATTGGTTAAACTGTATTCCGCTAATCCCGAGAGTGAAACCCGCTATTCTCCCGCCGAGTGCATCGGCTGTAAAAAGGTCCCCATCTTTGGAAACCCTGATATGAGCAAGGTTAGTACTTCGCACGTCGAGCGCCAGAACTTGACCATGAGAATGCAAATGCGGAGACTCACCCGCCTGACCAATGCTTTCTCGAAAAAGTGGGAGAAGCTTTATGCAATGTTGGCCCTGTACTTCGCGTGGTATAATTTTGTTCGTGTTCATCAAACCCTTCGGGTTACTCCCGCGATGGAGGCGGGATTGACGGATCACATTTGGACGGTGCCGGAACTTCTCGGCTTTGCAGTGATCTCCTAAGGAGATTTCCCATGCCTCAAAAAACAGAATACAGAGTCATCACTGGAGCACCTGACAAGATAGGCCAATTAATTTTGCCTTTAACCGCGCAGGGCTTCAAGCCGATATTGGTTACATCAACCGCTATTAACGTTCCGCCCCTGCCAGCGCCAATGGTTATGATTACACTAGTGCTGGAGCACATCACGGGGACTTAAGCCCAAGACGGATTCTTTCAACTCTTCTGTTTCATACGTGTAAGGTTGCGCGATTGCTGCTGCGCGCGCGAGGGCAGATATTTTTTCGCTCGCCGGGAATTGCATTTTCGCCACTGCTTCGAATATTCCATCAACAATTGGGTCGCCTGTTTTTACCAACCATCGTACCGCCTTCTATGGTCGCAGAACTATTCTTGCCTTCTCGGGCTGGTGTGAAATCTTTAGAACCGATCAACACAGGAATATCACACCACCCACGTGAGAAGCCTGTTGAAAAAAGTCGTTGTCTCAGGTAAGATTGTTTATTTGCAGTTTGCAGCGTGTGATGGAGTGTGCAGTGGGGACCTATTTTGCGAAAGCGCGCCGGGGAAAAATTCACTGGCGCATTGTTGATGCGGAGGGATGGGTGCTGGGGCGCTTGGCTGCCCGAGCGGCTCGCGTGTTGACCGGGAAGGATTCCCCAGACTACACCCCGCACGAGGATCATCGTAGTGGGTTGATTATCATTAATGCCGAGAAGATTCGCCTTACAGGGAAGAAGCTGGACGGAAAGGTCTATCGGCACCATACCGGATATCCGGGCGGGTTGAAAGAGATTACGGCGCGTGAGCTTTTTGAGAAAAGGCCGGAGAGCCTGATCCGGGAAGCGATTCTGGGCATGCTGCCCAAGAATCGGCTGCGCGACCGGCTGGCTCGGCGGTTGAAGGTCTACGCAGGAAGCACGCATCCGCACAGCGCACAATCGCCTGAACCGCTTTCCCTTGCGCGCTAGTTGAAAGTCCAAGGAGTTTTATGGCAGACGGAGAATCTGTGGCAGCGCTTGCTGAGTATAGGGCGACGGGACGTCGCAAGACTTCTGTAGCCAGAGTCATCCTGAGGCCCGGCGAGGGCAAGTTAGTGGTCAATCGCCGTGCTTTCCAAAGTTACTTTCCCTCTGAGGCCTTACGGGCTGAGATCCAGCAACCTTTGATCAGCGCTGAATTGGCGGGGAAATTCGACGTTTTGGTGAATGCTCGGGGAGGCGGTATTCACGGGCAGGCGGGTGCAACGAAGCTGGGCATCGCCCGGGCCTTAATTGTTTTCAATCCGGAACTGCGCCCACGTTTGCGTCAGGGCGGTTTCCTTACCCGGGATCCGCGCGCCAAGGAGCGCAAGAAGTACGGGCAGAAGGGCGCGCGCAAGCGGTTCCAATTCTCGAAAAGATAGCTTTCAGCCATTCGCTAGCAGCGATCGGTTGCCGTTCCGGGCGGGCGATTTGGCTCAACGCCAAGGGTTGATGGTTGGCTGTTCGAAGAGCGAGGAGGAGTTTTGGCGAATATTACGATGAAAGAATTCCTGGAGGCTGGAGTTCACTTTGGCCACCAGACGCGCCGCTGGAACCCGAAGATGAAGGAGTACATTTACGGGGAACGCAACGGGATCTACATCATCGACTTGCAGAAGACACTGAAGCTCTTTAAGGAGGCGGCCAAGTTCCTTACCGATCTTGCGCGCGAGGGCAAGACGGTGTTGTTTGTGGGTACCAAGCGTCAGGCGCAGGAGGCCATAGCCGAGGAAGCCACCCGCTGCGCCATGTACTACGTCAACCATCGTTGGCTAGGCGGCTTGCTGACCAATCATGCCACGATCCAGAAGTCGATTCAGCGCCTCAAAGAACTGGAAGAGATGAGTCGGGATGGGCGGTACGAGTTGCTCACCAAGAAAGAAGTGCAGCGGCTGGAGCGTGAACGCCACCATCTGGAGCAGAACCTCTCCGGTATTAAGGACATGCCGGAACTTCCGGGCGCGCTCTTTGTGGTGGATTCCCACAAAGAGGAGATCGCCGTCCAGGAAGCGCGGAAGCTCGGGATCCCCGTCGTGGGCATCGTGGATACGAACTGTGATCCTGACCTGGTCGATTACGTGATTGCCGGGAACGACGACGCGCTGCGCGCCATCCGGCTATTTACCTCACGGGTTGCCGACTCCATTATCGAGGGACGCCAGGCAGCCGTGGATAAACAACTGGAAGAAGAAAAGATTGCGGCGGAGAAGGCGGCGGAGGAGTTGGAAGCTCAACGCCTTGACGCAGCTATAGCGGCCGGTGAGGCGCCGCCACCTGAGAGCCAGAGCGGCGAAGAGTTCTTTGTGGGTAAAGAAGGGATTGACCTTTCTTCTGCTGTGCGGGAGGCTGAGGAGAGCGCCGACGGCCGGGTGCGTGTCCCCAAGATCAGACGCAAGGGCATTGAGCCGAAGGGCCGTTCTCGAAAGGGCGAGGATGGCGATGGCACCCCGATGCCTGACATACCCTAGTGCCGGTGAATTCAAACCAAGAACTTGAAATGAGTGGGGCGGCTGGCTACGCCCACTCTTCTGGTGTGCGGAGGACATAAAAGGATGAGTGTACCCGCTGAGCTCGTCAAGAAACTGCGCGAAATCAGTGGCGCTCCCCTGCTGGAGTGCAAGAAAGCCCTGGAAGAAGCTCAGGGCGACCTGGAGAAGGCTTTTACGGTGCTGAGGAAACGAGGCCAGGCGACGGCGGCCCAGAAGGCAGGCCGCGCGACTTCTGAAGGTGTGGTGGGGGCCTATATCCATGCGGGTGGAAAGATGGGCGTGCTGGTGGAGGTTAATTGCGAGTCTGATTTCGTGGCCCGAAACGAAGAATTCCAGCAATTGGTCCACGACCTGGCCATGCAAATCTGTGCCACCGATCCCCGTTTCATCCGAAAAGAAGACGTCACGGCTGAAGTTCTGGAGCGGGAAAGGGAAATCCTGAAGGAGCAGGCTGCGGCTTCGGGCAAGCCCGAGTCCGTATTGGATCGAATTGTGGAGGGCAGGCTGGGAAAGTTTTACGAAGATAACTGCCTTTACGAACAGCACTTTATCAAAGACACGACAGGAGCGGTCACCATTGGAGAGTTGATCGCTTCTAAAATTGCCAAGTTTGGAGAGAACATCACGGTCCGCCGATTCGCGCGTTTCAAGGTGGGGGAAGGCATGACGACGCCTGCGGCGGGAGCTCCGGCGGAGGCGCCCAAGGTCGGTTAAGGCTCTGCCGCGCCAGGCATTCGCGTAGGCCGGTGAGCTACACTACCGGGGTGGACGAAAATCATGAGTGAGCCCGCTTTTCGACGTATTCTCCTGAAACTGAGCGGTGAAGCTCTGATGGGATCTCAGGGATTCGGAGTTGACCCGGTAACGGCGGCGCGGATTGCCGAAGAGGTGGGGGAGGTTCGAAAGCTGGGGGTCGAGGTCGCCATCGTGATGGGCGGCGGGAACTTTATCCGCGGCGTGGTTGCTTCCGAGTCAGGCATCGACCGCGTGGTAGCCGACCATATGGGAATGTTGGCAACCGTGATTAACGGCTTGGCCCTTCAAGACGCCCTCGAGAAGCGTGGCTGCCACACGCGGGTGACTACGGCAATTGAAATGCGGGAGATTGCGGAGCCCTTTATTCGTCGCCGTGCTATCCGTCACCTGGAAAAAGGCAGAGTGGTGATTTTTGCGGCTGGAACGGGCAGTCCCTATTTTTCGACGGACACGGCTGCGGCGCTGCGGGCTATAGAAATCAAGGCGGACGTAATCCTGAAAGCCACGAAGGTGGATGGCGTCTATGATGCGGACCCCCAAAAGGTCCCCGATGCCAAGATGTTCTCGCGTATTAATTATCTGGATGTGCTATCCCGCGGGCTGAAAGTGATGGACACCACGGCTATTTCGATGTGCATGGATAATAGCTTGCCGATTATCGTATTTAATCTTAATGTGCCGGGCAACCTCAAACGCGTCATTCTGGGTGAAAAGATCGGCTCACTGGTAGTTCGTTGAGTGCCCGGGCGGAAAGGCGGGCGAAAGATGATTAAAGAGACTTTAGCACAAACCAAAACCCGCATGGGGAAGGCGGGAGACGACCTGCGCTCAGAACTGGCTTCACTGCGGACGGGGCGCGCCTCGACCACGTTGTTGGAGCACATAAAGGTTGAGTACTACGGCACGCCCACACCTCTGAACCAGGTCGCCACATTGGGTGTTCCCGATCCCTCCCTGCTGACGGTCCAGCCTTGGGACCCGAGCTTGTTGCCGGCGATTGAAAAGATTATTCGATCGTCGGGCCTGGGGTTGAATCCGGTGAACGACGGAAAAATCCTGAAGGTTCCGATTCCTCCGCTCACCGAGGAGCGCCGGAAGGAACTCGTAAAGCACCTGCATAAGGTTCTGGAGAACCACCGGACAGCAGTGCGGAACATTCGCCGCGATGGAAACGAGGAACTGAAGAGATTGCTCAAGGATAAGAAGATATCTGAAGATGACGAACGCCGCGGTCTGGAGGAAATTCAGAAGCTGACCGACGAGACTATGGAGAAGCTCGAGAGTGTGGGTAAGAGCAAAGAGCGGGAAATCCTTGAAATGCGGTAAGACTTCGCAAAAGTTGCTGAGGTTTTTTGCCTGAACTTACTTGACAGGTTTTGAAGAGGTCTGTTAGATTTGAAAGGATTAGGTTTAAACCTGATTTAGCCCCGTAGAAGCGCACAGGTATGAAAGACCCGGTGTGGGGGTGCGAGAGGCCCTGGAATGCCAACTTTTAGCCAGATGGTTCGACTTGGGCGGAAGCAGCCGAGATACAAGACTTCCAGCCCGGCGCTTCAAGGCTGTCCCCAGAAGCGCGGGGTGTGCATTCGCGTGTACACACAGACGCCCAAGAAGCCGAACTCAGCATTGCGGAAGGTGGCGCGAGTCAGGTTAACGAATGCCATGGAAGTGACGACCTATATTCCAGGCGTGGGCCACAATTTGCAGGAGCACTCGATTGTCCTGATCCGGGGTGGGCGCGTCAAGGATCTGCCGGGAGTTCGCTACCATGTGATTCGCGGGACGTTGGATTCCGCCGGGGTGACGGATCGCCGGCAGGCACGGTCCAAATACGGGGCCAAGAGGCCGAAAGCTTCGTAGGTAGGATTTCAAGGAGAGTAGAGAGTCTTCAAGCGCAAGATGGTGAAGATCGAATATGCCGCGTAAAGGTACAGTTGAGCGTCGAGAGGTAAGCGCCGATCCGGTTCATGGCAGCCCACTGGTTCAGAAGTTTGTGAACTGCGTCATGCTGAGGGGGGAAAAGAGTGTTGCTCAGCAGGTTGTGTACGACGCCTTCGGATTGATCCAACAGCGGGCCAACGATGACCCGCTCAAGGTCTTCAAGAAGGCGGTGGAGAACGTTAAGCCGACCCTGGAAGTGAAGACCCGCCGTGTGGGTGGAGCGAACTATCAGGTGCCGGTGGAAGTCAATCGGAATCGTCAAACCTCGTTAAGTCTCCGCTGGATTATCGGCTATGCGCGGGAGCGGGGCGAGAAGTCCATGGTGGAGAGGCTGGCCGCGGAGCTGCTGGATGCGGCGAATAACCGAGGCGGCGCCATCAAAAAGCGGGACGACACTCATCGCATGGCCGAAGCCAATAAGGCTTTTGCCCATTACCGCTGGTAACCTTGGTCAAGGCGGGATGTGACCACCCTGGGCCACGATCCGCTTTGTGGCCGCCATCGGCGGCTCTACCGATCAATAGGCTGCTGGGGGGCAGGATCTTGATTCGAGGATCAAGATCGTGGCCTGTTTTGTTCGCATAAGGATCTATGCCGCGTCAGACGCCGCTCGAAAAAACCCGGAACATCGGCATCATGGCTCACATCGACGCCGGGAAGACGACGACCACGGAGCGCTTCTTGTACTATACCGGCAGGACGTACAAGATGGGCGAAGTGCACGAGGGCACCGCCGTCATGGACTGGATGGAACAGGAGCAGGAACGCGGCATTACCATTACCTCTGCAGCAACTACCTGTTTTTGGAACGATATTCGTATTAATATTATTGACACGCCAGGTCACGTGGACTTTACGGCAGAAGTTGAACGGTCGCTCCGGGTACTTGACGGAGCGATTGCCATTTTAGGGGCGGTCGAGGGCGTCGAACCGCAGACTGAAGCCGTCTGGCGGCAAGCTGACAAGTATCGAGTTCCGCGCATCGTCTTTGTGAACAAGATGGACCGGGTGGGAGCGGACTATGAGATGTGTGTCAGCCAACTGCGCTCCAAACTTCATGCCAACCCCGTGGTTGTCCAGTTGCCGCTGGGAGCGGAAGACAACTTCGAGGGGGTCATTGACCTGGTCAGGCAGCGCGCCATTGTTTGGAAAGGAGAAACGCTGGGGGCGGCTTTGGACGAAGTTGAAGTCCCTGCCCAGCACTGGGAGAGGGCCCACCTTTATCGAGAGCAAATGATCGAGTCGTTGGGCGAAGTCGATGACCAGATTATGCAGAAGTACGTCCACGGTGAGACCATTCCAGAAGCGGATACTCGTGCCGCCATACGGCGAGCCACCATTGCCATGAAGGCCTTTCCAGTGCTCTGTGGGGCGGCCTTCAAGAACAAAGGGGTTCAGCCCTTGCTCGATGCCGTGGTTGATTATCTGCCCTCACCGCTCGATATTCCCCCGATTGAGGGTTCGGCTCCTGACGACGAGGAGAAAACCCTGATCCGCAAGGCCTCGGATGATGATCCATTCGCTGCCCTGGTGTTCAAGATCATGACTGACCCCTATGTTGGTCAGCTTGCCTTCCTACGTGTTTATTCGGGCACCTTGGAACAGGGGGATTCGGTTTACAATCCGCGCCGCGGCCGCCGGGAGCGCATTTCGCGATTGTTGCAGATGCACGCCAACAAGCGCGAGGAGCTCACAGAGATGTTTGCGGGTGATATCGGCGCTGCCGTAGGTCTAAGGAGCGTTTCCACGGGCGACACGATTTGTGATGAAGATCACCCCATCGTGCTCGAGTCCATGGATTTTCCGGCTCCGGTTATATCCGTAGCCATTGAGCCGAAGACCAAGGCGGACCAGGAAAAGTTGGGGAATGCGCTGTCCAAACTGACGCAAGAAGACCCTACCTTCAAGGTTCACACCGACCCCGATACGGGACAAACACTGATTTCGGGCATGGGAGAATTACACCTGGAGATCCTGGTGGACCGAATGGTGCGCGAGTTCAACGTGGCGGCCAACGTGGGACGTCCCCAGGTGGCATACCGTGAGACTATTCTGGCTGCGGCGGAGGGAGAAGGGAAGTACGTGCGACAGACCGGTGGCCGAGGGCAGTATGGCCACGTTTTCCTGCGCGTCGATCCCCTCCCTCACCCTGACCTTAACGCTATCGCAGAAATCACCAGGAAAAAGTCCACAAACAAGTTTGATGCGGAGTTGAAACTTCTGTTCCTGGACGGGATTGTGGGCGGAGTCGTTCCGAAGGAATATATCCTGCCCACGTATGACGGTATCCGCGAGGCCATGGAGTCCGGCGTCCTTGCGGGTTACGAGATGAATGGTGTTTCTGTTACCCTGATTGACGGTTCATATCACGAAGTCGACTCCTCCGAAATAGCGTTTAAGATTGCGGGGTCACTGGGCTTCAAAGAAGCTGTTCGCAAGGCCAAGCCGGTGCTGCTTGAACCCGTGATGAAGGTGGAAGTGGTAGTTCCCGAAGAGTACATGGGCGATGTCCTCGGGGACCTGAACGCGCGCCGCGGCCACATCGAGGGCCTGGAAAAGCGCGGCTCGACGCAGATTATTCGCTCCAAGGTTCCCCTGGCGGAAATGTTCGGGTACGCCACGGATTTGCGCTCCAGGACGCAGGGTCGCGCCTCGTACACGATGCACTTCTTGCGCTACGAACAGACCCCGGCGCCAATTTCTGAGGAAGTCATCGCCCGCGTGCAAGGGCGTGTGGTGGAAAAGTAGGAATGGATTGTTCGTCAGGAATGGAGAATGTGTGGCCGACTGGAAGTGCAACACCACCTTAGATTGGCGCACAGATTTGTGGCCACGCACCTGGGAACCCGGAACGGAAGCGGTTGAGGCAATATTACTCCTGGAACGTGGAAGAGATTGCTGAGGAACTGAGGCAGAAGTACCCAAGAACTTTTTCTAATTGAGGACAGCGACTATGGCCAAAGAAAAATTCGACAGATCGAAGCCGCACATGAA
>DLMI01000238.1 GCA_002478145.1 Acidobacteria bacterium UBA7540
TCAGTTCAAGGGTTCACTCCATTCCATTGATATTCCCCCCGCACGCTGACTAAAGCCTAGCGACTTCGCGGGTCGCAACCGGAGAGACGTGGCCCACTTGTGCTGGCTCAGCCTGAAATGGAGAAGTGGCGTTTTCCGTTAGTGAAGATTCCGCCCCTTTGGGGCGGGGATTTTCAAGGCATAGGAATCTATCGTCCGATGCTTGGGACTGGTGATGAAGGCTCAGCGCGAGAGGAGGAGCTCCCGCGCTGTTGATCATCGGCTCGATGAGTTCCACCAGGTTATCCCTCAGCATGGTTGCATCCCTGCAGAGCCCGCTTCCGTTTCACCTGGCGAGGTCATTGTAGTCGTGTTCGAAGAATCTGCAAGTATCGGTCTTGCCGCGCGCCGGAGCTGCCGTTGGTGACGCGCTTCCTCGAGCTTGCGATCGCGTGCCGCGTGAATGTCGGCCTGTCGCCCGGCGAGCATATCTTGCGGCGTCACATAGCCGATGGCACTGTGCAACCGCACGGTGTTGTAGTGCTCCACGTAGGTTTGAATCAAACGCATCGCGTCTTCCCGGGTCAGCGGTGTGCCGGGCCGGATGCATTCCGACTTTAGCGATTTGTGCCAACGCTCCAGTTTGCCGTTGGATTGGGGGTAATGAGGCGACGTTCGCACATGGGTCATCCCTGCGATGCGAATGAACTCTTTGAAATCCCGCGCGATGAACTGCGGTCCGTTGTCGGAGATGATCCGCGGTTTTGCTTCCGGATATTTCTCCCTCGCTCGTTGCAAAATGACTTCGATTTCCGCTTCGGTCATCGATTCACGCAGATCCCAATGCACGATCGAGCGGCTGTAGCCATCCAGAATGCTGCACACGTAATAGAACGTACCGCTCACGTTGATGTAGGAAACATCGATGTGCCAATGCTGGTGTGCATGCGGTGGCTGCTCGAAACCGGTTCCCTTGCTCGACGGCTTACCCTTCCATCGGGAGAGCAACCCCGCCTGCCCGAGGACGCGCCAAACGCTCGATGGGCTCACGGCCACGACGTCAGCGTCGATCATCATGAACGTCAATCGTCGATAGCCTTCCAGAGGATGTTCCCCATGGAAATCGATGATGGCCCGCTTCTCCCACGGTGCGAGCCAGAAATCTCGGGGCACCCACCCGTTGTGCTCATTGACGCGTCCGTAGCGTTCTCGCCAGTCGTAGAACTTGCTGGCCTGCACACCCAGCCAGTGGATGAATCGTCCGGTGCCCATCTCGGTTTTTTCCGACCAGCATGGGACGAAATCCACCACCAGGTCCCGCACGTCGTGCGGCACCCACACTTTGGTCAGAGCTCCCCAAGACTTTTTTTTAAAGCGATGTGCTCGGCCAGCAGCTCGGCCAGCACCTCATCCTTGGTCTGGATCTTCTTTTCCAGAAACTCGATCCGTTGCTGTTCGGCCTGATGGTCCGGGCGGCTCTTGCCCTGGAAGGCGGCCGCGCCATTCTCGAAAAACTCCTTTTGCCAACGGTAGAACACCGTTGGCTGCAGCCCATGTTCCTCGCACAGATCGGAAACCGGCACTTTATCCAACAAGTGCCGCCTCAGGATGGCAACCTTCTCTTCTCCAGTGTAGTGCTTTCGCTCTTTTCTCATGCGTCCTCTCCGCTATCTTAACGAAAGAACACCCTCTCCAGTTCCAACTGAGGCAAGACAGTGTGACCTGCCCGAGTTTTTGTACCAGGTTCATTGAGAGAGTTTATATCACAGCCATAGGCTGCGAATTTGGATTCGGCACCCCTGGGTTACAGGCCGCGGGGGCAGGCGGCCTGTAACCGAGCGCCGAGTGCGGGCGTAGCGTGTTGTACAGCACCCGCCACTTTTCGATCACGATTTGCGCCTCCTTCAACGAGTAAAAAATCTCTCCGTTCAAACATTCATCCCGCAACTTTCCGTTGAAGCTCTCACAGTAGCCGTTTTCCCAGGGACTTCCCGGCTCGATGTACAGCGTCCCCGTGCCCAACTTGGCCAGCCACTGTCGCAGCTCTTTCGCCACGAACTCCGGTCCATTGTCCGAGCGAATGTTCTCCGGGATTCCCCGGAACAGCATCACGTCCGCCAATGCTTCGATCACCTCATACCTCCCGAGCCTTCTGGCCACGCGGATCACCAGGCACTCCCGCGTGTATTCGTCGATCATGGTCAGCATTCGCAGCGTTCTGCCGTCGTGCGTCTTGCCGCTGACGAAGTCGTAGCTCCAAACGTGATTCGCACGCTCCGGCCGCAGCCGAATGCACGACCCATCGTTGAGCCACAAACGCCCTCGTGGATGCTGTTTCTGCGGCACTTTCAACCCCTCACGTCGCCAGATCCGCTGCACACGGTCTTTGCCCACCGCCCAGCCCCGTGCCTGCAACAGCGCCGTGATCCGCCGGTAGCCGTAGCGCCCATACTCGCTGGCCAGCGCGATGATGTCCCGCGTCAACCCATCCTCGTCCGTGCGGTACGCCGGCTGATAACGCTGTGTGCCACGCCACTGTTTCAGGATTCGGCACGCCTGCCGTTCGCTCACCCCGTACTTTCTGCGCGCATGTTCCACTGCGCCCCTGCGCCGCTCAGGGCTTAGAAGTTTCCCTCCGCTACATCCTTCAGGATTTGTTTCTCCAAAGACAGTTCTGCTACCAGGCGCTTGAGCTTGCCGTTCTCCCGCTCAAGTTCCTTGAGCCGCTTGGCCTGGTCCAGCTTCAGCCCGCCGAACTCCTTCCTCCAGCGATAGTAGGCCTGCGCCGTAATCTCGGCATCCCGGCAGGCTTGTGGGGTTGTCTTTCCGTTCGCGATTTCCAATTCAATCTGCCGCAACAGCGTTACGATCTGCTCCGGCTTGTATTTCTTCATCGGCATACCAGCTTCCCTCCAGAGTGAATTCTCTCTCACTCCCGCTGGTACAAAAAACCACGGTCACTTCATCCCCCCGACATCAAACACGAAGTGCAGCGTCGAACCCAAGACCTGATTGACTCGACCTTGAAGCTCCGCCATATCCAGCCTCCTCCCAAGAAGGCTCAATTCAACTACCTGGTGGATATGCATTGCAAATGGCGAGGTCCCTTCTTTTACTTCTGTTCCAAATACTGTTCACCCGCGCCCAACGCACTTTCTGCTTCATTCGAATCGAGCTTCGCCAGACTTCAGTACGTTGGGAGTGGGCGGTTTAATCTCGCCTATTTCCGCCACACCGGAGAGTGGCAGGAAATAGCACAACTCCTGTCGCTGGAAGAATCCCTCTCCTGGATTGAAGATGGCAACATCTTCCTGCCTTAATATTTTTCATTCCGCCAGCTTGTCGAAGCTGGCGGACATGAGTGGTGACCCACCTCCTGGGTTCACCGGACGAATACAATTCAGCAGCCAAGTCTACGGGGTCGAGGGAGCAACGCCATCATCAAATCAGCCCGTTCTAAACCAGGAATTAAGAGGAGGGGATCGAATAAACGGAGACCATTCGGTCAGTCAACACTGCGAGCATTGAACCGTCCGGTGAGACGGCAAAGTCGTAGTCGACCCTTGGTAGTGG
The DNA here is from genome assembly GCA_002478145.1 of Acidobacteria bacterium UBA7540. Next base: position 3,553 of record DLMI01000238.1, read on the forward strand.
CGCGACTTCGACAGTGAGAACACGCTTCTTCAGAGAGAGATTGTACACGGCTATTGTTGTTGACCTGAGAAGAATGCTGGGTTCAGAGAAAATATGCTTTTTTATCTCAGTTTTGTCCAAAGAGACCACAGCGAACCCACCGTCTTGCGCAACAGAAATCTTCCCTGATGTCGTGTCCTTAGTGGAAGATCCACTCATGAGAATCTGCCCTCCTGTGGATATCAGTGAAAGCTCCTGGCAGCCATTTGCCAGAATGTTGCTTGTAACTAAGGTGGGGAGATTCACACATGTTCCCTCAGAGTTGGGAATAACCCGCCATTTGTTGCTTCCGAATTCGCTAAGAATGATGGCGCGTTGATCGAATTGTGCTGCGGCGATCTCGGTATCTGAGATAGAGTATGCGCGGTAAAGCGGCGGGTTCTGATCCCAAGACAACTTCTTACCTAGAGTGGTCCCGTCAAAAACATCGAAATGACTGACGTTCGATTTCTGACTCAAGCGATGAACCATCACCGTATTTCTACTTGTGGACACGCTTATAGAAGTGCTTTCGTAACGATTGAGTTCTCGAAGCTCAATATTCTGAACGATCATAAAGTCTCCTGAATAGAGCTTCAGGAGGTTCCCTGTTCTCACCAGCACCCCTGCCCGGGTCGCGTGGATAGACCAGTCTTGCGCTGGTGTCCCCCAGTCTTTGGAAAGCAGCAGCCGTCCGGAATTTGCATCGAGTACCATTGCGTGCAAACGGTAGGCACTGCTGATTTCGCTGTCTTTGCGGGAAGAGAGTTCCCGGGTTAGGACCGCTTCACCAACTAGCAAGTGATCATTGTCGAGAAACATCAATTCGGCCCGATTACTGTGCATTAATGATCCAGGCCACATCTGCGTCCCTCTTGTCTGTGCATCGCTCAAATCTGCCACTATTTCGGCGCTCCATCTTGGCGCCACGGCAACTTGAAGGTTCGGGTGAAAATCGGCTGCACAGAGCATGCCCGTCACAAAGGTGAAAGCAGTAGCGAGTAGCTTCATCTTTTTTACCCCATCCTGGTCCGCAAGCTTCCCCCTGAACTCCCTCTTTTAGTGAGGTATGCCTCCCCTCCACCAAGTGTTTCCACCGATGACATCCACGACTAAATGGAACAGTGAGCCAACGGGGACGGCCCACGCATTTCCAGTATCTACGTGAAATGTTTGGGAAGAAGCGTGGAAATGAAGAGAATCCAAAACTCCACAGCGAGTCTGATCTCCGAAGCTAGTGCAACCGAGATCGCCTGGGGAAATGGATTGATCTCCAATTCTCACAGTGCTGTAATTAAAATTAAAGTTGCCTCCCACCGGCAACGGTTTCCCGTTGGCGTCAAGTGCAACGGTTAAGGTGTTATATGCCTGCAGGATACATTCCTCTACAGCGGAAGGGGCTTGCCCGGCGCACGCTTGCTGCCCGAGCTGGATCGCTGCGAGTTCCTTCTGTTGTTCCAGACGGCTGCTGCGGTCTGCTCCTGTGATCTCGTATTCATAATACTGAATCTGCAATTCCGGGTCCCAGCCATATTTGATGATGGATAGATATCGCGACTGTGCGGCCGCGAGCGTTGCGAGGGGAGAAGTCGTCTGCATTAAGTAACCGGGACCAAAGTCCCATGGAATAGGATTACCGTTGAGATCGGTTCCGCCATATCCAGCACCACAGGACTCACTATCCGCACCACAGAAGCCAATTCCGCCATTATCACCTTCGAACCCTGCGCCGCCACTGCAGTCTTGTTGGTCCGGGTCGCAATCGCCAGGAGTCTTCACGCGATTCTGGCCCGTTGGGTCCACGGAACTGATCGGGTTGTTGCGGACGTAGTCATAGCGATTCAGAGTCTGCGGGTCCATGGTAAAGCCTGAAAGCGGGTCAAGAGCGGAGAAGAGGGCGAGGCGGTTGACGTAGTAGCGGGCCTGGGCGTAGTCATTGCCGGATTCCGCGTCGCGCTCGTAGGTGGTGAAGAATAGCTTGTCGCCGGTGGCGTTGTACCAGGATTCGCCGAAGGGGAAATGGCCCATTTGGGTGAGGGTGTTGCCGCTGGAATCGGTGACCAGACGGTTGGAGAGATGGTCCTGGTGATAATACTTGGTGCCGGAGGAATCGATCTTGGCCAAGAGCGCGGAGCCGCCGTAAACGTACTCGCGCGAAGGCGAACCCACCGCCGCTCCGTTGTCGTATTCGGCGACGACTTTGCTTCCCGAGAAAATGTAGACCGTGGTTGTCGTTGGGCTGGTGCAATTGGGAACGCACTTCTTCACGCGGAGGCCATTGCCATCGTAAATGTAGGTTGGATTTGTGCTCATGTAGTTGACTCATGCTTATCCGGTT
>DLMI01000148.1:0-476 GCA_002478145.1 Acidobacteria bacterium UBA7540
GATGCGGGACCAATCTCGGCGACAACTTTTTCCTGCTCCGCGCCTGCCGGGATGGCGATGTCAGCTCCAGTGCGCTGATGCACCGCGAAGAGTACTTCCGACAAACTGGCCTTGTTGGCACTGATAGTGAGCAGTCCCGCCTGAAAAGAGACAACCAGCGGCGGCGGCGCGGGAAGTTCAATCTCGACGGAGTGCACGGGATAATTGGAATTCACCAGCTTTGGTCCGGACGACGAGGACGGGTTAAGTCCGACAGTTTGCGGCCCCGCGCTCCCGACCTTGATGATCACGGTTCTGCCGGAGGGAAAAACCTGGTAAGCCTGCGGACCATTCAAATCGATGACCACCCGCGTAACCGGCGGCTTCGATGTGAACAAGCCCACGCGCACGCTCTTCACTTCTCCGCGATTCAATATCTGATTACGCAACTGGGCGCCGGGAACTGCATTGGCGAAGTCCACCACGAGCCGATCGGG
>DLMI01000148.1:677-4147 GCA_002478145.1 Acidobacteria bacterium UBA7540
CCACACCAGAAGACCGGCCGCGGCTCTGAGAGAGCGATCCATAAACACCCTTAAGTTGTATGCGTTGGCGCTATTGCGATTCTAGCAGCCTTCACGAACCCGCCACTCTCACGGAAGGATTACGACTTAGGATCGGCCCCACGCGCACACGGCTCTAATGGGTCAGCGGAGTGAGCATCACTTCAAGAAGATCAGGCTGGCCGGACACTCGCTCCAGATGTGGATTCTTATCTCCCTCATGGTAAGAAACTGGGTAAGTCTGGAAGAACTGGCCATTTTCGACCAGCAAGTCGATGGGCTCTACGGTCGCTTGCGCCGCTTTGATTGCCGTGTGCAAAACCTCAGGCGTCCACTTGCGCCCATTCACTGCGATCAACTTCATCCCCGGACCTATGCCGGATTGATAGGTGGGAGATCCCACGATTACATCCTCCAGCTTGCCATCCTCGGTAACGGTGAACCCGAGGGAATACGAGAAGTCTGCGAACTTAAACTTTTTCTCCGCGGCTTTTGTGAACGCGTTCGGCTGGCCGTTGTATACCACCTTCCAGCCATCTCCTTCGATACCTCCCATCGGCGCGTGAGTGCTGGTGGAACTGACGCGTTCTTTCAGCAGACTCGCCCAGTCGTAAGGAGCAACTTCGCTAAGCGTGCGAACAACATCGTCGAACTTATAAGGCACCACAGCCGGAGGTCCGCTCTGGCCACCGTGAAAGCGCCGGCAAAAATCGTCGAGAGACCGCTGGCCGTGCGTCTCCTGGCGAATGATCGAGTCGACTTCAAGCCAGATCAATTCCCCTTCGGGATAGTAATCCAGTCCGCGGCGCCAGTTCGACCACTGCGGTCCCAGCGTTCGCAGAGTCTGCACGGACCGCGCGGTATCCTCCAAGGGACGCCACCTGCGGCCCGAGCGGTGATCGAGACTGGCAGCGGTCAGGGCCAACGCTTCACGATACTGTTCCGCGGACCACAATCCACTGCGCTCCGCCAGCATGTTGCCCAGATATTCCGTGAGCCCTTCGTAAACCCACAAGAGATCGCCGGCCATTGGTTCCTGATAATTTCGCGTGGCCAGCCCCGCAGGCCGACGATACTTCCCGTTCCACGAGTGCGCGAACTCGTGAGGAATCAGGGCCCCGTACAGCATGTGCAGATCGGGATCGAGCAGCGTGCGCTCCGCCGCAGCGCTGTCGTTCGACTCGTGGTGCTCGAGCCCATGTTGGCCGACATCACCGCTAAGCGTATACAGGAAGTGATACTGCCGGTAGTGCCGCGCGCCAAACAGCGCCCCGGTTTCAGCGACCAGTTTTCGGTAGGCCGCCAAGTCTTCCGGCTTCATCGCCAGATCGGCTTCGCTATCAGCCACCAGATCCATCTGGTGCATCGGCGTCTCCGAACCTGAGGTCAAATCAATCTGCCGGTAATGTTTCCCGGCGATCAACGGAGAATCCACCAATGTAGTGAGTGACACCGGAGCGAACTCAACCTGATCTCCGGACATATGCGCAGGAATCAGCGCCGATCCAAACTTCCACCCAGTCGGAAGTTTGACGGATGCTACGAATTTCACCGCATCGGAATCCGCGCCTTGCGGATATAGCACGACCGCATTCCAATTCAAGTCCAGCAGATTGCTGGAAGCCGCTGGCCCTCCGCCGCCTGCGCTGTCATTGGAGGTAATCGCGTCCAAGGAAACGATCAGCTCCTGCGCTGCTTCCGGCACAACCACATGAAAAGCGTACATATCGACATCGTCACGCTGCCACGTCACTGTCTTGCCCGCGGCTTCCATGCGTATTCCAGTAAGACCAGCAATAGGACCGCTGGGACGGTGATTGCCTGGAATCCACTCCGGAAAGACCAACGTCATCGGGCCTGATTTAGCGGGAATGTTTAGCCTGGCATGATAGATATTTCGTGGAGCGTCCGTGAGATCTACGTGCAGCCGGATGGATTGCGAGAACACAGATGGGCTAGCTAACGTCAGCGATCCGATTGCAAGCAGAAAGGAAAAACAGAAATCACGACGACGTGGCGAACGCACCATCGACCTCCGCAAACTCCAAGCCCTGAGTTAAAAGGATGAGACTACCGAAAGCGAAGACAGGATCGCAAGCAGGGTGCAACGTGCAAGTGTCTATGGATTGGCGCTTTTCAGCGCTTCAGGCGTGGTTCAACTTGCGGCGTGCCTGCCAATAGATTGCGGCCAGGCCGGAAGCGAACAATACCCATGTTCCCGGTTCGGGCACAACTCCGGTGCCGCCGCAGGGGCCGCCATTTTTCTTCTTGTTGATAGGCTCGTCGCCAGGACAGCAACCTGTGTCGCCGGTACCTTTTTTCTTGTTCGGACCGCAAAGCGCTAATGGCAGCGGAGGAGGCGAGATAGGGGTCCAGTTGCCGCCACCCAACGGATCGTACAGACTCAGCGGTCCCGTTGGTCCCGCACCAGGCATAGCGGGCCGGTTAAGCAGCGCCGATTCGAACGGAAACGGAGGAGACTGCATAGCCGTTCCATTGCCAACTCGGAGCGGCTCATCGAATGTTTGCACTGGAGGTTCCACGGGAGCGGCCGCCTGTTGCGGAGCTTCTTCGACACGGTTGGCGCAACGGGTGCGCGCCGTCATCCTACCGTCTGTAATAACCTTCTCGCCTTTGTGAAGCGTCACCCTATGATGCGTCCAATAGACGTGGTTTCCAATGCGATAGGACACGTATGCCGTCCGCGCCAAGGTCAGGCGCACGACCTGCGCACGGTCGTAATCAAAGCCGGCATAGTGCGCCGCAACGATAGGATCGTGCTCCGCCACCCACTTCAATTCCTTCGCATCCTGCACTCCGCCGGGCACAACGGAATACGGATACACCGGGCGATCGGCGGATGGCCCCGTCTGCGTAAGAAGATTTAATGTGACGACGCGATTTCGGCTAAGCTCCGCCTGCTGAAAGTTGGGAGGTGCACTGTGCTGCGCCCGAAACAGTGACGGACTGAGATACCTCAGGGCGAGAGTGGAAACGCTTGCGATGAAAAGCGCGAAAACCGCCGCCGCGAGCCAGCGTCGTATGCGACGATTGCGGCGGTGGCGACGGCTTCGCCGGCGCTTCACTACCCGGACGTTCCCCTCTACGGGATCGGTCACAAAACCACTCCTACCTGCGGCGGCCGTCCTGGGCTCTGGACTGGAGGCACTTTACCGCAACACATAGCGGCAGTTCGAGTGCCATACCGCGGCGCGCGAACCCAACAGACTGAATAAGATCCGCGTTCTTTTGGCGATCATCCTAGCAGACAGCGAAATAGTTTGCACAAATTATGTTGTAGATTTCTACAGTCCCAGATTCGATGTCGATTGGTTCGAGCCTCACACCGTTAGACGAGGAACCAATTGCGGGCATCTAAATTTATCGCAGGCGGGTTCTTACGCTTAGTCGCTAAAACTTAGGCTGATAGAGAAATGGTGGAGCTAGTCGGG
>DLMI01000148.1:4217-4872 GCA_002478145.1 Acidobacteria bacterium UBA7540
TCGAACCGACGGCCTCGTCGTTGCGAACGACGCGCTCTCCCAGCTGAGCTATAGCCCCATACCGGATGGATTTTCCAATTTACCCAACCATTTTACCAGCGTTCCATGATCCGCACCAACGGTGCTTGACGAATACCCCCGTGCCACGTCTAACCTAAACAGAGTGTCGTGGGTAGAAAATTTCCTTCTTCATGTTTACCCAGCTCAATTTCGGGGAATCGAAGACTCAGCCCAGAGCGCTTGCGGCCTCGCTCGCGTTGCATAGCCTTTTGTTCGCTTGGCTGCTGCATACCCCAGAGCCTCGATTAGTGAATCCAAATTCCGTTGCACTCGGGCGAAATGGCAAGCTACTCACACGAATGTACTTTCCTACACAGGCACCCGACGACAGCGCTACCAGCTCACCGGACCGCGCAACTGAGGTCTATCGCCGTCAGCGGTTGGGGCACGAGAAGTTGATTCTGAAACAAAATGCCGCGGTCGCGAAGCTGCCCTTGCCCCAGGCTCCCATCACTCCATCCTCGGCAGAGGACAAATCAAAGACCGCTACGCTCTCAAGTCTTGGCCATGGCGCACCTGCAGGTCTTCCTTACGGAACTCTGCCCGGCGGACCAGTGTTCGGGGATGAGATTCGTCCGGCTCTGCCCGTCGCTAC
>DLMI01000220.1 GCA_002478145.1 Acidobacteria bacterium UBA7540
ACGATGTACCCCGACTTCCCTAGCGGCGGGGGATAGTGGAAAGGCTTTAATTGCCCTCGCTCCGCCGGATCGTCTCCTGCATGACCCGGTAGGCAATCTGGTTCATGTCCTCGCGGGGTTGCCGCTTGGCTGGCTTCACTTTCGGTTTTGGTGCTGCTTTGGTCTTTTTCATGCCTATAGTCTTGCATGTGCTCCTCCCTGGTTCAAGCCCGAAAAGGGTGAAAATATTTCAAACTAGGACACTACCCGGCCGCCGGGTTTCTTGACTTTGCTCTTCGGCGAGTATAAGTTTCTGGAATATGCAACGGGTGGCAAAGCAGCCGGGGATTCCCGCGGGCGAGTTGTTGCCCCGCTATTACTCTGTCCTGCGCGCCCGCTTTGGACCCCAGCAGTGGTGGCCCGCCCGGACGCGCCTGGAAGTCATTCTGGGGGCCATCCTCACCCAGAACACCACCTGGCACAACGCCACTCTGGCTTTGCGCAACCTTCGCAAATCCCGCCTGCTGAGCTGGCAGGCATTACGGCACGCCTGCCTTTCCGGTCTGGAGGCGTGTGTGCGACCCTCGGGCTTTTACAGGCAGAAAGCTCGAACCATCCGGGATTTTGTTGACTGGCTTTCGCGGGAGCACGCTGGCTCGTTGGATAGGCTATTCTCTGTGCCGACGGATGAACTCCGGCGCCGACTGTTGGACCTCCGGGGTCTTGGGCCGGAAACGGCTGACGCCATCATCCTCTATGCTGCGCGGCGTCCCCTCTTCGTGGCGGATGCTTACACCCGGCGCGTATTGGCAAGGCATGGATTCGTCTCTGACGCCGCGGACTACGATCAAACCCAGGAGTTTCTGCACGCGCATTTACCGCCCGATACGTCTCTTTTTAACGAATTCCATGCGCTCCTGGTCGCGGTGGGAAAGAAGCACTGCAAGCCCCAGTCCCCGAGGTGCGCGGGGTGCCCGCTGGAGGAATTCCTGCCCCAGGGAGGCGCTGCTCAACGGCTGGCGCAAGCCCCGGCGGGAACCTGCTCCTGGCAGGAACTTCAGCCTGCCTAAGGTTCGGATATGGGTGAAAATCCCTACGATCGTCGCAAGATTGCCTTGATTTTCTTGCTGGTGCTGGTGCCCGCTCTGTTCTTCCTGGGCTGGAGCCAGGCCTCGTTAAACCTTTCCTTCCTCCATCCCAGCAACCCTGAGGAAACACTCCTGCTGCTGGCGCTTTCCGCTGTCATCTTTCTGGCGTTCGTCATTTTTGCGTTGATTCTACTGCGCATTCTGCTGAAGTTGTACGTCGAGCGCCGGCAGCAACGACTGGGCGCCAGGTTCAAAACCAAGATGGTGGTTGCCTTCCTGGGGCTTTCCTTGGTGCCGGTCTGTTTTCTCTTTGCCTTCGCCTACGGCCTGCTGAACCGGACCATCGACCGCTGGTTTGGGATTCCCTTTGACCTGATCCGCGCGGACTCGCAGGAAATAGTCCAGCAACTGCACTCCCTGGCGCAAAGCCGTTCCTCGCACATCGCCCACCACTTGGCCAGCAGCGAAATTATGGCCCGCGCCGTGGCCGCCTCCGACCATGAAGAAATCCTGCGCCTTTTCGAGCGCGAAGTGGCGGACCTTAATCTCGAGTCGGCGATGTGCTTCGACCGCCGTGGCAGGCTCCTTGCCCATGCCGGCGACCCGTTTCCGGATCCCTCCGAAGTTGCCAGGTTGTATCCCCAATTGTCCAGCGGCCGGGTTCCGCCCGCAGGTCTTTCCGGCAACTGGCGCTCTAGTGATTTCGAGATGTTCGTCTCCGCACAACCGCTCCTCGATTCTGCCGGGGGAGTCATGGGAACGGTGGTTGGCGTCACCCGCCTCCCCCTGAAACTGATGCTCATCTCTCAGGAGATTCAGCGTGAGGCGCAAAAATACGCTCAGCTCAGCAGCGAGCGGCGGGCCCTCAAGCGCACCTACATTTCCATGCTTTGGTTGCTGACCCTGTTGATCCTATTTATCGCCACCTGGTTTGCATTGTTCCTCGCCAAGCAAGTCACAGTTCCCATCCAGGCCCTGGCCGAGGCTACGCAAGAGGTGTCCAGAGGCAATCTCGGCTTCCAGGTATCCACTCGCGCTGACGACGAACTCGGGATATTGATCCATTCCTTCAACGCCATGACCCGGCAACTTCAGGAGAACCGTCTGGCCATCGAGCAGGCCGCCAAGGAACTCCAGGCAGTCAACCGCCAGTTGGAGGAGCGCGGCAACACCATTGAAGCCATTCTCGAGAACATCCCCACCGGCGTCATCTCCTTCGACCCCCAGGGCCAGATAACCAGCGTGAACAAGATGGCAAAACGCATGTTTGGCCGCGACGATATGCGAGCCGTCCGAACCTTGGCCGATCTTTTCACCCCCGAGGATACCCGCGACGTGGCCCGCCTTTTTCGCCGCGCCACGCGCCAAGGTGTGGCCTCGCGGCAATTGGAACTCGATCTCGGCGGGCGCCGCGCCTTCACCTCCCTGACGGTGTCTTCAGTTCGTGCTCGGCACGGCAAAATTGGGTCCGTGCTTGTTCTTGAGGATTTGTCCGAGCTCGTGCAGGCTCAAAAGGCCGCGGCCTGGCAGGAAGTTGCGCAGCGCGTGGCGCACGAGATCAAGAACCCCCTCACTCCCATTCAACTTTCCACCGAGCGGATCAGGCGACTCATCGAGCGCGCGGGGGCGCTTCCGCCGGACCTGCTGCGCGCCGTCTCCGAGAGCGCCTCGTTGGTGGGCCGCGAAGTGGCCACGCTGAAATCACTGGTGGATGAATTCTCGGCCTTCGCGCGTTTTCCCGCCTCCAAACCTCTTCCCTCCAGCCTGAACGCCATTGTCGAAAACGCCTTGAAGATCTTCGATGGCCGCCTGAGCGGGATTGAAATCCATCGGGATTTGTCCCCCAATCTGCCGCTCGCCCCGGTCGATCCTGAACAGATGAAACGCGCTGTGGCCAACCTGATTGACAATGCCGCCGAGGCCCTCGAACACGCGCTGCGGAAGGAAATCTGGGTTCGAACCGCGCTCGATGCCGAGCACGACGTCGCGGAAATCACCGTGGCGGACAGCGGCCCGGGCATCGCCCCGGAGGACAAAGAAAAGCTGTTCCTTCCTTTTTTCTCCACCAAGCATCGCGGCACGGGCTTGGGTTTGGCCATCGTCAGTCGAATCGTCGCCGAACAAAAGGGGATAATCCGGGTGGAGGAAAATCAACCCACAGGCACCAAATTCATCATTGAACTGCCTGTCGAGCGCGCCCCTGTCGAGCCTCCCGTCCCCGCACGCGAACAGTAGGCAGTCGATAGCCGGCGGGTAATCCAAAATCCAAATCTAAAATCCAAAATCGCAGCGGGGGGGGGGAGACAATTCAGAGTTCATAATTTATAATTTAGAATTCACAATGACGCGCTATTCCGTTCTGATTGTCGATGATGAACCAGGCATTCGCGAGTCGCTCACAAGTGTCCTGCAAGATGAAGGATACGTTGTGGACGCGGTGGAAAGCGGCGAAGCCTGTCTGGATTTTCTTGCCCACCACAATTGCGATGTGATGTTGCTGGACATCTGGCTTCCCGGCATGGATGGCATCCAGGCGCTGGAGAAAATCCAGGCTCTCGACAGCCCGCCCATCGTGATCATGATTTCCGGCCACGGAACGATTGACGCTGCGGTGCGCTCCACGAAATTGGGCGCCTTTGATTTCATAGAAAAGCCTCTTTCCATTGATAAGACTCTCCTGACGTTGAAACACGCGGCCGAGCAATTAAAGCTGGCCACACAGAACCGCCAGTTGCGTGAGGAATTGCAGGGCCAATACCGCATCATTGGTGAAAGCGTCCCCATGAAGGCCTTACGCCAGCAGTTAGCTCTGGCGGCTCCCACCAACGGCCGCGTCCTGATTTTTGGCGAAAGTGGGACGGGAAAGGAATTGGTCGCGCATGCCTTGCATCTTCTCAGTCTCCGCGCCCAGCAACCTTTTGTGGAAGTCAACTGCGCCGCTATTCCCGAGGAGCTGATCGAAAGCGAATTGTTCGGCCACGTGAAAGGCTCTTTCACCGGGGCCGTAGAAGACAAGGTGGGCAAGTTCGAGCAGGCCCACGGCGGCACGCTGTTCCTGGACGAAGTCGGTGACATGAGCCTGCGCACCCAATCCAAGGTCTTGCGCGTCATCGAGGAGCAGCGCTTCACGCCCGTAGGCTCGGGCAATAACCTCACCGTGGATGTGCGTGTGATCGCCGCCACCAACAAGAACCTGGGGGAGGAGATCCAGAAGGGCAACTTCCGGGAAGACCTGTTTTACCGGCTCAACGTCATCCCCTTTTTTGTTCCCCCCCTGCGCGACCATGGGGAGGATATTCCTGCCCTCGCCAACTATTTTCTGGCGGAATTCGCCCGCGCTTATGGCCGCCGGCCAAAGCACTTTTCCGAATCCGCCCTGGAAGTGATTCTAGGCTACCGATGGCCGGGCAACGTCCGCGAGCTGCGCAACCTTGTGGAACGGCTGGTCATCATGGTGCAGGGCGAAAGAATCGAGCGCCGGCACCTTCCCCCTTCCCTCCATCACGACCATGCGCGCTCCGATTCCACCAAAACGCCGGTCACCGGTTTCTCCTCCCTCCAGGAAGCCCGCGCCGCTTACGAGCGCGATTACATCCTGCGCAAGCTGGAGGAAAACCAAGGCAACGTCACCCGCACCGCCGAAGCTCTCGGCCTGGAGCGCAGCCATCTTTACCGGAAAATGAAATCCCTCGGAATCGCCGTGAGCGGGTAGGCTAGGCATTAACATCGAACGACGGGTTCATTGTCTCCGTGAACTCGAAATCGCCACTTCCAGCCGGAGCGTTTTGTGGGCACGGGTTCCCTGCCTCAAGGCAGCCTCTGCGGCAAATCGGTTCGTACAAAGGACCAGTCATCTAGCCCGGCGCAGCAGGCGGCTCCTCAACATGGCACTAAGATGCCTTTCTTGAGTAACCAGGCAGGTCGTTTGGAAGCTGGCGGGGACGACGGGATTCGAACCCGTGGCCTCATGCGTGACAGGCATGCGTTCTAACCAGCTGAACTACGTCCCCGGCGGAATTGATTCATTGGCTCATCGGGTCATTGATTCATTGCAAGACCAGATTCGCCAACCGCAGAGCTTGCTCGCTTGCTTTCCCTCCTGTCCAGATCCTTCGATGGCTCAATGACGCGATGAACCAATGACTCAATTCCTCTGGTGGGCGGTATCCGGCTCGAACGGATGACCTTCTGCTTGTAAGGCAGACGCTCTAGCCAACTGAGCTAACCGCCCTGGACCGTCCGAACCCAAGGGCGCGCCACAACACGCGAACCTTGACACCTGCAACCTCTGAAATATACACTAGCGTGTCGCGAGCGTCAAGGAGAGGGCTTCCGGTTCTATGCAGTTTCAGCGCGAGTACGTCGCCTACATGGCCAAGCAGGTTCTGAAGCGTCTTAGCGACGACGGGCTTGTCACTTTTGAACAGCCGGAATACGTCACCGAGGTTATAAACCAGGTGATGTTTGAAGAGTTGAGCCTTGAGGACCGCATTAACGACGAAGTGCGAAAAATCCTGGAAGAACACGGAAACCAGATGAAAGAGCTGGGGGCCAGCTACGAAGACGCCTTTAAGGCCATCAAGAAGGAGTTGGTGCGCCAGCGCAAGGTTGTTCTCTGAGGCTGCGGGTCTTTCGACTATGAAGATGAGTCATGAAAAAATCGTTCAGGTCTCGCACCAAGTTATAGCCGCCATCGAGGCTCTGGACGAAGTGGAAATATACGAGGAGCCCAACACGATCCGGCAGCAAGTCGTCAAGATCCTTACGGATCTCATGCACGACGAAGAGAAGATCGACCAGATCGTCAAGGCCCGCATCGCCTCCCAAAAGCGAACCATTCCGGAGGGCGGCGGCGAATGGGAGATCCTGTACAGAAAATACTATTCTGAAGAACTGCGGAAGCTGGGGATCGCTACCCCACCAACCTAACCTCATGTCTGATTCCCCAGACATTTACGTTTAACCCAAATTCCAAAATTGAACCGGAGGAGTCTCTCTCAGCCATCTTGGCGGCCGACATTGAAGGTGCAACTTCCGATTTCGGCCTTGAACATACTGTAACGCCCGGACTCCGACGCGCCGGACGCAATCATACGCCGATTGCGGCGGGCGCAAACCAGCGGCCGCCCGCGCGTGCGGACGGCCATTCATGAACTGGCTATAGAAAGCTCTAATCCCGGCGCTTGAGTACGGGAGGTTGGTCGCCTCCGCTAGTATCCGTACCCTGCGGTGGCTGTTGGGTTTGAGTGGTTGTCTGGTCAGTTGGCGCGCGCTTGCGCAGAGTGGGTCCGCCGGTGTCGCCGGGCTTTAGTTTCTTCCGGTTGCTGATCACCTGTTGGAGCCGGGCCTTTACATCGTCAAATTCCGACGTTGACACGAGGTACTGCTCGCGTTTGGGCAGGATCTGTTTAATTTCCTCTTCGCACTTGATTATTCGCTCTCCGGTGGGTGGGTGGTCCGCGAAAACGCTGGGTACAGTTCCGGGGACCCGTCGCTCCTCTTCCATGACCTTGCCGAAGAATGCGACGTAGGAGTTGGGGTCGTACCCCGCCTTGTACATGTATTGAATCCCCAGGTAATCCGCCTCTTCCTCGTAGCCCCGGCTGAACTTCAAAAAGGCCATCGGCACACCATTCATGTAAGCTTCCATAACGCCCATGTACACAGGATAGGACATGGGAATGAAGATGAGTGGGATCATGGCAAACTGCGCCACGGTCATCTTGGTCATTTGGCTTGCCCAGTGGCGGCAGGCCACATGCGCGATTTCATGCCCTATCACTCCCGCCACTTGATCTTCCTCTTCCGCAGCCAGAATCAAGCCGGTATTGACGTAGAGAAAGCCGCCGGGCAAGGCGAAGGCGTTCAACTCCGGCGAGTCGATCACTTTCACCGTGAGGGGTATCTTAAGGTCGGAGTTCCGAGCCACGTTCTGCGCGACTCTGTTGACGTACTCATTGACCACAGGATCGGTGAGCAACTTTGCTTGACGATCGATTTCAGTGGAGTACTGCTTTCCCATCGCAATTTCTTTTTCCTCTGAAATTATGCTCTTGTGCGCCACTTTCCGGTTCCCGATCTCGTCGACGTCCTTCTTGTCGTCTCCGCCACGCACAGGGAGGGCGGCAAGGCAGAACATTGCAAGAAGCGCTATCACTTGCATTCGCGATCTGCTCATAGGTTTACTCCTGGTGGCCAAGCCTCCTTCATTATATCACTTTAACAGGTCATTGATAGTCTGATGGCGATGATCCCCATCCTCCCCTTCTTCGCCACCCAGCGATTGGATTGCAAGTTGGCGCCAAGAGTTGTATCCGCCCGGAGAGATTTGGCAGTTTTCCGGCAAGCTTTTGCCTTGTTGCATGCACGTGAGTTGTGCGTAACCGGTTGGCTGGTCAACGGAACCTGTGAACCCCTTGTCCGACGAGGCTGTGGGAGGGGCGTCAGGTTCTCCGGTAGTCATACAGCACGGGCCTTGCCCGCAGGCAAACACTAGGTTTTCTTCGCCCCGCCGTGGCGGGCTGATTGACGATTCCCAATTGAAAAACCGGACTTCAACCAATGCTTTATCTATTCATCAAAACTGCATAGTAGGATAGATGTTGATCACGACGTTCCTCGTGACCATATCGGGTCTCTGATGCCCTGAAGCGTGCGGTGATCTGTCGGCTCAAGGTCGAGCACGATAACTTGGTTGATTCCCTTTCTCAGCCACAGCGAGGGCGCGAACAGGCATTGCTGCGGCCCAATCTTCCAGTATCGGCCAAGGTTGTACCCATTCAGCCAAACGTATCCCTTCCCCCACCCTCGCATGTCCAGGAAAGTGTCACCCAGGGACGACAATTCAAATTGGCCCCGCAGGAAAGCGGGTCCCTTCACGTTCGACTTCGAGAAGTGCAACCCCGAAAGGTCCGTCATTGGCAGAGGATAATTCTCCCATCCACTCAACTCCGACCCGGCAAGCGTAACCTGTCCAACGATTCCCTTCCGGTCATCCACAAGACGTGGACCGAAATTGACGCGGCCCATGTTCTCTACGAGAATATCCAGCGGCTCGCCACCTTCGAGGTCCACCTCCAGTGATTCCTGCTTAAGACGGCGATCCAGCACGCCCAGCCGCTTTGCCCCCTGAAGGACGACTGCGTAGTCCCTGACACCTTTAATCTCAAGCCTTGCTTTAACTCGCTTCGCAAGTCGCTTCCGGTAAAGAACGAATCCGTATGGCTGCCCCAGGTCCTCCATGGTTTTCGGCTGTTCAGAAAGAACCGGCTTGCCCAGAGGGCCAGGCAGCGGCGCTGCCTCCCTCAACTCAAAGGGCGGGATCTCAATCATCGGCAATGGGGGCGGCAGTTCAGGCAATGGCGCGCCGGTGGGCAGGTATTTCTTGATCACCTCGCGCATCAGGAAGAACTTCCTGGTGGGCCGCCCTGCCTCGTCCAGCGGCGCATCGTAGTCGTAACTGGAGATGTCCGGTTGATAGGTTCCATCAAAGTTCGCGCCGCTCATGAAACCCCAGGATGTGCCGCCGTGAACCATGTAGAGACTGGCCGAAATTCCGCGAGACAACATCCAGTCCAACCCCCGCGCAGCTCCTTCCGGTGAAGTGGTATGATGCCCTTCTCCCCAGTGGTCGAACCAGCCATCCCAATACTCGGTGCACATGCGCGGGACGCCTTGCCTGAACCTGGCAAACTTGGCGAACTCCGCTGCGGGATCTCCCTGCCCAAAGTTGACCCCGGCAGGCAGGTCCGGCAGCGTTCCCCCCTCCAGCTCTTCCGGCCCGTCGGCGGTGTAGAGAGTCACCTCGAAGCCGGCGTCGCGGATAATCCTCCGAATGGCGTTCATATAATCATGATCGTTGCCGAAAGAGCCGTACTCATTTTCCACTTGCACCATGATGATCGGGCCGCCGCGGGTGATTTGCAGAGGTGCCAGTTGTTCCCCCACCTGCTGCAAGTATTTTTCCGCCGCCTTGAGGAAACGCGGGTCGGTCGTCCGCACCTTGAGGTCAGGGGTTGACAAAAGCCAGGAGGGAAGACCGCCAAAATCCCATTCCGTGCAAATATACGGACCGGGCCGCAGCATCACCCATAACCCCTCTTCCTGCGCCATGCGCAAGTACGCAGCCACATCGAGGTTGCCGGTAAAGTCGAATTTGCCCAACTCGGGCTCGTGCAAGTCCCAGAAGACGTAGGTGCAGAGCGTGTTCAAGCCCAGCGCGCGCATCTTGCGCATGCGGTCACGCCAGTAGGGCCGTGGCACGCGCGGATAGTGCATTTCCCCTGATATGAGCAGGAAAGGTTCACCGTCCAGAAGGAAGTGCTCGCCCTTGTAACCGAAGGTGCGGGCAGCAGTCTGAGCGCTACCTCCGGGAAGAGGCGTCGCACCTCCCCTGCCCTCGTTTGCACTTGTGATCCGGCTAGGGAGATTCCACAACCCCAGGACTGCGGTGGAAGCTCCGATGAACTTCCGTCTGTTCATCTTATTCATGTCCTACCTCGCTTTCCAGTTCCTTCCTCCGAGTGACCAGGACCCGCCGAGGCGCGATCCGTGACGAGCGGAAGAACAGGTTTCAGGCGCCGGGTGTCAGGGTACGCGGCAGAGTGTTTCGCTAACTACCCGATGTCGACGCGCCGACATTCTGAAGAACAGGTTTCAGGTGTCATGCCACCAGCGCTGGGTACTGGTGTCATTTGCGAGACGTGAGCGTTCCGAAGAGGAAACTAATACTCTAGTTTCACAAGGTCAGAGTTCAGAGCTTAAAGTAATACTTTAGTTTGCAGGGTACCCTGACACCTGAAACCTGTTCTTCTGCTCGTCACTACCCACTGTAGTGGCAGTGCCATGCACCCTGACACCTGGCACCTGACACCTTCCCTTTACGCGGTTGTGTACGTGGCAGCCGCCTGCTTCTTCACTGCCGCCTGGGCAGCCGCCAGACGCGCAATGGGCACCCGGTAAGGCGAACAGCTAACATAATTCAGCCCCGCCTCGGCACAAATCTCAATCGAAGCCGGGTCGCCACCGTGCTCGCCGCAAATACCGACCTTCAGGTTATCGCGCGTTCCCCGTCCTTCTACGGTCGCGAGCTTCAGCAGCCTGCCCACGCGCTTCGGGTCGAGCACCGCGAACGGATCCGCCGGCCAGATCTTCTGCTTGACGTAAGCATTGATAATCTTGCCGCAGTCGTCACGAGAGAGCCCGAAAGTCGTCTGGGTGAGGTCGTTGGTCCCGAAGCTGAAGAACTCCGCCTGCTGGGCAATCTCGCCGGCGGAGAGCGCTGCGGCGGGCAGCTCGATCATGGTTCCGACGAGGTATTCCACCTTGACGCCCTTCTTGGCGAATACTTCGCCAGCCACGCGATCCACGATTTCCTTCTGGAGTTCGAGTTCCCTAACATCTCCAACCAGAGGAATCATCACTTCGGGTTTTGCCTCGATTCCCTTCTTCTTGCAATCGCAAGCGGCTTCGAAGATGGCCCGCGCCTGCATTTCACTAATCTCAGGGTACATGATTCCCAGTCTGCAGCCGCGCAAACCGAGCATGGGATTGAATTCATGTAATCCTTCAACTACTTCCAGCAACTTCCTGAGTTGGCTAAGCTTGCCACCCTTTTTGCCCTTCGCTTCCAAGGTCGCAATCTCCACCATCAGCTCTTCGCGCTTGGGAAGGAATTCGTGCAGGGGAGGATCGAGGGTACGAATGGTGACGGGCAGACCCGCCATGGCCTGGAACAACCCATGAAAGTCCTTGCGCTGCATGGGAAGCAGCTTGGCCAATGCGGCACGGCGCTCCTTGGCATAAGCGGCAGCTTCCTTGGGATCTTGGGTCTCCTTGCACGCCATAATCATCCGCTGCACATGAGGCAGCCGCTCCTTGGCGAAGAACATATGCTCCGTACGGCAGAGCCCTATGCCCTCGGCACCAAAGCGGACTGCGGCCAGAGCGTCACGTGGGATGTCAGCGTTGGCGCGCACGCCAAGTTGCCGCTCTTCGTCGGCCCACTTCATGAACTCGGCAAAAACCCCACTTCGCGGATCGGGTTCGACCAGATCGCACTTGCCCTCAATGACCCGCCCCGTCGATCCGTCCAGGGAAATCCAGTCACCTTCCTTGAGTACGGTGGTTCCGATCTTGAGCAGCTTGTTCTTCTCGTCCACTTCCGCTCCGCCGCAACCTGCAACGCAAGGTTTGCCCATGCCGCGCGTCACCACGGCGGCGTGTGACGTCATCCCGCCACGAGAAGTGAGAATACCAACCGCCACTTCCATGCCGTGGATATCGTCCGGGACCGTCTCGCCGCGCACCAGGATGACCGGCTGGGTCTTCCCTTCTACAACCGCATCGTCTGCGGTGAACACCACGTGCCCAACTGCCGCGCCCGGGGACGCCGGCAACCCCGTAACCAGGACATTCAACGGCTTTGATTCGTCGAGCACGGGGTGAAGCAACTGATTGAGTTGCTCGGGCTCCACGCGCAGCAGCGCCTCTTTCGAGGTCAGCAGGCCTTCGTGCTCCATCTCCACCGCAATCCTCACCGCTGCGGGACCGGTGCGCTTTCCGTTGCGGGTCTGAAGCATGTAAAGTTTTCCGTCCTGGATAGTGAACTCGAAGTCTTGGACATCTTTGTAGTGCTGCTCGAGCCGGGTAGTGAATTCACGGAGTTGGTTGTAAACCTCCGGCATGATCTTCTCGAGTTCCTTGATGGGCACAGGAGTCCGCACCCCCGCCACGACGTCTTCACCCTGGGCGTTCATCAAGAACTCGCCATAGAACTCTCTGGCTCCTGTTGCTGGGTCGCGAGTGAACCCTACGCCGGTGCCCGAGGTGTCGCCCAGGTTGCCGAAAACCATGGTCTGGACGTTCACGGCAGTCCCCAGGTCGTCAGAAATCTTGTTCAGGCGACGGTAGGTCTGGGCGCGCGGGTTGTACCAGGAGCGGAACACAGCCTCGATGGCCATGTTGAGCTGCACTTGGGGGTCCTGCGGGAAGTCCTTGCCGGCTTCCTTGCGAACCACCTGCTTGTATTCCGCAATCACCTGCTTCAGGTCTTCAGCGGTAAGCTGGGTGTCGAGCTTCACTTTCTTCTTCTTTTTTTGGCCATCGAAGACGTGCTCGAACTTTTGCTTGGGGATTTCCATTACCACGTTGCCAAACATCTGGATGAATCGCCGGTAGCTGTCGTAGGCAAAACGAGGGTTGTGGGTCTTGCGGGCGAACACCTCGACGACCTTATCATTCATGCCCAGGTTCAGGACGGTGTCCATCATGCCGGGCATGGAAAACTTGGCGCCCGAGCGCACCGAAACCAGCAGGGGGTTCTCTTTGTCGCCCAGCTTCTGGCCCAGCAAGCTCTCGAGTTTCGCCAGGGCTTCGTCTTTCTGTTGCAGGATGAAATCGGGCGTCTTGTTTTGGTTTTGGAAGTTCAGGCGACAGGCAGAGGTGGCAATAGTGAATCCCGGAGGCACGGGCAAACCCGCGTTAGTCATTTCCGCCAGGCCGGCGCCCTTGCCTCCCAGGACATCTTTCATAGCCCCATTGCCATCCGCTTTACCGCCTCCAAAGAAATAAACGTACTTCTCCATAATTGCTCCCTTCGAGTTCAGTTGAAAGTTTAAGGTTGAAAGTTCAAAATTCTTTTGCTGTCCATGGTCCGTCCTACGCGGCCAGTCAGCAGTTACCAATTCGCGCTAGGAGATTCAGTGTCGCTCCTCGACCGCAGCCTGCTGTCCGTGACTGGCGCGCAAAGAACCGAAGATTCTGGCGCAAATGCAGCGCTTTTGCAATGGACAAAAAGCATCGGAGGAGGCTCAACTACCGGCGCACTCAGAGTCGGAAAGCGGGGGCTCACGGGAGCGACACTTCCAGCAGTTTCGCGCCCTCGGCAGGTTTGATTTCGGAAGGTTCAAACCACAGTTCCAGGGCTTCCTTGGCGTTGCGCACTGCTTCTTCCTCCGTATCGCCCGCAGAAGCGCACCCTGGCAACTCTGGAAACACTGCTGACCACCGTTTGGTTTCGGGGTCGAACTCGACAAGCAATCGCAGCTTCATGGCTTACCCTTCATCGCACTAAACACCATGCCACAAATCGCCTCCCGCGCACAAGCGAATCGTTCACGGGCTGTCGGAGCGCTTTTTCCCAATGTCGACGCGTCGACATTTGCGGGCCCAGCCCGCTTTGGAGTGCGGCAGCTTGCTGCCGCTTTGCCGCCAGCCAGCTTGCTGGCTGCAAATTGTGTTCTCGGTTGAAAGTCCCGCGAGCAAGCTCGCGGGGAGGAAAGCGGCAGCAAGCTGCCGCACTCCACAACCTCGCACCTACGCCCGATGGGAATGCCATGCGGTTCTGACGTCAAAGGACGTTTTCACAGACACTCGATCTGGGCTTGAACCTCGCTTGCTCGCCACTTGTCACTGTCCTTGAGCTATTTCCGCAAAATGCGCGATGCCGGAAAACAGCTCATCCAGCTTTTTCAGAAGGCGCAGCCGGTTCTGGCGAGTCTCCCGATCCTCCGCCATAACCAGCACTTTGTCAAAGAAGCGGTCTACCGCCGGACGCAGCGTCGAAATCTCTACCAGGGCGCGACGATAGTCGCGGCTCGCACGCAGGCGCTCTACTTCGGCTGCAATCTTTCCGTAGGTGTCGTACAGTTCCTTCTCCTGTGGCTCCGTCAACAGAGCCGCTGCAATTTCTCCGGTCTGCCAGTCGGCTGCGCTGGCCGACTTTGTCAAGATGTTGCGGATGCGCTTCGCGGCCTGGCAGAGCGCCTCAAGGTCCTCGCTTCCTCGTAGCGCTTCGAGCGCTTCCGCTCGGCGGAGAGCGTCAATAGGGATTATGCTGGGGATGCCCGCGAGTTTAGGCGCGGCAGCAATAACCGCCCGTACCTTGTCAAACCGCAGGCCGCGGACCGTTTCCAGATAATAGCACAGGCGTTCGCTGAAGAACCGCGACACTTCCATCAACACACTAGCCCAAGGCACGGAGGTCTGAATCCCAAACCAGCCACCGTGTTCGATTCTGCGGTGATACTCTTGCACCAATTCGTCCAAATCAATTGGCAGATTTAATTCAAGTAAAACTTTAATTATCCCATTTCCGTGTCGACGCAATGCAAACGGGTCACCCGAGCTTGTCGATTGATGCCCTACCGCGAACCCGCTTACAACGGTATCCAGTTTGTCCGCCAAAGAGACCACCGCTCCGACAATGGATCTCGGCGACTTCCCCTCCGCACCCAGTGGAAGGTAGTGGTCGTAGAGGGCCTCAGCGACCTCTTTTGGTTCACCCTGGGCGCTCGCGTAGAGCCCCCCCACGACGCCCTGGAGTTCAGGGAACTCTTGCACCATCTGCGTGGTCAGATCACACTTACATAGTTCCGCCGCCCGCAGGAGGCGGGCGCGCTCCCCTGCCTTTAGTGCCCCCTGAGTTTCGAGGCTGCCGCTGAGCTGTTCGGCGATCACTTTCATGCGCCGAATCTTGTCCCCGTAGCTACCAAGCTCAGCTTGGTAGGTGACCTTATCGAGCAGCGGCAGCCTGTCTCGCAGAGGCACTTTCTGATCAGCGTTCCAGAAGAACTCGGCGTCCGTGAAGCGTGCCCCAAGCACACGCTCGTGTCCTTGGCGGATCAAGCCCTTCTCATCCGAATCCATATTCAACACGGCCAGGAAATGCGGTCGCAGGTTTCCCTGCCCATCCTCCACGGCAAAGTACTTCTGGTGGTCGCGCATGACCGTGATGAGAATTTCGCGCGGCAGATGCAGGAAACGCTCGTCGAAGCTCCCGAGCATAGGCCGCGGCCACTCGGTCGAGTTCGCGATCCAATCCGCCAACCATTCATCCTGGACGATCTTGAGCGAGGCTTTCTCAACCAGCGCCTGAGCTTCTTGAATGACACGTTCCCGCCGACGTGCAGCGTCAATTTCTACATGCTGTCGCGCCAATCTCCTTGTGTAATCCTTGAAGCCCGTCACTCGCTGCGGCTTACGGCTTTTGGCCCGATGCCCGAAGGTGAAATCCCCGGACTTCACGCCCAGGATTTCAAAGTCGACCGTCTCAGCCTGCTTCCCTTCGCCCAGGATTGCCAGCACCCAACGGATGGGCCGCACGAAGCGCGCGTCGGACTTCTCCGTCCAGTACATGCTCTTGGGAAAGCTCAACCCGAGGATGGTTGCGGGCAAGATTTCCGGCAGGATCTTCTGGGCAGAACGTCCCTGGGTGGTTTTCCGCAGCGCCAGATATTCCCCTTTTGGGGTGGTGGCGCGAGTCAAATCCTCCAGGCGGGCGGAGTTTTTCTGGGCGAAGCTCTCTGCTGCCCGGGTGTATTTTCCTTCCGCGTCCACAGCCACCCTGACGGGCGGTCCGAGGATCTCCTCAACCTTGTCCGGTTGCCGGTCCAAGAGCGCGGGGACATGAATCACGAGACGACGTGGAGTGGAATAGGTTCGTAGGGGCGGTTCGCGACCTGTCCCGATCTGATCGGGAAGCGCCCCTACAGATGCCTCAGGCAGCAACCGGGCCTCGCGTAGCGCCGCCTGGACGCGCTCGCCCAGGCCTTTCTCGGCATCATGCAGGAAGCGCGCAGGGATTTCCTCGCAGCCGACTTCGAGCAACAGGGGCACGCTAATTCTCGATCGCCGATTGTCGATTGGCGATTGCTCCTCTACCACAACCGAGCTTCCAGTTTCGAGTTTCGAGTTTCGAGTTTCGGCTGTCATGCCGCCACCTCGGCTTGGCGCTCGAGGTAGATGGCGGCGACTTCGCAGGCCAGCTTGCGCACGCGCGCGATCAGCGCCACGCGTTCCGTCACGCTAATGGCGCCGCGCGCATCGAGGATGTTAAAGAGGTGCGAGCACTTCAAGGCGAGGTCATAGACCTTGCGCAGGGGAAAGCGTTCTTTAGCTAAAGTACAACTTGAAGTATTTCCAGTATGAGACTGTTGCGCCTCAGGATGAGCATTACTCGAACCTCGAAGTTCGAAATCCGAAACTCGAAATTCGAAACTCGCTCCGAGTTCCGATTTTCGATTTTCGAGTTTCGACTCATCGCTTCCCCGCGCACCCAGATCCTGCGAATACTCGCCCAGCAGGCGCGAGGCTTCGCCTTCGTAAAGGTCCAAGAGTTGGCGGCAGACCTCAGGATTCGCGGCCTCGAAATCGTACACGGAGAACTCCAACTCTTCGGCACGCCGCATGTCGCCGTAGGTCACCGTTTCGTTCCAGTGCACTTGGTAAACGTCCTCGACGTTCTGGAGGAAAGCAGCGATGCGCTCCAGCCCGTAAGTCAACTCGACGCTGATGGGCTCGAGGTCCACGCCGCCGGATTGCTGGAAGTAGGTGAACTGGGTGATCTCGAGGCCATCCAGCATGATCTGCCAGCCGATGCCCCAGGCGCCCAGGGTGGGTGCTTCCCAGTTGTCTTCCTCGAAGCGGATGTCGTGATGCCGGATGTCGATTCCCAGCGCTCCCAGGCTTTCTAGATACATGTCTTGGATATTCGCGGGCGGCGGCTTCAGGATGACCTGCATCTGCGTGTGCTTGAGCAAGCGGTTGGGATTTTCGCCATAGCGGCCATCGGCGGGGCGCCGCGAGGGCTGCACGTAGGCCACGCGCCAGGGCTGTGGCCCCAGGACGCGAAAAAAGGTCTCGGGACACATCGTGCCCGCCCCCACCTCCAGGTCGTAAGGCAATGCCACAACACAACCCTGTTGCGCCCAGAACTCACTGAGGCGGAAGAGCATGTCCTGGAAGGTAAGTGGAGACGTTTTTTGCTTTATGGACTTCCTCCGGTTTTGTGCCATAAATCTTGAGGCTATCAGCCGTCAGCTATCAGTTATCAGTTGTCAGTTATCAGTTTTCAGTTATCAGTTCGCGCGGTCTTGCTGAAAGCTGACGGCTGACCGCTGATGGCTTCTTCAGACCGCCTCCTCCATCATCGCACGCGTCACCAGTTTTCGTTCCGCGTGGGCTTCGATCAACTCCTCGAGGAACATGCGGGCCTCGCGGCAGCCCGGCGGCGCCTTATCCTCGCCGATCCAGCGCTCCAGCGGCCTCTGGCAACCGGCGCGCATGGCGGCAATCACTTGGGAGGATATTGCTTGGCCGATCGCGCCCGTTCGGCACGTCTCACAGCTCAAACCCTCGGACCCAGGCCCGTAATACCCGCCTTCATCGCCAAGCGCCCGGCCACAATTCTGGCAGCGCTCGAAATCCGGCAAAAAGCCTGCCAAGCGCAGCAGCCAGTAGTCGAAGTAGAGAAGCGGCCGGTTCACCTCCCCCGAGTGCTTCAAGCTGCGAAGCACCGCCAGGAACAGCCGAAACAGGCGCTCGTTCACTTCCCTTTCCGGGATCATGCGTTCGGCCACTTCCGCGACGTATTGGGCTGCCAGTTGAATCCGATAGTCTTTTTGCATATCGAAGAAGGACTCAATCAGCTCGGCGGAATTCATCCGCAGCAGGTCGCGGTTTTCTCGCTCGAAGATGAGCACCCGAACGTGGCTCAGGGGCTCCAGCGCGGCCCCATAACGGCTCTTAGTCCGGCGAGCTCCCGTAGCCACCGCCCGCAGGCGCCCCATTTGACGTGTGAAAAGCGAAGCGATCTTGTCAGCTTCCGCTAACCGGTAGGTCCTTAGAACAATGGCTTCCGTCTCACGAAGAGGCATTTTATGTCGACGCGCCGACAATCCCAATGAAATTAGCACATCCCGTCTGCTGCGGAAAGCGAAAAGTGCGGAGAGCGCGCCTGACAGAGGCGAGGAACCGCAAGGCAGAAACTGGAAATCGAAAACTGGAAATTGGAAATTAGAAACTGGAAGCTGGCAGCGTTATTTCCTGGTTCGTGATTTCTAGTCCCTGGTTCCATAGAGCAGAAACTGGAGACTGTCGGGCTTATTTTCCAGTTTCCAATTTCCAGTTTCTGATTTCCAGTTTCCAGTTTCTCGTTTCACCCAATACCCCACAAATGGTCGACAGGAGTGGGCTTTTTCCCTGAGTCCTGGACCCCTCGAGTGTGGCGGCAGCGCCTGGATTTTGTGGAAAACGCCGCGCGTTTTTCGGAAAATATATTATGTTAACTAATGGCTTCCGGCGGAAAATATTATCAGACACGCCTGTGCAAAAGCGCGCTCCCGCTGCCTCGCAGCGAAGGCAGGGGCCCAGGGCCGTCCGTGGTCCCGCCGCGGCGGGTCAGTTGTCAGACAGAACCCTGTCCCTGCGTGATTTCTTGCCAGAGAGGCATGGCCCCGTCCCCACTCGGGTGACCTGCCCGAACCCGCGGAGCAGGCCACGTGACACACCCATGCAGGAGCTTTCAAGGCCATTCCACCCGCCCTGAGCTGCCCCGATGTTTATGGCCGGCACCGCCCCTCTCCAACAAAGCTGTCCAGTACCTTCAGGTATGCCGAAGAAGGGTGGAGTGTCTGCCCTTATGCTGCTCGAGCGAGGACGCGCTTGCGGAAGAACAAGCTGCATGTCGTCGGCCTCGGATTGAATACCACCGAAACGGTTCTAATTGTTCGCGACTTCCCTGCCCCGGGAGGAAGGGGACGGTGTTGAGGCCCACGGTATAGTCGCGCACACTCGATTGCCCCAGTCTTCGGCACGCTGATCGATCAGGTGCGCGAAGGAAGGATCCGAGAAATTGAAGTGGACAGGGCCGTGGCGAGGGTCCTGGCCGCAGCTTGTGTGTTCTGAGTGATTTCCCAACTTCGAAATGTGACCTGTTGTACGAGGGTTGAGGCACTGCGGTGGAGAGGAACCCCCACCCAGGGGCTTCAGAGTATTATTGCGCTCCCGCGCCTAACTGTGCGCTACGGCTCCCGCGCTCACCAGTTGTAGCTTGCCAACAATTCTCCCTGATCGCTCACCAGCAGCAGAGCCGCCCGCCCGGGCTCAAGCCTGCCGGCAAAAACCTTTCCACTCCTTGTATCCCGGAATGACATTTCCGACGCCGACGATTCGGAAGCCAGCACATAGAGCGTGGCGTGGTCGAATTGCGTGGGGCAGATGAGCATGCCGGGATCGATTAATTGGGTGGAGTAAGCATCTGCGACGTTGGCCACTTGCAGAGCATAGCGATAAAGGTCGCCGATGGCCTTGAGGTTGTCATTGAGTTCGAACGGCAAGGGCACGAGCAGCATTCGGCCTTTGCCCAGGGTTTTCTCAAGGATTGTCTGGTCATTGGGCAGGAGAGTTCGTTCCAGAAATGTCGTTTTCTCCCCGGAAAAACTCAACACCGCTCTTCCTCCCGGCCAGGTGATGAGGTTTTCGCGCGTGGTGAGCAAGCCGGGATGGAGATCGAGTCCCAGTTGGCTTGCACGCGCGGTGGGATGAAAATGCTCATCGTCATCGAAAGCCCCGCTGACCAGCAGTGTGGCGCCGGCGCGGACTTTCGCCAGGATGGCTTGCCAAGCCTGCTCATGGAGCGTCCAGGGGGACGGCAGCAAGATGAGCTTGGGGTTGCCGAGCAATTGAGTCTGATACTCGCCCACGGCATACGCCGAGGCGCGTGCGTAGTGGTAGAGCGCACGCACACAGTTTTGCTGGGCTTCGAGCGCGGCGGAGTTGAACACCGAAAGCTGGAGCGATTGCGGCAGTACCATCGCGACTTCCGGCAACTTCAGTCCCGTGGCGTAGGGCGCGGCCTTGCCGGCAAAGCTGGCCATTTCATGCATAGCGTCTTCCCAGATCTTGTTCGAACCGTCGCTGCGTTTGATGCCGAAGTCGCCGCCTGTCAGCCATTCCCATTGCAGTGAGCCGCTGTTAGCAGCGGCGAAGCCCAGCGCCCACTTGCGCTCGACCAGCCCAAAGGCCGTCAGCTCGTCGTAGCGCGGCACGCCGTCCGGCCGCCAGACGGGCTGGTAACCCGTCTCGCCAACGAAGTTCGGAACTCCCACGCGCTTGGCGACGACGGAATCCCAGAGTAGCGCGTCATCCCGCCAATAGGTGTGATTCACGGTAAAATCGACACCGGCGTCGGCATAGAATTGGTTCAGCACGCGATCGGTGACGCCTCCCTCATCCTGGCCGACGTCCGTGAGTTGACGACTGCCCGTCGAGCGGATGGCAGCCACCATCTTGCCCACCCAGCGGCGAAACATCTCCTGCGCGAACAGGTTGTAATCGACGGCCCGCACCAGGCGCGGATTGCCGTAGCGCGCGAAGTCGAGGTCATCGCGCTCCGGCAAGGGAAGGCTTTCAAAGCTCCCCAACTCCTCCGGCGTCACGTTCCAGGCGCGTGCCAGCTCATCCAGCGTCCCGTATTTCTCGCGCAACCAGGCACGCCACGCGGCAAGCTCGGTCGGATCGTTATTGGGCGTGTTGCCCCGCCACAGCCGTTTGGGATTCGAAAAACTCGGCTCGTTGATCAGGTCCCAGCTCAGGTGCGGCACGTCCTTGAAGCGCCGGACGATTGAAAGCATGTAGTTCTGCTGCGCGCGGATGGCGATGGGATCCGTGTAGGGATTTGTCCCTGGACCGGTGAGGAGCGATTCCTGGTGGGGATCGCGCATGAGGGTCTGCGGGTCAAAGGCGCAGAAAGTGAAATTGACATGAATGTGATGACGCGCCGCGGAAAGGAGAAACGCCTCCAAACTGCGCAGAAAGCGCTCCTTCACTTCGCCGGTCGAGCCGTCAAGGATTTCCAGGTAATCCAGCCATACGCCCGTGCGAATGAAGCTGATAGCGTGTTGCTCCATTTCGGTGAAGTCACGCTCCCACACCCAGGCGTTGCCCGCGCCATGAAATCCCCAACCGTAGTGCTCCGTGGTGAAATAGTTGGTGCCGAAGGGGAAAAAGGGGACGCCGTCTTTTGTCAAGAAATCGCCCTTCACGCCGTACCCGGGCCCAGAGTGCAACAGTCGGTCGTCACGGACCCAGAAGCCGGTTTGATAGAATTCGCGCGGCTTGCCGGCGTCTTCATAGGTGCTGCGAACTTCGTACAATCCCGGCGCCAGCGTTTTCTGATCCTCAAACGCCACCGGCTCGGTCACGGCATCGCCGGCACAGTTCACTTGCCGTGAGGCGAGAACCTGGCCACCCGCCAGCAGCTCGATGCGCACCCTTCCCGATTGCTCCTGGCCGAGGTGCTGCCTGCGCACATTGTTGAGTCGGACGACAAGCTGAGGAATCTCGCCCGCAAGCACCGTGGCGTTTTGCATCTCGACGCGAAAGACCGTTGCACCCTGGCGGGCGTAGTCAGCGGCCTGACGGACCACCGCGAGAGCCCCCGGTGAGGACCAGTATCCGGGCGCGGGTTCGAAGCCGAGCATCACGACGCGTGCGCCCAACAATCCCTTGGCTTCACCTTCCAGACGGGTGAAGTCCGTGGCGACGACCGGCGCCGCCAGGCGCTCGCCGGCGGAGTTCTGGAGGTAGCCCAAGCCGCGGCTCACACTCTCGATCACAAAGACGCGCTTCTCCTGGACGTCGCCACCGCTGAACGTGGCATCCTTCCACGCGAACTTCAGCCCGGCCCGCAGCGGCGCCTCATAGGTGTGTTCGACGCCGATCTGGCGAGAGTAAGCTGTCTCAGCTCGGTCCGCGATGAACTCACCAGCTTCCTTCCGCACGGGGATGGTCAGAGGCCGGCCCCCTAGCACGAGCAGATTTCCGCCGCTTTGTAGATACTTCAGGACCGCAGCCCAAGCGTTGGCCGGAACGGCGGAGCCATACGGGAGAACCAGCAACTCCGCCTCGCGGAGGGTCTCTTGCTTGTTCAACTCATCGAGACTCGCGAACTCCGGCTGCAGCCCGTCCAGAGCTTTCCGCAGGGTCTCTTGGGGAACTGGCTGGCTTTCCACGGTAGGAAACCCGTCCTGCCAAAACACCACGACTTTGCCGTAGGCGGCACTCATTGAGATGCATAATGCCAAGATGATCTTTACCATTGTGCGCATATTCGTTCTCCTCAAGATAATCGCCGCCTTCCGGCGTAGATGCCAGCGCAAGGCGGGGCGGGTCCGGGCACCCTCGAAGATACTCTTTTTCCCCTGCGCTGCAAAGAGACTGCGAGTCGCGCAGCAGGAAGATACAACTGACCCCTCCCTCTTGCCGCGACAGGGGGAATCACATGGACCATTCTCATGCTCGGTGGCGCGTCCCAGGCACATTTCGTATGTGCTGAAACAGAAAGCTCTCACGAAGCTGGAACAGCCGGACACCGCCTCATTGACGACCCATCCGAGAAGGTATAGCTTTGAGCCTGAGTTGGCGGACCCCCGAGTGGTAAGGGGAAGATGAGGTGAACCATAGGTTGCTGCGAAACGTTCCGAGCATGTCATCCTGAGCCCTTTGCGAACAACTCTCTGGGTAGACTCCGCGAAGGATCTGGTTTTCTGTATCGTCAACCACTTGCGAGATTCCTCGTCGCCCCGATCAGATCGGGACTCCTCAGAACGACAACCACCGGGGGGTTTTCACCAACCTGTCAAGAATATGAACACCGCGAGACCGGCGCGGGTGATTCGATTCACGAATTGGGGGTTATCCATGGACTACATTTCCAGCAGAAGACAGTTCCTGAACCTCTTGGTGGGGGCTCCCCTGGCTCCCTATGCGTTGCGTGCCTTTGAGCCCCAGACCGGGCCTCCATCCAGCGCTTCGGAGCCGCGAGTGTTCCTGACGCCGTTCAACTACCAGGGAGTGCGTCTCGGGGAGGGCATGTTGAAGACACAGTATGGTGCCACGCGAGACTACTTCTACAATCTCCCGGACGACGACATCCTGAAAGGCTTCCGCAAGAGAGTCGGCACGCCGGCCCCCGGGAACGACATGGGCGCCTGGGGTTCGGAAGACACCGGGATGGTCTTTGGCCAATGGCTGAGCGGCATGGCGCGACTGTACAAAGCCACAGGCGACACGGCAATCCGCGCCAAGGCCGTCCGTCTGATGCGCGAATGGGCGAAGACGATCGAGCCGGACGGTACGCCCTACTATCCTACCGGGGCGCAGGAGTTGAGATTCTCTCACTACGCCTGGGACAAGCTGGTATGTGGCTTGGTGGATCTTTATGAGTACGGCGGCGAGAAGGATTCACTCCCGGTGCTGGAGAGAATCACCGATTGGGCTATGCGGAGCCTCGACCGCACTCGAAAGGCGGCCACCGCGGACGACTTTCAGGGCATCTCTCCTGAGTGGTACACACTATCCGAGAATCTTTATCGCGCCTACCGCTCGACCGGAAACAGCACTTACAAAACGTTCGGTGACATGTGGCGCTACGACCACTACTGGGGAATGTTCAGCGGGAAGGCGCCACTCGAGCCGGCCCGCCTCCATGCTTACAGCCACGTCAACACCCTGAGCAGCGCTGCCATGACTTACGCCCTTACCGGCGAGCCCGAGTATTTGCAGACCCTCGTACACGCCTACGACCACTTTCAAGAGGTGCAATGCTACGCCACAGGCGGTTACGGCCCAGCGGAAAGACTGGTAGCGCCGGACGGGGAACTCGGCAGGTCACTGGAACGAGAGGCGAACACGTTTGAGACCCCCTGCGGGGCGTGGGCGGTCTTCAAGCTGGGGCGCTACTTGATCGAGTTCACCGGTGAAGCCCGGTATGGGGACTGGATGGAGAAGCTGCTCTACAACGGAATCGGCGCGGCGCTGCCGATGGCCTCCGGAGGGAAGACCTTCTACTATTCGGATTACCTGCTCGGCTCCGACACGCCCATCGCTTCAGCGCGCAAGGACTATTACTGGGACCCCTACCCTTGCTGCTCCGGCACGTACATTCAGGCGGTGGCGGACTATCACAACATCATCTATTTCCAAGGCGAGCGCTGTTTGTGCGTCAACTTGTTTGTGCCCTCTACGGCGACCTGGAACCTCGACGGACACGAGATCCAGATCGAACAGGAGACGGCCTACCCGGAATCGGATACCGTCACGCTGACCGTCCGCCCACAAAAGAGCGTCTCGTTTAAGCTTGGATTGAGAGTGCCCGGATGGTCGCAGGGGGCGACGGTGAGTGTAAACGGCAACAAGCTCGACGTGCCGGCCAACCCCGGATCGTGGGCAACCATCGAGCGGGCGTGGAATGCGGGTGATCGCGTCGCGATTCAAATACCGATGCGACTCCGCTTTGTACCGATTGACAAACAGCATCGGCACCGAGTTGCCTTGATGTACGGCCCGGTGGTCTTGGTCCAGGATGGACGCTACACCCAGCGGCTGACCAGCGTGCCCGGCGGGGGAGATCTCGGGATTACCCGCGTTGGGGACCGGCTGCATTTCCGGGTAGCAGCCCAGCCGAAGAACATCTTCAGGCCCGAGTGGGGAGCGTTCGTGCCCTTCTACGAGATGGGGCAAGGATTCCCTTATCGCATGTACTTCGATCTCGCCTAGTCCTTGTGGGGCGTGCTCGCAACGTCCGGAAGCCGAGGCCAACGACCTGGTTCAACCTCCGCAACAACCCGAAAGAGAACAAAAGACAAGAACTAAGGATAGACGAAGAACGAGAAAAACAAAGACAAAAAGGGGACGCTGAGATAAGAATGGGGACATTTCTAATGGGGCTTGACACAAACACGAGCCGCGGGGCTGGAAAGAAGGCAACTGGGTGTATACTGTGGCAGCGCCGGGATGCCAAAATGAAAATTCGTGCGCCGGGATAAACC
>DLMI01000219.1 GCA_002478145.1 Acidobacteria bacterium UBA7540
TTTGTGCGCGCATTTCGAGGGATTATTACGACGCAGCAGTAATTGCCAGATTCCATCCCCAAGCCCTCCACCTGCTCTTAACAGCAAGCGGAAGCACCTTTTGGGCGGAGGGTTAGGAATTCGTCGCGGCTTGGCGACGCATCAAGGCGTTATCTGCCGCGCAGCGAACCACGTGAGCAAGATCACGGGCTTCGAATGGAGGCGCCATGAAATCGAAGGCTCCTCCTTCGATGACCGACACGTAAAGCTTGGTATCAATTTCCTGCCCCATGACAATTACGCTAACGGGTGAAGCAGCCCTCGCCGAAAGGGACACGACATCAGCCCAGTTTCCGTCTGGTAGTTCGCTCTCCGTGAAAACCAACAAGGGCAGATTAACCGTCGACAAAATATGGTATGCCTCGGCCAGAGTCCGTGCCCGCCCTACGCGGACGGCAAGCTTCTCCAGAGCAGCCTCCAAATCATTGTAAGGCTCTGTGCGGTGAAATATGAGCAGGGCCGTGACCGTTCCTCTCATCGGCGATCTCTAATCTGGAATTGGAGGTCCCACGGTGTAAGGAACCGCGCCTCCTTCCGGCACTATTCCGGCCTGAGCAGACGAGTCTGGTGGGCACTATTTGAGTGCCACTTTGACCATTTTCTTTTCCTGCGTAATGTCCACTTTGTCTTCACGAGCTAGCCAGCCCAAGGCAAAACTGAGGAGTTCACCGGATCCGTTCAGCTTCTTCTTGAGTTGCGGAAACGTGTGAGGACCTTCATCGTTAAGTAAGTTCCAGATTTTCCCTGCAGTTTCACCGACCTGTGCATTGATTTCCATTTCTAACATCCTCCTTGTGGTTTTAATCTAAACTTTTTCAGATACCCTTGTGTCTTTGTTTCTTTGCCACCTAGGGCTTTGCAAAACTCAGGTGCTTGGTTGCACCCTCTGCCCATGGAGGCGTTCGATCGCTAAATGTTAGGCGCGCCCTGAACGGGAATGCTTGCTCTCTACGCGAACCCTTTAAAGTACTTCACGGGAGTGAGCCTGCACGCTTGATTAAGATGCGTGCGGCTTCCTCCACACC
Organism: Acidobacteria bacterium UBA7540; assembly: GCA_002478145.1. Next base: position 1,065 of record DLMI01000219.1, read on the forward strand.
GAAATACCAAGACAAGTATAGCTGAACTGCCCCGTTTTGAGAAGCGAAAAATTACTATCGCTGCGATAAATATTCAGATTGTCCGAAAGAGGATGACATTTAAGGTGGAAAAATTCAAGAGGTCTCACCGCACAGAAACAAGAGAAACCAGAAAGCGGAAATTACACACCGGTGCTTTCTTTCAACGCCTGCCTTGTTTGTGGAGAAAAGCTCCCAATTCCATGAGGCCGAAAACCACCAAACAAAGCCAGAAATCTACCAAGGTTCCGAGGTCAAGCTTGTAAGTGTGATGCCTGGCGGCTTCCGGCAAGTAGGGATTGAGGGCGAAATACAGGCCATTGCCAAGTATAATGGCACCCAAGTATTTCAACCATTTCACCATCACGGGTTTCATCTCTGTTATCCAGCCTGAGCGTGACCGATCTTCGCTACTCGTTCAGGCGCAAGACCTCTTTGCGGCTATAATAGGAAATGCTGAAACGCGATGGCAACCGCAAACCTCACCCCCGCCTCGGAAGTGAAATACCTGAAGGGTGTGGGTCCAGTGCGAGCTGAGACTCTGGCCGCTCGAGGGATCCGCACCGTCGAAGACCTCCTCTACTATACTCCATTCCGCTACGAAGACCGCACCCACATAACCCGCATCCGGGACCTCGTTCCCGGCCAGACCACGACTGTCCTTGGCGAGGTGCTGACCTGCGGCCTCACGAGGACTCGGAAGGGCGTCTACATTTACGACTTGGCAGCCAGAGACCCGAGCGGGATGATTCGCTGCATATGGTTCAATGCAGTTTATCTGGAAAAGGGCAAAGTCTTTCGGCAAGGGCAGCGCGTTTTCTTCTACGGGAAGGTGGAGCGCGATTTTTACGGCACCAACAATTTGCAGATCGTTCAGCCGCAGTTTGAAATCCTGCCGGAGAACGAACCGGAGGGTGGCAATTCCATTGAGGTGGGGCGCGTTGTGCCAATCTACGAAGGCATGGCCAATCTTGGCACACGGGCGATCCGGCGGCTGATCTGGACCGCCCTGGCTTCCCTAGGGGATAAGCTGCCTGATCGGCTTCCCTTGTCGGTGCGCGAGAAGAATCGGCTCGTGGACCGCGCCATGGCTTTGCGCCAGACTCATTTTCCCGATTCCGACCAGCCGCTCGAACGCTTGTGCAATTTCCGCACGCCTGGGCAGGTGCGCCTGATCTTCGAAGAGTTCTTCAACGTCGGCGCCGGTCTCGCCTTAAGGCGGCGCAAGGCCAAAGCTGCACAGGGAATTGAGTTTGAGGCAAAGGCGAGCGCCCGCGCCGCCATTCGCAGTATCTTACCCTTCCATCCCACGGTCGCACAAAAACGTGTGTTGAAGGAGATGGTGGACGATATGTGCTCTCCCCACCCCATGAATCGTCTTTTGCAGGGCGATGTGGGATCCGGGAAGACCATCGTCGCCATCCAGGCGGCCATCCTGGCCATCGAAAACGGCTACCAGGTGGCCCTGATGGCCCCCACCGAGATCCTGGCGACACAACATTACCTTTACACCAAAGCGTTGTTGCAACCCCTTCCTTACAAGATTGACCTGTTAATCAGTGCGCGCAAGGCAGCGGAAAAGGCGGACCTGAAAGAGCGCATGGGGAAGGGAGAAATCAACCTCGTGGTGGGCACGCATGCCTTGCTTGAGGAGGATGTGGCATTCTCCAAGCTCGGCTTGGTGGTGGTGGATGAGCAGCACCGCTTCGGAGTCTTGCAGCGATACGGGTTGATACGCAAAGCGATCAACCCTCATGTCCTGGTCATGACGGCCACTCCCATTCCGCGCACGCTTGCCCTGACGCTCTATGGCGACCTGGATTTCTCCGTCATCGACGAGTTGCCACCCTATCGCACGCCCATCGAAACGCGCCTGGTGGAGGAGAGTGAGCGCGCGCGGGCCTTCGAGTTTATTCGAGAAAAGGTGCGGCGAGGAGGGCAGGTTTACGTGGTTTATCCGGTGATCGAGGAGGGAGGAAAACTCGATCTGAAGCCCGCCGTGCGCATGTTCGAGCAACTTTCGCATAATGTCTTCCCCGAGTTTCACGTGGGGTTGTTGCACGGGCGGTTGCCCAGCGAGGAGAAGGAAGACATGATGCGCCGGTTCAAGCAGGGCGATGTTCAAATCCTGGTTTCGACCACAGTAGTGGAAGTCGGCGTGGACGTTCCGAACGCCACGGTGATGCTGATTGAGCACGCGGAGCGTTTCGGGCTTTCCCAGTTGCACCAACTGCGCGGCCGCATCGGCCGGGGGAGCCAGAAGTCGCATTGTCTCCTGGTCGCTTCGGAGAAGCGTAACGAGCTGGCCGAGCAGCGCCTTCAAACCATGATCGAAACCAATGATGGGTTCAAGATTGCGGAAATCGACTTGAGACTGCGTGGCCCCGGCGAATTCTTCGGCACGCGCCAATGGGGCATTCCGGCGTTCCGAATTGGCAACCTGATCCGCGATCAGGAGATTCTCGAGTGGGCCAAGCGGGAAGCCTCGAGCTTTGTCGAGCAGCCTTCCTCGCGTCAGGAATGGGAAGTGTTTGTGAGTTACTTGCGCGCCGAATGGCCAAGACGCTACAGCCTGGCAAGCGTGGCGTGACCATTTGTGATTTGTGATTTCTGATTGGTGACTGAGGTCACTGACCTTCAATCGCCAATCACCAATCGCCAATCACCAATCACCAATGAGAGTAATTTCCGGCACATACCGCGGGCTTCACTTGGGGACTTTAAAGGGCGGCAACCTTCGCCCCACCTCCGACCAAATGCGCGAGACGTTGTTTGATGTGCTCGGTCCCGGAGTGGAGGGGGCGAGCTTCCTCGATGCCTACGCCGGGAGCGGCGCGGTGGGGATCGAGGCGCTGAGCCGCGGGGCAAGCGAGGTCGTGTTCATCGAACATCATCGCCCGGCCCAACAGCTCATCCGCAAGAATCTCGCGACCCTGGGAATCGAGTCCGGCTATTACCTGCTCAGGTCCACGGTCGCAACGGGACTCGAGAGACTGGAGCAGGAAGGTTCGCAGTTTAATTTCGTCTTCCTGGACCCTCCCTATAACGAAATAGGTGAGTACCACTACATCCTGCGCCTTATCGGGCGGTCACATCTGTTAGATTCTCGATCCCTGGTGATTGCGGAACACTCGCGCCACTGCTTTCTCGAAGAGGAGTATGGAAACCTGCGCCGGGACCGCCTCATTCGCCATGGCGACGCACAACTTGGCTTCTATCGCGTGAAATAGGGGAAAGCTTTCAGCGGCCAACAACCTGTTATCACAGGAAAGAAGTTGCAACTCTACATCGCTCGCAAGGCGTACCACAGGGGACTTGACGCGCGGATGCCAGATCCAAAATCAACGGTCCAAAATCCGCGACCCAGAATTCACCGGTTCGTGGTACGGATTGAAAAATGGCCAGTGGTGCAGTTTCAATTTTGGGTTTAGCGGTACGGCCCGAGTGTGGCCAAGGTGCTGCAGGTCCTATCTAGCTTGTCGTGCCTTCTCCGAAATACCCTCTCTGATTTTCTCCTTAAGTGCGTCGCCGATCTGTGAGGCCCAGGGGTTGTGTCTAAAGCATGAAAGTCTGACATTAACCATTCCCTGGGCTTCATTGATTGCCCTTTCCACATCGTGAGGGTCATCTGGGTTGAATCGAACGTGCCCTATTTCTCCTTCCAGAGAGCCAAAAGCTTGAGAAAGTTCCTTCAGACTTTTGTCGAGGTGGTCCAAGCCTTCAATCTTGAATTCGAACACGAAAGCCTCCTCACGCACCTCGGATTACTCGTACTGTTGCATTGACACGCCCAACGCGACCTCCAAGGTCGACGACGACGTTCCAATGACCAGTCGAGGGTGCTCTTATCGTTGCGGGTGATTGGGTGAAGTAACCACCGTAGTACTGGAACTGCCTGCCACCGCGGTAGTTCTGCAAATTGCTATCGTCCATCAGGAGCACGTTTGCCGAGTTGCCAGTCAGAAAGACCTGGATAGAGTCCCCTCTTTCCGCCCATAGGTCGTAATGCAGGAAGTTCATGGATTATCTGAGTCTTTAATTGTGGTCTCTTGTGAAGCAGATATTCCACGAGCACGAATCTGCCTGATCGCGTTCGATGCATCTTTAGAGGATCGGAGCCAAAGCACGAGCAGCACAAACCCGGCAATCGCAGTGCCTATCGTCAGCACGACGATGACGGTAAACTTGTAGATAGACTTCGGCTCACTTAGCAGTAACGATACAAGAAAGCTCGCTCCGACGGACAAAAAGAAAATAGCAAGATTCAGGTACGTGGAAGAAGGTCCACCGCTTTCGATCATGCGAAGCTCGTCCTCGGAAACGAAATAGACGGTAAGCTGGCCAATCCCAACGTACCGAACTCTAGTATAAGGCACCACCTGCTGTGGCTGCTCATCCATGCCCACAGCATAACACAGCAATTCTCCTGCCATTGATTTTTCAGACTGTGCCACTGCCAAAATTCAAACTGTACCACTACCCGGACCACTACCCGGAGCTTTCATCGAAACCACTGTTGTATTACTCTAGGACTGCGCCCGAATAGTTCTGAGAGGCCCCGACCGGCATCGGGGCTTTTCTGTTTTTCAGTCCATTTTAGCGGGTTCCGTGTCGCAGAATTTCAAACCATACAGCTACCCCGGCGAGAGGGCAGGCTTCACATTGCCGACCAAGTGGGGTAGCATCGTGGGCAAATCCGAGGAAGGAGCATGATATGGACCTATACGAAGAGCTAGTGGAGAGCTATTTGACGATCTTTGAACACCTTGCTGTGATCCCGCAGTTTCCGGTTCTGTTCAACGACAAAGACGAACCATGCTTCCATGAGAGCCCCGAAAAACTGGGCTGGAGCGCGTTCCCAGATTTCCTGGCCGTTGATCTGAGGAGTCACCAAGCACAGATAATCGAGGTGAACAAATCGGGATACGCCGACAAAATCAGCGACCTTATGAAACGGACCTTGGCCAACCGCGAGAAGGTCGAATCTTACGTGAAGTGGTTCGTCCCCGACGCATTCCCAATTCAGTGGCGCTTTTTCGTTCGTGAAAAGATGGTCGATCGAGTGAAGCGTGAAATTGAAGCGGGCGGAGTGCAGCCTAGCATCACCACACTAGAAGCGGTGTTCGACAAGCTGAAGCAAACTATGCCGTAAGCGAGCAACACAAAACGAGAGCACTGTCCGCCGTTTGCGCCAGCTTACAGAGGAGGGATTATGCCTTGGTACAGAGGGGTTGACTGCAAGAGTTGCAAACAGAAGATTGCCCTAAAAAGATTGTCCGGTCCAGAGGAAGGGCCGCTTGACTCACGCGGATCACCCGGGTGGATGGGAGCGGGAATTACATGCCCGCATTGCGGGCGAGATGATTTTTACGTCCGTGCGGACTTCATGGTTTTCCAAACTCTGGAGCCCATACCGGGTGACATAAGCAAAGGAACGCCGCAGAGTAAGCCAAACTGAAAGGCGCTTCCGCTTTCCGACCCGTCAACGCACTTTCCAGACACTACCATTGGCCGCATACCATTGGCCGCCTCCTTGACCTTCCGCACTCTTATAATCTACTATTTGATATTCTGTGGTGGCCCTCGCGGGATTTGTGGCGGGGTAGCTCAGTGGCAGAGCGAGGGTCTCATAATCCCTAGGTCGGGAGTTCGATCCTCCCCCCCGCTACCAACTTTTCGTTAGCTTGTCAGAATGGGATACCTTCCAAATTTTTTGGTTGCCTCGACCATGGTGCGGTAGTTCTGCGGCTTCACTGAAGAATGGATTGCATTGGAAGAAGAAATGATATGCCCTCCCGCGGGAGAGGCTTTGAGAATACACTCCTTTACTGCGGCCTCAACTTCCTCGGTAGAAGCTTCCGAGAGAATATACGCGCAGTCGATGTTTCCTATCAAACACAGCCTCTTCGCGTATTTCTGCTTCACTCTTCCAATGTCCATTCCGGCAATAGGTTCCATGGGGTTCAGGGCGTCTATGCCGGTATCCACAATCATGTCCAAGATGGGCCAAAGATTTCCATCCGAATGTTTTACCGCTTTTCCCCCTTCTTCATGGATTGCGTCCACCATTCGTTGCAGCCTGGGGAGAACGAATTCTTTGAAAACTGCCTGGGAAAAGAAAGGACTATCGTTACCGGCATAATCATCGGAGATGACAATGGCGTCGGCCCCTGCCCTGATTGCGTTTCTGGCGATTCGGATGTTCACATCCAGGACCGTATCCATCAACCGATGCGCGAATTCAGGCTCCAGGAGGAAGTTCATGAGCAAGTTCTCGAACCCGTTCAGGAATACCGACCACATAAAGGCGGCGCGGTGCCGAAAGAAGATCGCCTTCTTTCCTTTGAATCGCACCACCAATTGGGGGAGGTTTCCCAGGCGGTGCGGCGCGTCAGGATCGGGGGGAACGTATTTCTTCAGATCGTCCATCGTCCGGATGGGACCTATTATCGGATGATCGATTTCCTCAGGAGTCGGTTTGTATAACACCCCCCATTCATCAACATAGGCACCGTCCGGATTCTCGGAGACCTTGTTGAACTGAGCTACGGTGGAAACTCCGTCCAATTCCAGCATTTCTTCGAGATCTGCCTGGTCTTTAGCCTCGGGGCACAATGCCTTGATGACCTTACGATTGACTGTCCACTCCACAATGGGTACCCGGTCGGGTTCTCCACGTTCCAGGGCCGTCATAACTCTCTGGTACGAATTCATGCCCTAAGTATGACACAACACCCGAACCCCATCGAGGGAGCAAAATTCGCCGTTGAAGCGGCCAGCAAGTTGGTACAATCACCTTGACACAAGGGCGGTGAACTCACCATGGCAAAAACTGATCATCCTGTCTGTTCGAAAACCCGGTGGCAGGGCCGGGAAGCATATACGCTCAGCAATGGTCTCCTCCAAATGGTGAATTTGACGGGCGGCGGCCACATCGCTGAGCTTCGTTTTGCGCACGGCAGTGGTTTTCCTACCCTTAATCCTCTCTGGATTCCTAACTGGAAAGGCATGGAGCCGTTCCAGTACCGCGCCAAGGCTCACGCCAAACGCTACGGGCCGATATTAGAAGCGAAATTGCTCTCGGGGATTGCCGGCCACAATATCTGTCTGGATTATTTCGGGCCGCCTTCGGAGGAGGAAGCTGCCCAGGGACTCTCAACCCACGGCGAGGCGCCGAGCTTAAAGTGGCGCAAGTCCAGCGCGCGCCTTACGGCCCGGCAGTTAAGTTTGACGCTTTCCGTTCACTTGCCCGAGGCCGGTCTGCAATTCAGCCGAGAAATTGAGATGCGGGCGGGAGAGTCGGTGGTCTACCTCAAGGAGACCGTCACCAACGAGCGCAAACTCGATCACTTCTTTCACTGGACCCAACATGCTACCCTGGCTCCTCCTTTTGTCGCGCCCGAGGATGGCCGGGTGTTCATGTCTGCCACCAAAGGGATTACGAGCCCCGCTGGTTATGGGGGGAAAGCGCTGCTCGAATCGGGGAAGGAGTTCCAATGGCCCCTCGCTCCAGCCAGCACAGGGGGCGAAGTTGACCTTTCCCACTGCCTGACGCGCAGAGGATTAGGGATTATTGCTTCTCTGCTTTTGGATCCCACGCGGGACGTGCAGTTTGTTGGCGCCCTGAACACTCGGCACCGCCTTCTGTTCGCCTACTGCTTCCACCGCGCGGATTATCCCTGGGTCACGATTTGGGAGGAAAACTGCGCGCGCGAGAGTGCCCCGTGGAATGGCCGCGCCCAGACCCGCGGTTTGGAGTTTGGCTCCGCGCCTCTGCCGGTAACGCGTCGGGAGGCGTTCACCCAAGGTCCGATTTTTGGAACGCCAACTTTTTCCACGGTGCCCGCTCGCGGCCGATTGACGATTTCGTATGTTGCCTTCCTTGCTCACTTGCCGGAAGGATTTGGCGAGGTTCGCGATATCAGTCTCGGCAAAAACGAAATCCGTGTGCAGGGCATAGAGCAAAACCAGGTGGCAACCCTTCCTGCGTCGGGACTCGCGGCGGCGGGATTGGTGGAGCAGTAGGCAGAAGGCAGAAAGCAGAAAGGAGAAGGCAGTGGAAGGGGGCAACGGGCAGTGGGCAGTGACCATTAGGCAGGAAGCTGCTGGCGGCATAATCCAAAATCTAAAATCCAAAATCGCCCTAACCCCTAGCCCCACTTTTTTTTGGCCGGTGTGATCCGCAAACCTCTTGCTTCTTTCCCGTTCCCTCAGGGTTGCCATGGGCAATCGGTCGGCACTGAATCGCAGAGTGTCTGAGGGGCTTATCATGTCTATAAAAACTATTGATTTAACACGTACATTCATGGTCGAGCATACTTGATCCTGTTAAGGCAAAGGGGTAGGTGTCCGCAAGGAGGGAGGCGGGACCTGTGCCGTTGTGCGGAGTGAAGGGGGGAACGTGGTTCGCGTTACGGTGTTAAGCCTCCTGAATCCTTAGGGATATCAAGGGCCGAGCCTCTGGCCAAGCCTATGTAGCACGATGCCTTCGCTGTGGGTTGTGCTTCCATCGCCGCCTTCGCACCCAGGGGCTAATAGGGTGCTTGAACATCTCATTTGCCTCTCCCAGCGAGAACGAGGCCGGGCGCTGGGGGCTGGAGCACTTCCCCCATTTACCACCAAGCATCCACCACTTATCGCCTGGTGAGTCAGGTACGTATTTGACATGAGCTACAGCTTTATCTCCCGAGGTTTGCCGCAGCCTCAGGGTCTATACGACCCTCGCAACGAGCACGATGCCTGTGGGATTGGTTTTGTGGCGAACATTTCCGGCGAGAAAAGCCACGACATCATCCTCAAAGGCATCGAGATTCTCATCAACCTCACGCACCGGGGCGCCTGCGGCTGCGATCCGCAGACCGGTGACGGCGCGGGAGTCTTGCTCCAAATCCCTCATGCCTTTTTCGAAGCCGAGTGCACTCGGTTGGGTTTCGCGCTGCCCTCGCCGGGCGAATACGGCGTGGGAATGGTGTTTCTTCCGGTGGAAACACACGAGCGCATGCGCTGCGAGGCACTCGTGGAAGAGATCGCGCGTGAGGAGGGCCTCTCCGTACTTGGTTG
>DLMI01000099.1:0-4894 GCA_002478145.1 Acidobacteria bacterium UBA7540
TCCCGATAGAAACCTGTGGTTTATCATTCCTAATCCAGCCAAGTCCCCACTCGGCGTAGTTTCCGAGTGCGCCGTGATCCAGGCACAATCGCCAAGGTGAGAGGGCGGATACACGATTCTCCTGATCAAAACAGCCAGGACGCTGATTAAAGCCTTCTACCGCGAGCAACACAATTTCCATCAACGCACTTTTCAGACACCACCCGCTATCACTGCAACCGCTATCACTGCAACTTGACCGGCGATCGAAAGATGTGCTAGGATGTGCCTTCACTCAGATCGTGCGGCAACGAATCTAAAGGACTTTCCCGACGTGAGACGCGGCAAGCTCCATCTTTGTCTAGTGATGTTATTTTTGATATTCGGAGTGGCGGTTCGCGAGGCCCCCGAAATCTTGAGTCTTACCGACGACTGGTCGAACGACGGGACGCCGGTGAGTGCTGCAGATCCGCTTCCCAAGCTGATTCAACGTCGCATCCTCCCACAGGAAAGAATCCAAGCTCCCGCCGTCGCGTGGTTGGCTTCAGCGACCCTGAAGATGCATGACCCCCTCGCTAGTATCTCCGTTTCAGCAAACAGAACGGGCAAGAGTCTTCAACATTTCCTCTCCATTCAAAGAGTCTAACCCAGCGCGAGAGCGCCACTGTCGATAAAGATTGTGCTCGTTGCCGGCGCCGAGCAGACTGACTTCCGCGGTGTGAGTGTGCCAGCCGCGGTGAGTGATTTGCCTGCAACCGTGAGCCAGCACAACGATTCGAGTTAACACGTAGGGGAATCCACATAAGATACTCGGCCTTTTTGTCGGGACTTCGGATCCCAAAACCTGGCTCAAAAGGATGGCTTCATGAGGGGGCACTCTTTCACGCGGGACCAGAAATCGAGTGGCGGGAATGGACGCCCTCGACGGGACAGCGACTCTGCTGCATTCCGAAGTTGCGGGCCGCCTCATGACGGCGGCAAGCTCATTGTGCTGACCGCGCCGCTCACCGAGACCATTGACCACGCTGGCTACTTCATCCAGATGGCCTTGGCATCGATGCCGAAGCGCATGGAAGCCGCCATCGATCAGAAGTATCCCAAGTGGCGCGAAGTCGAGCGCAACCCGGACGGGTCGGCCCGGTACATGCCGGCGGGCGTCAGAGAGTTGGAGGCATCGCTCCTTCGGGAATTCCCCGCTGAAGACGTGGGCTGCTGTTACCCCGATGACCTCTCCCAGTTCATCGGCCCCCGGACCCGCGTTGTAGGGGTCTCCACACACAATCCCCTGGGAGTGACATTCGCGGCCGGTGTGTACGCCTCGGTCTTTGGTTCCTCACGGGAGCCGATCAATGCGCATTACGCGAAACAGTTATTTCGTGCGCTGCGAGAAAACCGGTACCGCTCTACCTTCCAGGTGATCGTCGGTGGGTCCGGGGGCTGGCAGATTCCCCAAACCGACAGCTACCAAGACCTCGGGGTCGATTGCGTTGTGGAAGGCCGCAGCGAATCGGAGCAGACGCTGGAATTGTTTCACCAGGCGATCCGGGGCGAGGCACTGCCCCGCTTCGTGGAAGTGCGCCATCCGAAGACCCGCGAGGAGTTGTTGACCCCTGCAAGGCGCACCACCTTCGGGGTGGTCGAGATGACCACCGGATGCGGTCGGCGTTGTCAGTTCTGCCTGCCGGATCTCAACCCGCAGATTGATTTCCCGAAGGACAAGATTATGGAAGGCGTGCGTGCTAACGTGCGCGAAGGCAATGACCTGATCTCGCTCGCCACCGAGGACATGTTTATATGGGGGCAGGTGCGCACGGGCACACCGTTCTATTTCCCCCATCGCGAAGCGCTCGTCGACCTTTTCACGGATGTGGTCAACGTGCCGGGGGTCAATCACCACCTGCTCAGCCACAGCACCATGGCGCCGGCGGTGGTGGACCCGAAACTGATCGAGCAGTTATCGGCGGTGTTGCTCGACAAGAGTCCCGTCAAGCTGCCGCGTCTGAGTACCCATCCAGAAGGGCGAATCCTCTCGCCGCTGATCGGCCTGGAGACGGGCTCGGTTCGCATGGCAAAACAGATCATGCCGGGCAAGTCGGCGCCGTTCCCCATCGAGGAATGGCCCAGCGTGGTCATCCAGGGTCTAACCATTCTCAACCGCAACAACTGGTTCCCTGTGCTGACCCTGATGATCGGGAACCCGGGGGAGACCGACGCCGACTCGATGGCCACGCTCGATCTGATCTACGAGGTGGAGCAACGCGGGCTTTTCGCCTTCTTGGTCCCGTCGATCTTCACACCGTTGCACGATACCCGGCTGGCTACGCAAAAAGGGGTGATCGAAAGCCACGAAATGACTCCGCTGCAGTGGCAGATCCTGATGAAGTGCTGGAAGATGACCATGAATGCGGCCCTGCAGAGCTGGTGGGGGCCGCCCGCATGGCGCTTGGGCGCGTTTCTCCTCTGGCTGTGGAAGTTGCGAAAAACCAATGGGCCGGCTTTCACCTGGCCGTTGCTGATGTTCACCAGCACCTTCCCGGAACGGCTGATGGAGAAGATGGGCAAGATTTACCGTGGCCGGGCGCTCGCAGTGAAGAGCCGGAAGGAATTGCTGGCATCAATTAAGCCGCAGCACTGGAAATACCTGCGGGAGGACAACGGCGACCTCCCCGACGGTTGGGATGGGGCGGCTGGAACGGCTCCGCCGCTACGCATCATCCAATCCGATGCCGCCCACGATTAGCGTGCACGCCATCCGTCTCAATCTCGAGTGATAACGGCAAATTGGTCAGGCCAGCCTTTGTCGAACCCGCGTCGCGATTGAACTCCGACGGGGCCTGGTTTCCACCGCATTCCGATCGGATGGTCGCCCACTCGGAAAATACTCTCATGTGGTCGCAGAAGAATCTATTCGCTCTTCTCAGTGCAAGTCGTGGTCGCGCAGATAGTTCCGGCGGTGGTGGGGATTCGGCCCGAAAAGTCGGCCTCCCGGAAAATGGCCTTCGGCCAGGACAGATCCAGTAAAACGGCGCAGCGTTTAGCTGGAGTGATTGCTCGAACTGACCCACTACCAAAAAGTGGCTGCACTTGACAATTGCAAAGCCATATTGTAATTTAACTATCTGGTTAGTTAAATGCAAAAGCGGAGTCCGCATAGGCTCGTAACTCGCAACTCGCGCCATCACAACAGCGCGGAGACCCGTGAAGCCATATTGGAAGCCGCGGAGCGTATGTTTGGGGATGAAGGGCTGGAAGGCGCCCGCACGGAGGCCATTGCCGCCGCAGCAGGCGTCAACAAGGCGCTGCTTTACTACTACTTTGGAAGCAAAGACCGGCTTTACCGAGCCGTCCTGGAAGGTTACCTGGCGGATTTTAACCGTCAAGCTTTGGAACTCCTTTCTTCAAAGGGTTCGGCCCGCTCGCTCCTGCTACGCTATATCAATCTCCATTTCGATTTCATTGGAGCCCACCGCCACCACGGGCCGTTGTTCCAACGGATGCTGATGGCGGATCAAAAATCCCTCGCGCGGCTGGCGCGGGAGTACTTCCTGCCGCGGTCGAAAGCGCTTCTCAGGGTCATTGAGCGAGGAATGCGGACTGGGGAGTTCCGGCGCATGGATAGCACCCACGCTGCCATTTCGCTGCTCTCTCTGATTGTGTTCTATTTCAGTTCAGCGCCCGTGTTGCGGGCGGTCAGCGGCATAGACGCATATGCCAAAGCCAATCTGGCGCGGCGAAAGGAAGAAGTGCTGAAGTTTGTCCGCTACGCGCTGTTCAAGAATCCGGAGAGCGAGGTGCAATGAAGCGCAAAATACTATTTCTGGCGCTCATTCTGCTGGTGCTTGCCGCCACCGTGGCCTACTATACAGCCACGACCAAGCCGCACAGCATGGTCATTACGGGTATCGTCACCACCAACGACGTCATCGTAAGCGCGCAGATTCAGGGCCAACTGGCACAACTGCTTGTTAAAGAGGGCGACACGGTGCAGGCCGGGCAGCTTGTGGCAGTCATTGAACCCGAGGAATTGCGCGCCGACAAAGCCTTCTATGCGCATACGGAGCAAGGCACGGCGGCTCAGGTTCAACAGGCAGAAGCAACGCTTCAATATCAGGAGAAGCAGACCCGGGATCAGATTCAGCAGGCAGAGGCAGCGCTAGCATCGACGCAGGCACAGCAAGCCGAGGCAGAGGCTGACCTTGAACTGGACCGGGTCAACCTGGAACGAGCCGAGGGACTGTTCAAGCAGAGCATCGTTTCAGCTCAATCCCTCGATCAGGCGCGAGCGACCTATGAGGCGCAGAAGGCCCATGTGGAATCTCTCCGTAAGCAAGTGGATGTGCAGCGCGCCGCAGTAGCATTGGCCCATTCCAGCGAAGACCAGATCACGGTGCGGCGAAATGAACTCCTCTCGATGCAGCGGCAGTTGGCGGCGGCGGGGTCGCAGAAGTCGAAAGCCCAAGTCCGTCTCAATTACACGGAAATCCGCGCTCCCATCCCGGGCTTCGTCGCCAGCCTGCCGGCTCGCCAGGGCGAGGTGGTGAACATCGCCCAGCCCATCCTGGAAATCATCAATCCCGACGATCTCTGGGTGCGGGTCGATGTTGAAGAGACTTACATTGACCGCGTACACTTGGGAGAGAAGATGACGGTGCGCTTGCCTTCAGGCGCCGAGCGCGAGGGCACAGTTTTCTATCGCGGCGTGGACGCTGACTATGCGACACAGCGTGACGTGAGCCGGACCAAGCGCGACATTAAGACCTTTGAATTCCGTCTGCGGGTAGATAACAGCGACCGCAGCCTCTGGCCGGGGTTGACGGCCTACGTGAATGTCCCGCTGCCGGAGGCGAAGTGATGAGCAGGATTCAGGAGTCAGGATTCAGGAGTCAGGAGAAGAGTAAGGAGCAGAATTATGAAT
>DLMI01000099.1:4963-51907 GCA_002478145.1 Acidobacteria bacterium UBA7540
TGAATGGTGAATGGTGAATTGGGGATGCAGAACTTGCTTTGCGCGCCGCGCCCAGGGCCTCTGACCGCTGCACTCCTTCAATTCACAATTCAGAATTGCCCTAGCCCCTGACACCGTTTTTTCAACTGACGACTGACCACTGACGACTGACCACTGTTTAATCGGTCTGGAAAGGAACAAGCTCGTGCCAGCGGTTGAAGTTCTGGAAATCAGGAAATGTTTTGGCACGTTTTGCGCGGTTGACACCCTGAGCTTCAACGTGCAGCGCGAGGAAATCTTTGGTTTGCTCGGTCCCAACGGAGCGGGCAAGTCAACCCTGATCCGCATGCTCACCACGCTGATTCCTCCCACCTCCGGCACCGCGATCATCAATGGTTTTGATGTGGTGCGCTCGCCTGATGAAGTGCGCAGGTCGATCGGAGTAATCCCCCAAGCCATGACTTCCGACCTGGACCTTTCCGCGAACGAGAACATGAACATCTTTGCCAAGCTTTACGGAGTTTCGCGGGAGCGACGCCGGCGCGTGGTGAAAGAACTGCTGGATGCCGTGGACTTAGAGCAATGGGCTGATAAACCAGTCAAGAACTTCTCCGGCGGCATGCGGCGTAGGCTGGAAATCGCGCGGGGGCTTGTCCATGAGCCCAACATCTTCTTTCTCGATGAACCGACCACCGGCCTCGACCCCGCTTCGCGTATCGGCGTTTGGGAAATGCTGATGAAACTCAAGAAGGGCCGTGACCTCACGATCCTGCTAACCACGCATTACATGGATGAGGCCGACAAGCTTTGCGACCGCATCGCGATTGTGGATCACGGAAAGCTTGTGGCGCTCGACTCGCCGCTGAAACTCAAGGCATCGATTCCGGGAAACAACATTCTGGAAATCAGCTTCTCAAGAGTTCCCGAGGGATGGCCTGAAACCCTCAAGAACCTTCCGGAAGTGCAGAGTGTGAAGGCGGAAGACCATGTTTACCGCATCGGATCGAACAACGGGCCCAGAACAACCGTGGCTTTGATGGAAGCAACTCGCCTGGCGAATGTGGAAATTACCTCGCTCTCGGTGCAGAGCACGACCCTGGATGACGTCTTCATGCATTACACCGGCAGGCAATTACGCGATACCTTGCACGACGCGCCCGGCCTCGATCTCGGCTTCGTGCGTACCACGGGCTTCACGCGCTAAGGACGGAATCTTATGAACCGTATT
Organism: Acidobacteria bacterium UBA7540; assembly: GCA_002478145.1. The sequence goes on from DLMI01000099.1 coordinate 6,171, forward strand.
CTGGCTATCATCGAACGCGATTTGCGCAAGTTCGCGCGAAGTCCCACCCTGATTGTCGTCTCCATGTTCTTTCCGCTGGTGCAGTTGGTGGTCCTGGGTTACGCCTTCGGCGGGAAGATCAAGGATTTGAAAGTGGGAATTGTCGATCAGGATCGCGGCATCCCCACGGTGAAGTTGCGTGAGATGTTTGGAGCCATTGCCGCCAATGCGCAAACCTTCACCACGGTCGATTACACGGACCTCACGAAGGCCAACACCGACTTGCGGGAGGGGAGAATCAACGCGGTCCTCAACATTCCGCCTGAGTTCTCCCGGCGTTTTCTTGCGCAGGACGCGCCGCAGGTGGCGCTCATTGAAGACAACACGGATAATTTCGCCGTCGGGGCCCTGGAAGGGGTATTCTCCGATTTACTCGGCGCCTACAATCAGCGCGGCCTCAACCCACGCGTGCCCAGCGGAATCACGCTTTCCGTGGTGGAGCTTTACCCTTACGTTCCCTACATCCAATACCTGCTTTCGGGTTCGATTGTTATTGCGATTTATATTTCGGCGATGATCGGCGGCGGGATCATCTATATTGACGATAAGGCGCGCGGGCTTCACGAGGGCTATCTTCTGACGCCGATCAGCAAATCGGAATTGATTCTGGGCTTCAACTTGTCAGGGGCAATCAAGGCCTCGCTGGCGGGGTTGGTCCTGGCGACTCTGGGATCGATCATCGCGGGCATCCCGCATCCCCTGGATCCCGTCCGCATGATGAAGCTCCTTCTGCTTATCGCGATTACGTCCATCGCCCTGATCAGCATGATGTTCCTTTTCATGGTGAGGGTAAGCGATCCCTTGGTGCCTCGCGCGATTTTCGGAGTGCTCAACACCTTGCTCTTCTTCCCCAGCGGCGCTGTCTACCCCATCAATGGTTTCCCCAAGTGGATGAAGGTCATTTCCGGTGTCGATCCGTTCACCTACGCCGTGCACGCATTCAAGGCCCTGTTGCTCAAGAATACCCCGCTGTTCGCGATCGCGGGCGACCTGACATATCTCGCCCTATTCGCCGTTTTTTCCATGCTCTTCGCCACCTGGCTTTTCCCCCGCACGCTTTGACCTCTTACGGTTCTGCTGGGGAAGGTTCGCGAGGTCCATTTCTCGCGCCTGCTCAAACTGCTCTTCCGAATTCCCCCGCATCGAATACAATAGAACGGTAGGTGGTAGGTAGTAGGTGGTATGTGGGGGCGAGGTTTTTCCCCACCTGCCACCAACCACATACCACCCACCTTTGTCCGGCATCTTGGTAGACTGAGCCGAGTAAATCATCAAAGAGGGCAAAGCCCATGACGCTGTTGGATGCACCACCTCCCAAACCTCCCATCCATATCTGGAGGTACATAGTCCTTGGCATCTTGATTCTTCTGATTGCCGAAGGTCTTTACTACTCTTTTCGAAATTATCCCGAGGAGCGCGCGGTGACACGCTTCCTAACAACCCTCGAGCAAGGAAAGTTCCAGGAGGCCTACCGGCTTTGGCAGCCGAGCCCCTCCTACTCCTTCCAGGATTTTCTTCACGGTTGGGGGATACAAGGAGACTACGGAAAGATTCGCGAATTTCAGATTCTGGGCACGAAATCCATGGGGTCGTCCCTTGTAATCGTCACCATAAAGGTAAACAACGTTGATCCGCCCCTCGACATTGTCGTGGACCGCAAGACGAAAGCACTGTCCTATTCAGTCTTCTGAAGAGTGAATAGTAAATTATGAATGCGAATTCTGACTTGAGGAAGCAGGTAGCGCGGACCTCCGCTTTTGAGGTCCGCGGTTCGTCCTTAGCCGGGCAGCGAAAGTGACCTCTCACCCGGCCCGCGTCCCGATGAAGTGCATCGGGATCGCGGTCCTCCCTCTCCCCAAGGGAGAGGGAAAAGCTCCGCCTATAAACTGAGGAAGGGCAGCGGCCGGAGGCGCTAGGCACGGCGCGCAAAGCAAACTCTGCGTCCGCAATTCACCATTTACTACTCACCATTCACTATTCATAATTCTACTTGTCACTCGTCACGGTTCTTCGGCCACCGCCCCGAGCAATTCTTCTTGAGTGATCTGAGCGGTGCCGAATTTCAGCACGACGCGGCCGCCGGCAAGGTTCGCCAGTTCTGCGGCTTCCCTCACAGAGGCTCCGGAAATGAAGGCCAGCGCCAGGGCGGCGAGGACGGTATCACCCGCACCGGTTACATCGTAAACCGGCCGAGGCAGGCTCTTGATTTCCTGCCCTTCCTTATTCGGCTCAAAGAGCACCATTCCCTCGCTGCCTCGGGTAATGAGTAGGCAGGAGCAGTCGAGTTCCGCGCGCAACCGTTGCCCACCGATTTCGAGGTCATGCCGATTGCGTAGGGGTGCGTGGGCCATTAATTCCGCCTCGTGCAGATTTGGGGTGACCACGGTAGCGTGGCGACAAATCTCCGGGTGCTCGGGCTTGGGGTCCACAAACACCGGGATGCGGCGCTGGCGAGCCAGGGCTTTCACCTGGTTGCAGAGTTCGGTAGTTACTGTTCCTTTGCGATAATCAGAAATAATCAGCGCATCCAGCCGTCCCGCCTGAAGCGCGAAACTGCGGGCGAGCTTTTCTGCCGTCTTCCTTGCTATGGCCTCCGGTCTCTCGAAATCCAGGCGGAGGAGTTGATGCTGAATGGCAGCGATGCGGACTTTGTGCGGTGTCATCCGCCGGCGTTCGAAAAGGAGTGTGCCGGTGGGGATGTGGTGACTCTCGAGCAACGCCCGCAGTCGCTTGCCGCTTTGATCATTGCCGACGACCCCGTAGGGTATCGGCCTGCCGCCCAATGAGGCGATATTTGCTGCCACGTTCCCTGCGCCCCCCGGATAGTCTCTTCCCATGCTGGGATCCTGAATGAGGACCACCGGCACCGGCGCTTCCGGAGAGATGCGCGTGACTTCCCCACGCAGCAATTCATCCAGTACGTAGTCGCCTAAGACGGCGACCCTTCGTCCCTGGAATCCTCGAACAATGCGCGAAAGGCGGATTTGCTTTTTGTTCATAGTGCCTCTAATCTCAAGACGGCGTTTGCCTGGTGACGAGTCACAAGCAGAATTATAAATAGTGAATAGTAAATGGTAAATTGCGGACGCGGCGTTTGCTTTGTGCGTCCCGCCCAGGGGCCCTGATTGCTGTATTCAATTTAGAATTCACCATTCACAATTTACTATTCACTATTCCGTACCAGCCCCTGCTGACTGGGCCAGCACGGCCTCCACGGCTGACTTGACCTGCTCAAGACTTACTGAAAGGATACACTCCGGGCGATCAAAGCGGTAGCACTTGTCGCCGGGGCAAGGGTTACATTCATAAGAGTTCTGAACCACCTGCGCCGGAGGATTTGAGGTGTGTCGCGGCCAAGGCCCCCAAATGGTCGAACTCGAGGAACCGAAGATAACTACCAGGGGCCGCGAAAGGGCCGCGGCCATATGCGCGGGTCCGCTGTCATTGCCAACGAATAGACGCGTGTCAGCCAAGGCAGCAGCGAATTGACCCAGGCGCATACCTTCCAGCCGCCTGATAGGAGAACCTGAAGCATTCTGGATAGCGTCGAGGGCTGCACCTTCACCAGGGCCACAAGAAAAAACAGGCTTCAGGCCCATTTCTCGCTCCAGGGCGGCGGCGAGTTGCGCAAACTTCTCCGCCGCCCATTGCTTGGTCGCATAAAGCGCTGTGGGGTGAATCATGACGTATCCATCGCCAGCGGCGAGACCAAGGCTGGCGCGCCTGTGTTTCCACCATGCTTTGTGCTCGGCGCTCGCAAAGATTCGGGCGCGCGGGATTTCCTGGCGGGGCAAGCCGAGGCAAAAGAATGCACAAGCTTGATGTTCGGCAGTGTGGATGGTGGGCTGGTCCAGGATGATGCGGGCGTCGGGGACTAAGATTTGATAGTGACCCGGCGAGCGGAAGTGCTCGAAGCCGACCTTAATGCGGGCTCCGCACATCCTGGTCAGGAACCTGCTGGTGGGGCCGCCGTGGAGGTTAATACAAACCGCAAACCTTTTCCGGCGGAGCCCCAGCGCCGCGCTCAGGTGCGAGGCTGCTTTGATGGAACCTTCGCCAGGGGAGAGAATCTCGTCTACGTCCGGATTGCCTTCCAGAAGTTCCCGAAAGCGCGGCTCGACAAGCACGGAGGCGAATAGGTCGGGCCGCCAAGCTTTAAGCAGATGCAAGGCAGGCGTAAGAAGAACGATGTCACCAATCGAGCGGAGCCGGATGACCAGAATTCGGGAATGGGCAGGAAGGTCGGGGAGGAGGGAAGCAGGCGTCATAACTTTTAAACCCAAGAGGGCGCCTCGCTGGTTTCACTCCGCTTCGATCTTGGCTTCATCGATAAGCATTACCGGGATGTCTTCCTTTATGGGGTAGACGCGCCGGCATTGGCCGCACTTGAGACCTTGACCGTCGGGTGTGAGTTTAACCGGCGACTTACACAACGGGCAGACTAGAATATCCAGCAGCTCTTTCGCGATGGCCATTATCAGCCTCCGAGGGGATGCAATTTATCAGGCTGGCGCGGGAATTTCAAGCTTTCATGCTCCATTGTCGTCCTCCTGAGCAGGTTCGGCCCAAGGAGTCACCTCCGCCCGCAGCACGCCCGTGACGTCTCGCCACGAAGCTGGGTCGATCTTCCATACCGCGAGAATGGCAGAGCCCTGGTAAACCCGCTCAAAACCCAGTTCCGATTGGGAAATGGTCTCAATGGGGACAATCCACCAGCGGGGTCTTGGCTGGGCGTCCAGGGAGATTTTCACGCCTTGCCATTCATCCACGAATGTCAGGTTGGAGGAATCAATTTCGCCGCGGAAATCGAGTGGCCGCCGCACTCCGTTGGCGGTGAAATAACGGTCGGGAGCAGCCGGGGCCAGAAGGTTGATGACCAGTTCCATGCCCAGCGCCGTTTTGGCAGGGCAGGGCTGGTCTGCAGAAAGCGAGGATTTGCATTCGATCCAGCACGTGGCGCCCTGCGCCTTGGTGGTCAAAGTTTTTCGCGCCTCAATTTGCGTCACGCAATCGCCGAGCTGGATAGGCGCTGAGTTCTCAAGCCGGAGGACGCCGGGAAGAGTGCGGCCAGCAGACTGTTTCCAGGGTCCACAGGCCAGGACTTCATTTTCCTCCAGGCGCAGCAAACTGAAATCACGCCACCCTTTCGTGGCGGAGAAAACGTAGGTCCGGAACATGTGTCGTGCGTAGCGATCGTAGCGCAGCAAGGCCTCAAGGTTGGCCTCTTTGCTCAAGACCATATCGTGAATGGAAGCAGGCCCTTCTTTGGGGGGTTCCTTTGATCCTACGTGCTTCCGCACCAGGGCATGATAGGCTTCCGGGCGGCGCATCAGAGAATTCACCAGCTCGACGTGCGCGGGTTTGAAACGCAGGCTGGAGACTGTCCCGCCGTCCGCGGGACGAACTACCATCCCCACGGTGGGATGATCGAGCAGCACCTCTTCATGCCCATCCACGTCAAAGTCTTCCCGCTTGACACGCATGGAAGGATTGCTGGTGATGCCTTCGACCTTGTCTAACAAAACCTCGGCCTGAATCAGGTTGCGAAACAAGGCGCTGCGGAGGTGGGGGGCATAAAGGCCGCCGAAAACTCCATGCCAATAGGCGTCGTTGCACTGCGAAGCAAGCACGTGGCTCTGCGCCTCGGTCAGGAGGCGCGCTTTCTCTTCGTCTGTAGCCCGAGCCCCGCTTAGTTCATGCCAGCGCCGGCTCAGAGCGAACATGAGTTTTTGGATTTGGTTGGACTCGGGATACTTGCTCAGGAAGTTGCGCCAGAATCCACCCTGAAGGAAGCGCCGGAAGCGTTCTCCGGAAGGCATCTTCTCGGTTTCATCCAGGCAGGCCCTCAATTCAGCGGAGGCTGCGGTGGGTAAAGCCCACTCCATCATCTCCGCGTAAGCAGCGGTGGGAAGATAGACCCGTCCTAGCGGAGCATGAGAAGCAATGTAATCCGAAACGGTGGTCGTTTCCAGCCATTCGTCGGCCCCTTCAAGTGCTTCGAGGAATCTCTTAAGCCACCCGTTCCGGTACACATGGTCGTAAGTTCCTGGCCAGACACCAAATTTTTCGCAATCATCTCCCATGGCGAAAAGCTGGCCAGGGTGGTTCCTGCCTTTACGGAGTATCCGCAGAGTTTCTTCCGGTTCCTGGAAGGGGATCGTGTAGCGGAAGGACTTCAAGCTGGGCACCAGGCGGAGTGGCTCCCCCTGGTCTTCTGTGATGTAGATCCCGTGCAAGCCCGCCGGCTCCAGTCCCGCTGCCAGAAAATGCGTGTCATCAAGCACCACGTACTCGACGCCGGCTTTGGCCAGCGGACACGCCAGACCCGGCTCCCAGACCCGCTCCGCAACCCATGCGCCTCGGGGCGCTGCTCCCCAATGCTGTTGAAGGTAATCCGCCAGCTTGCGGACCTGCGAAATCTTATCGGCGTCAGGAATGGACGGCAGTATCGGCTCATAGTAGCCGCCCCCCAGAAGCTCCACCTGTCCGCGCCCGGACAACTCGCGAAGCTGATCGAAAAACTCCGGGTGGCGTTTTTCCAACCATTCGAGCAAAATCCCGGAGTAATGGAGGCTGAGCCGGACGCCCGGATGCTGGAGGAGGATTTGCACGAAGGGCGCGTAAGCCCTCTGGTAAGCTTCTTCAATGACGTGGTCGAAGTTCCCCACGGGCTGGTGGGAATGGATTACCAGAGCGAACGAAACTTTGTTCAAGGTTAGGATTCCTTCCTGTGACGCCCCAATCTTCCCACGTGCCCACTGTGGTTTCCTGACTATTTAGAATAAGATGAAGCTTGGGAGATTGTCAGTAAGAAACGTAGTACAGCAATCAGCTATCAGCTTTCAGCGGGCTGACACCTGAGAGCTGAGAGCTGACCCGCCGCGGCGGGAGGGCTGACGCCATCTTTTGCCGGAGGGGGAACGATGGATGTGAAGTCTTTGCTCGACTCTTGTCAATCAGAACTGCGGCCAATGCTTCAGTGCCTCCGGCAAACAGTAGAGATCGAATCGCCGAGCAGCTCAAAGCCTGGGGTAGACCGGCTTGCACGCTTCATCGCTGAGGAATGCAGGCAGTGCGCAGGAAAGACTCACCTCCTTAAACATCCGGTGGCGGGATCCGCTGTTTCGGCTGAGTTTTGGGCAGGCAAACGCAACCAGAAGCCGATTCTGCTACTCGGCCATTTGGATACGGTATGGGAGATCGGGACTCTAGCGCAGATGCCTTTCAGAGTGCGCGGCGAGCGGGCATTCGGGCCTGGAATTTTCGATATGAAGTCCGGGATCGTCATCGGTCTCTGGGCGATTCGAGCCCTGCAAGCGCTGAAGATTTCGCCAACTGGTCCCATTCACTTCTTTATGAACTCTGACGAGGAAGTGTCCAGTGTAGCTTTTCGCAAGGAGATTCTGGCGGAGGCGCGGCGCGCGCGCGCCGTGCTAGTGTTGGAGCCGGCCGCGGCCGGTGGCGCGCTCAAGACTGCCCGAAAGGGGGTGGGCGAGTTCAAGATTACCGTTCACGGCCGCTCGGCGCACGCGGGGGTGAATCCGGTGGCTGGCGTGAACGCCATCTCGGAATTGACCCGGCAACTGTGGCGCGTTGAAGCGATGGCACGCCCGCGGCAAGGGCTGACGATCAACGTTGGCAGAATCGAAGGCGGCACGCGGTCCAACGTTGTTCCTGAGCGCGCTACGGCGTGGATAGACGTGCGCATCCCGCGGCTGCGAGACCGAGCGGTAATCGAGCATCAGGTTCGCAGACTTAAGCCATGCCATCCGGAAGCGCGACTGGAGATCGAAGGCGGCATCAACCGTCCGCCTATGGAGAGGAAGATGGCCGCCGCGCTCTTCCGAAAGGCGCGCGTGTTGGGGCGGGCAATGGGCATGGATCTAACCGAAGCCTCAACCGGTGGCGGCTCAGACGGCAATTTCACGGCGGCGCTGGGCGTCCCAACGCTCGACGGTCTGGGCGCGGTCGGCGATGGCGCCCACGCGCGCCACGAGCACATTCTCATCCCCGAGCTGCCCCGGCGGGCAGCATTGCTTGCTGCTTTGCTGGCCACGCTGTAGCAGCATGCTTCGTCCGGGGCCGACGATCCGGTCGAGTGTATCGGCCAGCACCACGTCAAACTTTGGAGGTCCAGTCCTGCCAGACGAGACCGGGCACCCGGGCGAACTCCGAGACGTTCGCAGTCACCAGCGTCGCCCTGATCCTGAGTGCTTGGGCAGCGATCAGCAGGTCGTAAGGACCGATTGGCGTTCCCGCTGTCTCCAGCGCGGCGCGCAGACCGCCGGCAGCCACGGCGTCCTCCTCGTCGAAGGGAACGACGTTGATGTTGCCCGAAAGGAAGACGTGCAGCCGCTCGGCGTTTTCACGGCGGCGTCCGCTCCGCGCCACGCCATACCAAAGCTCGTACAGTACGACCGAGGAGACACCGATCGATGCGCCCCTGGACATGATGCGGCGCAGCCGACTGCGCATACCAGCAGGCTGGTTCTTGAGCAGTGCGATGACGGCGTTAGTGTCGAGGAGATAATTCACTCGAATAGGTCTCCCGCCCCTGGCATCCGCGGTTGATGGCGACCGTCTTCCATGAATGGCACCTCGGCGAAGCGGTCCAACTCGGCGAACCAGCCATCGATATCCGCCACCATGGGTTCAAGCAGGATACCGCTTTCGACGCGGCGCACGCGGGCGCGGTCGCCGGGCAAGCGAAACGCCAACGGCAGACGCACGGCTTGGCTGCGGCCGTGCATGAAAATCTTGGCAATGCCGGTATTCGACATGACGGATCCCCTTATTGATATACATCAGGAGTATACACCGCCACGAGCCCTGAGGCAAGGATGGATGCTCGACTGCCTCAGGAGGCCGGAGGATTTCAAATTCGTTTGGCTAGCATTCTCGCAAATTTATCTGAACGCTTCAGTGGGTAACGCCGTCTTTCTATAAGAGGGCCGCGATGATCGATGCCGGGCAGGTGATTTTGAGCGAGTCCGTTTCGACAACCGATGCCAGCGGGGACGAGCTCGAGGCTACAGTTCGGGAACAGGCCCGGCGCGTTTACAAAATCGCGTACTCGGTGTTGCGGAACCATCACGATGCGGAGGACGTCGCGCAAGAAACCTTTCTGCGTTTCCTGCGACACCGCAAACGCTGGGCGGAGATACGCGACCGGCGAGCATGGCTGGCGACCGTGGCGTGGCGGGTGGCGCTGGATCGAAAGAGAATGCCGGCCGAGGTCGCGCTCGAGGAGGCGGCTGAGGTTGTGGGCAAACTGCGGGAAGACGGCGCTCCGGTGGATGAAATCGCCGCCAGCCGTCAGATGATGTCGCTGCTGGAGCGGCTTGTCAACTCACTTCCCCGGGATCTCCGCGAGGCGTTGATTCTCTCGGCGACAGAAGAGCTCACGTCGGCGGAAATCTCACAGGTGCTGGGAATCCCGGAAGGTTCAGTCCGGACCCGATTGCTGCGGGCACGCGAAATCTTGCGCGAGAAACTGGCGGCCCTGTTGGAGCATAAACATGCACGATGACGAACCAGACCCATTCGTGAACGAATTGCTCGAGGCCTCGCTGAAGCAATACCGAGGCGAAGAGCCACGGTCAGGGCTCGAGATGCGAATCCTGGCGGGGGTTCGGACCCAAGAGGGCGCTGCGCGGCTTCGCTGGTTGGGTTGGGCCGTGGCGGTATGCGCAGGAATATTGGCTGTGATCGCTTTGACGCTGCATTTTGCCCGCGCTCCGGTTCGACAACCAACACCCAGCGCCTCGCTGCCGCAGCCGGCCACAACGCAGCCTGCGCTGCCGATGGTTTCTCGACAGCAACTGTTGTTGAGCCCTCGCAGGCCTGCAGATGGGGTCCGCAGGGTGGCGACGCGCCGCTCACGTCCGGAGCAATTTCCCACTCCCTTGCCGCTCACGGAGCAAGAAAAGCTTTTGCTGGCTTACTTCAACAAAACAGCCAAGCCTGATTCAATTCCAGGAACAGGTGAGAATAGCGCTGGCGGCTTAGAAATCCCGAGAATCATTGTTGCCGCCTTGCAAATAGAACCGCTCGATGACTCTCAATCCAAACAGGGAAAGTGAGGAGGAACTTATGAAAAGGGCCATATCAACGAGATTGGCAATCGCGGTAATGGCTTTCTGCCTGCCCCTGATTCCGAACTCAGCATCGGCTCAGCAAGAAAAAGGCAAAGAGGCGGCCACGACAGAGCAGAAACCCCTCGTGGCATACCGTATCGAATTTAACGTGCGAGAGATCGAGGACGGGAAGCGATTGAATTCCCGAAACTACATGATGGTGGTTGAAGATAGTGATTGGGCCAAAATTCGAGTTGGAAACAGGGTGCCGTACCAATCAGCCGAAAAGCAATTTCAGTACCAAAACGTCGGCATGAACATCGACTGCCGGCCTCGTGAACGAGAGGACAGCTTAGCCCTTGCTATCGTTGTGGAATTCTCCAGTCTTGCACCACAGACAGAGACGGCCCCGCTCTTCAACCCCGTGTTTCGGACGGAGAGGACCGAAGTTGAGTCCATCGTGAGACCCGGCAAGCCCACACTTGTCGCCAGCATGGACGACGTCGTAACCAATCGGCGTTATGAAATTGAAGTGACCGCGACGAAGGTGAAGTAGCGGCAGGTCCCCCACCCCGACCGCGGAGTTCGCAGCACGGGCGTTGAGACGCAGGGGCTACACCTCCTGGGGCACCACGTAGGGATCACGGTAGCCGCGGTCGCCATCACGCAAAAGCTGATTGGCCTCGTCGTCGCCGATCACCGCCTCCTTTTCAGGATCAAAGTTCAGCGTACGGCCCAGGCGGTAGGAGGCGTTTGCCAGGTGCAAAAGCGCGCAGGAGATATAGCCTTCTTCAACCGGCGCGTTCAGGTCTTCCTTTTTGCGGCTGCGGACGCAGTCGATGAAGTTCCGCCAGTTGTTGCCTTCGGCCCGAGCGTGAGGTCCGGGTTCCTGCTCCTCGCCAAGCCAGCATTTGTAGGAATCGTACCCGTTCATCGCGAGGTAGCCCTTGGAGCCGTAGAAAATGTTGCCGATGGTGTTCAGTGGTCCCTTGCTCTTGCGTGTCTCGGCAGCGTTGCCCAAGGCGGCAGGCACCTCACCTCCGCCAAATCCCGGCGCGCCGATTTCTGCCTCATGATTCGAGATCCAGTGGCGGACTTCAAACTCCAGCAAGCGGCGCTTGCCGTCCGGCATATCGAACTGGCAGGCGACGCTGAGCGTGTTGGGTGTCTGCTGGTCATCCTCGAACATGAAATGCCCGCCGAGGGCCGAGACTTTGTTGGGGAACTTAACGCCCAGCCCCCAGCGCGCCACGTCGATCTCGTGTATGCCCTGGTTGCCGATGTCCCCGTTCCCCGTGTCCCAGATCCAATGCCAGTTGTAATGGAAGCGGTTTTTGGTGAAGGGCTTCAGGGGCGCCGGGCCAGTCCAAAGGTCGTAGTGAACGCCCAACGGCACGGGCTCTTCTTGGGCGTGCCCGATGGTGTTCCGCCACTTGTAGCAAAGCCCGCGGGAGAGATAGACCTCCCCGATCAAGCCATCGCGCATCTTCTGCATCCCCTCCATGATAGCCTTGCCGGAGCGGCTGTTCGTTCCGTGCTGCACGATGCGGTCATACTTCTGTGCCGCGCGCAGCAGTTGGCGACCTTCCCACCAGTTATGGGAGAGAGGCTTTTCAACATAAACGTCCTTGCCCGCTTGGCATGCCCAGATGGCCTGCAGCGAATGCCAGTGGTTGGGCGTGGCGATGGAAATGGCGTCAATGGATTTGTCCTCCAGCAGCTTGCGCAGGTCGATGAATCGTGCCGGCCTTTTGATCCCCATCTTCTCGGCCTCCGCCAGTCGTCGGTCGAGGACGTTCTCATCCACGTCGCAGAAGGCGGCGAGTTCCACGTCCTTCATTTCGCCGTACTCACGCACATGCGACCAACCCTGCCCGTTCAGGCCAACCACGGCCACGCGCACGCGCTCGTTGGCGCCCAACACCCGCTCCGGATGGGCCAGGAAAGTGATGCCGCCAAGCGCGGCCAGTCCTGCTCCTTTCCGGGCGCTGGTCTTTAAGAATTCACGACGATTAATCTCATCAGGCATGGTGACTCCTCCAAAGCGTTTCTAAAGCGAGCGTCCATTATAACGCTCTCTGCATAAGTCTAGGATTCGGGATTCAGGATTCAGGGAGAACAATGTGCAAGGGCAGAAGATCAAGGTGAAGCCGTCCAGCGCCCACCTCGAGCAGCCGGAAGCCAAGAAAGTTTACGAGAAGGTGGGTATCCCGATCGGAACGCTCGCCGAGCGCGTCCGTCACGTTGTCCAGAGCGCCTTTGATGGTCACCGCATCGTGATCTTCTCCGCGGCGCCAAGAAGGATGACGACGAAGCGGTGTTCGATGAGGCTCGCGCCATCCGCGACGGCGGCGGCTTCGGCTCCATTATCGGCCGCAACTCCTTCCAGCGTCCGATGGAACAAGCCCTGAAACTCCTCCAGATGATCATGAAGATTTACGCTGGGGAAGTGGCTTAGCGCGGCTTGTGGCATCTTCAAGGGGGGCCCGAGACTACTTCAGCAGAATCTTCTCACCCCCGTGCGGCGAGTACTTCGTCAATGTGGCGTCCAGGGCGCTGGCCGCTGCTGGAGCGGGTACAGTATCCCTGAAGAGAATATCCTTCGGATCCACCTTGCGACCGTACAGGCGCTCGTTGGCGTCGTTGTCCTGCTTCACGATCTGCCCCTCGAGTGAGAGTCCCGCGAAGAGCCCGCGTGCGCGCGAGTAGGTCAGGATCTCCGCCTGCAATTGCACGTCGGTGGCGCCTTCCGCCGTTCGGCCTACCGGGCCTCCTGCCACGGAAGCGTCCGCGCCCAGCTTCGCTCTGCTTTGCAGCAGCTTTTGCGCCCCTTTGGCGTTCATTACCACGAGAACGAAGTCAGTAGCTTGCCCCCCCAGTTGAAATCCAAAATTCGCGCCCCCTACGGTAAACATTGAAGGCGCGGCCCAGGCGCCGGTCCCTCCTGGGCGACAAACCAGCACTCCTCGGCCAAAGCTGCCACCCACTCCGAACGCCAGCTTCTTTTCGGAAGGAATCACGCCCACGCAAACCGCTTTATTGAGCAGGTCCCTGGGAATTCCTTTTTCCGGCGTTCCCATGATTTCGCTGATCACCTCGGCGGCCTTCTCCAGGCGCTCGGCTTCCCGGCCTCCCTCAGCAGCCAGCGCAGCCCCACTCAGACTTACACACAGAAACGCAGCAACTAGGTTTCGCAAATTCAGCCTACTTCGGGGGGCAAGCAGAAAGCATAACGACAACCCCGCATGCCCAGCTTTTTGAAGGTTGTCGTAAAACAGTTTACTCTGCCCCACTCGGTAATCAGTTAGACAATCCTCATGGTTCAGCGGTTTCTTTGGGTTTGCGTCGCGAAGTCGCCTTGCGCTGAGGCCTTCTTGGGGAGTGCTTCGCAGGACGGAGCTTTCGCATCCTCTTCTCTGGAGCCGCTTCCACCGGAGCGGGCGGTTCGCTCGGGGGTGGCGCGGCCTCGAGCGCCTCCATCACGGTGGTTTCTTCTGGACTCTCCACCGCCTCCCAGAGGACGTCGGTTTCCGGGGGTGCGGTTTCAATATCGGCTACAACAGCGAGTTCGGGAACCGCTTCGGCTGCCACGGGTGTGGGTACGGCTTCCGTCGAGGTGGGGAAGATTCTCCAGATTCCTTTGCGATCTCGGTGCAGACGCAACCAACCTTCGCGTTGCGCTTGGTGGAGAAGGTCGAGCAACCCGCGAAAACCAGCCCGCCGCTCATCAAAACGCCCATCTGCACTGCGCATGGCTTGGCGAACCTGGCGCAGGTAAATGGGACGGGAAGGCGCCTTCTCGACGAGTGATGAAAGGGCTTTCTTCAGCAGAGCAAGCGTCTCCTCCGCGTTCAGGCCCGATTCAGGAGCGCCTTCCGGAGATGGCGATGGGGCCAATTCGGCCGGCGCGGTCGACTCGGGGATCGTCTCGCGGGCGGGTTCCACAGTCTCCGGCGTGGGTTCTTTCGAGCCTTCCGCTTCCACAATCTCGACCAGGTAGCCCCGGTCCGTCTTGCGCGCCTGAACCAGGTTATCTTTCTCGAGCTTCCGAATGAATTCTAAGAACGATCCCGCGCCATAGTCCCGCTCCGTGAAAGTGGGATCCAACTGGAGCAGCGTGCTCTTGAGCAGGCCAAGTTGGGGGGCCACTTCCCGCTCCGCGAGGATCTTAAGTGCGCGCTGGATGTTCGGAAGGGCGCTGGGGAGCGGTTTAATTTCGCTCGAGCCCCGGCCCGAGCTCCGTGCCGCCCGTGCCGCGCGTGGACCGTCTCCGCCCGTCGCGGCTTGCAGCAAGTTCTCGTAGGCAATGAATTCGTGACAGTTGCGCTGCAAGATTCCGCTGGTAAATTGGCGGCCCCCCACCACGAAAACCCGCTTGTCGTACTGCTTGAGCTTCTCCACCAGCGCGATGAAGTCGCTGTCGCCCCCCACAATCGCGAAAGCGTTGATGTGGTCGCGGGTGAAGGCCATCTCGAGCGCGTCGAGAGCCAAGGTGATGTCCGCCCCATTCTTGTCACCGCGGGGCGTAACGTTCCGTTGCACCATTTGCACCGCATGCTGCGTCATATCGCGACCGTAATCACCAGCGCGGGACCAGTCACCGTAGGCAGTCTTGCTGACCACTTCGCCGCGTTCTTTGAGCGCCTCAAGGACGACGGAGACGTCGAAATCCTTTCCGAGTGTATCCTTCACTCCGATCTGAATATTGTCAAAGTCGATAAAGATAGCTAGCTTGAGTCTTTCTTCGGCCATGTTTCCTTCTTTCACCGGGCCTGGCGGCTGCGGGTGTTAAGCATTCAGCGGTTTGACGAAATCAACCGCTCCCTTCTTATATAATACTCCAGAACGTCGTCCGGTGGGAGTCCAGTAGGCCCTGCCGTTTCCGGGGGCTGACACTGAAAAACGCCCCGCGATGAATTCGTCGGGGAGAACCTCGCAGGACCTGGTTGGGTCCTGCATCGCGTAGGGTTGTTGAGCTTGGCGTTCATCTCTGCCGGCAGGATGGTTAGATTCGTTCTATGGTTAATCAACGTCAAGCAGGAGCAGCGTAACCTTGCGCTGCAGCTTGGCGGACAAAGGAGTTTCCTATGTCGGAACCAATCCGGATTGGGATCGTGGGAGCGCGTTTTGCTGCCCGTTTCCACTGGGAAGGATACCAGCGCGTTTATGGGACGCCGGTTCAAGTGGTGGGGGTAACTTCACAATCCGCAGAATCGCGGCAGGCGTTTGCGCGCCAGCACGGGATCAAGGCCTTTGCTTCATTCGAGGAACTTTGTGAGGCTGTTGAAGTTGTTGATCTCTGCACCCCAGGTTCGACCCATGAACCGCTTGCTGTCCAGGCCCTCCGCCGGGGCAAACACGTAGTGATCGAAAAACCGTTTACGGGATATTACGGTCCGGGCACGCCTGATTTCCGGGGAGACGCCTTCAGTAAGGAGGTCATGTTGCGGGACGCGATGGCCAGTTGCGACCGCATCCTGGCTGCTGCCCGTGATGCTGGAAGACGCATCTGCTATGCGGAGAATTGGGTGTATGCTCCCGCCGTCCAAAAGGAGCGTGAGATCCTGGTGAAGAGCGGTGGCCAGATTCTGTGGGTCATCGGCGATGAATCACACAGCGGCTCACATTCCCCCTATTACGGTATCTGGAAGTTTTCCGGGGGCGGGGCGCTGGTGGGCAAGGGATGCCATCCTCTAACGGCAGTCCTTCACCTGAAGCGCGCCGAGGGCGAAGCGCGCGACCGCAAGCCCATACGTGCTGCGACAGTTTCCGCTCGCACGCACGAAATAACACGCCTCAAGACCTTTCGCGACGCAGGGTTCCTCCGCACGAATTACCAGGACATCGAAGACTATGGCCAGATACACGTTACCTTTGAGGACGGCACAGTGGCCGATATCTTCTCTTCGGAGCTCGTGCTGGGCGGGGTTCACAACTGGCTGGAGGTATTTGCCAACAATCACCGTACACGCTGCAATCTGAGTCCGGTAAATGCCCTTGAAACCTACAGTCCCAAGGAGGAGCTTCTCAGGGATGTCTACGTGGTGGAGAAGACGGGCACCAAGCAGGGGTGGAGCCACCCCGCCCCGGATGAGGATTGGCAGCATGGGTACCCCCACGAGTTTCAGGATTTTGTCCAATGCCTTGCCCACAACCGAGAACCCCTCTCTAGTGGAGACTTGGCGCGCGACACCATCGCTGTACTTTACAGTGCCTACGTGTCCGCGGAGCGGCGTGGAATGGAAGTCGAGGTCCCCCCGGAGAAGACGCCCTGAGTAATTGCCATACGAGGCATGCATCGTAGTTTCCGTGGTTCTGGAAAGTAGGGCTTTCCATCACCTTGAGACTCTGTTCGTACCGTTTTTGGGGGTCAGAGCTTGCGGGGCTTCAATACTGCCCGACTGCGGTCCTGCTTGACAATTTTTGTCCAGAGCGCGTGCGCGGCACGTCTGCCTCTCGTGGGATTTGTTGCTAAAAGGACGATAAGTTCTGTGTTTTCAGGCAGAGGAGTCTGTGTGAAGCGGGGCGGTCCCGGCATGAAACGTGCTATAGTGTGTGGCAACGTGTGAAGTGCTTTGAGGCGCCAGTGTTTTCCTCTGGTGTGCCGGGGGGAAGGAATGAGTTCCATGGCTCGCCATGAAGAAGGATTCTCTCTTATAGAGCTCCTTATCGTTGTAGCCATCATCTTGATTATTGCTGCCATAGCTATACCGAGCCTGATCAGGAGCCGCATAGCTGCTAACCAAGCATCGGCCATCGAGAGCCTACGCGTGCTAGGAACCTCGGAGGTCACTTACGCCGCGATTTACGGGAATGGGTATTCCTCCACCCTCGCCCAACTGGGCTCACCTCCAGCCGGGGCCATTCCCAGCGCCTCCGCCGCCGGCCTGGTTGACGAGCTTTTGGTAAGTGGATCCAAGAGTGGCTATACTTTCACCTACAGTCCTACCTTGCTTGATGCCACCGGTCGGTATAACGGGTACACGATTTTGGCCAACCCCACACAAGTCGGCATATCAGGCGTCGACTTCTACTACGAAGACGAAACGCATATCATCCGCATGAATACAACCGCTCCGGCGGGATCCACGGACTCGTATGTCGCGGATTAGTCTGCCCAATCAAGATTTCCACTTCGATCAGACGAACTCAGACTTGGATATTCGCGCTTTCTGGTACTATTAACGGTGTTGCGGCTTGGCCGGACACGAGGGAGCGTCGAATGTTTTCCCGCCATAATCGCATGATCGGTGCCTTTTATTTGTGCGCCGACACGCTGCTGGCCTTAATCAGTTTTTGGGTGGCGCGGGAGGTTCGCTCCTATCTCATCATTCCCCGGCCGCTTTATTCGCTTTCTAACTATCCCTGGATAGTTCCTCTGTCGGTGGGGATTTGGATCGTCGTGGGCCTGCTGGCAGGGATTTACCGCGAGATCAAGGAAGAAGATTTGCGTCGCGCTTTCGCGGACCCTCTCAAGGTTGGGCTCGTGGCGACGGTGCTGCTTTTTGCCGTTACCTTCGCGATTAAATTTCAGTATCTCAGTCGCTTGCTGCTGGTGCTGTACGCGGCCACGGACCTGGTGGCCATGACGCTTTTCCGGCTCGTGGCACGGCGCTTCGCCGGACCTTTGCGGCGAAGTCTGGCGGGGCTGCGCAGTTTTCTGCTCGTGGGGGAGGGGCCGGAGGTGATTGAAATTGCGCGCACCATCGAAGCCCATGAAACTCGCGGCATGCGGCTCTTGGGATTTGTTCGAACCGGCTCTGCTCCCCCCTTCTTGCTTGACCAGTCCCTGTTGCGGGGTTCTTACCCCGTCTTCGACTTGCCGCAGCTTCAGGAACTCCTCCGCAAGCAGGTAATTGACGAAGTGATTTTTGCCATATCCAAAGACGATTTGGAAAGGTTGGGGGAGTCATTTCTGGCCTGTGAAGTGGAAGGCGTGAAGACGCGGGTGCTTCTCACCTTTTTCCCTCATGTGATCTCCAAGGTTTATTTGGAACGCCTGGGCGAGAAACCGCTGCTCACCTTCGCCACCACGCCCGAAAACGAATACCTGCTCCTATTGAAACGCGCCCTGGATTTTGTGATGGCGGTTACCCTGCTCGTGGTCCTGTCTCCTCTGATAGCCCTGTTGGCCTTGCTCATCCGGTTGACCTCTCAGGGTCCGGTCCTTTACCGGCAGACGCGCTGCGGGCTGGGCGGCAGAACGTTCACCCTTTATAAATTCCGTTCCATGCGTCCGGATGCCGACCTGCGCCGCGAGGAACTGGAAGCTCTGAATGAAGTGGATGGGCCGGTTTTCAAAATCACCCATGACCCCCGTTGCACGCCCATGGGGCGGTTCATGCGCAAATTCAGCCTCGATGAACTCCCGCAGTTGCTCAACATCGTCAAGGGCGATATGTCTTTTGTAGGTCCGCGGCCGCCCTTGCCGGAGGAAGTGGAGAAGTACGAGCGCTGGCAACGCCGCCGCCTGCGCATGCCTCCCGGCCTGACCTGCCTGTGGGCGCTCGAAGGCCGCAGCCGCCTCAGTTTCCGCCGTTGGATGGAGCTCGACCTCGATTACATCGACCACTGGTCGCTGGCACTCGACTGGAAAATCCTGCTCAAAACCGTTCCCATAATCCTGCTGGGCCGAGGCGCCAGCTAGCTGGATGAAATCAGAAGCCAGAAGTCAGAAGGCAGAAGTCAGAAGAAAAGCTCCCGTCCTCAGCAAGCGTAGCGCAGGTCCCGTATTCTGGACCTGCGGCTCTTCGCAAGCGAAGCGCAATCAGCGTTAAGCAGTGAAGCCACCCCGGTGAGTGTTGAAAGCTGACGGCTGATAGCTGAGAGCTAACATGTCTGGACCAGAAAAACGATACCCCTGGGCACGCTTCGGCAGGCCCGCAGAATACGGCTCTTATGGCGTTACCAAGCGCCTGGAAAAAATCGACCAAGCCTTTTCCCTGGCCGGGATGCGACTACTGGACCTGGGTTGCGGAAACGGAAGTTATACGCTGGAGCTTTCGCGCCGAGCCGCCTGGACCTGCGGCTTAGACGTGCAGTTCAATCTTTTGAAATCAGTTCCCGCCAGCATTCCTCGCGTCCAGGGAGCCGGCGAGAGTCTTCCCTTCAAGAACCAGAGCTTTGATTGCATAACCATGATTGAAGTCCTCGAACACACCTATTCCGACACTCGCGTCTTGGACGAATGCCGTCGCGTGCTGAGGAGCGGGGGGAAATTGGTGCTGTTTGTCCCCAACAAGCTTTATCCCTTCGAAACTCATCCAAGCCACCTCGCCGGGCTAACCCTCGGCACGAACGTTCCTTTCGTCTCATGGTTACCTGGCGCCTTTCACGCCCGAATTTCCTCCGCGAAGATTTATAGCCGTCGAAGGATCATAGGCATGGCTCGCGCGGCTGGCTTCGAAGTGTGTAAGGTCGGATACATCTTTCCCCCGCTGGATTCTTTCCCCTTGCCTCTCAAGGAGACCTATCGGCGATTGGCCCGGCGACTCGAAGACACGCCCTTGCGCAATTTCGGGGTCTCAATCTTTTTAGTTCTAACCAAACGGATTTGATTTCATCCTCACGCCCACCCATGGTTCCTGGCTGAACCTGATCGAATCGTTCTTTGGCAAGATGGCCAAGACCCTGCTGCGCGGGATACGCGTGAAGTCCAAAGAAGAACGTCCCTCTCCTCTGCCCGCATTGATGCGAAGCGTCGACCCCGCCTTGATCGATTCCATTACACGCGAGATGGTGACTGGGAAACAGGGGAATATGATCGCAGGCCCCGGCGCGGCGGGATCGAGCAGGAAGATCCAGGGGGTGAGCAGAAAGCGGAAAGCACGAAGAAGAGAACAGAAAGTAGGGACCAGATGGTCTTCATTCTGACTCCTGACTCCTACTCTTTCCCTACCCGCTTCAGCTTATTCTTTCAACGTGCGGACGACCCGTTCGACGAGGTATCGGTCCGCCACTTGGTATTGGTCCTCCGGCGGGTAGAGAGCGCCTCCAAAAGTCACAAAGGGCCGGCCCCGAACGGAGGTATCAGATTGAGTCTTGAAGGCAGTGAGATGGACCTGTTTGCAGCCCGTCGACTCCACGACTTGGCGGAGGCTGAGTGGCTTTATGCCGCCGCCAGGGAGTATCTCGATGCGGCCGCCGGCATATTCAATCAGCCGCTTGATAAGGTGTGCGCCCTCCGGAACGGTATCTTCCTGGCCGCTTGTCAGGACCCGAGTAAACCCCAAGGAGACTAGTTGGTCCAGAGACCGGAAAGGGTCGGGGGTGACGTCGAAAGCGCGATGGAAGACAGCCTGCCGATCACCGATGAGTTTCCGCATGCGTGTACACCGTTCCTCGTCGATGCCGCCGTCGGCATTCAGTATCCCGAACACCATCCCCTCGGCGCCCTGCTCGGCAGCAAGCACGGTATCGCGTTCCATGACTGTCATTTCCGACTTCGTGTAGCAGAATCCTCCTCCGCGCGGTCGAATCATAACCATGATGGGGATCTTTAGCCGGGCTTTCGCTTCGATAATCGTACCGAGCGAGGGCGTCAATCCTCCCAGGAACAGCGCAGAGCAGAGTTCGACGCGGTCTGCCCCGCCCCGTTCCGCTTCAAGCGCATCCTCGAGCGAGCCGCAGCAAATCTCTACTAGAATCCTCTGCATTGCCATTAGACTCCTCCTTTCGTTGCCGTCTTTATGCCTCAGCCGTTCAGGTTTGGCAGAGCTCAGCCTGCAAAGACTGGAATGGCAAGGCCGGGCAATAGCCATTCCCTTTCGAGCGTCGAACCTGGCGTTGTGCCACACTTAATTGTTCACAAGGGCGACACAACACTAGCTCATATCTTGGGTGGCGTTCTTAGGGCCTCAACCTCTTCCTTAGTATTGACCATAATATTGACAAAGAGCCGCCGTGGTTCCAGCGAATCCAAGAGAAGACGCATTTCCTGCGGGTTGAATGAACCCCGGATCAACAATGGCCGCTTGCCGCCTGGGTGAAGAGTCAGGTAACTCTCGCGATCTCGAGGTGATTTTGCGCCACAAAAGCCAGGGCCTCCGCGAAGTGGAAAACCCCATCGTGGCATCCCAAGGCCCGCGTGCAGGAGGCGCCCACAGCACTTGCAAAGCGCAGCGAGTCTTCGAGCGACCAACCCTCGAGCATCCCAACCAGGAAGCCAGCGTCAAAAGCGTCTCCACTTCCCGATTCGTCAATGGAGTCAACCTGGAAAGCACCCGCGCGCAGCTTCTCGCTCCCCCGCCTGGCCAGCGCTCCTGCACTACCCTGAGTAATCACGATGGTTCCGTCAGGATTGAAGCGGGCCAAGATTTCTGCCTGCTCGAGCGGGTCACTACGACCCGTCAAGGCGCGGGCCTCGTCTTTATTGGGCAAAAACAGATCTGTATAAAGAAGAGCCTGCCGGATATTTTCTAAGGGGGATGGGGACCCCGCAGGAATCACGACATCCAGAGCTGTAATCAACCTGCGCAGCTTGGCCTTCCGGAAAAGTTCCACGAGATGTTCGGGTCGAAAAGCCGGCATGGCGAGGTACCCTCCCACGTAGAGTGCACGTGCGCCATTAAGGGCCCGTGCATCAATGTCGGTGATCGAAAAATCGGCGTTGGCGCCAAAACAGTGGAAGTACCGGCGGTCCTGGCCCCGCACGTTAACAATGAAAGTACAAGATGTGGGATGAGTCTGGCTGCGTCGAATGAAAGAAGTGGCGATGCCCAATCGTTTCAAATCTCGCAGAACAAACTCCCCGAAAAGATCATTGCCGACTTTGCCGAGTACACTCGTGCTGCGGCCCAGACGCCCCAAATCAGCCGCGGTGTTGGCAGCACATCCTCCCACACTAAGCAGATAGCGGTCGAGGAGTGCCAGTTCGCCAGCGGCTGGAAGGGAAGCGATGGGGTTCCCGAAGATGTCGGCAACTAAGATTCCCAGACAAACCACATCCGCCATTTTGCAATGACCTCCTCTTTTCCCGATCTGGCTTTGAACGGCACCAATGCCCGCGCTCGATTCAAGTCATCGTCTAATCGTCCTGCGCCGGAAAGCCCAACTGGAAGGCCAGCGCGCTTTGCTCCGGACAGCTCTCGAGAACGGGTCGGACGCAAGCAACTTGGTCGAGGACCAAGCGATATTCGGGGTGGTCCGGCCTCAGGCCCGTGTACAGAATGACCAATCCCCATCCTCCTGAGAGCTTGGGCGCAAAGGTCGCCCTGGCCGGTGATTATGACCTCTGGTGCATCCTGTGAACCAAGATTCAATCGCTGACGTTGTGGAAAAAGAGCAAGAAACGGCTTCTCGCACACACTCCCCCCAGCGAGGACTGCCTCGACGGAACTTGGGGCGGAGTTATGCCCTGATTTCGCGCACCTCCACCCCCTGCTCCAAAAGAACGTGATTGCTGGGGGAGTTTTGCAATCTCCGGCAGCGCTAGGCCTCGCTCGGACGTACGTTCGTAGCCCGGGGTCCTTTGTCCCCTCTCTCCACTTCGAGTTCGACGCTTTCCCCCTCCTTCAAAACGTCGAAGTTAAGACCCTGAAGGCTGCTGCGGTGGAAGAAAACCTCCTGGCCCTCAGCAGTGCGGATAAACCCAAACCCACGGTCACGGATAATTCGCTTGATAGTCCCTTGCATGGGCACCTCGGACAGCGTATGGGGATCTTCGCGCCGGGTCGAAAAAGAACAAGCCAGCCTGCGCGTGAAGTCACCTCACGTACGCATTGGCGCAACTGTACCAACACCCAAGCGCCTTGTCAAAGGCCAACCTGCGGTGTCCCACTTCCCTGCCAGCGATCTCGCCAGCGCGGGTAGGTAGCCAGCCTTCTGCGCTCAGCACTGTTCCTCAGACCGCTTCGCGCTCGAACGCTTGGAGGGCCGATTCCACGCTGTTGTGAATCTCGAAGACGGTAACGAGACGTGTGATTTGCAGCAATTGATGCACGCCTTGGGGCAAGCGCACGAGCTTCAGATCCCCTCCCTGTTTGCGCACGGAGGCGAAACTCGCTACCAAGATAGAAAGGCCCACACTGTCAACATAGGTGATCTCCCCGAGGTCGAGGATCAGACGCTTGCAGCCGGCATCGATCAGTTGTCTGATCTTATGGCGGAAAGTCTCGGTCTCGCGCCCCAGAGTGATACGTCCGCGCAAGCCGAGCAGGATTATTCCGCCCACCAGCTTTTCGACAATATAGAGAGGCATGAAAAACCGCCTTCGATGTAAGGTCCAAATTGCCCCAGCCCTTGGCTAGGGCTCGGGCGTGGGGGCAATCACCCAACGGTTACGATGCAGGAAATCACTCACCATGCCGATATCCGGTGCGTCGCACAACACCAGGCGGCAAAAAACCTCTGCCGTCCCCACCTTGGGCTCGACCTTCGCAGCCTGGCGGAAAGCGGCCAGGGTATCCCTCTTGCGCTTGAGCTGCCACAGGGAGATAGCCTGAAGCGCCAACATGGAGGCGGAGTCCGGGTCGGGCCCCAGCGCCATGGCGGCTTCTGCAAGCGCCCCCTCGAGGTCATGCTGCTTCCGGAGGATAAGCGCCATCAGGCGGTGCCCCTCGGCCGCCTGAGGCTGCTCTGCAATCAGCGCACCCGCCTTTGCACTGGCTTGCTTCAAATCCCCTCGACGGACCAGTCCCATAACCAACTGCTCTTGTGCGGGCAGAAAATCCGGGTGCAGGCGCGTGACTTTCCCCAGCAGGTCCGTCGCGGCCCCGGCTTCCCCGGCCTCATTCAGCAATACCGCAAGCTGATACTGGCTCTGCCAATCTTGCGGATCCAGCGCCACGACTTTTTCCAGCATGTTTCGCGCTCCAGCGGACCGACCCTGTTGAATGAAAATCTGCGCCATGCCCGCATACGCCGGGGCGAGGTTAGGAGAAACCTGGATGGCTTGCTGAAAATTCTCTGCCGCCTGCGCATATCGCCGCTCGAAGAATCGGATTTGGCCGAGCGCGAGATACGCTTCGCCTTCCTTTGGGTCGAGCTTCAATGCCTTTTCGTATTCTGCCGCGGCCTTGTCTTCTTCTGCTCCGGCGAAGTAGGCCCGGCCGAGGGCCACGTGCGCTCGGGGATTATCCGGCGCCAGTCGGACAGCCTCTTGCGCCTCACTAAGAGCGTCCTCTTTCCGCCCCATCTCCAAGTCGATCTGGGCCAGGATTTGCCGAACCGCGGCATCTTGAGGCCTAAGCGCAGCCAGCTTTCTAAACTCCCCGGCGGCCAACGCGCCATAGTCCTGGAGCGGCGCCCCCCTGGCGCGCTCGGAAGCTGAAGACTGGTTGCTCAAGGCCCAGGCGGTCATGGCCAGCGCATAATGCGCATCCGCGTCCGAAGGGTCGAGTTGCGTGGCCGCTTGCAGTTCGCGCAATGCAGCCTCATCCTGGCCGCGAGCCCGCAGAGCCAAGCCCAGGCCGCGGTGCGCCATCTCGAGTTCCGGTTGCAGGTCGATGGCCTTACGGAACGCGGCTTCTGCGCCTGCCGCGTCATTTCGTGAAAGCAGGTCGAAACCCTTGTTTACCGCCTCGGCGACTTCCGGCAAGGGCTGAGTGGCGGCCGGTAAGGCGGTCTGGCGCCACATCGCGGACGCCCGGGCAGGCTGCAAGCCACTTAGGGAAGAAAGCCAACCAGCCAGGACCAAAATAACTCCCGCGCCGCAACGCATAGGGCCTTTCAATCCGGCAGACTCCGGGCTTTGGGAAGCGTCAGGGAGCCAATCGAATCTGCTCGGGATCATGGATAATGATTTCGGGTCTTCCCTGATACACGGTAATGGGCCCGCGGATTTCAATTTGCCTCCCTGCCAGGGATGCGAGATCTCCAAACTTGTTCTTGTCGGAGGAAAAAATCACGCTGGTGAATGGACAGTCACGATAGTCCTCGCAAAAATCGAGGAAAGTATTGCCTCCCCGCGACGCGAAAATCCTCACCACGCGTCCGGAAACGCAGCCCGTCTCGCCCGCGTGCGGACCCGCGTCGTGGAAGTCCACGCATCCTGCCATCTCTCCTGGGGAAGAAGAACGCGAAGGAGAGGAAGATGTGGTTGAGGGAGAGCGGCCGGCGCGACGACCCACGAAAACTCCCAGGCAGAAAACTACCAGAACAATCACAGCCACGAGTATCTGCTTTCGCCTCATCTCGAGACCTTGGAAAACAATTTCACATGGGCAGGCCCGTCTGGGAGCACGGGCTTCCCCGCTCGAACCCAGGCAGTATACCAGAGACTGCTGACGAACGAAGCCCCGGCTTCCAGCCGCTTCTCTGCCAGCGGCCCTGCAAGTTTGTAGAACGTCGCGGAGTACTGGGGATCGAGGTAGTTCCGGCCTGAAACCGCGATGCGATCGGATGCCAAAACTACATTCCTGCAAGAAAAGCTTGCCGTCATCTCTCGGAAGATGCGCGCCCGCAGGTCCGGCTCGAAAATCGCAGGCCGGGGCCTGAGTCGCCACCCATCCGCGAGCGCATTCACCAAGTCGGTCTCGAAGCGCGCGTGAACGCCTTTTTGGCCGGTCAACTGGCCGTCGTAGTTCTTGACCGTGTGGAGAGGCTGAGTGAGATCGGCGGCGTAATGCGCGGCGAAAACCGCGTCGCGGTCCGCTTCCTCCCAACGCCGGCGCTGAAGGGAATCGGCCAGTCGCACCGTGAAGCGCTCAATCTGCCAAATCGAGTCTCCATGCAGTAGCTGCCGGGGCGTGGGCCCTGCCCTTTCCACTACGAATTGCCGCCGGAGGTTGAGAAACGGGAAAGAGTCATCGGCGTCAAGGTCGGTGTAATGATGCGGGCGCTCCGAGGCATCATCGGACGCCAGGAGATCAGGATCAATGGCGTGCTCTACCAGGTATTCTTTGCGCGCCAGGAAATAGGAGCGAAGCGGCTCGGGCAGATTCTCAACGGCGGCAGCATTGATCAACTTGTGGCCGCGCTCGCCCCAGGCCAATCCGGGCACGGGCAAGTTGGCAAGAGCCAGGAGCAGCATCACCGGGACTTGCAGCCACCGGCTACCCCTCAGCCAGCCTTCTCCGCCGAGCTTTGCCCTATGATGCCTTCTCCTTCGCTGTGGCAATCTCTTTACCTCCTCAGCGGACTGTCGATGGTCCTTTTTCATTGCTTGTAGAATTTGGCCTTTTGGGGTCGCTCTTTCGCTTTGTTTGAGCTTTTTGGCGTACTCTTGGCACATTTTTCGGTCTCTTTTGCACGCTTTTTGGGTTCGTTTTTTGGGCACTTTTATTGATTCTAAAGGACTTCTTCGGTTCGTTCCGTTGATATTAACATCTTTTGTGGACTTCCTGCCCGTCTCTGGAACATTGGGCGCGGCCTTGCTCGAGCACTCGGTCACCGGAATTGCCATCGCCCTGACCAGCCGACGATCTTCGCTAATGAAAATCAGTCCCACCTCCATGGCTTCGCAGGGCCGGTGACGTCTGCAACCTCGCAAGGTCCGGACGGCCTCTTCGTCAGGGTCCATGTTAGTAGCCTACCATGGGGCCGCGCATTTGTCAAGACCTCCGCAGTCTGTGGCCCCGCCACGGCGCATCCAGACAGGTCGGGACAGGTTCACCGCGTGGGTGGCGATGTTTGCGATCACTGTGGGCGGTCGTAGGGGCGGACCCGCCTGTCCGCGCGGATTCGCCGAGCGCGTTCATCGGCCTTCGAGTAGCTTGACGCGGAACTTACTTCGCGGGTTGCGCGCTGACCAGGTGCGCGGCAATCATCTGCCAGCCTTGCCCCCGATTCAGGAAAACCAGAGTGAACCTGAAGCCGGGCTGGTCCAGAGTCGCGTATGCCGCGCTTCCCATCACTACAGCCGTTTCGCCGTACAGGCGCACCACCGAGTCTTTCACATGGGATGCGGGCATGCGTGGCCTCTCCTCCCCGGCAGGAGGGACGATGTCGCGTTTGTTCAAGATATTGCCTCCGGGCGCCGTGCCCATGAAGTCGTCGGCGATCAACCTATCCAAAGTGGCCGAGTCACCCTGGGATTCCGCATTAAGCCACGTCTGGACAAGGTTCAGGACCGTATCGTCCACGTTCGCGGCCTGGGCCGGACGCGTCCAAGCCACCTGCCAAGTCGCGATAAGCCCCAGCGCCACGACCATTCCCACTGCTACAGCGCGTCGTCTCATGGTTAAGCTCCTATTCTTCGCCCGGGTTCTGCCCCGGGCGCTCTGATCTCTTCGCGCCCTGGTTCGCAGACCCGCGAAGGAAGAACCTGCATCGGTTGGTCGGATGCCCGTTCATATGGACGCTTGATAGGTGTGGAAAGTTCCGTTTTTTTGCGAAGGTTTGTGCATGCGGTCCGCCCCTGGGTCCTGCCGCTACGCCGGCTTTTCCTAAAGAAGAACTAAGCTGTTGTGTGAAGGGTCACCCATTGGGGTGCTTGCGAGGCACGTGCTTGGAGCTTGGCGCAAGCGCGAGTGCGACCAGAAGTACGACCGCGGAGAAGCCGGCCAATACGAAAACCTGAAAGAGTGGGCCTGGGATGCCAAGAGCAACTGCGGCCGTGTAGGGCTCGCTGTAATGAGTGCCGATCCAGATGCCACGCCTTAGTCCAAAAGACGGCAGGGTAAAGGTCAGAAGGTCTAGAGCCCACACGGTGAGGCAAATTAATGCCGTGAATTTCACCCCACGGGGGCGATATCGCCACAGCAGATACGCAGCTATCACCGCTACTACGAATGTACTCATTGACCCTGCCAAGTCAGTCAGGTGTACGCCCCATTGACTCACAATCCCGGTATGGTCACAGACACCGAGCCCCTCGCTAGTTCCCGCCCATTTGATCTTGGGGAACAACTGCCACCCGAACAACTCAAACCTCGTGATCCTTCCGCCGCAGAGGACCCCAACAAGACCGTGGCCGGCGATCTCGTGCCACGGTATGGGGAGCGAGAACAGCACTGCTATCACAGCCGCATGCTTCAGAGCCGTGACAAACTTGGCCAGGGTCCGGATGGCCTTAGATTTGCGCGTCGGATCTTCTTGTATGGGGATTTCCATTCTGACCTCCCACTGTTTGACGATTGTACTCCCCATTGCCCTCTTGCGATCTGCTTGGATAGCAAGCGGCCTTTCCTCACGAAGCAACCGTAGCGCGGACCTCCGCGGTGCGAGGTCAGCAGCTTTTCACGCCCGCCAGCGCCCGCCAGCGGTAGCCACGGCGAATCCGTTTTTCAGATTTGCGGTGGGTCCGTAAACCCAGGGAAGAAACCCACGGTCAATCAGAGTACGATTGACCGTGGCGATCCGCTTTCCTTTTGAGGAGGACGCGCAGCTTTTTCGATGGTCGGTCCCGAGCACCTGCGATGTGTCTAGCTGGTAAACGGAGCCAAAAAACCACTGGAAACTGCAAGGGGTGTGCGACATAAAAGTGGGAGTCCTGCCGCTGCTGCATGACATATCTGCGAAAGCTCACGGCGGCAGCAGCCTGGTGGTCCGGAGCCCGCCTAGCGGGCGATAGGACTTAGCCCAGGGCGCGAGCCCTGGGAAACCAAGCCCCAGCGCCGGTCAAGCCCCGCAAGGGGCGGCAGAACCAGGGAGAGTTCCCGCGTCGAAACCTTATTCTTTCGCCCCGCTGGGGCTCCCGCGAATTGGACGGCCTTCTGGACCCAGGGCTGGCGCCCTGGGCTATCCCGCAAGGCGGGATCGGCCCTCCGGGCCTTTCCTTAGCGCACCTAATACGCTCGGTAACACGCTCCAGACGACGAAATTGCCGAAGCCTCACTTTTGCGTCACGCACCCAAACTGCAACCTCCGGTTTGACTTTCCCATCTGGCTAGAGATAGACTTTAAACAATATGCGCCTGTAGCTCAGATGGATAGAGCGGTTGCCTCCGGAGCAACAGGTCGCAGGTTCGAATCCTGCCAGGCGTACCATTCCTCAGTTTTTGCCGCTCCAAGTATGAGGTCGAACGGTTTTCTAACGGCTGGAAATACTGGCGGGCCGGCGTTTTCCACGGCCTAGTGCTTAGTTGCATTAATAACCGATATTATTTATGACCCTCGGAAGGGCGGGGCTTTAGCCCCGCCGCCTCCAGGCGGAGAGTGGAATGGGCCTTTAGGCCCTGAAGCCGCGGCGCTTCAGGGGCTAAAGCCCCCAAAATCCCGCCCGAGCTCTGCGGCGGGGCTAAAGCCCCGCCCTTCCATCCTCTGACAAATTAAGATCGCTAACTTCTGCAACTAAGCACCAGAAGAGTCAAGGGAGTGGCTCCGACGATGTCGGAGCCGCTCCCAAAATGCCGATGGTTGAGCGAGGAGCTGAAAGCTATGGCTTGGCTTTCTTCTCCTCCGTGGTGGGCTTGGCGGCAGGCGCCGTGGCTGTCTTGGGCTTCCAGAAATCCGGGTCGCTTTTGATCCACTCGTCGCCAACGTAGCTCATGCGTGGGTTGAAGGCAAACAACTGATGTTGGGACGATTCAACCGACTCGCGGAAAAGCTCACGGAGCTTGTTCATGCCGTCTTCGCCCATGGCCGCCTCGAATAGCTCGTCTTCTTGGAAGCTACGGTCGACCTCGGCAAGCGTTTTGTGCGCGGTGAGCACAAGAAACGTTCCGCCATCGCCCCCATACACTTCCTGGAACGTGCCCCAGTGAGCATCGGGCACGGCCTTCTCATAGGTAGCATTGACCATCTTGACCAGCTCGATCCATTCCCTGACATGCCCCGGGCGCACATGGCGGACGTCGATTTCCAGGTAACGCATATGCGAGAGGTCCGCCCTCGGCCGGAGGCTCAGATCGTCACGGAAAACGAACACGCCCTGGTCCTCCGAATCCAGCAGCTCGCCATCGGCCATGGAGGCACGATCCAGTGCGGCAGAGAGAGCGGTATTCTTCTCGGTTGCTGCGTTGTCTTTTTCCCAGGCTTCAAATGAAGCATACCGGGTCAGGAACAAGGCGCGGCTCTTGCCCGAGAGCGACGTCATGCCCAGGTAGTGCGTCGGCCACTTGGCACGGGTCATGGCCTGGACGAATGCGCTTTCCGTTTTCTCATGCGCCATGCCAGATTTGCCGGGCTTGGTATATTCACGCGTGATCTGCAACACCTTCGGTATGGACACGTTTCCCTGTGAGTTCTCCTGCGCCGCGGCGATGCAACTGCACGCAACGACCAGAGACATTCCCAACAGGGACCGGCTGAGTTTGTTCATGGGTTCAACCCTCCTGATCAGAATATTCTATTTTACTGTGGACGTCTCCAACCATACGCTTAGTCGCCGTGTAAAACAAGTGTTTTTCTTTTCGCAGACGATTGCTTTCGTCCCATGCGCCGCCTCAAGGGACGAGAACCATCTTCTTTCATCGGGATTCACGGCTTCTCCCGTATCCGTCTCGTTTAATACCTTCGAGTCAACACGCATGGTCCGGAAACTGATGAGCCACGACCTCTTGCTGCCTGCCCGTTCCCCGCGCTCTTCGCCAAATTTGCTAAACTGGTGGGTGGTGCTCAGCCTCCGATGTAACGTTTCTCCCCCAGCACCGCTGGTGATCGGGTACGCCAAATCCCGCGCCGAAGCCCGGCGCCAGGACTGCGGCTGGTGAGGCGCCCAAGCCGATATGATCCAACTATCTTCGGCCGGAAAGCGTTTCGGCCCCAAGTTGCTGTTTGAAGATCTCGATTGGCTCATCACGCCGCGCGATCGCGTGGGCCTGGTGGGTGCGAACGGCACGGGTAAGACCACCTTGCTCAAGGTGCTGGCGCGCCTCGAGCCGCTCGATTACGGCGAAATCACCTTCGCCAAGGGAATCACCTCCAGTTACCTGCCGCAGGACGGTCTGACACTTTCGGGACGCACCGTGCTCGCCGAGTGCATGTCGGTGTTCGGTGATCTGCTCGCGATGGAGCAGGAGATGGAGCGTCTCATGGGGAAGATTGCCGAGCTGGACCCCGAAGGCGACGAGTACCAGCGGGTGAGCGAGCGCTTTCATGCCCTCGACACCGAGTTCCGGCACCGCGACGGGTATTCGCTCGAGGCACAGGCCGGGATGGTGCTGGCCGGTCTGGGATTCCCGCAATCCGATTGGCACCGCCGCACGGAGGAATTCTCGGGCGGCTGGCAGATGCGGATTGCCTTGGCCAAGCTGTTGCTGGAAAAGCCCAACTTGCTGCTGCTCGACGAGCCCACCAATCACCTCGACCTCGAAGCCCGCAACTGGCTGGAAGAGTACCTGAACGATTATCCGCACGCATACCTGCTGATCTCGCACGACCGCTTTTTCCTCGACGTCACCGTCGATAAGATGGCCGAGATCTGGAACCAGCGCGTCCACTTTTACAGCGGCAATTACGAGAAGTACCTGGGGGAGAAGACCGCGCGGCGAACCCAGATCGAAGCGGCTTACAAGAACCAGCAGGAGCGTATCCAGCAGCTCGAAGTGTTCATCAACCGCTTCCGCTACACGGCCACCAAGGCCAAGCAGGTGCAGAGCCGCATCAAGGAACTCGACCGCATGCAGCGCATCGAGATCCCGCTCGAAGAGAAGGCCATCCACTTCAGCTTCCCCCAGCCCAAGCCCAGCGGCCGGACGGTGGCGGAGTTCAAGCAGGTGGCCAAGAGCTACGGCGCCAAGCGGGTGTTCCGCGAGGTGAGCTTCACCCTACAGCGAGGCGAGCGCGTGGCCCTGGTGGGCGTGAACGGAGCGGGGAAATCAACCCTGCTCAAGCTGCTGGCCGGTATCGAGCCGCTGAGCGAGGGAGAGTATAAGCGAGGCCACCAGGTGGAGGTGGATTATTTCGCCCAGGACCAGTACAAGGCGCTGGATGCGGACGCGCGTCTGCTCGACGACCTGACGCGCGCCGCCCCCATGTCGCTCAGCACCCAGACGGAGCTGCGCAGTCTCCTGGGCTGCTTCCTGTTCAGCGCCGATGATGTCTTCAAGCGCATCGGCGTACTTTCGGGCGGCGAGCGCAATCGCTACGCGCTGGCGCGAATGCTGCTGCGCCCCTCAAATTTCCTGCTCCTCGACGAACCTACCAACCACCTCGACCTGCGCGCCAAGGACGTGCTGCTGGAAGCGTTGGCGGAGTACACCGGCACGGTAGTGTTCGTCTCCCACGACCGCTACTTCATCGACAAGCTGGCCACGCGGGTGTTCGAGATTGGCGGCGGCGAAGTGAATGCCTTCCCAGGCAACTACGAGGATTACTTGTGGCGTAAGCAGGGGAAGGAAATCGATCTCACCCTGCCAGGGCTGCCGGATCTCGTTGCAGAGCGTGCGCTTGCGCGCCAAGGACACGACACCGGCCCGCACCCAACGGCGCCGGCAACTCCCTCCTCCGTTAAAGCGAAGCGGCTCAATCCCATTCGCCTGCAGCAGATGAAGGATCGCTGCCGCGAGATCGAAGAGCAGGTGGCGCGCCTGGAGGCCGAGATCGAAGGCTATGCCCAGGAACTGACGCATTTCAGGAGCGCGGCGGATTCCGTGCGGCTTGCCAAGTTGATCGAGCAGGGACGCCAAGAGATCGCCCGGGTGATGCGCGAGTGGGAAGATACGGCGAAGGTGGTCGAGGAGCAGGAAGCGGACGTGCGGGAATAGTCACACACCGCGGCCCTTGGCCGCAACCAAAAGCAGATTCTTCGCTCCGCTCTCCAGAAACTCGATGACTTACTCGTTTTGTTTAGACAAGTTAGCTTCGTGGAACGCCTGGCGTCTTTTCGTGCCTTGGGGCACCTCGAACGCCCCTTGAGCCCGTCGTTCAGTCGCCGCATCGCGAGTGCCGCGAAGCGGCATACCGTGAGTAGCCGTAGGTGAAACCTACGGAAAGGGAAGCCGCGAGATCGTTCCGGCCCTGGAGGGGCCGAACCTTCGTAGGGTCAACCCCGTCGGGGTTGGGCGGTCGGGGGGCTTTGCTATCCGCAGGTTGAAACCTGCGGCTACTCACGGTTGCCCCCTGCCGGGGCCTGCCACGGTGCCATCAATCCTCCCTTTCAGCACCTCCGTTTATTCTTGTCCTCGCCCGCTACCGTTTAACCGTCGAGTCGAAAAAGTCCTCTTGACAAGAATAGAATGATACGTCATTCTATTCTTGCTCCGGGGAGTCAGTGCCTTCAAGATCTCCTTGGATGCGAGCTTAAGGGAGGCTCGGGATGGTCTATCGCACGACTCGGAAAATGGTTGAGCGAAAAGAAGCCCGACGCAAGAAGTTGCTGAGTGTGGCAATACGCACCTTCGGGCGGAAGGGATATCACGCCACCACGGTGCCGATGATCGTTCGGGCGGCGGACAGTTCCATCGGCAGCTTCTATTTCTATTTTCGGAATAAGGAAGACATCTTTGCGGCGGCGATGGAAGCCCTGGGCGAGCGAATCTCTTCGGCGCTCAACCAAGCCATTCGAGCCGCCGGCCCCGACGTGCTTGCGCAGATGAGAGCGGCGGTGAAAGCGCTGGTGCGGTTTTTGGCGGAAAACCCGCAAGCGGCGCGGATTTTGATTGTCGAATCTTCCGGGCTTGGCAAGCACCTGGAAGCGGTGCGGCGGCAGGTTATCGAAAGCCATACGAGGGGTGTGGAACGGGCGCTGCGCGCGCTGGCAAATCGACTGCCTCCGCTGGACGCTGCCGTAGTGGCAAGTTGCTGGGCCGGCGCGGTCTACGAAGCCGTATACCGCTGGCTGGGCCGAGCTCCGGAAGAGCGTCCCCCGGCGGAACATCTCGCCGAAGCCATTGCGGGATTCAACTTGCGAGGAATCGGCGCCCCCGTAAAACAAAAGAAAACGAAGGGATAAGCCCATGACAATTCCACAGCATATCCTGATGGTGATCGGATTGGCCGCGATCCCCCATGCCCAACTCTTCTGGGCCTGGATTTCGCTCTGCCTGGCGCTGGCTCTGCACGTCATCGACGAAGCCAGCACCGGGTTCCTCTCGGTCTACAACCCCACCATGATGGCTCTGCGCCAAAGATGGCCTTGGCTTCCATTTCCGGTTTTCACGTTCGGTGTTTGGCTGGCTGGTTTAGTGGTGGCAGTTGTCCTGCTCCTCTGCGTCTCCGTCTTTGTGTTGCACGGCGGTCGCTGGGTGCGGCCCATCGGTTACGTCTTCGCCTTCATCATGTTCGGGAACGGCTTGGTCCATATCGTGGGAACAATTTTGGGCCGCACAGTCGCGTCCGTTCGTTTTCCCCGGCCGATGCCCGGATTCTATTCATCTCCTTTTCTGCTGTTGGCGTCCCTCTACCTGCTCTACGAGCTATGACGCACGCGGCAAAAGGTACAGACGAAGCCACAGAGCCAAGAGGGTGACTGGAAGAAGGATCTCGCCCGTTCTGGGCCGCTGATTCTTGGCTTCGAGATCTTCCCGGTGAAACTATTGCAAGCGCACAATGACGAGCCTGCTAAGCGACATTCGTTACCGCCTCCGCGTGCTTTCCAAGAACCCCGGCTTCACGGCTGTGGCCGTCGTTTCAGAGATTGCCCCGAAAGTTCACTTTCCCCTTGCACTTCGACAAGGGAAGGTGTAGGGTTGCCATGTAGAAGCAGAAGGGGAGGGACATGAGTAACGAACGGATCGATCTGCCGCAGGGGACGCTGGACCTGCTGATCCTTAAGACGGCGGCCTTGGAGCCACAGCACGGCTGGGCGATATCCGAGCGCATCCAGCAGATTTCGAGCGAGGTGCTGCGCATTCAGCAAGGGTCGCTGTACCCGGCTTTGCACCGCCTGGAGCGGCGCGGCTGGATTAAGGCAAAGTGGGGAGCGTCCGAGAACAACCGCCGCGCCAAGTACTATGAGCTCACGAAAAGCGGGCGCAAACAGCTCGAAGCGGAAGAGACCGCCTGGCGGAAACTGATCGCCGCGGTCGGGCAAGTGCTGGAAACGGCGTAGGGGTGCATCATGCTCAGCGACCTTCTGTATCGTTTGCGGGCTTTGTTTAGGCGCAAGTCAATGGAAGCGGAATTGGATGAAGAACTGCGCGCTCACGTCGCGCGTCAAGTCGAAAAATATATCCAATCGGGGCTGACGCGTGAGGAAGCCGCGCGGCGCGCGCGCCTGGAATTCGGCGGTCTCGAGCAGGTGAAAGAGGAATGTCGCGACGCGCGCGGCGTGAACTTCATCCAAACTCTCGTCCAGGACGTGCGTTACGGCTTGCGGATGCTGGCCAAGAACCCTGCCTTCACCGCCGTGGCTGTTCTGACTTTGGCGCTGGGCATTGGCGCCAACACCGCCATCTTCACCCTGGTCAACGCGGTGATGCTCAAGTCGCTGCCGGTAGCGAATCCGCAGGAGCTCTATCGCGTCGGCAACGACGACAATTGCTGCGTGATCGGCGGATTTCAGGGTAACTGGGGGATTTACTCTTACTCCCTTTACCAGCAGTTTCGCGACCACACCCCCGAATTCAGCCAGATGGCCGCCTTCCAGGGCGGACTGGGAGACTTGAGCGTCCGTCGCGGCGGCGCCTCCCGACCGGCGGAAGCGTATGCGGGCGAGTTCGTGTCCGGAAATTACTTCACCATGTTCGGCGTCTCAGCCTCCGCCGGACGCCTTATCGCGCCCGCTGACGACAGGCCCGGCGCTCCACCTGTGGCCGTGATGAGCTACCGCGCCTGGCAGCAACACTTCGGATTTGACCCCTCCGTGATCGGCGCAACTTTTATTATCAATACTATGCCCTTCACCGTGGCCGGTATCGCGCCGCCCGGCTTCTTCGGAGATACGCTGCGGTCCGACCCACCGGATTTCTGGCTTTCACTCTCCACCGAACCGGCTCTGAACGGCCAATATTCCGTTTTGAACCACGCCGACATGCACTGGCTCTACATCATCGGCCGGCTGAAACCCGGCGCGCAACCGGCAAGCGTGCAATCCGAATTAACGGCTGAGGTGCAACATTGGCAAGGCGCCCAACCGGACCTTACGGCCCAAAACCGCTCGGAACTCGGCAAGCAGCACATTGTCCTTGCGCCCGCCGGGGGCGGTGTGGCCCGCCGCCTCCAAACCGATTCCGCCACGGGTCTTCGCCTGCTCATGGCCATCTCCGGCCTGGTGCTGCTGATTGCCTGCGCCAACATCGCCAATTTGATGCTGGCGCGCGGCGCGGCGCGCCGCACTGAAACCGCGATCCGAACCGCGCTGGGCGCGCCTCGCAGACGCTTGATCCGGCAGATGCTCACGGAAAGCATCTTGCTCGCGGTGCTGGGCGGAGCCGCCGGGCTGCTCGTCGCCTGGAGCGGAGCGCGCGCGATCCTCCAGATCGCCTTCCGCGGCGCGAGCTATGTTCCGATCAGTCCCAATCCCTCCTTGCCCGTCCTCGGCTTCGCCTTTGCCGTGTCCCTCGTGACCGGCATTATCTTCGGCGTGGCCCCCGCCTGGGTCGCCTCGCGTTGCGACCCCGCCGAGGCCCTCCGGGGCGCCGGCCGCTCCACCCATGACCGCTCCTCCCTGCCGCGCAAGTCTTTGGTGGTGCTCCAAGTTGCCCTTTCGGAGGTGCTGCTCATCGGGGCCGGCTTGCTCACTCAAACTCTTCGCAACCTCGAGAACCAAAAGTTTGGTTTTGAAACCCAGGGCCGCATCATCGCCAGGGTGGATCCGACTCTCGCCGGATACAAGCCTGAGCAGCTCCACGCCCTCTACCAGCAGCTCCGGCAGCGCCTCACGCAGATACCCGGCGTGCTGAGCGCCGCCTACTCGCTCTATAGTCCGATGCAAGACGAAAACTGGTCCACTGACATTCCCATCGAAGGCCGCCCGTTCGATGAATGGGATAATGCCTCGTTTGACCGCGTCAGCCCGCGCTATTTCGAAACCATCGGCACCCGCCTGATGCGTGGCCGCGTGATTACCGAAGAGGACACTCCGGCTTCGCCCCAAGTCGCCGTAATCAATCAAACCTTCGCCCGCAAATACTTACCCAATCAAGACCCCATCGGAAAACACCTTGGCTTCCTAAAGCCAAGTGAGTTTGAGATCGTTGGCGTTGTCGAAGACGCGAAATATATGGATGCGCGCGGGCCTGCATATCCCACTTTCTTCCTGCCGTTCCTACAGAAGGCGAAAGATCCTAAGCTGTATTGGCTGGAGCGCTCCCAGTACATGGGCGATATCGAGCTGCGCGTGGCCGGAAGGCCGGAGAATTTGAACGCAGAAGTGCGACGAACGCTCGCCGACATTGATCCCAACCTCACCGTCCTCGACATGAAGAGTTTGAGCGAGCAGGTCGCCCAAAATTTCAATCAGGAGCGGCTGGTGGCGCGGCTCACCGAACTTTTTGGCGCGCTCGCCCTCGTCCTCGCCTGCGTCGGACTTTACGGTGTTACCGCCTATTCCGTCGCGCGCCGAACGAACGAGATCGGCAT
Source organism: Acidobacteria bacterium UBA7540 (assembly GCA_002478145.1). Next base: position 43,568 of record DLMI01000099.1, read on the forward strand.
CCGCATGGCCCTCGGGGCTGACCGCAAGAGCGTTCTCGCGCTGGTGCTGCGCGGGGCGCTTGGATTGATTGTCCTGGGTCTGGCGATCGGCATTCCGGCTGCCCTTGCCGGCGGGCGTGTGCTGGCAAGCCTGCTTTATGGGGTTAAAGCGTGGGACCTGCTGACTCTGGGCTTGGGGGCGGTTGCTCTCGCCATCTGCGCGCTCGTCGCCGCCTTCGTTCCCGCGCGGCGTGGGACGAAAGTGGACCCCATCATTGCGCTGCGATATGAATGAGACAAGGCGCTTGTGGAGGCACAGGGGTGGCCTCTTTCATTTGGGTGTGGCTCGACGCTTCTTAGTCGCCCGTTTTACAAGCTTCTTCAGCCTGCGCTTCGCGCCCATCGCCTTCGGTCGTGCGTGTCGCGGCTGATAGATGCCGAGCTTCCCGCCACCCGGCAGCGTAACGCGCGTGAGCAACCCCCACACCTGGTTCTGTAGCGGGTCGCAAGGAATGCTACGTTTCTTCATCTCCCCGATCAGTGCTTCCACGTCGTCACACATCAGGTAGAACTCGTGCACGTCATTCTTGCTGGACGGATGCAGCGCAACTTCCGCCGGCGGCAATGCGAAGATCAGCCATCCGCCGCCGAGATCGACGTGCGGCAGCTTGAGCACGTCACGCAGGAAAGCGCGGTCGAGCTCCGGACTCTTGCTGTAGATGATCGAATGCGCGCCGATGATCATGGCAATCCTCCTTTTCTGTACGCGACAATGCCCCAGCCAAGCCTACCGGCTGTGACTCGGCCTCTTCCTAGGGAGAATCCCCGCCGTGTGCATCCCCCACCCTGGCGGCGGGAACTGTCCTCAGGCCGGAAGCCTTCCGAGAACTGTTGGCCGCTGGCCGGGTGTGACCATCCATTGCACGGGCGACCCGAGAAGGCAAGTCCAGCTTGGCAACGGCTTCCTCCACTGTTTCTAGTTTGCTCAATTGAACCCGAATTCGCAAATTGAGGGGCCCTGTTCCGTTCCCCCACGCTAGATTGAAGTCGCTTCCACCAATCCTGCGCAGCAACAGAAGAGTGCGCCTGACAATTGCTTCACTCTAGGCTCCGAGCCCCTCCCAACTAACCCCTCACCCGGCCCGCTCCGGCTGGTGAAAGCGCCGACAGCGGGCCACCCTCTCCCCTCGGGAGAGGGCGGTTTTCCTAACTTCAACGCGCCCTAGAAATGACAGCCCTCTCCCCGGGGAGAGGGTGCCCGACGGAGGAGGGCGGGTGAGGGGTTTCTCCATTCCATGAAGTTAGGAACGTCGTTCAACTCACGAACTCGGGTTGAAGAACCCGAGTGACTTGCATTTGGCCGAATTTCTTGCTTCTCCTCCTTTCGTCGGTGTGAATTTGTAGAGTGGCCAGGCGACCGCCCTTCCTATGCCGATCATTTGCCATCCTGCCTGCCAGCGAAAAACTTGTAGCGGCGATTCTCTGTCGCCAGCAAGGGACTTTGTATGCCCGATGTCAGGCTTTTTCCTGAGTCTCGTCAAAATAGTTATCTACTTGTCACGTAGTCAAAAAATAAGATTTTAGCCAAAAAAAGGTATTGACAAGCATAATGACTGCGCATTAAATAGTCGCGTTCAGGTACAACTTGTTCGCTCTTACAACTGATTTGAGTAACGAATAGAGAAGCCCTGCGCCTATTTCACAAGGGCAAGACCCCCGGTTCATTACACGACGGACTACTGTTCCGGCCCAGGCCGTTTGGCCTGCGCGGGAGCATTGATGTTGAAGGGAATCGCACAACCGAAAGGACCTGCGCCAGCCACCGTGAGCAGCAAGAGAGAGCATGCAGCCGGGCGGCCTCGCAATCTCGCAGACATCCAGGGGAATGATGTGTGCGTCCTCCCATGGGGAAGACGGACACAGGGCGAATGGTTGATTTTACTCTAAGGCTTTGGATGGGCTAAATTATGGACACCCTGATTCAATCGCTTACTTCGTTTCTAAACCTGTCAAAACTCACTGCGGTGACAGTGCCGGGCATGGTCGTCGCCTTCGCGCTCATTCTGGTGCTCGGGCCGATACCCTGCCGCGACAACTCCAAGAGTTGCCCATTCTGCTCTGACACGCTAAAGCCGGTAGCGGTTGGAGGGAAAAAGTTGTCGGATACGGGGAAACCTCAGCAAGCGATGGGTCCGACGGCCCCGAGTGCGGGGAATAAGTCGGTGGATACTGGGAACACCGAGCCAGCGACGGGTCCGACGGCACATTTCACGATGAACGGGCAGACCCAGACCGTAAGCGACCCAGGCACACTTACTCTGAACCTTGCTACAGACGCCAGCGTGCCGGTAAAGTTCGTCAGCACAAGCACACAGGGCTCGGCGCTCATTACAGGTTATGTCTGGAAGAGCAATGGCACGCAGATTTGCAGCAATTTTCCATCTTGTACCTACCCCTTCAGTACGCCGAGCAATACCATTACATTGACGGTGACGGACGCGAGCGGAAAAACCTCCACGGCTCAAGGGAACACCACCGCTCCGTTGACGCTTTCTCCCACGAGTCTCAATTTTGTCACTGGAAGTGATGGGAAGGCCGTTGCACAGCAGGTACTGACACTTACCAACACGGGCAAGTCGGACCTTTCGAGCATTAAAGCATCCATCTCGGGGACTGACCAGAGCCGCTTCCGGCTTGATGAGACGCTTTGTAGTAACGCAAACCCACTACCGCCTGCAAGCAATTGCATCATCACCGTTCGTTATACACGGCGCACGTTTGATCCGTACCGACCGCTTGATCCGCTGCGACCCTCGTCCGCGGTAACGTTTGCCGCGATTCTTTCTGTCTCAGCTGTAGACAAGTCATCGGGTTCTGACCAACCGGTGAAAGCAACCGCATCGTTAGCAGCCAGTCCCGAATCTGCTTCCCCCTCTGAAGCAAGCAACGTTAAACAAATCGGAAATACAGTCATCACCTCTAAGGCTACTTGGCTGAACAGCGGGTCCGATTCTACGGTGGCTGCCGACAGGGGAATACTTCTAGAAAACCTCGAGCACCTTCTGGTACATCCTGAACTGTTCAAAGATGAAATTAAATCCATAAAGAACTCATGCAAATATCTGCCTCTGTATGTAGTGCCGAACTCACGCCCTACCAGCGACAAATCGGATGAGAAGACCACCGATGGCGGCAAGAATAAACCTGGAACCCCGCAATATGCGGGAGAGACTACAACGAGCGTCGAGGATGTCCTGTCTATTTGCGACGAATGCAATGCAAGTCTTACGAAGCTTGATGAGAGCTTGCAGGCGATGTTTGCGAAGAAACAGACTATCATCGCTCAGGACACGACCGACCTCACTGCGCTCTCTAGTTCCCTGGTTGCCGCCCAGAATAACGCAAACCGGCTCGTTGAGCGTGATCTTCAGGGTAAGGTAGCGCAGAAAAAAGATGATCTGCAGAAAGAGCAGGAATATTCCAAATCACTCTCGCAGGCGGACTCCTATGTGGCAACCTTGATAAGCCAAGTGACGGCGACTCGTAACGCCGCATACAGCCAAGCCACTCCTGCGCCTGCGGCGCAAGACGCCTCGAAGACAAGTGTAGTAGCGGATGTTTTCTTGACGATTCAACAGAACTTTCTCAAGTTCCTCCTCTTTTCGCTGATTATCGGGGCTATTTTCGATCCTATCCAGCGTGCCTTGTTGTCGTACGTAGGTCCACGCCGAGATGTTTTCAGTGTTTTCAACAGGGTCTACGGTCAGAAGGGTGATGGTGAGATTAGGTACGGTGATCGCCGGCTCCCACCATGGACCACTGATAAGAAGTTTCTGCTATTGCCAGAGACTCCAAAGCGGGTTTTAACCCAGGAAGAGATGGAAGAGCGAGAGGCTTTGCGCTATAGTCCTGCTGATTTTGCCTTCCGCCGGAATATGAACATTTACGACCAGAACTACGCCATCGGCGCGGGGTACATTTCGCAGAGCGAGTTCAACAGCATCTATAATGAGTTCTTCACCCAGAGCCAGATGACCTCTGGCTTGATTCTGCCGATGCTCATCCTCTCCGTCTGTATCGGCATGCGATTTATCTGCTGCGCAAGGGTTTCTGTGGTGGGTCCGGGTTCATGGTGGCTCATTTTCGCGGTTTGCGGGGCCATTTATATCGGGATTCTGTCAGGTCTACTGGGGTCTCATTTTGTGTCGTCCATCGGGTCCAGCGAGTACGCCAAAATTTACAGGCCATTAGACTTTTTGGCGGACATCGAACGCGTCTTTATTGATTTTTTCAAAATCATCAAACCCAGCGACAAAAAAGAAGCTGCCGATCAATCGAAGAACAACACAGGCAGCGAAGGGAAATCCGGCAGAGATCGCCGGAACCGGATTGTCTTATTGGGGATTTTGCTGCTACTGGCCTCGGTCTTGCTAATACTGGCGAATGATGATGTTCTTGGATTGGATGTTTTGCCGATCATTGCGTTGCCGAGTGTTTTTCTTATACCGCTCTGGGTTGCAGGCCTCGACCGTCTACACAAGTTCTATTCCGAACTCCAAGCCCGCATTGCAGGTAATATCCTCAGGCTACAGGAGAGCACCCAGCAGAAGATGGTTGACTTGATTACCCATGACGAGTCGCTTGGTGCCTTGCAGGACAGTCTGGGCGAAACTATGCAAAACATTGGCGTACTTAGTAAGTTCGTTGAACAATACAAAGCCCATCTGGCAGAAGCAAATGCTTCGGGGAAACCTAAATCGCAGGCAGACCCCCCTACGGCTACCGGAGGCAAGAATCTGGACACGGCGGGCACTCCGTCGAATGATCCAGGCGACAGTTCGTAGACAACGTCAGGAGACAATGGCTGATGGCTCTCTTCATTGTCACTTCGTCCGCTGGGATGCAGAGTGTTTACGGCGCATCGGGATATCAGTTGATTCTGGCAAAGTCACGTGAACTGGCAAGCTCCGTTCCGCACGCCAAATTCTATGCCCTTGATGATGGTTTCTTGATGGGACAACTCGCTGCGGCGAAAGATAACACAGCGCCGTCGCTCAGTGCTGCGCTGGGCCAGCTTACACGTATACCACCTGCACCTAACAACAGCGAGCGCAGCATCTTGATCCTCGGCGATCACCGGATTTTCCCGTATTTCGAAGTTCCGAATCCTGTCCAGGACCGCATTGACCCGGATCCGAATGTTTTGACCGACAATCCTTACGGCTCGGGCGGCTCGCAGAATCCGGGCGATTGGTTGCGACCTGACCTACTACCCGTCGGCAGGATCGCTGCCGGAGTTTCAGATTCGGCTCAGGATTTCTGCAAATTGCTCGACGTTCAGATTTCGCTCAGGAAGACTCGCCCGATCCGCGCAGGCTATGTCGAGGTTACAAGCCGGCAGTGGCAGAACACCAGCGCGTTTGTGATGTCCGCGCTCGCGTCCCCGAAGCGGGTATATGTCTCGCCAGACGATAGAATCGCCGCGCCTAATGCAAGCAATCTGGATTGCAAGTTTCTTTATTGCAATTTGCACGGGTTCCTAAACCAGTCGGCTTGGCAGGGATTCGATCCGGGGACCGGCTCATACGTGCCGGCTCTCACCCCCGACGCTTTTGCGGCGCAATACCTGCAAGGATCGATTGTCTTTAGTGAGGCTTGCTATGGCCTGCAAACGCAAGGGAGGAATACGTCTTCTTCCTGTGCCCTGTCGCTCCTCGCCGCCGGCGCTGCCGTGGTCGGCTCCACCGGTCTGGCCTTCGGGTCGTCTACGCCACAGCCTCAGACGTTGATCGACGCGGATGCCTTGGCACGGGGGTTTTTTAACCAGTCACTCCAGCCGAAAGCCACCCTGGGATCGTGCCTACAGGCTGCGAGGTTGAGTTTGCGGCAGTCGGCGCCCACACTTGACGCGTACCTGCGGAAGACCTTACTCGAATTTCAGTTGTTAGGAGATCCCTCCTATGCGATTTAATGCGTCATTCCTAGGATTGGGCAAAGTGATCTTGTGTTTGGCGATGTGCTCAACGGCCCTTTCTGCGCGCGAACCGGCCAGCAAAGAAGAAGATCGCCGAGCGGCAACGGCTTTGGACCCATGCCGCGAAAACGATTTTGGCAGACCCGTGCTCCTGTATGATGCCAATACGAGAACCGCAAGAATTGTCTTCAAAGGCGATGTGCGACGTGCTCCGGATGCATATGGGGTATTTCCCTTGGCCGCACTTCCACAGCCCCCGCCGCGATTCCTTTGCGACGGAAGGCCGGCAGAGGTATGGATCGCCAACCGCCGCCTTAAGCAGGTATTTAGTGTCACCACAACTTCTGTCTTCGTACTTTCGAGTGGCCTCCCCGAACTGCGCGGGATGCCCAGTGCACCAGCCGTTGCGCAGCCAACCGCCGCGCCAGCGGCGGCACCAAGCCCCGCCGCCAAGGGTGGTCTTGCCGGGCCGACGACGCTGACGACGGACGCGGTTGTGGGTTATCTGTTGAACGAGGAGACCTTTGATCGCCCCTTCCAAAGGCTCCAGGATGATGCAGCAACTGTCAAGGAGTTGCGTCGCTTTCTCAAGGGTCTCTTCGACCAATACAACAGCAAACTGGACAGCCTCACTGGAGGAATCACTCCAGCCACAATACCGTCTGCACCACCCCCCCCCAAACCACCATTGCCACCGCCTGTACCACCAGCGCCGCTCCAAGGTGAAGCAACCTTGGGAGGCACGACGACGAACTTTGTGTGGGAAACCGCCTCAATTAACGCAAGCTTTTTTCCCACCCCACCCCACCACGGCGTTCCTCTCGAACAAGCAGAGTCCGAGTTTGATCAACTCACAGGTCAGATCAACCAAATCGTAGCCGACGTCCAGCGAATCAACGCGAAGATTCAAAATTACCCGGTCGTCGATGTATTGGTTAATCTGCGGAGTCAGGTGGATACTTATGAAGATAGCGTGAGATTGCTCAACCATGAGTATCAAAACATCAACGCGGCTATCACCATACTGCATGACCTGAGGCAGATAGCGAAAGAGTATTTGCGGCAGAGGAATGCCGCAGAGATTCGGGTGCTTCTTACCCAGAGATATGCTGGCTCGACCCCGGTGTTGGATGCCCCCACGATTGCCCGTATCGTGGACCTCTATATGAACCAGGGGAAGGAGCCAAGCTCATACATCGATCGGAAAGGACGAGATAGCCTAGAGGACCGGCTGTGTGGACTCCGCCAGGACATGCAGCAGTTTTCCATTGAGACCCGAAGCGCGCTGCAAATGCCAAAGTGCACGGTCCTGACGAAGACGGGCACGGAGGACTGCCGCATCCCGTACCAGGCGGAGCCGTGCCTCCCCGGAAACACGGCTCTGCCGTGCGTTGAGAATGACGGTTTTCCTGATTGGGGAACAGGAGACTCATTACAGCTAGTCGAAATCCCTGCTGCTAACGCTAAGCTCGACACGTTGCGCCATGCAATTGTCGATCTCAATTCGGCCGAAGCTCAAACGTTTGCCGCAATCAATGCTGTCTACGACACTTATCGGGCCCCGCTTATACCTTTAAACGTTGATCTACAAAGCAATTCAGGGAACTTGATGGTCTTTTACTCGATCACAGGGACTGAGCAATTTCAGAGGTACCGGGTTACGAACGAAACCCTACAGCCTCAGTCGGCCTGCGTTCAAACGCTCGCCGCTGGCAACGGAAGTACACCGGGCACTCCGAATTGCACAACCGCAGCCTCTGGAACGGCGACCTCTACAGCGACCACGAGCGCTGCGACGGCGCCGGCAGCTCCCGCAACCACTGCTTCCGCGACAACACCTCCAAGCCCGCCGGCTGATTTCTATGGGAGGTTTGAAGTCCACCACTTCGTGCGTGGCGCGCTAGTGAGCGGTTTGGCTTATGATTCGATAGGTAATCGTTCCTACTCTTGGGTCGCTTGTCCGTCCCCTCCGTCCTCAGGGAGTGGACCATCAGGGGCTTGTTACTCGCAAGCGCCAGCAACATCAAATCCGACACCACCGACAAGCTACCAACTCCTCCAATCGAATAGCCCACAAGCTGCGGTGGTGGTCGGCGTCAGTATCTTTATCAAGAGGGAGGACATGTTTCCGGGAGTCAAAGCACCGTGGTGGCAGAGATATCTACCGACAGAACCATTTCTGGGTGCTTCTGTCTACCCATTGAACCATTACTTTGTGGGTGGCTCGCTCGAGCCGATACATGGGTTCAACTTGACTCTCGGCCCTGTTTTCGGATCGCAAGCCTCCTTACCGCCGCAATATACACCGGGCGAACAAGTGACCGGAACTACGGCCCCGACCGTTCCGAGTTCGAGTCGATTCCGAAAGTGCGGATTCCGGGGCAAGG
>DLMI01000176.1 GCA_002478145.1 Acidobacteria bacterium UBA7540
TTGATCAGAATGTGGCTGACCTTCGCTTGCTCCGACACCCGATACTGATCGCGGTGTTGGTTGTAATAAGCCTGCAACTCATCGTGCGTGATCTGCACGCCATTCTCGATTTTGGCCAAGTCGATCATGGCGTATTTCACCTTGCGCTTCTCGGGAACGGAATTCGCATAGTTTTTCTGGTGGCTATCGTAAAAGGCCTTCAGCTCTTCCGCCGTCGGATGAAGGCCCTTCTTGATGTCGTCCTGCTTCAGGACGGCATATTCAAACTTCACCTTCGTATTCTGCTTGTCGAACTCCTGCCGGATAGCGGCATCGCTCACCGACGCGCTGCCGGTGATCAGCGCCTGCAACTTGTTGATAAGGATTTCTTTGCCCACGGAGTCTTCGAATGCCGCTGGAGTCAGGTTGTGTTGCTGCAGCAGACCCTCATACTCCGTCTCGCCAATAAAAGTTCCGCCGGGAAAGAAAATCTCTGCATAGCGTCCGTGTTGGAGTTCGTCTTTTATCTCTTGCGGTGTAGCTTTCAACCCCAGGTGCTGCGCCTCGGAAACTAACGCCTGCCGGTCCACCAGTTGGTCGGCCGCGCGTTGTGCAAAAAAGGGTAACAGGATGGAAGCATTCGCGCCCAACTGCGCTCCTTGCTGTTGCAGCATCCCGCGGGCCGTCTCGCGCACTTCCTCGGCGGTAATATCCTCGCCATCCACTTTGGCCACAACGCCCTTGCCAGGAGTACCCGTCAAGTCGCTGCCCAGATTGCCCGGGATAAATGCGATCACCATGGCCGCGCAAATGAGCAGCAGCAAGCCGCTGAGCACAATTTTCTTGAACGGTCCTTCAGTTTGCAGAAATCGAATCATCTTCTTGTCACTCCGGAAGTGTGCAGCAGAATTAACAATTATAAACTACGCAATCGAGTGCAACGGCGCGCCCCTCTCCGGTCTCACGGCACGACCGCTCGCTCTCCAAGAATCATCTATTGAAACGTATCAATAGACGTGTTATCCATCTTGTTCCCGGACCGAGGTCCATGGAACGGCATCTGTACGCGCGACCATCGATGGCGCGCAGGGGAGCAACATGATTTTCCGAAGACGGTTCATGAGTTTCTTGGCGGCACAATTCTTGGCAATGATGTTGGTCAGTTCGCACTGCCTCCTGGCCGTAGACCCCGCCAATTCCCCATCATCGGACCAAAATCCGCCCGCTCAGAACGCTGACATGCTCGCTCTTAGCCACCATTGGACTCTGCAATCCTCCGCCAGAGTAGAGGCCAAGGGCGAAGTGGTCTCTACCGCCAACTTTGTTCCCAAAGGCTGGCATGACGCCTGCGTTCCCACGACGGTGGTAGCGGCGCTGGTGAAGGACAAAACTCTTCCGGACCCGTTCTTTGCCATGAACCTTCGTCAATTTAGCGGAGTGACTTACCCGATCGGCGGAAATTTCTCCAACATCACGATGCAGCCCGATAGCCCTTACGCAGTCTCCTGGTGGTATCGCAAACAATTCGCCGCGCCTGCATCTTACTCCGGAAAAACCGTCTGGCTGAATTTCAAAGGGATCAACTACCGCGCCAACGTATGGCTCAACGGAAAGCAGATTGCCAACTCCAACGACATCGCCGGAGCCTGGCGCACCTACGAACTCAATGTCACCGATGCGCTGAGGCCCGGAGCTGAAAACGTTCTCGCCGTGCAAGTCTTTGCCCCCACGGAAAACGATCTGGCGATCACCTTCGTCGACTGGAATCCGGCGCCTCCCGACAAAAACATGGGCCTGTGGCGTGAAGTTTATCTCACCACCAGCGGACCAGTTGCGTTGCGCTATCCCACTGTGGTATCGAAGCTGAACCTGCCTGAAGATGATTCCGCTCGACTCACTGTTACCGCACAACTGAGAAACGGCACCAGCCATCCGGTCAAAGGCACACTGAAAGGCCAGATCGAAAACGTCCCCTTCGAGCAGGAAGTCGAACTCGCCGCGAACGGGACCAGAGACGTCATCTTCACTCCTAACCTCTACCCTCAACTCGTGTTCTCGAATCCGCGACTATGGTGGCCTGCACAGATGGGCAAACCGAATCTTTATCCGCTGAATATGGAGTTCGACATCAATGGCGCCGTCAGCGATCGTTCAAGAACGCAATTCGGCATTCGCGAAGTAACTTCAGATCTGAATTCTACAGGCGGACGCGTCTTCCACATCAACGGCAAGAACATCTTGATCCGCGGCGGCGGCTGGACCCCCGACATGATGCTTCGCGAAGACTCGCAGCGCCTGCACGACGAGTTCCGCTACGTACGAGATATGGGCCTGAATACGGTCCGACTTGAGGGCAAACTCGAAACGCAAGAGTTCTTCGATCTCGCCGACCACGAGGGAATCCTGGTGATGGCGGGATGGTGTTGCTGCGACTTCTGGGAGCGCTGGCCGCGCTGGAAGCCGCAGGATTTTGAAATCGCGCAGCACTCCTTGCGCGATCAGATCTACCGCTTGCGCAGCCATCCCAGCCTCGTCATGTGGCTGAACGGCAGCGACAACCCTCCCCCACCAGACGTAGAACAGATGTATCTGACCATCGAAAAGCAGCTTCTGTGGCCCAACCCCGTTGTCTCGTCGGCCACCGGAAAAGCCACTACCGTCACCGGAGAGAGCGGCGTCAAAATGACCGGGCCATATGAATACGTAGCTCCAAGCTATTGGGAGAAAGACACCCCGCAAGGTCAGCCTAGCCGCAAGACATGCAACGCCGGCGGGTGCGGCGGAGCCTACGGCTTCAACACCGAAACCAGCATGGGACCCGCCGTTCCTCCCATCGAGAGCATTCAGGCCATGGTTGGCAAAGATCACTTGTGGCCTATCGACGACGTATGGAACTATCACGCCGGCGGCGGCGAGTTCAAAACCATCAAGGTCTTCAGCACCGCGCTCGCCAATCGCTACGGCAAATCGGACACCGTTGAAGACTTCGCATTTAAGTCGCAACTGCAAACATACGAAGGCGTGCGCGCTATGTACGAAGCCTACAGCCGCAA
>DLMI01000012.1 GCA_002478145.1 Acidobacteria bacterium UBA7540
CATCAACTGCCGGAGCTCCTCAAAGCTCGGCGTTGTGGTGACTCTCGACCCTGCGGGAACGGGTGCGACCGCTTGTCTGCTTCCTGCGTCGCGGCCTGCGGCGCCGGTCCCCAGCACAATGTAGAACCTGGTATTGCCAGGGACGGTCACCACGATGTTCTGATTGAACGCCAGCTCATTCAACTCCTCATCGCCTGCCACCCCGACATTATTCGCGACCCGTTCCCGGAGCAGCGCACTCTCAGAAAGCGGGCCGTAGAATCCACTGCTGCCGCCATTCCCGACCAGGTAAGCGGCGACTGTGCCAAGACCTGTGAATGTTCGCACCAGGAATTTGGTCCCTGTTTTCTTTCCGGATACAGATCCCTTAAGCGGTCGAAACGTCAGATCCATAGCTACGCCATCTAGCCTCTGCGTGGTTCCGTCCGGCATTTCCAGCCTGTCGAACCTGATATCGACGTTCCCCGAGCGGTCCGCTTGACGCAACTGGCCGATCGCCTTTGCTCCCGCCGGCACCACGATTTCGCCTTCCCGCTCGAAGTTGTACTCGATTACTGCGACAACCGGTTCTTTCACGCCCGTACTGACCGCCGATTCCAACCGCGCTACGAGGCGGGTGCCGGGAGGCAACAAAGTGACAAAATCGCTCTGTTCGAGGACGGCCGACCTCATCGGGGCGCCTCCAGCAACACCAGTCTCCGCCCCCCGCACAAACACCAGCGACGGCTTATGCAGAGCAGCCTCAGGGGATTCGTCAGGTGAGGGAGGCTGCGGTGGGCGTTGATAGCCTGGCTCCTGCGGCAGGGTGGGATCGAAATCAATCTTATTCAGCGCATACTGCGGAGTTGTTTGTTGTGCGGCGGGGGCCTTTGGCCGACCCGGCCGCGCCGTTCGCCCGATCTCCTCGGGTGTCACGTCGCCCCTATTCACTGCCTCGTCGCCGCTTACCTCGGCGTTCAACATGGGCGTTACAGATCCGCTTTGGCCACTCTCCTGGCCCGGCGTTATCCTGCGCCCCAGGTCCGGCGCGCCTGCCCGTCCCTCTGATCTCTTCGCCTTTTGAGGTGAAGAGAATATGCCCAGAAACAGCAGGAACATTGCGACGGCCGCACCACCCAGTACCACGAGCGACTTGCTTTTGTCCTTGCTGAGCTCGCGGCGGGTGGTCCTGGGCTGCTGGGTCTGCCGCGCCTTGTCAAACGCTTGGCGGATGATTTCGCGCCATTGAATCCCGCGCTTTCCATCCGATGTTTCCTGTACCGCGGCTTCCTCCAGATCGGCTCGTGACTCCGGCGGCGTCGTGTGCAGCGTGTTATTTTCCTTTAACGGACTCTCCATGAGTAGAATCCTCCTTCAAGGTGTTAATGCCAAAACCGATGGGCGCCAAGGCAGGGTGATCCACGGCCCCCGCTTCAGCTACCTGTAAGAAAAGCGTCTCGTTAGACTGTTTGTAGGGTGGACGATCGAAGACCACCACTCCATCTGCGCGCTCACCAGGCGCCAAACGGCGCTTGCTCAAGCGAAAATTCAGAACCGGAAGCTGTTCGGCTGTGGTCCAGCGAGACCGCCGAATGATCTTCCCTGACTTGACCTTGCCTCCAAGCTGGACTTGTGGCGGCATGATCAGAATGCTGCGGTTGGTTGGATTGAGGGCAGAGAACAACACGATGACGCGCTCCCCGCCATCTACTACCTCGCCCACGCCGGCGCGCACTCGGTCTCCGGTGGCCGTTTCCGCCGACACATGTTCGCCGTAGAGCGGTGGCAGTGGAGACCGTTCCTGCCGGGCAAGAAGCTCATCCAACCCCGTCGGTGCGGGGGCATCCGGTGGGTCTGCTGCGACGAGGGACACTTGCTTGACATCCGTCGCGGTCCCGCCTTTGCTTGCCGTCTCAAGAGTTGCGGACACGGCACCTGCTCCGGGCGATCCTATTTCCACAGTTTTCGCTACCAGCGCAGAGGGGTAATCGGGCTCGATTAGAAAGCCTTTGGCAGGTTTGTAATTGAGGAGAAGGTCCACGTTTTCGGGGTCGTTTGATTTTTGTTCCCCTCGGCTCACCAGCAGCAGACTTGCCTCGCGCCCGTGAGTCGTTGAAATCAGCAGATTGGTCTCCGCTGGCTTGTCCGTGAGGGCTTTAACGAACACCAGTTGTGGTTCCCGGTCCGAGTGCTCGACTTTGAATAGTGTCGGGTCGCCGACGACTACGGAATTCACAGTCTCAGGCATGCGGATCGCCGTCACAAAGTGTGCAGCGACTTCGACTACCGCGACCTTCCCATCCATTTCCAGTTTGGTCAGCACCCGCGGCTTGACCTCGGGAACCTGCGCCATTGACGAGCGAAAAACGAACAACATGCAGGTTACTAATGCCTTACTACCCTTGCCCATTGGTCACCTCGTTTCCTCTTGGGGAGCCCATGCTGCGGGCGCCCGTCGCATCCTCTCGAGCCGTTTCATGCGATAAAGACGAGCCACACGGTTAACGTAGCTATAAACATCCGGTGAAGAGTATTCGAGTCCCCTCGCGAGGATCGTACACTCTCCGGCGTAATAAGCTGCTGTCACCAATCTTAGGTCGCCTCTGAAGAGGTGCATCAACCAAGCCAGATACTGAACGCCGGCGCGAACGTTCTCCTCGATCTGAAATGGATTGCGCACCCCAAGTCTCACGGCAGTCGCCGGCATTAACTGCATCAGGCCTGTTGCGCCTTTCGGCGAAACCGCATAAGGCTGCCAATTCGACTCCACCTCAATCACTGCGTCCACCAACTCAACCGGAACTTGATAGACATTCGCGTAATACTCGGCACAACGAGCAGAATAATCGCGCCACGGTGTGGGCTCTGCTCCTGGCGCCACACCCACGAACCAAAATAAAACGATCAACACCCTTCCGCCCGTCTTCATACGGCCCCCCTCGTCAACTCGTCACGATATCTCTTCGAGTCCGCGACCAAGCCATCGAATCCGGCGCGAAGCAACAGACGCTTCCGGTCAGCCTCAGTCTTGGCCAGGAGAGCAAGCAGTACATCCCGTTGGTCGGGTTCTATTTCGTTTACGCCCATGATCTCGAGAGCTCTCGCCAAGTCGAGCATTTCTGCAATCGAGGGTGGTTTTTCGAGACTCCACCCGCGCAATGCTCGCGCCAACCCCGCCAGTTGTCCCCGTAAAGCGGGGTCCATATCAGTGCTGTGCACCGCGAGGATCTCCGCCTCACGTTCCACGGTCGGGTACTCCACGCGTAAATAAAAACAACGTCTTCGCAGGGGATCGCCCAGCCGACGCTCTTCATTCGAGCTCAAAACCACAAATGGAACCGTTTCCGCCTTGATGGTCCCCAGCTTTGGAACCGTCACTTGCCAGGCGCTCAAGATCTCCAGTAGCAAGGCTTCAAATTCGTGGTCCACCTTGTCGAGTTCGTCTATCAGCAGCACGCAGGGTCGGTCCCGGCAAAGCAAAGCCCGTAGCAGGGGACCTTCAGCGAAGAAATCAAGCGAATGCAGACGCTTGCGAATAGAGTCCCAGTCACTGCTGAATTGGTCTCCCTGGGTTTCGAGGAAGAGCTTTTGCAAAGCTTCGTCGAACTTACCGATGGCCTTATCATCGGTGATGCCTTCGTAGCACTGTAGGCGCTCCACGAACGTTCCGGCTGCCTCAGCCACTGCGTATGCCAGTTGGGTCTTGCCGCAGCCGGGCGGCCCCTCGACAAGCAGCGGTTTCTGCATGCGTGAGGCGAGATACACCACTTCCAGGGTCACCTCGTCGATCACGTACTTGGCCTCGCGCAGCTTGCCGGAGAGCTCCTCCCTTGATCGAAACACGTCCACCGCCTCCCGAAGCACACGATACACTGCAATTCTCTTGGAACGGGCCATTTGAAGTCGGCACGCAATACCCACCTCATTCGCAAAGAGGCAGGAAAGGTAAGCAGCGCACGCTTTTGGGCGACGAAAGCCGACTTCAAGAATTATTTTTGCGGGTCGACGATTGTGAGAACCAGGAGGGAAACGAGCGGCTCAAGCGGGCATTGGCCCGTCATGGGCGGGCTCGAACAAAGCAAGGTAAGGAGCGTAGCGAAAGCGCCGGTTGCGTTGATAGCCTGTGACCTCTTCAAGCAAACCGAGCTTCACGAATCGGTTGACCACCTTGTTTGCGGTGACGAAGACGCAGTTCAGACGCTGCGCGACCATGCGAATAGTAACGATCGGTTGCTCAAACAAGTATTCAAGCAAGAGTAGGTCATAGGGCGTAGCCCCCCCCTCGTCTCGTGAATATCCGGCAAAAGCTCTCAGGCGGCGCGACCGAAGCGACTCGGGCCCCGCAGTCGCCGACTTATCCGGCAGCAGTTTTTCACTGAGTAGCCGGCGATGCTCCTCCCTTAGCCGAACGATGGTGCGCGCCGTCTCAGTTGCCTCTCGGCTGACTTCAAGAACACCACGGACAAAAAATTTCAGCCAGCCTTCCCAGTCGCCGTCGTTGCGAATGGCCATCAGCCGGTCGTAGTACTCGGTGCGATGCTGTTTCAAGTAGTGGCTGAGATAAAGCAGGGGTCGTCCTAGCGCCTGTCTGTGGCAAAGAAGAAAAGTGATAAGGAGACGTCCGACTCTGCCATTGCCGTCAAGAAACGGATGGATGGTTTCAAACTGCGCGTGAGTAAGGCCGCATTGGATGAGCAGCGGGAGTGAGTTGTCGTGAAGAAACTTCTCCGTATTGTCCAGCGCCTCACACATTTCGTGGACAGGAGGAGGCACGAATGTTGCAGTATTGAGTGTGCATCCCGGCGGGCCAATCCAGTTCTGAGTGGTGCGAAACTCCCCCGGGGTGCGGTGCGAGCCACGCACCCCTTCGAGCAACTTGCCATGGATTTCGCGGATCAGCCTCAGGCTCAAGGGCAGTGTCTTCAGGCGTTCCAGGCCGTAATTCATAGCGCGCACGTAGTTGACGACTTCCTGGATGTCTTTCGGAAACTCCCGCCCTTTTGAGTCCACTTCAAATTGGAGAACGTCTTCGAGATTGCTCTGGGTGCCCTCGATTTGCGAACTCAACACTGCCTCTTGCCGGACATACATGGAGACAAAGAGGTCAGGGTTGGGGAGAACGGTCGCGACTCCGTCCAGTCGACCCAGGGCACGATCCGCTTCAGACATGAGCCGGCCCAACTCGGCATCGATTTCGATGGACGGATCAGGCGGCAATGGAGCGGGAATGAACGCCTGGTAACCCGTCGCTTGTTTTACATAAATTCCAGCTCGCATAACATGCAGACCGTGGTTAGCTGCTTATTTTACCGCACGGACTTCACCAGAAGGCTCCGGCACCTTATTTTACAATGCTGGCACATTGTAAAACAAGAGTGTGAGATAGGCATGCATGTTTCATCCGATAAAATAAGCTCCACTCGGGAGCCTGCGAAATCCAGGCAAAAGCTGACTAAGAAGGAGCGGTTCCGAAGGCAGAGGATACAAGTCGAAGAACCTGTGGCGGGACATGTGGAGCATGACCGCCATTCGGCGTTGGCTACCTACCCCCGCCACTCACGTCAGAATAACGTTGGCATAGCACCCCAGGAGAGCAGTCCACAATTTATTTCACCGGTCGACAAATGTGAGAACCACCTCTCAGAGCATTTTCGTGCGCGCTAGTCCTCGGGCAATGGGTAGTGTTCAAGGCTTTAAGGTCCTGTTCGGCGTGTGCCCAAACTGCTCTCGCGCCTGAGGCAGGGGCCCTCGTTTGACTGCCTTTACATCTTCCCTTACAACCAAGCCATGATAGACACAGCGTTGCGAGCCGAGCTAAAGAATGCCCTCATCAAACAGGAGCTTTCCGGCGGAGGCTGGAGTTATGGTCGAGCGCCGACTCAGGCTGCCCTCGAGCCGACGTGTCTCGCTCTCCTGGCTCTGAGATGGGATTCCAGTCCTGCCCGTGCCCTCGGCCTTGAGTTTTTGCTCGGAATGCAGAATCCAAACGGAAGCTGGCCAGCGTTCAGTGGCGACGACTCCGAGGGTTCAGGTCTAACGGCTTTGGCAGTGATCGCGCTCATCAACAATGGCGAGATGGCGCTTCAAACAGAGCGCGGAGTCGAATGGCTGCTGCGATTGAAAGGAAGAGAATCACACTGGCTTTGGAGATGGAAGTTTGACACCACGGATACTCACGTCCGCTTTGACCCCAACAAGTTCGGCTGGCCGTGGCAGCCTGGCACTTGCAGTTGGGTTATCCCTACGGCTCTGTCAATCATTGCGCTGAAGCAGGGATTCGTGTGCTGCAAGCCAGAGCAGGTCAGCTTCCGAATCCGGCGCGGCAAGGAGATGCTGCTAGATCGCGTCTGCCCCGGCGGAGGGTGGAATGCCGGAAACGGTGTGGTTTACGGAGTTCCTCTGGCGCCACATCTGGACGCCACGGCCGTCGCCTTGCTCGCCCTGGGCGGAGAGCAGAGCGATGGCGCCATAGCCTCCGGTCTTGATTGGCTCGAGCATAGGGCGGGGACTTGCTCCGCGCCTTGGAGCTTGGCCTGGTCCATCCTGGCTCTTGATGCCTACGGCCGACCCGTTGCGGGTTTGGTTGATCGCCTCTGTGCTCTGAGGGATCCAGCCCTCCTCGCGGATTCTGCCACCCTGGCCGCTGTGATCCTAGCCGTTGATTGCCTGGTCGAAGGCAACGTTTTCAAGGTGATCGCATGACAAGAAGAAGCTTGCTAGCCGGTTCTGTCGGACTTGCAGCGGGAGCCGCGACTGCCGCTCCCTTTCTCCTACCCAAATACGACCGAGTTCGGCGACCCGCCCGTTCACGCGTCGCCATCGTGCGTGCGGACGAGTATTCGGAACGGCTTGAATGGACCTTGATGAGCGCTTTCCGGTTATTTGATCTCGACATCGCTGGAAAGTCGGTTCTCTTAAAGCCGAACCTCGTGGACTTCGTACCGGGCGTCGCTATCAATACTGATCCCCTTTTAGTCACTACCGCCGCGGAGTGCTTCAGGCGGCTTGGTGCTCTCTCTGTCACCGTCGCTGAAGGCCCAGGGCACCAGCGGGACACACAACTTGTACTTTTTGAAAGTGGGTTCCAAGACGAACTCGCCAAACAGCATATTCCCTTTGTTGATCTGAACCGAGATGAGCTGGTTAAGATTAAGCTCTGCACAAGGTACACCGGCCTGGGCCATCTTTTTCTCCCACGGACAGTGCTCAGCCATGACTTCGTCGTTTCCATGCCCAAGGTGAAAACCCATCACTGGTCGGGTGTCACGCTAAGCATGAAGAACATGTTTGGCGTTGTCCCAGGCACAAAGTACGGCTGGCCCAAGAACATCCTGCACTGGAGCGGAATCCAGCAGAGCATCCTCGACGTTTGTGCGACGGTGCCGATTCATTTCGTCATCGCTGATGGCATTGTAGCGATGGAAGGAAACGGTCCTCTTGCCGGCACTTCCCGGCCGCTCCACAGCATTGTGCTTTCAGATGATCCTGTAGCCGCGGATGCAACGTGCGCGAGGCTCATGGGATTCAAACCGGAAAGGATTCCCTACATCTATGAAGCCGTGAAATTCCTGGGCAACGCCTCAACGAAATTGATCGATCAGCTTGCCGGCCAGGTCACAGCGCCAGACATACCCTTCAAGGTAGTGCCGGAATTTGAGCACCTGCGTGCCAGCTAATCCCCGTCGTGTTTGGGCACCTGAACCACCAAAGCTTTTCCTGAGTTAAAATACCAACAACTCGAAAGCGAGCTCTTCGATGCTTACGAGCGCGGGGCTTCGGGCGCTCCGGCCTTTTTGGTTTGGCACAGCCCGCCTTCGAAGGGGGAACGATGGCAGAAGAAAACCGTTTCAAGGGAAGATATCAAGCAGGCGACACCCCTTGGGATATTGGCAAGCCTGATTCGAATCTTATTCAGACCGTAACCACGACGCCCATAAAACCCTGTAAAGCGTTGGAGATCGGATGCGGAACTGGCGACAACGCGATATGGCTTTCCCAACAAAACTTCCACGTGGTAGGAATTGATGCTTCAGAGATTGCAATTGAGAAGGCCAAGGAGAAAGCTTCAAAAGCCAATACCAAATGTGCCTTTTTGGTCAGCGACATTCTCACAAGCCATATCGAAGGGGCGTCATTTGGCTTTGTATTTGATCGAGGGTGCTTTCATACAATGGGTTCGGATGAAGAGCGGAAAAGCTTTGCTGAAAACGTGAACCGTCATTTAGAAGAAGATGGCCTTTGGCTGAGTCTTCTTGGCAACGCGGATGAGAAACGTGATGGCCCTGGTCCGCCACAACGGACGGCAAGAGAAATTGTTTACGCTGTCGAGCCCTACTTCGAAATCCTTTCGTTGGTTTCTGGCTCTTTCGGATCTAACCGCCCCGACCCGCCGAGAGCCTGGGTGTGCCTGATGCGGAAAAGGCGTTAATCAAGAATGGTGAACAGCCCGAAACAGCGAACGGTGCGAACCAGTAAGGCGGAGACATGTGTGTCAGAGATGGCTCGCCGGGAAGCTGACCGGCATGCAAGGCGAATCCCATGGCAACGCCTTCTGGAAGCGAGACAACAATACGTCGAGTGGAACGCCTTCAGCCTGTGGGCGAGCGCGATCGCAGAAGCCGAGGGCTGCGCCCCCACATGGCTCGTGAAGGTTCTCGAGGAACGCTGCCCTGGGCTTTTGGGATCTGACCGAACATCCGAGACAATGCACCAGGACCCACCCCTTAACAGGCGAATATTGGAATGGTTCGAGAGCAATGTGCTCGTCCAAGCGAAGGAAGAAGGGTGGCTGCGGGCAGTCACCTTCTACGCGGTCCGAGATCCTGCCTTCGCGCGGGACTGCGCCTATTCGCTTCACTGCGAGGCGCAATGGAAACGACAGCATCCTTCCGCCTATCCGTCATTCGAGGAGTGGAGAAGAGCCTCCGAGCAGTGTGCTGATGAGGTTCTCGACGCATTCGAGATGGCGGAGGACGAACGTCAGATTATCAAGGTTTCCAGGCTGGTTGGTCCCGAGCGTTTCGCGGCAGCAGTGGCCCAATACATGGAGTGGGAAGCTTTCACTTACTGGTTGCGGTCATTGTTGGAGTCAGATGCCAAATTCCCTGCCGCCGTAGTAAAGGAGTTACAACACCGCTGTCCAGGTTTCCTTGATTGCGACGAAGAACTTCGTACCACACTCTCGCCGGAGGATTACACCAAGAGGTGGAAAGCCCTTCTCGAGTCGGGCGAGAATCGTATCTTCAGCAACATCCAGAAAGAAGGCTGGTTCGAAGCGGTTGTATATGAGGCGCGAGCGCATCCGCGAAGCGTCCGAACCGTAGACTACTGGGTATTCTACTGGGACGAGCATTGGTCGAGTGGCCCCCTCGAAGCTTACCCTTCATTCCAGGAATGGCGCTGTGCGGCTGACGACTTTGTCATTGGGGCAGGCGACGAACGAACTGCGGCCGTCTGACTCCCTGATGCTTGCAAGCCCTTATTCGAACCGTTTTTCCGCGCACATGCTTCGACGTGCCGCCCATGGGCGTTCCCACGTGTCTTACGGCCACACCAAGCGCACACGCCTACCTTGTGAAGATGTTTGAGGGTCCCGTTTCCATTCTTCGGCTGCTTCTGAGCCGGGACGAAACCCGCATCCTCTCTCAGCCAGCGTTGCATCTCCCTATCAAGCGCGTCGTAGTTTATTTCTGAAGCGTGCTTGCGACAGAACTCCTCTAATGATTCGTGAGTGATCCGCCCGTCGCGGCGCTCCAGGAACCCTGCTTCCTCCCAGCGCCGTACCGTTTTCGGGCTCACGCGCAGGTCCCTCGCCAGGTCCTCCTGCGAATAGTTGTCTTGAACCTTGCAGCTCTCGCCCAATTTTGCGAACCTCCACCGCACTGACCTCTCGCTTCGGTGGAGCAAACGAGCGATCATCCTAGCCGATTGCTCTTGCGCGAAATCGCGCAACAACGCATCGTCCGCAGCCGACCAGGGCGGACGTTCTTGGACATACTTTTGATCAAAACCCAGTTCTTTCGCTCGTTCCCAGACATTGTGGCTGCGCCACTTAGAATGCAAACTCTGAATTTTATTAATGGCTTCTCGGGCCCCGGACCAGCCTCGTGAGTACCCCTCACGAATGATCGCATCCAATTCCGGGCTCCAGACGACCGGATCTCGCTTGGAATCCGTCACCGCTGCGGCCCCACTCAGGCCGTGGCCTTGATTCCCATCTTCTTGGCCTTTCATACGACCTGCCCTTCCGCAAGCGCTCTCTTCATGGCCCGTCGACCGACATATACTCTCGGGTCAGTGACTGAGCTCCAGCCACTGATTGCGGGGCGCCTGTTACGACACTTCCCTCGGCGGAGGCAGCGGGCAAATCGACGGGCCGCCAGGTTGGTGCGCAGCACGTTTTCAGGGACTGTCGTGCAGGCTGCGACGGTAAATGCGACCCTGTGCAAGCGCTTTGCTACTGAAGTGTCAGGCGACTGCATTTCCATCTGCGCACTGCCCCATATTGAGGGAGGCCGAAATGAGTGTCATGCTTAAGAGGCATGCATCAGCATATGTCTCCACGACTCCGAGGGGGTGGACACCAAAGGCCTGAAAAAAAGAATTGAGGCATTAAGATTTAGACAGTTTGCGGACATCTTTATTGTAGGAGGAAAAATAGTTTGGAGTCTTTGTGCGAACGTTAGAATCCTTGAGAAATGGAACGGGAGAGGCTGAGTGGCAACCATGCGTGGAGATTCCAGAGCTAACCCACCTGTCTGGATTTGGCAATCGGAAGGCTCTGGGGCAACGGTTGAAAAAGATCTGCTTGATGCAGCGCGGCGAAACTGGGCGCGCCTCCTTTCTTATGCCCGGCGCTACGACCAGGATTCATCCATAGCCGCAGACATACTCGAAACGGTACTGCTCGCAATTTCCAGAACTAGAAGAGCACACAGAATCTCGGGTAATCCGATTCGAAATCTCGACAGTTACCTGTACGTGGCCTTTGTCCGCAGGCTTAACAGGCAGGTGGCTAGGCAGCCTAAAATTCAATTTGTCGGCTCGCTCCAGGATCTCGATGCCTTCAGTGGCATTCACACCCGCGGCAACCCGTCCACAGTTGAAGATGAGTTGCTCGTAAGAGAGTTGCTGAATTATATGACCGGGCGGTCGCGGGACATGTTCTTCCTGAGAACGAACGGCTACTCCTGGAAAGAAGTCGCACGCTTCCTGGGAACCACAGCCAACAGTGCGCAGGTTCTCTTCAACAAGGGAATTGGAAAGGCCCGCAGTCGCATTATGAAGCTGAAGGGCTCGAGCAGGCGGCCTAGTGAAGGGGGTGAGGCCAATGCGTGATCAAGCGCTCACCAAGCGAGAAGAGGCGCGACTGATCAAGACATACCAGCGCGTTCTGCAGGAAGGGGCGTTTCCCAACCCCGATCGCGCCGGATGCCCTGATAACGAGATTCTAAGAGCCATAGCCCTCCGCAAACTCGGGACTGAACAGGTTAAGGACTGGATCGAACACCTCGGCACGTGCACCCCGTGTTTCCGGGAGTACACCGAGTTTCGCGAAAATGTGGAATGGCGACGCGAAGCAGCTTACGTAGGAATGGCTGTCGCTGTCATCTTCTTTGTGGTCCTCGCTATCGGCTGGTGGAAATTGCGCCCCAGCCACCCAGTTGTAATCACGGCCCACAATCACATCGTCGCGGACATGCGGAACCGGTTAACGTTGCGCGGCGGTCAAGGCCGCGAACCCAGCGAGGGGCCGCTCGTGCTCGGG
>DLMI01000250.1 GCA_002478145.1 Acidobacteria bacterium UBA7540
ATGGGGATTCCGAAGCTGCTGAGCGGACACCGCGTCTCTTGACAAGGGGAAGAAGATAGGCTAGAATAGTGAGTTGAAGCCATGAAAGCGGTCATGGCTTCCTGGGAAGACTTGGCTGCTATGCTACCCCGATCCCCCAGTCTACTCTCGAAGGTGCCCCAAGCGGGGCGAAAAGCCCGGAAAAGCTTCCTGGTTTGATGCGGACAAACAGTCAGCTCTCAGAGGAAAAACAGAAAAAGGACTTTTCAAAATTGAACGAGCAATGCGGGAATGTCTATGAAAACAACGGGTCGGCCTAATACAGGCGGGGGCAAAGCGGGAATATTATAGAAAACAAAGGTAGTTACGCGTCGAGAGCGGGAATGTTGTTGAAAACAAGCATGTTAGCTGGAAGCCGTGAGCCCTTTATGGCCAAGTCGCCGAGATAGACCAGCGATGTGCCACCCGACCCGTTCCGAGCTTCTGCGGCTCCTGGTAGGCCTCAACGAGGAGCGGACCTTTCCAGTTCGTCAATCGACCCGCCGCGGCGGGGCAATGAAAACCTGTCATTGTCTCACACTCCCCAGCCCAATCCGTAGGCTTGGTTTCCATGATAGAATCTTATTCTTGCAGGGTGGATTCGCCTCAACTTTCTTCCGCATAGACCCGGAGCAGCGCTGAGGATTGCCTGGGCGTTGGGAAGGCTTGAGGCGGGGTTTGTCCAACAGGAGAACCGCGATGAAGATTGTCCGGCTCATCTTGAAGAACACAGTCCGGAACCCGCGCCGGACGGCACTGACCATCCTGAGCATCACCGTCTCCATCTTTCTGGTTAGCACCCTGCGAGCTGTCTTACACAACCTCGAGACCACAGGCCAGTCAAACAGTTCGAATCTTCGCTTGGTGGTCCACCGCGCCACTGCTTTGACCGAGTCCATGCCCGTCGCCTACAAACAGCGCATCGCGGCCCTGCCGGGAGTGAAATACGTCGAGTCGATGGATTGGTTCGGCGGATACTATGCCGACCCCAGCAACTTCTTCGCGAACTTTCCCACGGATGTTGAAGACTTTGAAAAGATCGCCGACGAACTCGTAATCCCTCGTGACCAGCTCGCCGCATGGAAGCAAGAGCGGATGGCGGCTCTGGTGGGCAAGAAGCTCATGGAAAAGTACGGTTGGAAATTGGGCGACCGTATAACTCTAAAGGGAACGATATACCCGGTGGATCTGGAGTTTATCATTCGCGCCGTCTATACCGACCCCGAAGACGTCTCAGTGGAACGCGCGATTTATTTCCACTGGGATTACTTCGATGAGTCCCTGGGCCGCCCGGGGCGCACGGGGTCGTTCTATGTGAAGGCCGCCACTGCGGAGGATATTCCTCGCTTGGCGGAGAAGATTGACGGCATGTTTCGAAACACCGACGCCGAGACCAAGACAGAAACGGAGAAGGCCTTCAACCTCAGTTTCGTGTCCATGCTGGGAAACATCAAATTGCTGTTGAACGCCATCTGTCTGATCGTGGTTTTCACCATCCTGCTGGTGGCGGGAAATACCATGGCGATGTCAATTCGCGAACGCACCGGAGAAGTGGCAATTTTGAAGACCCTGGGTTTCCGCCAGAGCTCGATCCTTTATTTGCTGGTGGGCGAGTCGGTGGCCATCGCGCTGCTGGGAGGTATTCTCGGCGCCGTCGGGGCCAAGACGACTTATGGCTTCATCCATATCACTTCAACGAAGGGGAGAACGTTCGGCCTGTTCTACGCGCTGGGCGTGGCGCTGCTGGCAGCATACGGAACCTGGATGCTCTTCGCCGGCTCTTCAGCTTCGCGCCCGTGGATGAAGGTGACGCGCATGGTGGTGACTTTTCTGGGAGGGCTGCTCGGTTTGGCCGCCGGTTTTGGGTTTTACATTGCCACGGGTTACGTTATGAATCAGGGCGGCTTCCTCGCGGATTTCGGCGTGAACTACGGAACCGTGGCGCTGGGCCTCGGAATCTCGGCGGGGGTGGGCATCGCGAGCGCTACGCTCCCCGCCTTGCGCGCTTCGCGCATGAGCATTGCTGAGGCGCTGCGATATGTTGGCTGAACGAATAGCCTTTTTGGGAAAGTACAAGCTGTGCTAACCTGTGGGGCAGCCGGGATTTTCGTGGCTCTGCTTTATGTCCCTAGCCAGGTTAGTCCTCCGCAACGCCGTCCGTAATCGGCGCAGATCTCTGCTGACGGCGGCGAGCGTAGCGGTTTCGATCGCTCTTCTTATAATCTTCCTCGCTGCCTATCGGTTCCTGGAGTCTCCTCCGGCCTCGACGACCGAGCGCTCACACCTTGTCCTGGTGGTGATGGCAAGCGCTTCCCCACTCCAACCTATGCCTGTCAGTTACCGAAGCCGCATCGAACGGCTGGAAGGTGTGCGCGCCGTAACCCAGGTCTTCTGGTTCGACGCTCGATACAGGAACGAAAATACGATGATCGCCACATTCGGCCTCGATCCGCAAATCCTGTTTACTTTCTTTCCCAACTGGCAATTGTCGCCGCTGGAGAAGGAGCAGTTCATGCATGAGAAAGTGGCGGCGATTGCGGGGCGCAGCACGGCGAACAAATACGGCTGGAAGGTCGGCGACCACATCCATGTGAGCAGCCCAGCCTATTTCGGCGTTGGCGTCGATTTGATTCTCCGGGGCATCTACGATTCCAATGAGGAGCAATCCTACCTGGTCTTTCACTGGGATTACCTGAACGACGTCCTGGGAAGTCCGAACGTGACCGACCTGTTCTGGATCCTGGCCAACTCAGCCGACGACATGCCGTCCTTGATGAAAACCGTCGATGCGCAGTTTCGGGAAGAAACGGTCCAGACCCGCACCCAAACCGTCAAACAAGTTGTCTTGAACTTTATCTCGTGGCTCGGCAATGTGAGGTTGATTCTGGTAAGCATCTCCGGGGCTGTGGTATTTGCAGTTTTGCTCACCGTGGCGAATACGATGGCCATGTCCATCCGCGAGCGCACCACAGAGCTTGCCGTTCTCCGCGCGCTGGGCTTCTCCACCAACACCCTGTTGACCGTGCTCACGGCTGAATCTCTTGTCATCTCGCTGGTGGGGGCTTCCTGCGGCTGTGTGGCCGCATGGCTAATCTGCCGAGCCGTGGCCGGCTACGCCCTCGGGGGCGGCCTGCTGCTTGTTAACCTTGAAATCGGCCTCACGGGCGGCCTGTCTGCATTAGGCGTTGCAATCCTCACCAGCCTTTTGAGTACCCTGGTTCCCGCTTACCGCGCTTCGCGCATGAGCATTGCGGAGGCGCTGCGCTACACGGGATAAGGCCAGAAGGTCCCTCCGGTTAACTTCCCTCTGAACTTTCCCTGGCTTTGCGCGTAGAATTAACCGAGACCCATGACGCGTAGCCAGTTGGTCATCAAGAACCTCCTTCGCAATCGTCGCCGGACGATCCTGACGTTCCTGAGCATCGCCACCTCGATCACTCTGTTGACGGCGTTCTGCGCCACTTATCGTTATTTTGAAAATCCCATCATGCCTAGCGACTGGCGTCTGCTACTGACGGTTTCGCCGCGCACCTCGTTGATGATTCCCTTGCCGCTGAGTTACGGTGAGCGCATCGTGCGCCTGCCCGGAGTCGGGGCCATAACGCCGGTCAACATGGTGGACGGCCTGTATGGCGCCCGGGACGACTTTATGTTCGCGCTGGCCGCCGATCCCGCCACTTTTCTCAAGGTTTACACGGAGTGGCATGTGCCTGAGGATCAGCGCGCCGCTTACATTCGAGAAAAGACGGGGGCTCTGGCTGGACGCCGAACAGCCCTCAAATACGGTTGGAAACTGGGCGACCGGATTCACTTGCGAAGCCCCGGATACCACGTCGATCTGGATTTGATTCTGCGCGCCATCTATACCTCTGAGGATGAATCATTGCTGGGGTTCCACTGGGACTACTTGAACGAAGCGCAGGGCCGCCTGGACAAAGCCGGAGCCTTTTTGGTGCGCGCCCGGACGGAGGAAGACGTCCCACGCCTGATGCAGACCATCGACAAACAATTTCGCAACGGCGAGATGGAAACACGCACGCAACCCATGGGACAGTGGGTGCTCGACTTCCTGGCCATGATAGGCAACGTCAAGCTGATCGTGCTGAGCATTTCGGCGGCCATGGTCTTCGCGATCCTGCTGGTGGTGGCAAACACCATGGGGATGTCGATCCGTGAACGCACCGCCGAGTTGGCGATCCTGCGAGTTCTGGGATTCCAGCCGAGGCATTTGTTGGCACTCCTAGCTGCTGAGGGTCTGACGGTCTCCGTGGCCGGCGCGCTCGTCGGCTGCCTGCTGGCGGGAACCGCCTTCGCTCTTATCGGGGGATATCGAGTCGGGGGAGC
The DNA here is from genome assembly GCA_002478145.1 of Acidobacteria bacterium UBA7540. The sequence goes on from DLMI01000250.1 coordinate 4,363, forward strand.
CATGGCCATTTACATCCAGGTGGATGTGGTCACGGTGGGAGTCGTCTTGAGTGTGGCCATCGGTATCGGCCTGTCCAGCACCCTGCTTCCCGCCTACCGCGCTTCCCGCATGAGCATTGCAGATGCACTCCGGTATACGGGGTGAAGAAAACAGGTCTCAGGTGTCAGGTTTCAGAAAAGGCCTTCCCTGAATCCTGAATCCTGACTCCTGAATCCTTCCTGTGCAACCCATTCGTGGTGACTCGCATGTTATGATAGAAGTGTTTGAGTGTGCGATATCATTTGCGCTCCGGCTGAACATGGGGAGCATCGCGGGCGCATCGCAGGCGATTCTTGTTCCGTGCGATCAGTGCTGCCTGCGCGCGGGCTTACCTCGCTCGGCCCAGGACGCGACAGGATTGCTGGAGTGAACTGAATATGTGGCGACTAGGACTTAGAAACCTGCTCCGCAACAAGCGCCGGACCATACTCACCGCCTCGAGTGTGGCCGTTTCCCTTTTCCTGTTATCGTCACTGGCCATTGTTTACACCGCGCTCGGAAAACCCTTTGAGGGCGAGGAAAGGAGCCCTCGAATGATGGTACGCCGGCTGAGTGGCATCACCTTCATGATGCCGGCGAGTTACGGGCAGAGAATCAAAGCTGTGCCTGGGGTGGTGGCCGTCACTCCGATGAACTGGTTTGGAGGATATTGGAAAGACCCCGCTAATACCTTCGCGAATTTCGCCATCGACGCCAACACGTTGTTCGACGTGCTGGATATGGCCCGAATCGCTCCCGACCAACTGGAGGCGTTCAAACGCGAGCGAGTGGCGGCGGTGGCCGGCCGTCAGTTGATCGAGAAGTTCCACTGGAAAATTGGAGACCGGATAACTTTGATGGGGAGTCCTTACGGAATCGCTCCTGAACTTGTCTTGCGCGGAACGTTCACGGGCGGGCCCGACGACCAGTTCTATTTTCATTATGACTACTTGACCGAGGCCATGGGAAAATTCAACCAGGTTGGTCTCTACTGGATTCGGGTTGAACGTCCCGAGATCGCCGCGCGCGTCGGGCAGGCCATTGACCAGACTTTCCGGGATACTGATTCAGAAACCAAGACCGAAGCGGAGGGAACCTTCCTGCTCGGATTCATCTCCATGCTCGGAAACGTTCGCGGCATCATTCTCATGATCGGCGCCGCCGTCACGTTCGCTGTCCTGCTCATTGTGACCAACTCCGTGGCGATGTCTGTCCGGGAACGAGTGACAGAGGCGGCCGTAATGCGCAGCCTGGGATTCACTTCCCGTCATATTTTGGCTCTTTTCGTGGGAGAATCGTTGATCCTGACGGTGGGCGGGGCGCTGGTTGGGGTGGGAGGAGCCAAATTGCTCTATGATGCGATGGCCCTCAGGAAGATCGGGTCATTGGTCTGGGCCGACATGAGGATGAGGCCGGAGACTTTTCTATTCTGTATGGCGCTATCCGTCGTCTTGGCCTTTCTCTCCTCGAGCTGGCCGGCCTACCGGGCGGCGAGAATCAACATCGCCGAGGCGCTTCGTTTTACGGGCTGATAAGGGAAACGATTTATGGCGATCCCGCTGAAATACAACGCACGGAATCTGATCGTTCGCAGGACGACCACGCTCATGACGGCTTTCAGCATCACGCTCACGGTCGCCGTGTTTGTGGTGCTCATGGCGCTTGCCCAAGGACTTCAGACTTCCCTGTCAGCTACGGGACAACCCCTGAACGTCCTCATCATGCGGGAAGGGGCGCAGTCAGAATCCACCAGTTCGGTCACCCGCGACTCGCTCCAGGTGATCAAGTACCTCCACGGCATCGCCAAAACGGATAAGGGAGAGCCGTGGGTCTCCCCGGAGTCGATTATCCTCATCAACCTTCCACGCCGTGGTGAGACGCAAGGGTCCAACGTGACGATTCGCGGTTTGGGCCCGGATGGTCCCACGCTTCGACCGGAGTTTAAGATCGTGGAGGGCCGCTTCTTCAAGTCCGGCCTCAGGGAAGTCATCGCCAGTAAGAAGATTGCCGGCCGGTTTCAGAACTGCGGCCTCGGGGACAAACTAAAATTCGCCAAGGGCTATTGGACCGTGGTGGGCATTTTTGATGTGGGCAACACCGCGTACGACTCAGAAATCTGGACGGATGTGAATGACCTGGGTACAGACTTTGACCGTGACGGGTATTCAAGCGTGATGGTGCGGGCAGCCGACTCGAGCAGCGTTGCCAACCTGCGTGACCAGATCGCCAACGATCGCCGCCTGCACCTGAAACCTCAGACCGAGCGCGAGTACTATGAGAGCCAGACTCGCTTTGCGGCTCCCATCAAAGCCCTGGGACTGTTCATTGCAGTTTTGATGGCGGTGGGGGCGTCCTTTGCAGCCATGAATACCATGTACGCTGCGGTGGCGCGCCGCACCAAGGAAATCGGCACGCTTCGGGTTCTGGGCTACTCGCGGGGAAGCATCCTCTTCTCCTTCGTCCTCGAGTCGGTGCTCATCGCGGCGCTGGGCGGCGCGCTGGGCTGCGTGCTGGCCCTGCCGGTCAACGGCCTGACCACGGGAACCACCAATTTTGCAACCTTTAGTGAAGTGGCGTTCAACTTTCGCGTGACCCCATCGTTGCTGCTGAGCGGTATGATCTTTGCGGTCTTCATGGGCTTCCTGGGCGGCTTTTTCCCCGCCTGGCGGGCCGCGCATGAAAACATCGTAACCGCGTTACGGTCTGTGTAGAGGATTAGTGGGTCAGTTTGATGTAGAGGCGGCTTTATGCCGCCACGTGGCGAGGTAAACTCGCCGCTACGACGATAAAGGGGCAATCCACGGATCCCCCCGCAGGAGCGAGCGAGAATATGGCCCCAGTCGAGCCGGCATCAAAGGACTTGCGCGTCTTGCAAATCGACCGGTCTCAGAAAGACGCGCTCGACCAAAAAGACAAAGGAAACCGCGGTCCGCTCCTGTACGCCGTGGCGGCGGTGGTATTGCTGGCAGGCGCAGGGCTGGCGGTCTCGCGCCTCTTCGGCAACGCGGCTGAGGTTGAGGTCGAGCGGCCGGCGCTGGAACAGGGCGCCGCCACGGGGAACGCGGTTTTGACCGCTGGCGGATACATCGTGGCCCATCATCCCATCGACGTCAGCTCCAAGGTGGTGGGAAAAGTGGCTTGGGTGGGCGTTGAAAAGGGGGACCGGGTTCGCGAGGGCCAGGTGATCGTGCGCTTGGAAGACGCGGAGTTCGTCGCTCAACTCAAGGAGGCACAGGCCAACGTGGCGGTTTTGAAGGCCCGGCTCAGGCAACTGGAAACCGGTTCGCGCCCGCAGGAGATCGACGCTGCCAAGGCCGCCATGGAGCAGGCACAGGCCAATTTCCTGAACGCCGACATCACCCTCAAACGCAGCAAAGAAATGTTCCGGCAAGAGATCACGTCGCAGTCACAGCTCGATGCCGCACAGATGCAGTACGATGTGACCCGGAACCAGCTCGAAAGCGCTCGCAAGAACTACGAACTGGTGAAAATCGGCCCGCGCATCGAAGAGATTGAATATGCTCGAGCCCAGGTCGCTCAGGCCCAGGCCGCCGTCGAGTACGCGCAAACCATGCTTGATTCCACCCTCATCCGCGCGCCCGTCACCGGCACGGTGCTGGAGCGCCTGGTCGAAAAGGGTGAAATGGTCTCCACCATGACCTTCGGCGGAACCGGCGGGGTCAAGGCTTCGGTCGCCTCGGTTGCGGATCTGAATGACCTCCAGGCCCAGCTCGACATCAATCAGAACGACTTTTCCCGCATTTCGCCAGCCCAGCAATGCAGCGTAACGGCAGACGCTTACCCCGACCGGGTGTACCAGGGAGTGGTGGCGGAAATTGCACCCGAGGCCAACCGGCAGAAAGCCACCATCGAAGTCCGGGTCAAAATCCTGCATCCCGACGCTTACTTGCGCCCGGAGATGAACGCCCACGTGTCGTTCCTGGCGCCGGCGGAAAGCCAGAAGCAATCCGTCCGCGAGATCATCACTATTCCCCGCCCTGCCATGACTCAAAAGGACGGCAAGACGGTTGTGTTCGTCATCGATGGTTCGCATGCCAGGCTTCGCGAGATCCAGGTGGGGCGGGACCTCGGCGACCGCGTCGAAGTTCTTGATGGGCTTTCACCCAACGAGCGGATTGTCGTGCGAGGAGCTGATGCTTTGACTCCCGGCCAGCGGGTTAGGGTGAAAAGCGGGGGCTAGGGAGAAGAGCAGGATTCAGGAGTCAGGAGTCGGAAGTCAGAAGAAAAGCGCCCCGCCCCAGCGAACCGTGTGCGGGCCGGGCCCGCCGTGGCGGGACGGCTGACCACTGACTACTGACCACTCACAACTCTGCCAAAGGACGCGCCATGTCTAATGCTGTAGTGGAAACTAAAGGGCTTTCCAAGATTTTCCGGCGAGATTCTTTCGAGGTCGCAGCGCTGGAAGACGTGAATCTGACCGTTGTGGAGGGCGAGTTTCTCTGCCTGATGGGCCCCTCGGGATCCGGAAAAACAACCCTTCTGAATATTATCGCCGGAATCGATCGCCCCACCCAAGGGCAACTGCGCGTCCTGGGCGAAGACGTGGCGAGCATGAGCGAGGACCGCTTGGCGGCATGGCGAAACGTGCACGTTGGTTTTGTGTTCCAGACTTTTAACCTGATTCCGGTTCTTACTGCCTTCGAGAACGTCGAATTACCCTTGCTGCTCACGAAGCTCTCTTCGCAAGCACGAAGAGAGCACGTTAGCGCCGCCTTGAAACTTGTCGGTCTGGAAGAGCGCATCCACCACTTTCCTCGACAACTCTCCGGCGGTCAGGAACAACGGGTGGCGATTGCGCGCGCCATTGTTACCGACCCCACGCTGCTCATGGCCGATGAACCCACGGGCGACCTGGACGCGCACTCTGCCGAAGAGATTCTCGATATACTCTCCCGATTGAACCGAGATTTTTCGAAAACCATCATCCTGGTAACACACGACCCGCGCGCCGCACGCCACGCCACCGTGACGCGCCACCTGGAGAAAGGGCAACTTCTCCCCCTGGGTCAATAGCCGGGCGCGGATGTCATTCCGAGCGTAGCGAGGAATCTCGCTCTGCGCCCAGGCGGGAAAACTGCCTAAAATGGGCACAGGTGGAGGAAAGAATCAGAGCGAGATTCCTCGCTACGCTCGGAATGACACCGGGGAGGTTGACACAGCTCGCCAATTGTCCAAACTCCGCCCCTCTCCCCCAAGGCGGAGAGGGCGGGAAGCTGCGCAAGGCCAGAGAATCTCAGCACAAATGTAGAAACGAAACAGTCAGTACCAAGTCCCAAGGTCGGGTTTAAACGGTCAGGTTATGCAGGTATTCGTAACTGATCTTGATGCTCTCCAGCGGCGGGACCTCGCAAAAATCCTGCTCTACGTAGAAGTGCCTCATGCCGCCCTGGGGCGCAGCCACGAAGATGCGCTTCCAGTCGATAGTCCCCTTCCCCACCTCGGCAAATAATCCCATCCTGGCGTCATACTCTGTTGCGGGTGGATTCCCGGCCTTCAGGTCCTTAATGTGCAGCAGGGGGAAACGGCCCGGGTGTTTCTTGAGGAAAGTCACCGGGTCCTGGCCGGCGTGCGTAACCCAGAAGCAGTCCATTTCGAACTGCACGAGGTTGGGATCCAATTGCTTGAGAAGGTAATCATAAGCAGTAGTCTCACCATATTTCTTGAATTCAAAATTATGGTTGTGGTAGCAGAACCGTATGCCGGCCTGGTGCGTCTGCTCAGCGGCTTTATTGAACAAGTCCACCAGTTGCTTATAGTCGTCAAAGGACTTTCGATCCTCAGGCTCCAGGATGGCATTCACCATGTACTTAAGACCCAGATCCCTGGCTTCGGCGATCGACTTTTCCCAATGGGACTTTATATCCTTCACCATGTAGTGGCCGCTGGGCGCTGTAAGGCCGTTGTCTTTCAGCAGCTTTGCGAATTGGCTCGCTGGCATCCCGTAGAGGTCATAAGTCTCGACCTCTTTGTAGCCGATGGCCGCCACTTTCTTGATCGTGCCCGGTACGTCCTTCTGAAGTTCATCACGGACCGTGTAGAGCTGTAACCCAATGGGTTTGCCGTAAGGGTTTGCAAAAAGACTGCGCGTTAACCCAGACCCTCCAACAATTGTTGCAGCGCCTACGGCAGTATTCCGTATAAAATCTCTTCGGTTAATCATCAGAATGGAATCTCCTTTCTCTGTGAATTCGTTCCCCGCCTGTGAGTGTTAGCGCCGCGGGGTACAGACGAGATAAAGCAGAAAGCAGAAATTAGAAATCAGAAACCAGCCGCCTCGTCTTCGAGCTTCTGCTTTCTGATTTCTAGTTTCAACTTTCATTCTTCGTTGCTACGATAACCCAATGAGCCGTCGATTGTCACCTGGGACCTTCTCGACTGCGGACGCGAATTTCATGCGGCGCGCACTTCGGGAAGCACAAAAGGCCGATTCGGAGGGGGAAGTTCCCGTCGGCGCCGTAGTGGTTCAGGATGAGAAGATTATCGCTCGGGCGCACAATCGTCCCCTCGGCCTGTCGGACCCTTCAGCCCATGCGGAGGTCCTGGCGCTGCGGCGCGCGGCCAAGAAGCTCGGGAACTACCGGCTGAAAGGCTGCGACCTCTATGTTACAATTGAACCTTGCGCAATGTGCGCCGGCGCGATTATCCAAGCACGCCTGCGACGAGTGGTTTACGGAACGCCAGATCCTAAAGCGGGCGCGTGTGGGTCAGCCCTGGCCGTCCTCAACCACCCCAAAGTGAATCATCAGGTTGAGGTTGTTTCCGGCGTGCTAGCCCAAGAATGCGCAGTGATTCTGCGCGACTTTTTCCGTTGCAGGAGAAGAAGGACTTAGGGGATTGCGCAAGAAGGCCATCCTACTGTCATCCTGAGGAGTCCCGATCTGATCGGGACGACGAAGGATCTCGGCAGTTCGTAGCTTTAACTGTTGACCGTCGACCTTCGACTCTTGGCTTGTATTAGGCAGCGCCGAAAATTACAAAATATGTGCACGTAGCTATTTTCGAATTTCCATTTTCGAGTTTCCAATTTGCCGGAGAGGTACCGAAGCGGTCATAACGGGGGCGCCTCGAAAGCGTCTTGCCTGCCAAAAGCGGGCACGTGGGTTCGAATCCCACCC
>DLMI01000159.1:0-1624 GCA_002478145.1 Acidobacteria bacterium UBA7540
TTGGCCGGTTATGGCCGTAATACATCCAAGTGAATTCTTTCCGAGTTCGCCATCCCGGAAGAACCAGAGCGATCGGCGCGGCGCTTGCGCGCGCCGACTATCATTTCGGCGCCCACCGAGCTCTTGCCAGCGCGCAGGCTAGCTAACTTGACGCGCTGAGAGCACATCCCGCGCAGTCGTCCAACGAATACTGGGATAGCGATCGTTGTCGAGCGGCTCTAGCTTTGCCCGGCCGTCGAACATGTTACGCATGTACTGCATGCCCTGCCATGCCGGGTAAAGTTCCTTCTCTCCGGGAGCGACCGTGCGCGCGACCTTGATAAGCGCGCCGAGCATTCCCAGACCTCCGGCGCGGAACAGGCGGAACTCCTTTCCGGTCACCTCACTTACGACCGCCGTCAGTTCCCGGGCGCTGAGTTGATCGCCAGCAATTCGTAGAAAGCGAGGGGCGGACGGATCAAGAGCCGCGCTCGCCGTGAATGCGGCCGTGTCGGCCATCGTCGTGAAGTCCATGCGCTGGTCCGCGTCGCCCCAATAGAGGACTCGCTTCAGTTTGAAGAGAATGAGCGGCATCTGATCGGTCAGCATTTCGGCAAACGCACCGTTGAAGATCGTGGTCGCGGAAATCGAAGCCTTGTCGAGGCGCTTGTGGAAGTCTCGGCGCAGATCGAGATTGCGATTCTCTCCTGGTGGAAACTTGGTGAAATCGATCGAGTAGTCGGACGGAATGAAGCGCGGCACGTGAGCCTTGAGCGCAGCGTCGAGCAGAACCGTTTGCGTTTCCACGATCACGTCCCGCAATCCCGCCAGCGCGGACACCACGCAGGACGCACCCAAGCATGCCGGTGTCACTTGGGAAGGGCTGCTCAAGTCGACACTGGCAATCGTTACGCCGAGCTCCTGCAGTCGCTCAAGCTTGTCTCGCGCAGTGCCATGGCGAACAAGCGCTCTTACGCTGGCTCCTCGTTCCAGCAAAGCTCTCGCGATGCGTCCGCCGAGATTACCGGTAGCTCCCGCCACGACGATGGTCGAGTCATTCATGATTCCGATATTACAGAAAGGACAGCGTCGATGCAAAGTGGGCGCCGATCCGAGTGGGGGTCGACCGGAGGGTTTTTCGGTCGATGAGGTCAACAGACGACTGGCGCCCTTGCAGCACTGTCGGAACAAACCGGCCGCCGAAAAAAAGTGAGTCAGGGTATATTCCTCCGAGAAATAGATTAGCCTGAAATCCTGCCCAGGCTTGCCGAAAGCTCACGAACAGCGACAACCTCTGGGAGAACAAGAAAGAAAGCGGGAGAAGAAAATACCAAAATCAATAACTTAGGTGGGACCAAATCGGATAATCAAAAGGGGCAAAACCGGGTTGACAGGTCCGATCCCACGGCCGGCTCGCCGTGGGCCACAGGATTCCGCCGCTGCGCGGCTTCTAAAACGCAGCGGCCGACAGCAAATGCCGTCGGCCGCGAGAGCTTCGAGTTGATGATGGAGTCTACCTGCGCCCACCACCATGGGAACCGCCTCTGCCTCCGCCCCCACGGAAGGCATGTCCGCCTCCACCGAAGGCATGTCCGCCTCCACCGAAGGCATGTCCGCCTCCGCTGAAGCTACGTCCGCCTCCACT
>DLMI01000159.1:1759-2647 GCA_002478145.1 Acidobacteria bacterium UBA7540
ACTGAAGCTACGTCCGCCTCCACCGGCGTAACCGTTACCGAACCCACCGCGAAATCCTCCGCGCCCGGAAAAGGCCGGCCCGTTTCCGTAGTAGCCCCGGCCGCCAAAGCCACGGCCCCCGTAGAAGCCACGATAGCCACGGCCCCACGGCCCGACGCCAATAAAGACTCCGCCCAAGAACCAGCTTGGTCCATAGTAGCCGTAGGGTGCGCATGCATAGGGGCAATAGTCGTAGTAGCCATACGGGCACACCGGAGGTGGCCCCACGTAGCCCGGATACACCTCGACTCCAACTTGGGCATGTGCATACGTTGCAAACATCAAGCCTAGGCCCAATAATGTCAAAAGTTTTAGGTTTCGCATTTGAGTCCTCCTCGAATCCCCAATGCTTCTTGCCAAACTGCACCCTGTGTTATTGCAAGTACCCTGCCAAATCTCATGGTCCGAAAGGTCGTGTTTTCATGCGATTAGGGATATGGCGGCCAAACGCCAGGATGGTCTGGTGCCTGCGCGGTGGTGGTTTCCGGGTAGAGTGGTGGTTTTCGGCCAACTCCCGTCACCCGTCCCGATAGATCGGGACACCCTCTCCTTATGGAGGAGGGCAAAAACCGATGGACTTGATTTATAGCGGCTCCTCCACCGCGACGCGCCTTGGACGGCGCGAACGAGGGAAATTTTTCGGATGGTTCGGTTCGAACAGCGAGCGTCGCGCAGACGTCCGTCGCAAAGGGCTGCGGCTATACCTAAAGATGAACCTCGACCCGTAAAACGGGGAGCAACGCTACCCTCACCCGGATACTGAGTCTCGGGGGGATCGTCGCGCTCGGAAACTATTGTCCACAGCATGAAGCCACTTAGCCGTATCGTCGGAAATAACCGGCCAATCTT
>DLMI01000207.1:0-1118 GCA_002478145.1 Acidobacteria bacterium UBA7540
GAGTCGGTGCCGCAGCGCACGATTTCCGCGGCTCTCGCGGCACGGGACGACCTGATGGCGGGCTTTACGGCAGAGCGGGACATGGGGACCGAAGGGGCAGGCTCGGCCGACACAGCGGTGCGCAATGCGATCGATCAGGGCTCAATTCCCGGACCACGCTTGCGAATCAGCGGCAATGCGGTGGACATTCTGGGCGGACACGAAGATGCCATCGGCTACAACCCCGAACAGCACATATTCTCCAACGCCACTTACGCGAATAGTGCGGCCGAACTGGTGACGGTGATCCGCCAGCAACTAAAGGAGGGAGCCGACTTCATTAAGATCTACGAAACTGGTCCGGACTCACTTCGCGAGGGTCACTTTTCCACGCCCTACCAGTACACCGAGACCGAACTAAGGACCGCAGTGCGCGAAGCCGCCCGCACCGGCAAGCGCGTCGCGGTTCATGCGACGGGCGAGCCGGGCACGCTGTATGCGGCGCAGGCGGGCGTCGCGTCGATCGATCACGCTTTTCAGTTGAGCGATGAAACCATGCGATTGATGCAGGAGAAACAAATTTTTGCCGTGCCCACGTTTACGATCGTCGAGTACTTCGCGGACCATGCAGCGTCGCCCGCACAAGCCGAGCGGGAGCGACAGATGCTCGAGTTTCATGTGGAGGAGTTTCATAAGCAGATTGCAGCCGGTGTACCGATGGCCGTGGGATCGGATGTTGGTCCTTTTCCCCACGGCACGCAGGCACGGGAGTTTGTGCTGATGGTGAAGTACGGCATGTCGCCGCTGGCCGCGCTGCAAGCCGGCCTGCTCAACGGCGCGAAGTTACTCGGCTGGCAAGATCGGATTGGCGCGCTCAAGCCGGGGTATTGGGCCGACGTCATCGCAGTGCCAGGTGATCCGCTCAACGACATCAGCGTGCTACAGCACGTCAGCTTTGTCATGAAGGGTGGCGTGATCTACCGGAAGTAAGCAGGCGGATTCAGCACAGTGCCCCAACGTCATAGGGTCGCGTCAAAGTCGCGGAAAAAGCGGCTCTGCCGCCTGCTGTGCGGAAAGCCTCTGGCTTTCCGGCGTAGACAACCTCCCTTCTTCGCCTCGGCTCGGCTGGAAGGCTCAGC
>DLMI01000207.1:1189-6009 GCA_002478145.1 Acidobacteria bacterium UBA7540
GAGCCGAGGGGGTTAGTCAGGGCCGAAGCCCTCGGAAAGGCGAAGCCTTTCCGCACAGCAGGCGGCAGAGCCGCTTTGGGATGTTACCTTTCGGGGACTTTGACGCGACCCTGCCCCGACGTCACTTGGACGGATAGCCGGGTCAACGGGGAAGTGGAAAACGGGGCCTCCCCCCGGTCGGTAGCCCCTGCCAGCCGCGTCAGCTCAGCCGACATTCGCTGGGGCCGCAATCCTAACCGCGGCGGAACCTTGCCGCTTCCCTCGATTCGTCGCAATTTCGTTAAGAAGCCAGGACAGGCCACGGGTAGGACGCGGTGACAGGGATGTTGCGCGCGTTCGTGGGGCGCCCCGATGCATCGGGGCGCCCCCCGCGATGCTGTCAACAAAACGGTGCGACGGGTCGTGCTTCGAAGGAGTGGAAGGAGTGGTTCCCGCTTGCAAATGACGCTGAGAGCATTCATACTCCCAACATGAGCCTCAAGAATGCGGCACTGCTGGCACTGGTCGGGATAGTCCTGCTAACGGTTTTGGTGGTGGCAGGTTTCATTTCCACCCTATTGGGGGTTATGCGTGATCTGATTCCGGCGATGGCGCTGTTGACGTCGCTGGTTCATGTGTTCGCGAGCCTCAGTGTGTTGGTGTTCTTTTACGTCTTCTACCGAGCGCAATCCTGATACTTGAAGAGTGCCACATCAAGCCGCGGTAGCCGTATTAACGGATGTGTTGCAAAAACTCCCGGGTGGCGCCGACGTCCCGCCTTGCGGGACCTTTAAGAAGCCAGGACAGGCCATGGATAGGACGCGGTCACAGGGATGTTGCGCGTGTTCGTGGGGCGCCCCGATGCATCGGGGCGCGACCCGCGGCCTAGGTTTCCGTTTAGCGGAGGAAAGCGGTCTCGCGTGTTGCGCCTCGCCCGCGGAATTCTTACGTAAATGCGAACTCACAAGGTTAATCATAGGTACGGGCTTGCAACTACAGCTCCCTACCGGAAGATTAGCCAAGGGGGTGATGCCCGTGACAGATTCTCATAAGCTCCTGCTGAGTTTTATCCTGACGCTCATCGGCTCAGGGTTCGGCACGACCATCGTGGCGGTGGTGCTCAAACGGCGGTTCGACGAGCGGCTTGAGCTGCTTAAAGCTGTGCTTGGACGTGGATCACGAATTCATGAGCGCCAGATCGACGCACTCATGACGATCCATTCTAAACTCGAAGGGGCAAGTTTCTATTTGCAGCGGGTTGCGTCTGCCAGCCGGCTTAAGGGCGAGGACGAGAGCCGGCTGCTGGAAAGAGCGGGTCAGGAATTGGCGTCTGCCTCCGCCGAGTACTCCCAGAAGAGGCTGCTGTTCAGTGACACCTTAACAGGCAGGATCGACGAGTTCTTCACGAACGCTCTCTCGGCCACGTTACGCATCGATTTGGCGATGGACCCGATGATGCAGGATGGAACTTCCCGCGGGGAATTTTGGGATAAGGCGCGAGAAGCGGTGTACCGGCAACTTCCCGCGATATTGCAGGCCATTCGCGTCGAAGCTAGAGCTGTGATCCATGGCAGCCCTTCATAGTGTGTGCTGCGGTTCCGTCAGGAAGGGCAGATCAGGTGACCCTCTCTTTACCGCCGGCTGGCGCAGAGCGAAGCTCTGCGATCTGGGAAAGGACGTTTCCACCGCGTCGACTGCGGTTCTCTTTCTGAACGACTAAAAACCGTCACCTGACGGGGCCAATTCATTTCCGGACACGCTAGAGGCTACCCATGACTGGTCAGATCACACTTGAGACATTGTTTTGGCTTCAGGACCAGGCCTCGAAGCACAACCATGAAAAGTCCAGAATCGTGCAGAGACGGCTCGCGTTTGTCGGCGACGCCGTCAGGCTCGCATGTGCGGTCTTGGCGTCGACGCACTTTCCGCCTCATAAACAAACTGCTATTCGTGTCCTCGCGACTGATGTCATCGCCAGCATTGTCACGAGTACCCGCGTCGGTATGTGGGGCAATCTTCCAGATTCCGTCACGCTCCTGAGAACTGCGTTGGAAACCTCTGCGATATTGGCATCGGTCGTCGAGGCACAGGAATATCAAGCTGTGACATGTGAGATGCAAACGGCAAAAATGCGACGGTTCAGCTATGACGAAGCAGTCGGTCGCTTGGGTGAATTGGGTTCAAGACTGAAGTCTTTGTGGGGACGCTTATCCAATATCGGACCCCACAGCACTGGCACTCGAATGAAATTCACGAGCTATGAACTCGACGGGGAACGGTACGATAGGCTCGGGGCGGCTCTGGATCCGAAATCAGCGGAACTGGCTCTTGCGTATGGTCCAGATATTTGTGTTCACCTGTTGGAGTGCTTGGAGAAAACTTATTCCCAGGACTTATTGGAGTTTCCGCTCGCCGATCAACTCAGGGCTTTGAAGGAACGTTTCACTGAGGCAAAGAGCTGGGATGCCGACACGACTGCCTAACACCGCGTTGGAGTTGCGGGTTTCGTCTTGGGCCGACCAGGACCGGTTTTGTGCGGCTCGGCATCAATAATAATTAGTCTCCAAGGTCGATGCGCGGGCTGGCGCAGAGCGAAGCTCTGCGATCTGGGAAAACACAGCGCGGAATCAGGGAAATTGGTCCATGCTCATATGGGATGAGTAGGTAATTAACTGGAGCTGTCCGGAATGGAAATGCCGCCTTGAAGCGGCCATGATGGGTGTTAGTATAGCGCCTGCAACGCCGCGTACATTGCTAAAGCGCAGAGCTTCGCTCTGCGCCAGCCAGCGAATACAAACCCACGATGATGCCCATGCAGTTGCTCGTGGCTTCGCATGAAGCCCCCACGCGAGAGAGACTGATGTCATTTGTAGAGAAGCTTCCTTTCTGATAGACTGGTCAAATAGACAGGTCCGAGGAGGGCAGGGGTATGACCACGATGGGTTTCTACGAAGCGCGGACGCATCTTTCGGAGCTGCTCGACCACGTCGCGAAGGGAAGGAAGATTCTTATCACACGGCGCGGTAGACCTGCGGCCCTGCTTGGTCCGCCCCCCAAGCAGGACCAGCGGGATGTGCGTCATGTCGTGCAGGAGATGCTGGCGTTCCGGGACCGCGAGGGGCCAACGCTGGGCGGCCATGTGACCATTCGGGAACTGATTGACGAAGGTCGCCGCTTTTAGCAGGCTGCGGAGAAACTCTTCTGAACGGTGTCATTCCGAGCGAAGCGAGGAATCTCGCCTTGAAAGTAAAGGACTTGCGAGATTCCTCGTCGCCTGCGGCTCCTCGGAATGACAAAACGAAGGGGTTTTGCCGCAGCCTGTTAGGCGGACGCGCGACCGAGAGGAGGCACGATGGCGAAAAAGGCAAGGAAGCCTGGCGTGGCCGAGTTTGTCCTCGACGGCTCGCTCGCTTTGGCCTGGTACTTCAAGGACGAAGCAGACCCGTATGCAGATGCGGTTGCGGCGCGCTTTCCCGCTGCGCGCGCCGCCGTGCCGCCGATTTGGCCCCTGGAGGTGGCGAACGCAGTGCTGATGGGAGAGCGGCGCCAGCGGAGCACGGAAGCGCAAGCCGCCAAATGGCTTACCTACCTCGGGTTCCTCCCCATTGCCGTCGATGACGAGACCAACGTCCGGGCTTGGGGTGAAGTGCTAAGCGTGGCGCGTGCGTATCGCCTTTCGGCCTATGACGCGGCCTATCTGGAACTGGCTTTGCGCCGCGGCCTGCCGCTTGCGACGCGAGATGACAAGCTCAGGGCCGCAGCCTCCGCCGCGGGCGTGCCGGCGTTTGCTCCGTGACCCGTAGACCCCGCCTCGTCGCCTATTGTTTTCGGACGAACCTGCAGTTGCAATCCTTGCTTCTGGCGAAGCACGCTGCAACAATCCACATTGACGTTAAACGGCCTGTCCGTCGAAGTGGCCAACCGGCCTCGCTCGCGTGGAGGCGCTTTCCCGATTTCGTTTACCTGGATGATGGGTTATTGAGGGGAACTCCTCCGCAGAGTCCGCGAGCGCTTGGCATCAACCCACCGCCTTGCCATCTTCGGCCAGGAAGGAACGCCGGTACTGTTACTCCAACGTTCCCCTGAAGGCCAGGCGCTGCTCGCCATGCACCTCGGAACTGATGACAGCTTGAATGGGCCAGGTTGCGACGGTCGCACGCATGGCGATCCTCGGCCATGCGTGCGCCTGCCAGTGCCTATTCCTTTACTTCAGCCTTGGCCTTCCTGTGAGCGGCCTTGGCTTTGGGAGATGGTCCTAGAAGCACCTTCAAATCCTCGGAGTTGTAAGGGAAGTACTGAAGAGATTTCTGCCCCGTCGTGCTGAGAACAACATCCACCCGGCGATTGTTGGCCAGCATGAACGTGGGAAAGTGCCTCAGAACCCTCTCGCGGTCCTCGGGGGTGAGGTTGGGATTCTGCTCGGTCAACTGCTTGACGGATGCGGCGTCGAGGTTCTGTTCCTTGCCGAACCATTTGCTCTCGATGTTGGATTCGGCGATTCCCTGCTCGATCAGGAAGCCTCGCACGCCCGCGGCGCGCCGCTCGGAAAGCGTCATGTTATAGGCGACAGACCCGCGCTTATCCGCATGGGCTTGCAGGATCAAGTGCGCGTCCGGCCTCAACTGCAGGTATTGCTTGAAATTCGTCACGAGTTCCTGCAGGCGGTGCTGCTGGCTGGGAACCAGCCCGCCCTTGGGGTCCGCCACGGTGGGCAGATCAGTTGGAAAGTAAACGCTGTTTAGAGAAAGCTTGACCTCGAGGACTTCAGCGGTCGCTTCTTGTGCCACCTCAATGGACCCCACAATGTGCAAGGTGGCAGTCCGCGTGTCCGAACCCCCGCA
>DLMI01000014.1 GCA_002478145.1 Acidobacteria bacterium UBA7540
TCTGCCGTTTCCGAAGCTGCTGGGCGAGGCGGGGAGACGATTCGCCTCAGCACGAGCTCTCTGGAGAGATCGAGCTAGGCTCCCACCGCAGTATCGCGATTTCTCGCCACCAGGGTGCGTGGTTTGCAAAACCCGGAAGTTGAAGCAGGCTTCTTATTGCCCGTTTGCCGTGCGAGCCGCATCGACTGCCTCGGCGTTTTCGGCGACTAACACCCACACATTGCGGAACTGTCCCGGTCAGCTTGATTCGTTGCACGTTACTGATGGCAGGACAGTTGCGCTCCGCATCTAGGATTCGGCCTGAAAAGTCGTCTTCCCGGAGAATGGTCGCAGGCCAGGGTCGCTGCATAACTGTTGGTAACAGCCCTTCCCACAACCAATAGGCGGATAGGTCCATGCTCCTCGTGGCAGCTTACGCCTTGCGCCGCCGGTCAGGGCCTCGGCTTAGCAGGTTGCTGAAAAAGGGGTCGGAGGCGCTGTAGCGGCGGGTTTACCCCGCCATAACCTCAGTGCCCTCAACCCGGACTGGCGGCGTGAAGCCGCCGCTACACCCTTTTTCAGCAACCTGTCAGAAATGGGGCCTCTGCGGGAGGCGCATAAGCTCTCACATTCGTGCCTCACCTCACTGCGCGGAAGGCTGGAAGAGCCGCCCCGGGGCTGCGACGATGCCCCCAGATCATCCCTGGGATCAGAATAAAGCTCGCGCTTTGCACTTGACAGGCGATCCGACTCATGGTAGCCTATTCTAGTTGTCGCAGGAGCGCGCGGGCAAGCGGACGCGGCAAGGCAACGCCAAAGGGACTTGGCAAGGGGGAAAAAGGCGCGGAAAATGAAAAAAAGATACTAAATAGTGGGAACGAACCTAAGGATTTGTTTAAAAGAAAGGAGTTAGCGTTTTTCTGGGCCAAAAACGAACTGGTTTTTGATGCAAAAGAACCCAAATCAAACCCAAAAATGGGGCCAAAAAACCGCCTTTTGCGTGGAATCGAAGTCAAATTCGCGAGTCGAAAGGCGTCGGCGGACAGGCGAGCGCAAGGGGGCTACACGAGTATCGGATTTGACGTCGCCCGGCATTGGAAATCCGCTGAAGGGTAAAGTTTGTGTCATTCCGATCCCGCGGTCGCGGGAGAGGAATCTCGCTCTGGCTGTGGCGGCGCTTCCTGGGAAGAAAGAATCGGGGCGAGATTCCTCCCCTTCCCCCTCACTTCGCTCGGGGTCAGGGTCGGAATGACACTTGTGCTCCGCGCCAGCCTCCCAAATGTAAAGAAGCGTTGGACGCGCTACACTAGAACCCGAATTAGCCGGTGAGGGAAATGAGACTTCAATGCTCCGCGCCATTCGATCCGAACAACGAGCCGGAATCTTTCTTCGAGTCTTTCCCCTCGCGCCCCGCGGTTTTTGCACTTTTCCCGTCTGACTCCGGAGTTGCTTCCCCGCCATACCTCACGCGCACGCGGGACCTTCGCCGGCGCTTGAGCCGGCTGTTGTCCCCAAAGCGGGAAATCTCGCGGATGTTCAACTTGCGGGGATTCGCTCGCCGGGTTGAGTGGCAGGTTGTCGGGTCTGCCTTTGAGGCTCAATGGCTGAATTATCTTCTGAACAAACAGTATTACCCCCGGCAATACCGTTTCCGGCTACGCCTTAAACCTCCGGCCCTTCTCAAGCTCAACTTGCGCAACCGCTTCCCGCGCTGTTATCCCACTCGGCGACTGCTGAAAGATGGGGCTTACTACTACGGCCCTTTTCCTTCGCAAGCTGCCGCCGAGCGTTTTGCGGCGGAATTCCTCGACTTCTTCAAGATCCGCCGCTGCGTCGAGGATCTAGACCCCGACCCTTCCCACCCCGGTTGTATATACTCGCAGATGAAGATGTGTCTTGCGCCCTGCTTTGCCGGTTGCACCGATGACGAATACCAGCGTGAGGTGGGGCGTGTGGTGGAATTCCTGGATGCGCAGGGCCACTCGCTGCTCCGTGCGCTCGCGGAGGAGCGCACCCGGGCGTCGGAAACGCTCCAATTCGAACAGGCGGCGAAGATCCATGCCAAGGTCGAGAAAGTCAACGGAGTGTTGCGCCAGAAATCCGAACTGGCGCGCAACCTGCGTGAGCTTCACGCGCTGGTAATGCAGAAGGGCGCGGAAGAGAAGAGCGTGCTCTTCTTCCGCGTGTGGCGGGGCGAATTGCGCGGACCCGCCTTGCTTTCGCTGGACGAGAACGTGCCCTCGCCTGTCCCCCTTGACCAGCAACTCCATAACTTGCTGGATTCCCTCGCGGGCGACTCGCCGCCTGTATCTCCCACCAAACCCCCTTTGCTGCCGTCGCCCCATCCGCCCGCTGCTGTCAGGACTGTCGATGCGAGAGGGCAGAGTCCCGCGCCCCCGCGCACTTCCACGCCCTCGCCTATTTACCCGCGGGGGTATGGTGCCGAATTCGATCCGGCGGTTCCGCCCTGGGAACACTTGAGCCTGTTGGCGCGCTGGTTCTACAGCAGCTTCCGCGAGGGTGAATTGGTCATGCTAAACGCTGAGCAGACGATTCCCCACACTCGCCTTATCCGCCTCTGCCGCAAAATCCTCACCCCGTGAAGCTCTCAGCCGTCAGCTATCAGCTATCAGCAAGAAGAACTTGTTCGCTGATAACTGATAGCTGACGGCTGATGGCTTTGTTGTTTGACTGCGAGCGCCGACCAACCTACAATGGCTTAAGGCGATGGACCATGCCTGACAGGTTTCTTTCCATAACCACGCCCCCTCCGCCTCGCCGGCCCTCTCCGCCCAGGGTCGGCAGCCGCAAGGTCTTCGGCCAGTTTGTATTTCTGACTCTCTTGCTTCTTTCTGTGGGATTGGGCGCGCTGGCCGGGCTGGTCTTTGTGTATTCGTCTGACCTGCCGCAGATTCGCGAGTTGGAAGATTATCGGCCGGACGTGATGACGGACCTTTATGCGGACGACGGCACCATCATCGGAAGCTTTGCGCTGGAGCGGCGCGTCATCGTCACCTACAACCAGATTCCCCCGGTCATGAGAGACGCGGTCATCTCCATAGAAGATCGCCACTTCGAAAACCACTGGGGCATTGATGTGCTGCGCATCGTGCGCGCCGCGGTTACGGACCTGATGGAGTGGCGGAGAGCTCAGGGGGCCAGCACCCTCACCCAGCAGCTTAGCAGGAAGCTGTTCCTGACGCCGGAGAAGAGCTTCCGGCGCAAAATCCAGGAAGCCTTGATGGCCATTCAAATTGAGCGGCACTTCACCAAGTCCCAAATCTTCGCGATGTACGCGAACCAAGTGGATCTTGGGCATGGGAATTTTGGTTACGAGGCCGCCGCGCAATTCTTTTTTGGCAAGCACCTGGACCAGTTAACGCTCCCGGAAGCGGCGCTGGTGGCGGGAATCCCCAAGTCACCCACGGCCTATTCGCCCATCCTGCACCCCGAAGCCTCGCGCCGGCGCCGCAATCAGGTGCTGCTCGCCATGCTGGAGAATGGAAAGATCTCGCTGGAAAAATACCGAGAGGCAGCCAATGTCCCCCTCAGCTTGAATATCCAGAAATGGAATTACACTGTGGCGCCTTACTTTGTGGAAGAGCTCCGCCAATTCCTCGAGAAGAAGTACGGGCCGGCGGCGGTCCACGAACAGGGTCTCCGCGTTTACACGACGCTCAACATCAACATGGGAAAGAGGGCTGAGGAAGCCCTTCAGCAGGGCCTGCGCGACGATGACAAACACCGGGGCTGGCGCGGCCCCGAGAAGAACATCTTGAAAAACCCCCTCACCCTCGCCGGCGGTGAACCCGTGACCCTGGAAACCTACACGGACAGCGACTGGAAGCCAGCCTTCCAGCCGGGTGATTTGGTGCACGGATTAGTGATGCAAGCGAGCGCAGACCATGCCATCGTCCGGTTTGGCGACTCCACGGTGCGCGTCACCCCCCCGGATTTTGCCTGGACCAAGCGGACCCAGGCAAGCGACATCTTTGCTCCCGGCGACCTGGACTTGTTTCAAGTAAAGGAAATCAAAGGGTCGAAGCTTCACGTGGCCCTCGATCAGGATCCCAGCGTCCAAGGGGCGTTGCTGGTGATTGACAATGCTACGGGCGCCATCAAGGTGATGGTCGGGGGATACGACTGGAACGACAGCAAATATAACCGGGCCACTCAGGCGGAACGGCAAGTGGGCTCTTCCTTCAAGGTGTACGTCTACTCGCAGGCGATGCTCGACGGCATGTCACCCTTGGACACGATTGTAGATGCGCCGGTCAGTTACCACACTTCCTCCGGCCTCTGGGCGCCGCACAACTACGATGAAAAGTACGAAGGGACCATCACGCTGCTGCACGCGCTGGCCGAGTCGCGCAATGTTCCGGCCGTTCGCCTGCTGGGGAAAGTCGGGGTTGATAGCGTCATAAGACTGTGCCGCAAATTTGGCATCACGTCACGGCTGGTTCCCAACCTGCCGCTGGCGCTTGGCGCCTCGGATCTGACCCTGCTCGAGCATACCTCCGCTTTCACTACTTTCCCGAACGACGGTGTCCACATCGCGCCGCGCCTGGTCTACCGTGTGACCAATTACGACGGGCGAGTGATCGACGATTTCCAGCCGGAAGTCACGGACGTTCTTCCGGCTTCTGTCGCACGCCTCATGGTTTCGATGTTGCGGGAGGTCTTCAACTCCGGCACGGCCGTGCGGGCCAGGTCGCTGGCCCAGAAATACCCCATGGCGGGCAAGACGGGCACCACCAACGATTTCACCGACGCGTGGTTTCTCGGTTTTACGCCGTCCCTCACCTGCGGCGTATACGTGGGCTTTGATGACCACCAAACGCTCGGCGATAAGGAAGAAGGAGCGCGTGTGGCGCTGCCCATCTGGATGCAGTTTATGAGCGAGATCCTGAAGGAGCGGCCCGTCGAGGAGTTCCCGCACTCACCGCTCCTGACGAACCCCGGCCAGGTGAAGGAAATCCTCGCCAGCGCCGGGCCTGAACTGTTGCTGGGTGGGAGCCCGCCAAGCGTGACCAAAGCCGCGGCCCAGCCTGCGTCAGGGCCTGCGGGGCACGCCGCAGGCCAACCGGAGCCAAAACCCGCCGCTCCGCCACCTCCGGCAGGTTCAACCTCATCAGTTCCTGGTCTCGCGGTAACACCAGTGTCCTCTGCGGCCACCGGAAGTGCCGCTGCACCCGCAAAGGCGAAGCCCCAAGCCGTGCCCGCTCCGACAAAAACGAAACCCTCCTCCACCCCTGCCGGCGCCAAAGCCACACCAAATCCTCCTCCGAGTGCGGCGCCGAGTCAGAATCCTGCGCCGCGTTGAGCTGCGGTGACACCCGCGTTATGTGCGCAGAGCAGGCGTCGAATCTTTGCCAAGAGCACGCTTTCTTCTCCTGCCACAGGCGCGCGACCCGCTCCCGCCGGGTGCGGCAAGGTGCGCTGAATGCGAGATGACAGAGTGCGTCGGAGGGGGCCACGCCGGGCTTTTTAGCTGCTTCAATTAGTTCTTCTTCGGAAGCAGTCCCAACCTGCCGGCTCGAGCGTGCGGACGTTGCCTTCGGGCATAGCCAGCTTTATGGCTTTTGAGGCTTCAATTTCTCCGACGTGATAAAGAGGCCGTCCCCGGAACTTCAAGGGAAGACGCGAAGCCTTCCGCCGCGGGACGGTGAAGAGCAGTTGATAATCTTCGCCCCCGTGGAGCGCCAATTGAAGGGAATCCGCAGCCTCAGGCAGGTTGGGGCCGGGGATCTTCGCAGCCCACAACCGTGCCCCCACGCCGCTGGCAGCGCAGAGTCGGGAGAGGTCTGTGGAAAGTCCGTCACTCAAGTCCATCAGCGCCGAAGCCATGCGGCGCTCGGAAAGAAATCTCCCCAGCGCACATTGTGGTTCTGGAAAGAGGTGAGCATGCACGGCCTCCCTGGCTGCCGCGTTTGCGGGAAGACGGGAGCCGCCTCGCTTGCTCTGGAGCAGGCGAAGGCCGAGCGCTGAAAGCCCCAACCGGCCGCTCACAAAAATCTGGTCTCCGGTGCGGGCGCCTGACCGCCGCAGTGCTTTGTCTCTGGGGACCTCCCCTGCTACTAGCACGTCAATGAAAGTCCTTCCGGGAACCAAGGCAGTATCCCCTCCGACCAGTCGAACGCCGAAGCGCCCCCCCAGTGCCAGCAGTCCACGGTAGAACCCGGAAACCCAGTCGCGCGTTACCTCTTTCGAAATGGCCAACGATACCAACACGTAGCGGGGGACGCCACCCATCGCCGCCACGTCGCTCAGAGAGCGGGCAAGCGCCCGGTGACCCACGGCCTCCGGCGGGTGCAACCGGCGGGTGAAATGGACATCCTCGATCGACATGTCGGTGGTCAGAATAAGTTCATGCCTACCCTTGACCGCCACCAGCGCGGCATCGTCGCCAATGCCGAGTTTCACCCCTTCTTCAACCCTTAGAGGCCGCACCCTTTCATGCCCGTGTGCGGGGGCCGCCAGTGCCTGGAGCCACTGTACGAATTCGTTTTCAGTCCGAAACAAGTCTTCACCCATAAGACAATTGCGAGCCCAGCGCACCGGCCTTGATATCCGGGCGGTGAGAAGTCAGGGGATAGAATATCGCTTTTCGGGCACAGTCGGAATCTGGTCGCTGCACAAAAGTCCCGCGAACTTCAAGGGCACCTTACACATGTTACAGGATTGCGCGAAGGAAGCAGATGGGGATAATGTTAGTCCAGTCAGACTTAAGTGAAGTCATTTTACTCCCCTTTGAGAAACTGGACATATTGACCTCATGCATTTGTTGTAGGGGTGCCTACTCGTTTTGGTGTATTTGACGCTTGACATACGCTCTCATCTTCAATAGGATTCTTCCCGATGTGCCTAAGTAAGACTTTTCTAAGGTCCGTCCCCGACGCCCCTAGCGGCTAACCGATAGGGAATTCATAGCAAGAAATAATCTCTCGACGGGAGAACTAATAAATGGAAAAGAAGTTTTATGCCTTTCTTTTTTTTCCTGGCGCCCATGGCAGGCTGCACAAGCTTCAACTGCCATTTTACATGATCCATCTCGTTTTGGCTTTCAGCGTGGTTGGAATCATGACCGTAGCAGCATTGGCCAACAGTTATGCCAGAATGCTTCTGAAGGT
The DNA here is from genome assembly GCA_002478145.1 of Acidobacteria bacterium UBA7540. The sequence continues at coordinate 7,110 of DLMI01000014.1, forward strand.
ATCAAATTACAATAGTGTTCGAAGTGAGCGCGAAGCCCTAAAGACGCAATACCGGACGTTGGAAAGCACTGTAACCAGTACCAATGCCAAGCTGGACTCATTGCAGTCGCTGGCTGCGGAAGTAGCGCTGACATATGGGTTTGGAGACGCGCGGCGGCCACGCTTCCCCGAGGCCGTGCTTGCCCTCGCGACCCAGACTAATGCCACCGTGGACTCCAGTTTCCGCGCCTCATTATACGCGTTTAACCTTATCCGCAGGGCTTCCCTGGAACCGGAGGGGAGTGCCTTGGGGCGCGGCATGTTTTCGAATCCCCAAATAGATCGAACAACCGTGCCGTCACTCTGGCCTGTACGTGGGCAAATTACCGCAGGCTTCGGGCAACGAATGGATCCTTTCAGTGGCGAGGGCGCATTTCACCCTGGCGTCGACATCTCTGTTCCTTTCGGCACCAAGGTCGAGGCCGCTGCCGACGGAATTGTCCTGGAAGCCGGTCCCGAATCCGGTTATGGTAGCCAAATCCTGATCGACCACGGCTATGGATTGACTACCAAGTATGGGCACCTGAGCAGGATTTTCGTAGTGGTCGGCCAGGAGCTAAAGCGCGGGCAAGTCATTGGCGCCGTGGGCATGACCGGGAAGACTACAGGACCGCACCTCCACTACGAAGTGCTCATTCACGATACGCCCGTGAACCCAATGAAGTACCTGCACGGCTAACCCAGCTCAGGAAGCCGCATCATTTTCCAGCCGCCCAAGATGTCGCTTTGGTTCCAGCTTTTGCTGGCTCTAGCCACCACGGTTGCCGTTTCGGTTGGACGGCTTTTGCCGGATGTTTAATAAGAAGGTGCAGGGGGGACGACTCATTGCTTCCTCCTCGCGCCTGCGGCTGGTTTACGAGCCGGCAGAGCAAAAGAGCATCCATCCTGCGGAGGCCTCTGACGCGACTGCCATCAAACAACAAGGGCAGGGCGAAAAAGTCCTAAAGCCCCCGGACTGCAAAGGGTTGGTGGACAGCAAAAAAATGTATTGTATGCCTTGCAATTCGGAGTCCGATTGGCTATAATTGTTAGGTTTCGGCGGCTGGCGTAGCTCAGCCGGTAGAGCATCTGATTTGTAATCAGAGGGTCGGGGGTTCGAATCCCTTCGCCAGCTCCAGCTCGAGCGCGCACAGCCGCGAGAATGGCCGGCGGGCGCTGGTCGAAGTTTCGGGAGCGGGTTTTATCAAATCTGAAAAGTGCTCAGCCTCGCGCGGGGATGGTGGTGTGCCCGCGTCCAACCGCAGACTCGAACTACTTGGCTCAAACCAACGAGACCCGAACACGGAGCGAAAGGGCGTGCCTGTCCTTGCCAGCGCGTGCGGGAACGAGTTACGGACAGGTGGCTGAGTGGTCAAAAGCAGCAGACTGTAAATCTGCCGACCCCTGCGGTCTACGGAGGTTCGAACCCTCCCCTGTCCACCAGAAAGACAGTGACGAGGGACAAGTGACAAGAGGCGGGCCAAGATGGGGTTTATGGCTTGTCACTCTTCACTCGTCACTGAAGTTCGGGGCGGGAGTAACTCAATGGTAGAGTCACAGCCTTCCAAGCTGTTGGTCGCGGGTTCGATTCCCGTCTCCCGCTCCAGGAAGCTCTCAGCCTTCAGCAATCAGCACTCAGCCTGGAGTCTCTTAGCTGAATGCTGACCGCTGAGCGCTGATGGCTGGCGCGGGCCGATGTAGCTCAGTTGGTAGAGCACGTCCTTGGTAAGGACGGGGTCAGCGGTTCAATTCCGCTCATCGGCTCCAGAGTTTGAGTATGGCCATGCGCAAATGATCGGCCCTGATGCGAAAAGAAAGGCCGAGGCTCATTTGACACTGGCGGAGGGCTTCATAAAGACGGCGGTCGTCACAGATAGCTCGTCCGAGTACGAGGGAAGAAGGTAGCACGCGATGCCCGAATCTGACGGGCTCCGGTTGGGCAAGGCCGCAGTCTCTCGGATTTTTCGAGACGAGGCGAAGCTCAAACAACTCTTGAAGCGGGTGAAGGAGTCCGGGATCAACGTTGAGACGTGCGGCTTTAACCAGGTTGAGAGCTTCGTCCGAGAGATGTCTTCGCACGCAACTGCGATCCCTGCGAGGGGCGGACGAGCAGTTGGTAGTTATCAGGGTCTGCCGGACAACGAGGGCAAGGTGTTGGACGAGTTCTTCAGGCAACGTGTAAAGGAAGTAAAGGCAAAACACCCAGACCTTTTCAAATAGATGAGGCGAAGGCAACATGGCCAAAGAAAAATTTGACAGATCGAAGCCGCACATGAA
>DLMI01000052.1 GCA_002478145.1 Acidobacteria bacterium UBA7540
CCCTTTTCGTGGGCCTCGAATATCTGGATAATTAGGGAATATCCGGCAGGAGAAGACACCGTTCACTGGGTCACAAAAGTGAACACCTCTGGGATGATAACCTTTTCCGACTCAAGCTCCCATTTCCCGACCTTCATTTTGTACCTGGTCAGCCGTTCGCTGTTAAATGTGGTTTCGAATTCAATGCTTACGTCCGGCTGGCTTTTCTTTATAAAATCAACAACCGTCATCTCGGCAAACGCTTTTTCCCTGGAACAAGATAAAACGACTTCCTCATAGATTCTTGGCATGGTCCCTCCTTTTACAGTTATCTATCCCCTTAAACGGCAAGTCCCTATACCACGTTAAGGTGTATCTTTCCACACTTTTGTCCAAAACGCCCAAAACAGAAGCCAAAGGCATCGCCAGCTGGCATTACAGAGTCGTCCAGAGCTATCGCTCCTGATTTGCACATACACGCTGAAAGCTCACGTTGGAATTCAAGAAATTAGCTTGGTGTCCAATCGCGGGGTTAGTTCTAGTCGGCGTGTTGACTAATCGCCGCGGACACCGCCACGGCCGGCACTTTGACGGCTTACCCGCACATCTGGCGACCCGGATCTCCCTGTTCAGCAAATCCCATAAATGCGGACAGGCGGTCGCCCACCCTTTAACTCGCCCACCTTGGGCCGGTTCGGATTCCGGGAGCGAAGGGCGTATCCGTGGAAGTACCCGCTGATCAAGTTTTTGAGTACTCTGTCATTCGGCAGAACTTCGGGTTGCCCCCGTGGATTCATCGATGAACACCAGGCGACTAACGAGGAGCTATTTCCTCGATCGCCGTTTGCAGGATCCGCCAAGCCACCCACAGACGCTGCTGCCTCACCTCCCGCCAACAACAATGGCAGCGGGTCGGCAGCAGGGTCCGGGTTCAACCGGCTCCGCAAGGGGTTCCCCGGCACGGCCCTTCGCCACGGCCAAGAAGCAAGCCATCGGCGAGGTGGTGGAATGGGCCAGTGGTGGCGCATTCAAGTACGGCGATGTCGCCCGCATGACGGAGGCCGATGCCCCGAAGCTGCGGGCGGCCACTGAGCTCATGGCGTCAACGCTCCCTGGCGCAACGCACTGACCACGGGTGCTTTTCTTCCCTCCGTCGACCTGCCTTTGACCCCTGCCTCAAATCCCACCACTTGCCTGGAGCGCTGGCTAGGCGCTGCATTTTGGAGCGGCGCGCGTTGCCAGCGCTCCAACCCGCCCTGTTTCGCCGGACGGTGCTTCGCATACCTTATTCGACACGAACGAATCGAACCGTTCCGGCGACTACGGGTCCGCTGGCGCGATTGGTCAGTCCGACGTCGACCGGATCGTGGAAGCGACCTAGAAGGTTCCACCTACCCTGCCCCTGGCTCTGATCAATGGGAATCGAAAGCGTTTCCCCCTTGAAGCGCACGTTCAAGTTTGCGTTGCTCGCGCGCTTCTGTCCTGGGTCGCTACCCCCTGTCTACCAGAGTGAAACCTCATAGTCTCCGCTCAACGCGTCCACCCGCCATAGGGCGGTGGCGGTGCCGGGACCTGGAGGAGCCCAGGCTTCTGACTCTTGAGAGCCTGGTGTGCCCTGAACCGTGCTCCAGAGTCGTCCAGTAAGCCATTCCTTCCGTTCTCGCCTAACCTTTCGTTTTCCCCCTTTAAGGGAGAACTGGGACTTAGCCGATAACCTAGTAGTGGGTCACTTTGAGTCGAGGCGCTTTGCGTCGGGAATTCGCCATTATGAGGATCAATCTAATCATTGTTACCTCTGCGTCAATTGGAGAGAACCGCAAATGGTGAGAAGGCGAGGTGATGTCGAATGATGGACTCAGGTTCAGGGCAGACAATGGACACCGCCTTTGCGGGTGCAATTGAGATCGAGTACAAAGCCGCCGACATCTACGGTCAATTCTCAAGACTCTTCTCACATGTGCAGGGACTTTCCGATTTCTGGCAGGGATTATCTAACGATGAGGTGCGGCATGCGACTACACTGCGGGCTGTCCGGGAATCGCTGGCTCCCGAACAGCTCCTAAACCCATGCGATAAGCAGGTCTGGGATAAGCTTATGCGAACGCAACAAATGCTCAAGAAGGATTTGGTAGGGGCCATCAACACGTTGGATGACGCCTACGAGGCGGCACACGATCTGGAGTTCTCTGAAGTCAATGTCATTTTCAAATTCCTAGCAGCAGAGGTCATTCCTTCTGATGAGCGAAAGCAATTCGTCCATTCCGAAATAACGCAGCATCAAAGCAAGCTCGTGGATTTTAGTTTGAATTTCGGAGACAAAGCCTGGAGAAAAGGCATCGGTGTTCAACGTACCGCAAGTGGTCAGATTGCCGCCTGAGAGAGACGTATGACCAGCGCACGCCCCTGCCTCGCCTTCGCTTCGCTCCGGTGATCGGGTGATAATTTCGTTCCCCCCTTGGAGGACCGCCTGTAAAAGCGGCTGTTCTCGACAACTTTCGGTGGTGTAACCACGGTTGAACTCCCCTATCAACTGGTCGAGCTTCGCCGCCAAAGCAAATCTTTGAAATTTGCAGGATTCGCCTCGGATTGGGCAGATCGGTCCTGCTTTGTCGCCTCGTGTTTACCGATGATGGGGCGGGGTTAATCCGAGATTCTGCACGGACGACGGGGCGCCCCGGAACAATCCCCCCTGGATTCGTCAGTTTTCCTTTAGTCACGGTTTCTAGACGCATGGTCGACTCGGAAAGTAGTCTCCAGTTGTCCGCAGAGGAAACCATTGGCTCGACCCACTGGAAGTGGCTGCCGCTCAACCAATTCCGGCGCTGCTAGGGATTCGGCCTGAAAAGTCGGCTTCCCGTCGGCCATCCTCCGACCAGTGACGCCGAACTCGGGCAGGGCCTCAAAAACTGAACGACCATCCCGATCCAACCCGCCCCGTTCCAGAGCCATGCAATAATTCGGCACCTACGGGACTCTCTTAAAGTCGATAAATCCGCGCTCCACATCGGTGTGGACCAATTGCACGCGGAGCTGGTGGCCCACGTCCATGCCCTCAAAACCGCTCGCCAGTCTTCCCTCCACGGGCGGATGCAGAAGGCGGACCCAGGTGCCTTTGACCGATGCGCCGGTGACCATGGCGTCAAACTGTTCTCCGATTCTTGATTGCAGCAGGATTGCCGCCGCGGACTTTGTGACCTGCCGTTCCACTTTTTTTGCCGCGTCTTCTTCTTCGGTGCAGTGTTGCGCGAGGTCGGCCAATTCGATATTTTCGTAAGGGCAGGCACTTCCCGCCATGGCCGCTTTCAGCAAGCGATGGGTGATCAGATCGGGGAATCGGCGATTGGGGGCAGTGGAGTGAGCATAATCCTTGACCGCCAAGCCGAAGTGCCCGGTGACATCGCCTCCCGGGAATTGCACGACGTATTCACCCGCCCCCAGGAGCTTAACCACGCTGGTGGACAGATCGGGAAAGCGGAGGGCATCAGCGGCTTTCGCCGACACCAGGAATTGTTCCAGGGCCTTGGCGTCGGGTTCCTGCGGCAGCTTTGAGCCCCGCTCTGCGGCAAGCTCGACGATCCGGTCCCAGCGTTTGGGCACGCGAACCACGCGCCGCAGCACAGGAAACTTCCTAGACACGAGGTATCGCGCGGCCACTCCGTTCGAGGCAATCATGAAGTCCTCAATAATGTCTTTGGCACGGTTCCTTTTATCGGCTGCCAGGTCCTTGAGTTCATCTCCGGCAAAGACCGGGCGCGCTTCGAGGGTTTCCAGATCCAGCGCACCCTGCAGGTGCCGGAGCGCCCTCAGCTTCTGGGCCACACGGTCCTGGAGTCGCAGGTTTTCATCCAGGCCGCTGACCGCGCCAATCGCCTGTGGCATCGGCCCGCTACTCTCCAGCCAGGCGGCAACGCTGTTGTATGCCAGCTTGGCAATGTTTCGCACCGTCGCTTCATAAATGTCCGAACTCTGCAGCGTTCCGTCCCCGGTGAAAATCATCTCCATGACGATGGCCAGGCGGTCAGACGCGGCGCTGAGCGAGGTAAGGTCCGTGGAGAGTTTCTCCGGCAGCATAGGAAACGTCTCAGCCACCGTGTAGACCGAGGTGGTGTTCTGCCGCGCATGATCGTCCAGTGCTGATTGCTTCTTCACCAACGCGTCTACGTCGGCAATGGCCACCAGAATCTTTACGGCTCCGCCCGGCAAAGCTTCAGCAACAGTAAGCTGGTCCAAGTCAAGCGAGTCATCGTTGTCAATGGAGCACCAGAGCAGGTTGCGGAGATCGCGCGTCGACCCATCCGTTCCGGTCGCTGGCCCGTGGATTCCCGCGAGCTCGGTGAGCGCCTGGGCCGGAAAATCTGGAACCAGTCCCTTTGCCACCATCGCCTGATGGGCAATTCGTTGCAGGATCGAGCGGTGTTGTTTATCGTTTCCGTCTATCATTCATGCCACCCTATCTGGAATGCCGTAGTCTAATCTTCAGCCTGAATAAAGCATTTTACCCGCCACCGCCCGCATTCGCCAAATCCTGCGAATCGGCCCTGCATTCACCACCCATGTCGGGACCGAGGATTTCTCATGGGGGGCGGTTATCCACCGCCTCATAGGCGAGACGGCTCAGCTGTTTGGGGTAGGGCGTCTCGGCCACGCTCCAAGGCTTCCTGAGCGTCTTAATGAAAAAGAAGCGCAGAGCGGCGAGCTTCTGCGTCACGGTGCTCGCATCCAGATTCCGTTCGCGGAACAGATACGCTTGGTATTCACGAATGTGCTGGGGGCGCAACTGGTCCGGAGAACGGTGGAAGTAACGAGCAAAATCCGCGACCGCACGCAGGTAACAGCGGATGGTACCGGGAGAGTAATTGCGACGCTGGAGTTCCTCCAGCATCATTTGACGTAGACGGGTCATAGGGAACCTCCTTATGACCCGACCATATCCTGATCAAGATACCCCTGCCCGGTTCCTCGCACGCGTAGCGTCCGCCGCACGGGCGGCTTCGTTCGAAGTCGCCTTCCCGCCGACTGGCTCACCGTTTGGGCTGGATTCAGGCGTGGATGGGCGTTTCACAGGCACAATCTGGGCCAGTCGCCAAATCCAACTCGGAGTGAGCTGGGGACTGAAGTGTAGCTTAGAAAAAGGCTACACAAATCTCAGAGGTGCTGAAGACGCACACTTCTATACCTTCCAAGAGAAGGATGGACCCTTGTATTAGTCGCGGGGGCAAGGATAGTTGAGATCAAGAAGCACTAGTCCTTGATTTTGGCAGGCCGAAACCCGTAAAGTAAGTAGCTAACAGTCAGCTATTGAGAAGGCACTGATTCATGGAATGCCCTCAGTGTCGACACATCAATCCCGCCGCAGCAACTCGATGCGAAAACTGTAACACGCCCTTTGACTTTGAGGGCATGACAGCGACGAGCGGAGTGACGGAAGTTTGGCCCATCCGCACACCCGCTGAGGGCGGAACGACCCTCGCTGGTGCCTCCCAGGCTCTGAAAGCAGGGCATGTTTTGGGGGGGCGATATGAGATTTTAGAACTGCTCGGGCAAGGTGGCATGGGCGCAGTTTACAAGGCGCGAGATCGCGAGGTCGACCGACTGGTTGCGCTGAAAGTGATTCGCCCTGAACTGGCGGGGGATCCAGACGTCTTACCGCGATTCAAGCAGGAATTGATCCTGGCGCGGCAGGTCACACATAAGAATGTGATTCGCATTTTTGACCTGGGAGAGGCCGAGGGGGCGAAGTTCATTTCCATGGAGTACATCGACGGCCGTGACCTGAAGAATATTCGTGCCGAGCGAGGGAAGCTCCAGCCAGAAGAAGCTGCAGAGATCATCGAGCAAGTTTGCCGCGCCTTGGATGCCGCGCACGCGGAAGGTGTGATCCACCGTGACCTCAAGCCCCAGAACATCATGGTGGACAAGCACGGTCGGGTTGTGGTCATGGATTTTGGAATCGCGCGCTCGAGGGAAATGCCCGGCCTGACGCAAACGGGCGTGTTGGTGGGTACCCCGGAATACATGTCGCCAGAGCAAGCCAGGGGCGAGGAAATCGATTCAAGGTCTGACCTGTTCTCACTTGGCATCATTTTCTACGGGTTGCTTACCGGCAAATCGCCTTATGAGGCCACAAGCTCCGTCGCTGCCCTGTTGAAGCGCACCCAGGAGCGAGCCGTCCCGCCGGTCAAGCTGGATCCTGCGATTCCGAAGTTCATGAATGACATCGTGGTCCGGTGCCTGGAGATTGACCCGCAGCGTCGCTATGCGAGCGCGCAGGAAATCTTGCGGGACCTCGAAGCCCGTCACGGCCCACGCAAGGGCGTTACTCCTCTTCACATGCCGCGATTCCGGATGGTGGAGGAGCTCCCGACGAAATGGATCGCGCCGGGGTTGGCCCTGATTATGCTTCTGCTCATCGGCCTTGTGTTCCGGGGAAAAATCTTTGCGCCGGCAGTCAAGCCGAAGCCCTCGGGGCCCACCATCTCGCTGGCCATTCTCCCCTTCCGCAACGCCTCCGGCGACCCATCGCTGGACTGGCTCGGATCGAGCCTTGCCGAATGGTTGAGTACGGACGTCGGAAACTCGTCTTATCTGCGGACAGTTTCTTCTGACCGGCTGCATCAAATCTTGCACGATCTGCGCATCACGGCGGACTCCACTCCGGATCCCGACACCCTGCGCCGCCTAGCGGAATTTAGCAACGCGGAGACCGTGGTCTGGGGACAATACGCGAAGCTGGGGGAACAGATTCGCATTGATGCCACCTTGCGCGACCTGAAAAGGGACCGTACTGCGACATTGAAGGCGGAGGCGCCCAACCAGGGCGCGCTGCCAGGAGCGGTGGATCGTCTGGCGCAAGCCATCCGGGAAAACCTGGCCCTATCCTCGTCGGAGATGAAAGAACTCCAGGCGCAGGCGTTCAAACCTACCTCGAAGTCGCTCCCGGCGCTGCGTGACTACAACGAGGGGCTTCAGCTCTTGCGTCAGGGAAAAAACCTGGAGGCACAAAAGCGGTTCGAGGTTGCCACCAAGGAAGATCCGGAGTTCGCCCTGGCTTATGCCAAGCTGGGCCTGACTTATGCCAACCTAGGCTATGACAACGAAGCCGAGCAAACGTCCCAAAAGGCCGTGGACCTGAGCGAAAGCTTGCCGCCGCAGGAAAAGTATCGGATCGTAGCCAGCCATGCGCAGGTCACGAAGGATTACCCAAAGGCCATCGAGGCTTACGAGAACATGGCCAAGGTCTTGCCGGACGACACCCAGGTCCAGTTCATTCTGGCTGGGCTCTACGAAGATACCAGCGCGTTCGACAAGGCGCGGGAGCGCTACACGCAAGTTCTGAAGGCAGACCCAAAGTACGTCGAAGGCCTCCTGGGGATGGGCCGCGTGGAAATCAAGAGCGGGAATCCGCAGGGCGGACTTGATTACCTGAATCGTGCGCTAACCCTTGCAATTCAACTCGACAACCTGGAGGAGAAAGCCACAGTTCTCTACGCGATCGGCGTCGCTTACAAGCTGCTAAACAGGCAGGATGAAGCTCTACGCAATTGCCAGGAGTCGCTGGGCATCAAGCGCCGCCTTGGCGACAAGCGGGGCATGGCGACCAGCCTGAACATGGTCGCCCAAATCCAGGAGCGCCTTGGCAAGCCGGATCAGGCCTTGAAGAGCTACGAGGAAGCACTGCAACTGCGGCGGGAGATTGGTGACAAGAAGGGTGTTGGCGATACTCTCATCGATCTGGGCACCTTCTATCACGACCGCGGCCAGCACGACCATGCGTTGAGCCTCTTCAAGGAGTCCCTTCAGATCCAGCGCGAGCTGGGAAACGAAAGCAACCAGGGACTGTGCTTGAACAATATCGGCAGCAGCTATTCCTTCAAAGGGCAATACGATGACGCCGCCACCTGTTTTCAGCAGGCTCTTCAGTTGCGCGAGAAGAGCAACTTCCCGAACGAAATTGCCGAGACCGTGCATAACCTGGCGGAGACCAACGCCAATATGGGTCAATACGACCAAGCCCTTGCTTACTACCTCCGTGCGCTAGAACTCTACCGAAGCGCGGGCGACAAGCGAGGTGCGGCCATCGAGTCGGCCAGCATGGGAACCCTCTTCGCCTACCAGGGGCGTTATGGCGCGGCCGTCAATGCCAAACAAGAAGCTCTCAAGACCTTTCGAGAGCTGGGCGACCGGAGCTCCTGGATGATCGAGATCCTGAGCGGCTACGGCGACGCGCTGGCTCAGGCAGGGCACGGGGAGGAATCTCAAAACAGTTTTGATGAAGCCATGAGCCTGTCCCGCGTGCTCAAAAACGATGCCTTGGTGGCCCAGATTTTGAATTATCAAGGCGACAGCTTCTTCTACCGAGGCAACTTCAAATCCGCGCGGAGCCTTTACGAACAGGCCATGAAAGTGGGTTCGCACACCACCGATCGTGGCAAGGTATTGATCTCCAAATTCAACCTTGCGAAAGCAGCCGTCAAGGAAGGGCGCTCCCAGGAGGCCATCGGGGCCTTGAAGGGGCTGGCCCAGGAAGCAGACACCCTTGGGTTGAAGTACCTCTCCGCAGAATGCTCCATTTACCTGGCCGAGGCGCTGGTGAACATCAAGGATTATTCGCACGCCCGGCAGGAGTTGGAACGGGCCGTGGCAAAGACCGAAAGATTAGGACTCCGAACACTAAGTGCCAAGGGTCATTACCTCCTGGCTACAGAGCTTCGCCTGACAGGCAAAGGCGCGGAAGCGGCGGGCCATTATCGCGAGGCAGTTCGCCTGCTGGAAGAAATCCGCAAGGAACCCGGAGCGGCCAACGTCCTGCAGCGGGCAGACCTCAACTCGATCTACCTGGACTCCAACCGCTGGTCCCAGAGCAACAAAGGCTAAGAAAACAGCCAGGCCAACGGCACCCGGCTCACCGTCCACGAACCGTTCGGCTGGCGCATACATGGCGCTCTCTGCCACGTGTGCGAACTTGACTAGAACAGTAGCCTCCCGGACCCTGCCGCGCCTCCGCTCGCTGCGGCGGCAACCGGGGAAGAGTGGGGGCACCCCCGCCTGTTTGTTTTTTCCGCACGCCTGGCGCCCCGAATCGTCCGCTCTATTTTCCCGTGCCCGAAAGCGATATATTCTGCGGGCTGTTTTGGGCGTTGTCCGTAATCACTACGCTCGCCGACCGCAAACCTTGAGTCGTGGGCTTAAATGTGACATTAACCGTGCAAAAGGCATTCGCCGCCAGTGAACCCGGACAGTTATTCGTTTGCATGAAATCGTGCAGGTCTGTGCCGGCGATCGCGATGCTGATGCTCATCAGCGCTGTAGCGCCCGTGTTCTTGAGCGTCACAGGTTTGGCCGTGCTGATCGTATTCACCTTCTGTGTACCGAAGCTCAAGCTCGTCGCACTCAGTTGGGCGTGAGGATTGATCACCGTGGCGCTAAGCGCGACCTTCTGCGGGCTGCCAGGAGCGTTATCCATGACCATCAGCGTGGCTGTTTGCTGAGTGTAGAAGGGCCCCGCGATGAAGCTTACGCTAATCGTGCAACTCTTTCCCGCAGCCAATGACTTCGGGCAGAGGTTAACCGCGATAAACTCTTTGGAATTTCCTCCGGACAGAATCGAAAGAAGAGGATCAGTGATCGTCATTGGCGCGTCCCCTTGGTTGGTCACCGTCACGTTCTTGGTGGTAATCGTGCCTAGATAGACCGTGCCGAAGTAAATGCTCGGTGACGAGACGCTGGCCACCGGCCCGGGCGTCACCGTGTAGGTCACCGTCTTATTGGCCGAGGGGCCGGAAGAGACGATCGCATTTACCGTGAAGGACTTGCTCCCCACCGATGAGGTGTCGATGTAACTCCCGTTGAGCACGTTACCGACGCACGAAACTACAGGAGGCGTGGGAGTGCAGGAATAGCTGGCCGCCTCCTGCGCGCCCAAGGGGTAAACTGCGCCATTCTGAGGTGTGGTGATGTTGATGGTGGGGGGCGAGCCGACGCTAGTGCCTAAATCGACGAACACGAAATCAGAAAGGCCGCAACAGGTATGTCCGGCGCCCGTGGGATCAATTCTCGTCTGGGAGAAGGCGGTGAAGTCGTTCTGCCAGGCGTTGGTGCCGGCGGGGGCCGTCAGGAATGCCGGGGTGCTAATGGGCGGCGCACCCGAAGGAGTGTTCCAACTGGTGTAGTGGGTGTAAGGGCCTGTAGTCTGGGGACATGTAACGGGATTGCCAGACGAATCCTGGCACGTGGCCCGAAAGAGGACTCCGAAGCCTCCGGTCTCATCGTAGGGGACAATTTTGGCCCCCTCGAAACCGGTTCCTTTAACCAGTGCATCCAGGTCAGCCTGCAATATCAAGAAAGGCTGTAGCACAAGATTCACAGAAGTAGTAGGTGGGATGGCAAGCGTGGGGTATGTCAGCTTATAGTTGAAGGCGTTCGGAGTGAACGGAGAGACTTCCCCAGTGAACTGATAAGGGTTAGTGCCGCCAGTCGCGATTAGCGGTTCCGCGATGGGGCTGTAGGTGTAGGTTGCGCTGGTGATCCCCGTGCCGCTGAGCGGGACCAACTGCGGGCTATCACTGGCGTTGTCGGCGATGGTTAACGTGCCGGCTCGCGTGCCGATCTGGCTGGGCGTGAACTGCACGTTGATCGTGCAGTAGGCCACCGGCGCCATGCTGGCGGGGCAATTGTTAGTTTCAGCGAAGTCGCTCGCGTTCGTTCCTGTAATCGTGATACCCAAATAGCTCAGGTTCGTCGTGCCGACGCTGGTCAGCGTCACTACTTGTGCGGCGCTCGTAGTGCCAAGCAGTTGATTACCGAATGAAAGCGAAGTCGGCGAGACGCTGGCCGCCGGGAAGATCAGGTTAGTCCCCGTGCCGGTGAGCGGGACAGCCTGCGGGCTATCACTCGCGTTGTCGGTGATGGTTAACGTGCCGGTTCGCGTGCCAATCAGGCTGGGCGTGAAGCTGACGCTAATCATGCAAGTGGAGCCAGGGTTGAGAGTCAAAGGGGAAATGGGACAGGTGCTGGTCTGGGCATAGTCGCCGCTCGCGACAATGCTGCTGATGATCAAATTCGCGCCACCCGAGTTCGTCACAGTTACTGTTTGCGCGGGGCTGGTGGTGTCCAAGAGCTGGACAATGAAAGAGAGACTCGTGGTGGAGAGGGTTACAACCGGAGCAAGTAAGACCTCGCGGATGCGGTTGTTGGCACTGTCGGCGATGAGCAGGTTGCCGGAGCTGCCTAGAGCAACGTCATAGGGATTATTCAGGCTGGCGCTAGTGGCCGGGCCGCCGTCCCCGGAAAAGCCCTGCGTGGCATTGCCGGCCATCGTCGTGATGATGCCGCTCTGCGCATCTACGCGGCGGATGCGGTTATCAAAAGTGTCCGCGACGAAAATGTTGCCGGGGCCATCCACGGCGATTCCGAACGGGGCATCAAAGCTGGCGCTCGTGGCGGCCCCGCCATCCCCGCTGTAACCGAAAGTGCCGTTCCCGGCGACGGTGGCTATGCTCCCAGGCTGGATCACCACGCCTGCGACTGTGATTGCGGTCGCTTGCGTGTTAACCACGCGGATGCGCCCGTTGCCTTCGTCGTTGATGAAAAGATTGCCGTAACTGTCGAAAGCCACCGCAAACGGACTATTCAAGGTCGCGCTGGTCGCGAGGCCGCCGTCGCCGCTAAAGCTGCCAGGGTTGGGATATGCCGGGCCGCTCCCGGCAATTGTGGTCATATTGCCGGTCGTGGCGTCCACGCGGCGAATGCGGTTGTTGTTGCGGTCGGCGATGAAGAGATTCCCCGCAGCGTCCACGGCAAGGCCGCGGGGACAAACTTCCACGCTCGTGGCCGTGCCGCTATCCACGTTATAGCCACAGGTGCCGGTGCCCGCCACTGTAGTAATGATGCCGGTGTCGGCGTCGACGCGCCGAATGCGGTTAGCAATGAATTCTTCCGAAATGAAGAGATTGCCGGAGCTGTCCACAGCTAGGCCAATCGGAGTAGCCAGGCCGGCGCTGGTCGCTGGCCCGCCGTCCCCGACGAAGCCGAGAACCGATGTGCCATTCCCCGCTACGGTCGTGATGATGCCGGTCGAAGCATCTACCCGGCGTACGCGGAAGTTATCCCCCTCGCCGACGAACGCGTTGCCGGAACCGTCCGTGGCCAGCGAGGCCGGACTCGCCAGGATGCCGCTGGTGGCTGGCCCGCCGTCCCCACCGCTTCCTCCCCCGGCCACCGTCGTGATGACGCCCGTGGTAGCATCTACGCGGCGAATACGGTTGTTAACGCTGTCAGGGATAAAGAGGTTGCCGCCGGCATCCACGGCGAGGCTCGCCGGCATCGCGGGGTAGCCGATGTACACGGAGGATAAATTGAGTGCGGCGCTGGTGGCGGAGCCGCCGTCGCCGCTGAAACCTTGTGTGCTGTTGCCCGCCACCGTAGTAATGATGCCCGTCGAGGCATCCACGCGGCGGATGACGTTATCGACAGAGTCCGAGATGAAGAGGTTCGCGGAAGCATCCAGGGCTACAGCAGAGGGAAAATACAGGCTGGCGCTGGTAGCGGGGCCGCCGTCACCAATTCCGCTCTCTGGGGAACCGCCCCCCGCGACCGTGGTGATGATGTGCGTCGAGGCGTCGACGCGGCGGATGACGTTGTCGTAGGTGTCGGCGATGAAAATGTTGCCGGAGCCGTCCACCGCCACGCTGATCGGGCTGCTCAAGCTGGCGCCGGTGGCCGGCCCGCCGTCGCCAATACCGCTGGCGGGCGTGCCGCCGCCAGCGACAGTTGTGATGTTGCCCGTGGCCGCATCGACGCGGCGGATGCGGTTGTTGCCATTGTCCGCGATGAAGAGATCGCCTGCGCGATCCACGGCGACCGCAGTAGGTGCACTCAAGCTAGCGCTGGTGGCGGGCCCACCATCGCCGCTGAACCCGCCGCCGATCCCGCCTGCGCCATTGCCCGCCACCGTCGTGATGATGCCGGTGGCGGCGTCCACACGGCGGATGCGGTTATTCAAAACGTCGGCGATAAACACGTTGCCGGCGGCGTCCACCGCGACACCTGCCTCAATGATGACGTAGATGCCGGATAGGTACAGGCCGGCGCTAGTGGCGGGGCCGCCGTCGCCGCTATAGGTTGCGGCGCCCGTCCCCGCCAGGACGCTCACGTTTCCAGACGTACCGACCTTGAGGACCTGGTTCAATGGCCATGCAACAACGTAAAGGTTTCCCGATGTGTCCACCGCGGCTCCGGTGGGGATAGGAATATACGCAGAACGCGCCGTGGGGCTATTGAGCCCGCCGCCAGCCAGCGTCGCGATGTTGCCTGGCGTGAGAATGTCTTGCACTGTGAGCGGGACAGCCACCGGACCGCCGGGCGCGCCGCTGATAATGAGCTGACCTGCCTCAGTCCCCACGTCAGTCGGCGCTACGCCCGTCGCCTTCTGCAAGGAGAGGACCGCCTCGTTTCCAGTCAGGAACAGCGTGTAGCCGCTGCCCCGCGAGAGGAATTTGACACGCGGGTCGGTCTGGCCTTGGTTTATCTCGAAGCTCAGCGGCAACTTGGCATAAGAGGCAGCAGATCGCTGCTTGACTTGGTCGACCGGACGCGCGTTCGCCCGCCTGGCTGCTGTGCCGATGTGAACGGGGAACACAAGCAATAAGAGCGGCACAATAATAGAAATCAAGAGACTCCAGAAACTTCTCTTGCTGGTCATGACTGACCTCCAATCACTTCGGTGGAAATGAAACCAACAAAGGGATCCATGTTGGCGGTCCCTTCGTCAACAAACCGCCACGCAGACACTTTCCGAGGACCCTCCTTGGTGTACGCAAGGAAACGAATAGAAATGAAGAGAGAAAAGTAGGAGAGGAGCCTTGCACTTTCATGGCTGCCTCGCGCAACGGCGAACACATCATCGGTCAGATGCGCAGCAGGAGCCTCAAATGGTTCGTCGTGCAATTGTTAGTTGAGACTATCCGCCCATAGACTAGTCTCGGAGGCCCGGAATGTCAAGAGAAACGGTGTGAAACGGTGTCAATACCTATTAAGGTACCTGTGCGTCGCCAGAACTTGGTCCGCTCCCAACGACCCCCTCCTGGCCGATCATCGCCAGCCACGGGTACAGATGGCCGTCCATACCAACGACCCCGTCTCTCCCCCCAAAAAGAATCCGCTAGGTTGCGTGACTTGCATACTGAAACGAGCTGCCACTCGGATAACTGTAGTCCCTATTCCATCAGTGATTTTCGCGAGATCGATTGCATCGCGATCGGATTGGGAATGAAAAGTCGGCTTCCCATCGACTATCCCAGCGCGTGGCAGGTTTCCGGCGTGGGAAGCGCGTTTTTCATTCCCAATCCAGCGAACTACCCACTCAGCATAGTTTCCGAGTCCGCCGTCGCTCGGGCAGGACTTCGGATTGCCCCTGCGGATTCGTCGAAAAGCACAAGGCGAAAAGGCAGGAGCTATTTCCCACAACCCCGTATCTCGGGAGTTTGCATGCGAATGGCACTTCAACGGTTTGCCGACTGTAGATCCGGGTGCCGGAAAACTAGTGGCTCAAACCGCGAAAGGAAAAGGAGGACTGAGTACGGAAGCATTGCACGGCATCTCTTTTTGGACGACCCACGGAGTCATTGGATACAAGGCGGTTTCGGGTCGATAAGCTCAACGTCCAGCAGGTGAGGTTGCTGACTTGTTTTCCATCCCCAATACACTTGCGTGGTGCTCACCCCCAAAATACTTTTGCACCCCTTGAAGATATTGGTTTACTTTGCTTTTCAAATCCGACAAGCGCTCCTCACCCTCTTGGGGTTCGAAGTCTTCTATGTGCCTCAGCAAGGTTCCCTTTTCGTGGGCCTCGAATATCTGGATAATTAGGGAATATCCGGCAGGAGAAGACACCGTTCGCTGGGTCACAAAAGTGAACACCTCT
>DLMI01000006.1 GCA_002478145.1 Acidobacteria bacterium UBA7540
GAACTGCCGCAGGTGTTGGTCTGGGCAAAGTCGCTGGCATTGGTACCGGCGAGCGCGAGGCTGGTAATGCTCAAGGCGGCGTTGCCCGTGTTGCTCAGGGTGAGGGTCTGGGCTGCACTGGTCGTACCCACCGACTGGCTGGCGAAGGTAAGGCTGGTGGGTGAAAGGCTAACCACGGCAGCCGCGCCCGTGCCGGAGAGGCTCACCGTCTGCGGGCTGCCACTGGCGTTGTCCGTGATGCTCACCGAGGCCGTGCGGCTGCCACTGGCCGCAGGCTTGAACGTCACGCTGATCGTGCAGTTGGCGCTGGCCGCCACCGAACTGCCGCAGGTGTTGGTCTGCGCAAAGTCGCTGGCATTGGTACCCGTCAGGGCGAGGCTGGTAATGCTCAAGGCGGCGTTGCCCGTGTTGCTCAGGGTGAGGGGCTGAGCTGTACTGGTCGTACCCACGGACTGGTTGCCGAAGGCAAGGCTGGTGGCTGAAAGGCTGGCCAGGGCAGCCGTGCCCGTGCCGGAAAGGCTCACCGTCTGCGGACTGCCACTGGCATTGTCCGTGATGCTCACCGAGGCCGTGCGGCTGCCACTGGCCGAAGGCTTGAACGTCACGCTGATCGTGCAGTTGCTGCCGGCCGCCACCGAACTGCCGCAGGTGTTGGTCTGGGCAAAGTCGCTGGCATTGGTACCCGTGAGCGCGAGGCTGGTAATGCTCAAGGCGGCGTTGCCCGTGTTGCCCAAGGTGAGGGTCTGAGCCGTACTGGTCGTACCTACGGACTGGTTGCCGAAGCCAAGGCTGGTGGGTGAAAGGCTAACCACGGCAGCCGCGCCCGTGCCGGAGAGGCTCACCGTCTGCGGGCTGCCACTGGCGTTGTCCGTGATGCTCACCGAGGCCGTGCGGCTGCCACTCGCTGAAGGCTTGAACGTCACGCTGATCGTGCAGTTGCTGCCGGCCGCCACCGAACTGCCGCACGTGTTGGTCTGGGCAAAGTCGCTGGCATTGACGCCCGTGAGCGCGAGGCTAGTGATGTTTAGCGTCGTGCCGCCACTGTTCGTAAGTGTCACAGCTTGGGCGCTACTCGTGGTCCCGAGGGCTTGGCTTGCAAACGTCATGCTGGGGGGCGACAAGTTTGCCGTGGGTTGTGCCACACCGGTCCCTGACAGCGAGATGCTGATGGTAGGGTTCCACCAAGCATTAGTGATGATCGATATGGCGCCGGTGACGCTGCCGCCGACCGCGGGAGCGAATTCAACGTTGAAGGTAGCATTTTGGCGGGCATTCAGGGTAAGGGGTAACACAAGCCCGCTGACGCTGAAGCCCGCTCCTGTTACCGTGGCCTGTGAGACCTTCACGCTGCTAGTTCCATTATTCGCGAGAGTTACCCCCAGGGTAAGGCTGGTCCCCACCGTGACGCTCCCAAAGCTGAGACTATTGGAACTTGTAGTGATCCGCGCTACGGCATCTTGAGCAAGACTGAGGGCCACGAAAAATAGGAGCACAGAAAGGACGAGTTGCGCAGAGCGTCCGGCGCATACGTACTTCCGGCGGTTCTCAAGATGACATGGGCAAGGCATACTTCTCCCCTTAGGGCTCAGCAACGGTTCCGAGCCGCCAAGAGGCTTGTGCACCAGTCTTCGGCGCGATCGCCGAGGCAACCGGCACACTTACAGGGGACGGCAAACCTCTTCACGTCCAGATTTGGTTATCCGCGGAATGCTTTGTTACCCTGAGAGTTCGTGAGAGAAGGCTCGATATAGGAAAGAGCTGCCCGCTTTATTATGATTTATGTAATGAGGCCACCAAGACCCCGTAAGAGCATGATCGCCACCCCATGAGTGCTATATCTATTCACGAGTCCTTATATGTTTCGTGGCGCAACGGGCTGATTCCGAATTGTTCTCAGAGGTTGATTTCTGCATCCGTCGTGGACACACACATCCTGAGGATTGAGTCCCAATGTCCTCCCGGCTCATTACGTAGTGAGCCTTCGATGCGCCAGACTGCACGACGGAAAAGGGCCGCGCTGCCCGGTCGCAGTTTACGAGGGGCTCCCTCCTACAACCCGGATGGGGTTGCAGCTCGCGGGTTGAGGGCCGCTCCTGGTCATTCACTGAGCGAGAGACTCTGTCGTACTCGTGCTCATTTACTGGCTGCCCCCGCGTGCAAATCAGAGGTGTCGGCAGCTAGTCACTGACTACCGTGCACACAACCTGCCAAACGATTACTCAATTGTAAAGACCTGATTTGCTGGGGGGTGGGTCGCACCTTTGTGCTCTCACGAAGTGGTAACAGATGCAAGTCTTACACGAGGCAGGGTAGAATTTACTAGTTACCTGCGGGAGAGAGGGATCGTGCGTAAAGACCTGATTTGCTGTGGGTGGGTCGCACCTTTGTGCTCTCACGAAGCGGTAGAGGATGCAAGTTTTGCAGCGTCGCCTGCGGTCGCAACCAAAAGCAGATTCTTCGCTACGCTGGGCTCCGCCCTCCAGAAAGTCGATGAATTACTCCTCTCAGTCGAGCAATTCAGGCCGAGCGGGCCGGAGAGCTTTTTACCTGCTTTTTGCGCCCCCCGTACGTCCTCGGTGCTGTCGAGCCTTGATCCCCGGAGGGGATCGATAGAGTAGCCGGGGGCAACGCCCCCGGAAAACGCGCCCCCAACCAGGTCCGACCCGTCAGCGGACGGGTCGGATCCGGGTGGCGTCACACCGGTCTTGCGTCCCGCGGCTCAGGGTAATACGACCTTCAGGGTCGGGGAACGAGCGTGGCAATGTCCAAGGATGAGGAAATAGGCGGCCCCGGCGCGCGAGATTTTGGAGTGCGAGATTTTGGAGTTGCATCGCAGGTTGAATGGCAGTCTAATTGAGCCATCCTGGTCGCCAGCCCGAGGATTTCCGGGAGGCTAGGCGTCATGAACAATTTCCCCTCCTGTTTTAAGAGGGTGCCAGGAGGTGGGAAGCCCGCGAATCGGCGCTCGCCATTGCGGCTAGTCCCTGAGTCAAGAGCCCGGTGGACGGCCTCTGAGCAAGGACGCGTCGCGTACTATGCGGATACCACATAAGATGACCCACGCAAGCGGAAGCGCCCGAACGCGTTCCACTCTGATAGACTCCCCCGCGACGAGTTCCCTCGCGCGTAGTTTCGCCCACACAGGAGGCATCATGGGAATCACAAAAAGGCTATTGGCCATCCTCTTGGGTACGGCCCTCTTGGCGTACGCCCAAGGCAATACATTCGACAAGGTCCGGTACAACGGCGGCACGGTATCGACGAAAGTCGATCCGAAGGATTGGAATAATAAGCTCACAATTACCCCTGATCTGATCTTGTTGACGCTAAAAGACGGCCAGAAGGCGGAAATCGCTCCTAAGTCCGTAACATCGCTCAGCTACGGCCAAGAGGCTCACCGGCGCGTCGGAACAATGATCGCGCTGGCAGTCCTTGTGGCTCCGGTGGCTCTCTTTGGTCTCTTGCATAAGACGCGGCTGCATTACATCGGTGTCCAGTACAAAACCGCCGATGGCAAGAGCGGCGGTTTGCTGCTTCAAGGCGACAAAGATAACTATCGCGCCATTCTTGTTGCATTGCAGGGTGTCACTGGTGTTCCTGTTGCTGTCGGCGAAAAAGAGCGCGGGTTCATCCCTGTAGGTGTCACCACCAGCGTCGCAAAGGAACCTGCTGCGACGCAGACTGGGGAAGAAAAGCCGCCTGCGCCGCCAACCCAAGAGACGGCAACGGGTACGGTTAATGTAACCTCCAATCCCGATGGCGCCGAAGTCTATGCCGACGGCCAGTTTATGGGAAATTGTCCGGCGGTCTTGAAGTTGAAGCCCGGGAAGCATACTGTTAGCGTCAAGCTCTCTGGTCACAAGGACTGGTCGCGTGAAATCAGCGTGGGGCCAGGTTCGGAGGTGCGGTTAGCAGCGACGCTGGAACAGTGAGGTCAACGGGTAGCCGCGGTCAGCGCTTTCTGACCGCTGGCTTTTCCCCGCGGGGTGGCGCAGACCCGCCGCGGCGGGTCTGCGTTATGAGATTCAGGGCATCAAATCCATTGCGAGGAGGGAGGGACCTTGCCGGTAGCCGAACCGGAAGCTCGACCACGGCCAGGGGTCAGGAGAGGAAACGAGGCGGCGGTGGAAAGGGCGGGCGCAGCGACAGGTACGGGTGGTGAGGTAATGAAGATGGTTGAGCCCGTAGAAATGCCGTCGCCGTCGCATCCTCGCGTTTTACTGCGCGGCGACAGCGGTGCGCCGCAGACATCAAACCGAAGCTGTGAAAAAATAAACAATCTCATCCCGCAGAGCGGGACCAAGGCGCCAAAACTCGCAAAGAACAACTGCTTTGTTTTCTTTGCGCCTTCTACGACTTTGTCCCGCCTCGCGGGATGAAATGCTTTTGCTCATCCAGGGATTATTTCGCACCTTCACCACGATGTCTGCGCCGCCCGCCAATGGGGGAGCGGACTGGCTGGGGGTAGCTGCATGCTCTTTCCACGGTAAGAGTGGGACGAGTGCTGTTCGCTGAGTTCTCCGAATGCCAAGCGCTCGTCCGACTCCGGCATAAGAATCAGGCCGCTGTCGGATGTGACCCACGATTCGAATTGAGGATGATGCTTCAAGCCAGCAGTCGGCCTGGTTGACTTGGGTGGAGTCGGCTCAACGCGAACTGCTCCATCACCGGCCCAAGCAGGAGGGGCGTGCGCCCATCCTGTTTAGGGTAAGTTTGAGTGTCCCGGTTACCTCGCTGGTCTTTTCTCAACGATTATGACGTTCGCTGCGCCGCCCGCGCGCTTAGTGCACGTATCAGACCTGGCCGGTGCACCTCCAGGCATAGGTTCCACGAATGGTCTGGGTTGAGTTCTTGCTCTGAGCCAGAATAGGTTAGGTCATGAGCGTGACGATCACTCCCACCCTGAGCGCCTGAAACGCACAGGACACAGGGGTGACCAGGACGAAACTTACACTCCTCATGAATGGAAAGGAACCCGGTCATGAGACCGGTTTCCTTCCCACCTTGAATACATCTCTTTTTGGCTGCGACTTCCAGGGGCCTCGCTGGCGAAAGTTCTTTTGCGATTTTCTCAAGATTGTCACTCGCTCGGACCCACAACGGACAGCGTGCTTCCAACCGCGGTGACGGCGCCAGCGCCGGCATAGACAACTGTATAGTCCCCGAATTCGGCTCCGGGGATGGGCGTGCTGCTGAAAAACTGGGCGAACGTGATCCCGTCCGGGGAAATGCAGTTGAAATTGAACGTCTGCCCATTGAACGTGAAGTTCTGGCTAGACAGCAGACTTTCTGAGAGACTATGGAAACCAATAGGTCCGATTACGGGGTACAAACTCTGCTGTCTCTCGAAGGTGGCAATCAACTGGCCGCTCGAGAAAGTATCCGGGTCGCCCCAGTTACCATTGGGGTTTTGAACGTGAAGTATGCGGTTCCCTCGCCCGGCGCCCCGCTGAACAAGGGGGTGGTAATTCCGTTGATGTGGACCAGGTAGCCGGCGTATATAGCCTGGCCTGTGCTTGGGTTCAAGTAAAAGTGTATTTGTAATTATTCCTGAATCTCTGCTTCACTTAGCCATTCGAAGGTTCCATGATCCTTTAATGGCTGAATGCCCTTTTGAAGATCGATCGAGCCGTAGCTAATGTGTTAGCCCGACCAGTAAAATACTTCTCCGCTTTTTCAATGATGGGTACGCATTGAGGTGAGATTTTTCCTCTTTCCTTTCCGCCGCTGATTTGGTATACCACAGGTAGAAAGGGAAAGGCGCTCGAAACCGGCCAAGGTGGGAGCGTCAGACCCGAAGAAAGTTTTTGAATACCACGCCTATAAGTTACGCGGCGCGCCGAGTATCAATAATCCAGATCACCATCCAGTAGCCAACATGCTTTGCCGGTGCTGGATCCTGCTGGAGGTGCAGCAGGTTCAGGCGGCACTGTGGTGTCGTCAGGCTGGACAAGATCGATGGTCGTGAACATGACGAACCCGTGAAGCTTGCCAGAGCCGTGCGCGCCCGCCTGCGAGCCTGTGCCGCCCGTGAACGTCACATCGTACTCGATGTCGGCCATATAGGGATTCGCCGGATTCACTGTGAGAGTGCCCTCGGCCGAGGCCGTCAAACTGCTCTTCCCATCGGCCGAAGTGAAGAGGAAGAGACCGTCCGTTATCAGGAAAAAATCGGGGTTGGCCGTTGCCACCAAATTGGCCGTGCCATGGAACGAGCAGTCGCCCAGGTTGACATCCTCATAGCCCGCGATGCGGCTGTACACGGGCTGGCCCAACAGGTCCGCGGACGAAATCCGGACGACGCCGTCAATGTTGTGCGAACGCGGCCCCCCGGTAGTTTTGGCCGGGAGCAGGACGAAGGTCGTCCCCGCGTTGGCGTAAAAATGCTTCGACTCTGAAGGCTTCGGGTCCGCGCTCACGTAAATGGCGCCGAGGACGAGGGTCGCGCATCCGAGAGCGAGGCCGAGGACTTTGGATGGACTCAATTTTGTCATGATGCTTTTCCTTTTTTCCGAAATTGGTTAGGACATGACGATCCGATTCTTGAGAAGGCGCCACACACTCCGTCTTGGCGATGGACGCCTGACATTACGCCTCGCCACCCGAGCTGCGGCCGCCAACTCTCCTGTCTCTCGTTTGCCCTACCTAGAGATTTGGCCAGAACAGTTGTCTCTGGCCCTCTCTAGTAGTCATGGCGACAGATGAGTTCGAAAACTGTAATGTCCCCCAAAAATATTTTGGGATGATGGGTAATGGCTCATTTTGATGGGGCACGGGCGTCCCGCCCGTGAGCGGTCACGGCCAAGATGGCCGTGCCACCTCCTGAGTCACTATCGATGATTGAGCCCGTGGAATGTGCGACGGGGTTGTGGTAACCTTGAAGTCCCACATAAGGCAGATGGTTATGGCGCGGCCCTCCGCTCACGAGGTAACGCAACTGCTCCAGGCCTGGGGCGACGGTGACGAGCGCGCGCTGGAGAAGTTGACGCCCTTGGTGTACGACGAACTACACCAGCTTGCGCAGCGTTACATGGCTCGCGAAGCGCCTGGCCATACCCTGCAGACCACGGCGCTGGTGAATGAAGTCTACCTGCGGCTGGTCGATTTCCGGGAGATCAGTTGGCAGAATCGCGCCTACTTCTTTGGGGTTTGCGCGAGGCTGATGAGGCAAATCCTGGTCGATTTCGCCCGCTCACGCCGGCGTCTGAAGCGTGGCGGTGAGGCCCCCCATGTTTCTTTGGAGGAAGCCTTGGTTGTGTCTCGGGAAGCGCCCGCTAACTTGTTGGCGCTGGACGAAGCCCTCAACGCCCTAGCCGCGCTCGAGCCGAGAAAAAGCCGGGTGGTGGAACTGCGCTTCTTTGGCGGGTTGAGCGTGGAGGAAACCGCCGAGGTGCTGAGGGTCTCTGAGGAAACCATCCTGCGTGACTGGAGGCTGGCCAAAGCTTGGCTCCTGCGCGAGCTGAGCGAGGGGAATCGCGATGGAGCCTGAGCGTTGGCGACAAGTGGAGCACCTGTATCACGCCGCCCTCGAGCAGGAGGAGAGCGAGCGGGCTGCCTTTCTCGATGCGGCTTGTGCCGGCGATCCCGCCTTGCGGGACGAAGTTGCATCTCTGCTCACTTACGATAAGCGAGCCGAGCACTTCATGGAAGCGGCGGCGCTGCAGACGGCGGTGAAGCTGCTGGCTCAGGAGCAAGCCCGGTTGCGCCGGTCATCCGAAGCGAATTCCGCCTTAATCGGGAAGACGATTTCCCATTACCGCATCGTCGAGAAGCTGGGTGGGGGCGGCATGGGTGTGGTGTACAAGGCCGAGGACACCAAGCTCCACCGCTTCGTCGCGCTCAAGTTCCTGCCGGAGGAAATGTCCAAGGATCATCAAGCCTTGGAGCGCTTCCAGCGCGAGGCCCAGGCCGCCTCCGCCCTCAATCATCCCAACATCTGCACCATTCACGATATTGACGAGCACGAGGGCCAGCCGTTCATCGCCATGGAATATCTGGAGGGGCAGACCCTCAAGCATTTGGTGGATGTAGGGGCGCGCGGCGCGCGCCCAACGGGCCAGGGCGAACGCCGTTCGCCCCTACAAATCGATACCCTGCTTGACCTCGCCATCCAGATCACCGACGCACTGGACGCGGCGCACCAGAAGGGGATCATCCATCGCGACATCAAGCCAGCGAACATTTTCGTGACCCAGCGCGGCCAGGCGAAGATCCTGGACTTTGGCTTGGCTAAGCTGGCGCCAAGGCCCAGGCGGGTGGCGGAAGCTGGGGGAGCCTCTGGGCTGCCCACCGTCTCCATCGAGCCCGAGCATCTCACCAGCCCGGGCGTGGCCGTGGGGACCATCGCCTACATGTCGCCGGAGCAAGCACGTGGAGAAGAGATCGACGCACGGACGGACCTGTTCAGCTTCGGCGTGGTCCTGTACGAGATGGCGACAGGTCACCCGGCCTTTTCGGGGACAACCTCGGCGCTCGTCTTCGACTCGATCCTGCACCAAGCGCCCACCTCGCCAGTGCAGTTGAATCCCGAGTGTCCTGCTGAGCTGGAACGTATTATCAACAAGGCGCTGGAGAAAGACCGTGACCTGCGTTGTCAGAGTGCGGCCGAGTTGCGGTCTGACCTGAAGCGCCTGAAGCGCGACACAGACTCCGGCCGGGCAGGGGTGGGGCTTGCCCCGCCCCCGTCGGGCGCGCAGCCAGCAGCTCCCCTACGTGACGTCCGGCGCGCGCCGGTGGCCGCCGTGTTGCTGGCTCTGCTGGTGGTTGCCTTCGCCGGTGCCGGCTATCTCCTTTACCGCTCCGCACGGCACAAGCTGGGGACGGAGACGCGTTTCGAGAACATGCAGATCAGCCAGCTCACCACCACCGGCGACGTCACGCTGGCGGCCATCTCGCCGGACGGCAAGTATCTGGCTTACGCCCGCGACCAGGGAGGTGAGGCGAGCCTTTGGCTGAGGCAGGTGGCAAGCGAGGGTGGCGTTCAAGTGGCTCCACCGGCCGAGGTCAGCTATTGGGGTCTTACGTTTACTCCCGACGGGGACCGTTTGTACTTTGTTTCCCTCGGGAAGGGCGAGCACGAAGGGGTTCTATACGACGCAGCGACACTGGGCGGCGAGCTGAAAGAGGTGCTTCAGCACCTATCCGGTCCGGTGGGTTTTTCTCCGGATGGTAAACGGCTGGCCTTTGTCGGGTCTGACCTAGGCCGAGGCGAGACCTCGTTGGTGATCGCCAATGAGGATGGAGGTGGACAGCAAGCGGTCTCGATCGTCAAGTCGCCCGAGTCGTTCCAGACATGGACGGGGGCTGCCTGGTCGCCTGACGGAACGACGATCGTCACTGGCTACGTCCACAATAGGGACACGCACCAGGACCGGAGTCTAGTCGCGGTCAGCTTGAAGGATGGCAGGAGGACACAGATTGGTCCGCCGGACCCGCAGCCGAACCATGTCGCGTGGCTGCCCGATGGCCGCAGTCTCATCATGGAAGGCTTTAACCTGCCGCTCGGCAGCAACCAAACCCAGCTTTGGGCAGTATCTTACCCTGACGGACGAGTGCGAAGGATCACCAACGACTTGAACAACTATTATGGGCTCAGCGTGGCCGGCCAGGGCACTGCCTTGACAACTGTGCGGGTAGACTCCCGCGCTGATCTCTGGCTTGCCCCCAAGGGAGACTGGAAAAGCGCCACCCGGCTCACCGCATCTCCTGCGGCCTTCAACGGAGCCTACGGTCTATCCTCGGGGCCGGACGGCCAGATGGTCTACGCTGCGTTCGACTCCGCCGGCAAAGGCAGTATCTGGCGGCTGGAACAGCAAGGCGCGCGCCCGCGGCAGATCACGTCTGGACGATTCGACCGAGAACCGTCCGTTTGCCCGGACGGCACCGCGGTAGTCGACGCCTCTGATTCCCGGACCATGAGCGTGGGGCTCCGGAAGGTTAGCCCTGCCGGCCAAAACCTCAGGCAGTTGACCCAAGATGTCAACGACGAGTTTCCGTCGTGTTCGCCCGACGGGAAGTGGGTAGTCTACGACTCTCTTGACAAGGGCAGGTGGGTTCTTCAGAGACTCGCGCTGGATGGCGGCCGGCCAAGCACCGTAATCGAGGGAGGCTCATACCAAAGCGCCTATGAGCCCGCCATCTCGCCGGACGGCAAGTGGATCGCCTGCAGCTACGTCCCGGCACGGAACAAGCCGACTCGGTTGGCGGTGGTCCCCTTTGCGGGGGGGGCGCCCTCCATGATCTTTGACGTGCCCGCTTCACCATATGACTATTGGTTGGTGAACGGGGGCTACGCCTACCCGCCCGTCCGCTGGTCGCGGGATGGTCAGGCATTGACTTACATCGTCACCCAGGGAGGCGTCTCCAACATTTGGTCTCAGCCGCTCAAGGGCGGGCCGCCCAGGCAATTAACTCATTTTCAGGACCAGCAGATCTACTATTTCGATTGGTCGCCGGCGGGCGACCTGGTGCTCTCGCGCGGCAGCATTACCAGCGACGCGGTGTTGATCAAGAACGTCCAGTAGGGCATCGCGCAGGATGTCTACGCTCTCGATGTGGACTTCCCGTAGCCGAGACCCTACGCTCCGACCCTCGCCTCCAGGACCTCCTGCGCCGCATGAATTTCCCGCCGTAGCGCTACATATGCCTGAATTGATGTCATTTGGGGGAAGTTGATTTTTCGTGCGGGCCTGTGAAGGCAGTCATTCCCGTCCCGCCGTGGCCGACAGGGTGTCTCTTGACAGTTGGCTGGAGATGTGATAGGCTATGTGAGTTGACCTATGGTGAACGATTCAACAGGCCGCTTCCAGGGGGTTCTGAGTCGGCCCGCCGGCTGCGGAAGATCGGCACAAAATGCAATAAAGATACTATTTAGACGGAACGAACCTAAGATTCTATTGAAACTAAAGGAGTTAGCCGTTTTAGGGCCCAAAAACGAACTGGTTCTTGAGAGCCAGAAACCCCGATCAAACCCAAGAATATGGCCAAAAATCCACGCTTTGTGGGGCAGTGAGGCCATAGGCCGCAACCAAAAGCAGATTCTTCGCTGCGCTCCCGCCGCGGCGGGACATGTCATCCTGATCCCGCCTTGCGGGAGAAGGGTATGTTTTTCCGCGCCGGGCGATGAAGTTGGTGCCTGGTGCTGCGTTGAGGGAAACGAGAAAATGGAAACTGGAAACTAGAAATTGGAAATCGGTGGGTTTCACAGATGCTCGGGAAGTCCAATATCTACTTCCGCTGGTTGAAGGAAATAAAGAGGCAGGGGATTTTCCATCCCGGCCAGCGAGTCGGCGTGGCAGTCTCAGGCGGGCCGGATTCAGTCTTATTGCTCCACTTCATGAAAGACTTGGCTTTGGAGTGGGGAATCACGCTGGCCGTGGTCCACTTCAATCATCATTTGCGGGGGGCCGAGTCAGACGCGGATGAGAGCTTTGTTCGGAGCCTGGCTGATTCAATCGGAATCGCTTTCATCGGTGGCGAAGCTGAGGTAGCGCGGGTGGCTCGTGAGAAAAAGCGAAACCTCGAGGCTACCGCCCGCGAGCTGCGCTACAGGTTTTTCTTCTCACTGGTGGAGCAAGGCCGGCTTGACAAAGTGGTGACGGCTCACACCGCCAACGACCAGGCTGAGACCGTGCTGCTGCGCTTATTGCGCGGCGCCGGAACGCGCGGCTTGTGTGGAATTTATCCTGTGCTGGAGGGCAAGGTCGCCCGCCCGTTTCTTGATCTCACGCGCGCCGAAATCACGCGCGAGATGGAAGCGCGCCAGCTCGAATGCCGGCTTGACTCATCCAACCTCGACTCCCGGCTGCGGCGCAACAAGATACGCCTGGAACTGCTCCCCTTGCTGGAAAGGGAATTCAACCCGGCCATCATCCCGCTTCTCAAGAATCATGCTGACCGGGCACGGGATGAAGAAGCGTTCCTGGAGCAACAGGCCCGTGAGCGCAGCCGCCCCTGGCGCATCCGAGAAGGCGGAGAAGAGAAGATTCCGGTGCGCGCCCTTCGAGGGTTTGCACCGGCAATTCAGCGGCTGGTTATGCGGCAAATGCTTCACTCCGTGGGCAAGGGTTTGCGGGGCGTGGCTTACACGCACATTGAAGGACTCCTTCGATTCGCCACCAGCGCCCAAAGTGGCCGGAGCCTCACTTTGCCTGGCGGGGTAGTAGCGAGAAAGGAATTCGACTGGCTCATCCTTGGTTCGCGATCGATTTCCGAGGATGCATACGCTTACGATGTTGCGGTCCCTGGAGAGATAACCGTCCCCCACTTAGGCGTTACCTTTCGGTTCAAGATTATTGAACCCCAAGGGATTCCTAAGGAGTATAATGAAGTGGGGAGTAATGCCATGGATCCGCAGAAACTGTCGCACAGATTGTTTCTGCGAAACTGGCGAGCCGGCGACCAGTTTTGGCCTTCGGGAAGCCGAAAGCTCCGGAAACTGAAGGAGCTATTTGGTCAGCGGAAGATTCCTCGCGGGCAGCGCAAGCTCTGGCCGGTGTTGGAATGTGGGGAGCAGATTGTGTGGGTGAGGGGATTCCCACCCGCAGCTCCCGTGGTAGCTTCTCCGGAGTCCCGAGCCATCTTGCTTATTGAGGAAGCTCGCGGCCCTCAGGGTTAGCGGGGACTCGGAGCGGATGAGATGAAAAGGAAGACCTCCAAACCTCCTGCAACGAAGCGCAGCTCTCACCCGTGTGCGCAGGCTCTCCCGGACAACGATCTGCGCTGTGTATACTCGGAGAAGCAGATTCAAAAGCGCGTGCGCGAATTGGCAAAGCAGATAGACCGCGACTACAAGGGCAAGACGCTGCATGTAGTGGGGATTCTGGAAGACTGCTTTATTTTTATGGCCGACCTCGTGCGCAGCCTCACGATTCCGGTGGTTTGCCATTTCATGAAAGCCGAGATCCACGACACTTCAGCGGGCGCAACTGCAGTGCGAGAAATCATGTACACTTCCAAGGTCGAGGCCGCCGGGCGGGACGTCCTTCTCGTCGATGGTGTTCTGCAATCCGGACTGACTCTGGACCACCTCTACAGCTATGTTCTGGGCCAGAACCCCTGCTCCGTCCGCACCGCCTCGCTCATTGACAAGAGCGGCGAGCGCACGGTGGATGTTTCCACCGATTACGTGGGGTTCAAGAGCGACGAGAAATTTCTGGTCGGCTATGGCCTCGGCTATCAAGAGAAGTATAGAAATTTGCCTTTCGTGGCTGAGCTCGCGAGAGTTGTGTGAAGCATCTAATAGTAGAGCGGGGGTAAGAGACCCGCGTAAGGTCTAAGGGGACAGGAGGAGGAAGCCCAGTGAACTCGGCAGTCAAGAACATAGTTTTCTGGGTGGTGATGGTGGTCACCGCCCTGCTCATCTGGGAGGTGGTCAGGTCGAGCACCGGGGCAAGCATCCAGGAGCTTACTTTTACGTCCTTCATCAACGAGATTAATCGGGATAACGTCCGTGAAGTCCAAATTACGGGGTCCGACGTTTCCGGTACGCTGAAAAAGGAAAGCGCCAAGTTCAAAACCACCATTCCCACGAATTATCCCGACCTGTACAAGACTCTGACGGAAAAGAACGTCAGCGTCGTCATCAAGGATAGCTCCGGGGGTAACTGGATGACTTGGCTCGCCAACGGCCTGCCCATGATCCTGTTGTTGGGTCTCTGGATCTTCTTTATGCGCCAGATGCAGAGTGGCGGTAACAAGGCGCTTTCATTTGGGAAGAGCCGCGCCCGCCTTCTCTCCAGCCAGCAAAAGAAAGTGACGTTCAAGGACGTGGCCGGGGTTGAAGAAGCCAAAGAAGAATTGCAGGAGATCATTGAGTTCCTGAGGGAGCCGCAGAAGTTTCAGAAGCTTGGCGGCCGCATCCCCAAGGGCGTCTTGTTGGTTGGGGCGCCTGGGACCGGGAAGACCCTGTTGGCGCGGGCGATTGCCGGTGAAGCGAACGTTCCTTTCTTTTCCATCTCAGGCTCGGATTTCGTTGAGATGTTCGTAGGGGTGGGCGCTTCGCGTGTTCGCGACCTCTTCGAGCAGGGGAAGAAAAACGCGCCCTGCATCATTTTCATTGACGAAATTGATGCCGTGGGCCGCCACCGGGGCGCCGGCCTGGGCGGTGGTCATGACGAGCGCGAACAGACGCTGAACCAATTGCTGGTGGAGATGGATGGCTTTGAGTCGAATGAAGGCGTCATCCTCATTGCCGCAACGAACCGTCCGGATGTTTTGGATCCCGCCCTTTTGCGCCCCGGCCGATTTGACCGGCGCGTGGTCGTTCCACGCCCTGACGTGGGAGGACGCGAAGCTATTTTGAAAGTACACACGAAAAAAATTCCCCTGGCTGAGGACGTGGAAATCTCAGTGCTTGCGCGCGGTTCGCCCGGTTTTTCGGGCGCTGACTTGGCCAACTTGGTGAACGAAGCGGCCCTGCTCGCCGCCCGGCAGAACCGCAAGACGGTGATGATGAACGATTTCGAGACCTCCAAAGACAAGGTCCTGATGGGCGCGGAGCGAAAGTCCATGATCCTTTCCGAAGAGGAGAAGAAAAACACCGCCTTTCACGAAGCCGGGCATGCGCTGGTGGCTTCCACGGTTCCGTACGCCGACCCGCTCCACAAGGTCACCATCATCCCTCGCGGCATGGCGCTGGGCGTCACCATGCAGCTCCCGCTGGATGACAAGCACACTTACACGCGCGATTACCTCGAATCGCAACTGGCCATCATGATGGGCGGGCGCGCGGCGGAGGAAATCTTCCTGAACCACATTACCACCGGGGCCGGCAACGACATCGAACAGGCCACTGAAATCGCGCGACGCATGGTGTGCGAATGGGGTATGTCAGACCTGGGTCCCCTGGCCTACGGGAAGCATCAGCAGGAAATCTTCCTGGGGCGTGACCTTTCGACCTCTCGTGATTTCAGCGAGGACACCGCCATCAAGATCGACCAGGAAGTGAAGAACTTTGTGGACACAGCGTACCTGAAGGCCAAGGACGTCGTGACCACTCACCGTGACGCCCTGGCGCGCATCGCGGAAGCTCTGCTGGTCCGGGAGGTGCTCGATGCCAGCGAGGTCAATCTGCTTATTGAAGGAAAACCTTTGCCGGAAGTGGTTCGGCATGTGCCTCCAAAACCTTCCCTACCGGAGACTACGCAGGTCTTGAAGCCTCATCCCGCGCCGGGCTTGTCCTCGCGCGAACGTCCGCAGCCGGCGTGAAAGGCAGGGACTTGGGGCTGGGGTCTGGTCGCCAGGGATTACATCGGTTGGCCTCAATTGGGCGTCACGCTTGAAAGGTTGAGACCATGAGTATAGTTAGCGAGTGGTTGGCTTTCATGGGCTTCGGCATCGGGATATTTTTGGTCGGCGTGCTTTGGGCGCGCAAGGAACGACGAGACCGTCCACACTCTTCGTCTCGACTCGGCAAGAACGAATCATCGGGGCATCTGGGAACAGATCTTCTTGACACTAATAGACAACTGTAGTTCGGCTTAGTGAGCTTTCGCAGACACATTCTTCCAGCGCCCCGAAACTGAGTTGCAGTGCGTCATAGGCTCTTCCCCAACCACCAGAGACTGCCCCTCCAAAACGCGAGGAACGATTGGTCGCGGGTTAGTACACCACTTCCACCTGCTCAAGGAACTTGCAGAGCCCACCGGTTCCCACCGCAGCAGTGCCGCTGAGTGTTCCGCAGGCCGTGTCACACAGGTTCGGAAAGTGCTCTCACCTCGCCAATTGCAACTGACATGACGCCTCGTCCCACGTTCGAATTGGAAATCGGCCATCGCAAGGTCCGTCTCGGCGAACGCACGCTCATTATGGGCGCCCTCAACGTGACACCGGATTCTTTTTCGGACGGTGGGCTCCACCTTGATCCCGAAAGGGCCCTCGCGCATGGCCTCGAATTGGTCCGGCAGGGAGCAGACTGGATCGACGTTGGGGGTGAATCCACACGGCCGGGTTCACGCCCGGTTTCAGCCGAAGAAGAGTTGCGGCGGGTTCTGCCGGTGATCCGGAGCCTGCGGCGTGAATTACGCTCGACCCCCATCTCCATCGACACCACGAAAGCCGAGGTGGCCGAGAAGGCGGCGCAGGCCGGAGCCAGCATCCTGAACGACGTCAGCGGATTGCGATTCGATCCGCGCTTGGCCGACGTGGCGCGCCGCTACAAGACTCCCCTCATCCTAATGCACCTGCGCGGCCGGCCGGAGACGATGCAGACGATGCCCTTCGTGAGGGATATTTGGCGGTCGCTCAATCGAGGACTCGCGTGTTCGCTCCAGCGAGCTTTGGCGGCGGGCTTGCGCAGATCCCAGTTGATCCTTGACCCTGGCCTGGGTTTCGGCAAGTCCAGGTTTCAAAACTTTGAAATCCTCGCGCACCTCAGGAAATTGCGACGGTTCGGCCTTCCCATCCTGGTGGGCACCTCGCGAAAGTCGTTTGTCCAGGCCATCGCCGCCGGCGCTGGTCTTCATGCTGCCGCACTTCACAGCCCGAGAAGAAAGGGAGGTCCCGCAGCTTACTGGCCGATGATTGAGAATCTCGAGGCGCAGCAAGCACCTACTCTTCAACTGGGCGATGCCGCCGCCGTGGTGGCATCAATCTTGGGTGGCGCCCACATCGTGCGCGTGCATGATGTCGCCAGAGTCTTGCCGGCGGTGCGCATCGCAGACGCCGTGCTCACTGCCTCCCGCCGGGCTGAATGACGAAGCGTAGCTGGGGAGCTGCCTGAATAGAGCGTTTGAAAGAGTCGTTCCGGTGTCAACCTTAACCAGCAAGTGGCAGATTCTGGCGGGCGATTACAGGGTTCCGTCAAAGTTCTGGGGGGCAGGAATCCGCAGGCCCCGCAGGGGCCTTCCGTGAGTAGCCGCAGGTTTCAACCTGCGGGCAACGAGGCCGAGGGTATCGCGTCAACCCCGAGGGGGTTGACCTATAGTTCGGCCCCTGCAGGGCCGGTATAGTTTTTCCGCTTTCTTTCCGTGGGTTTCATCCCGCAGGCGCGGGACTACTCACGGTTTGCCCCTTCGGGGCAATTTCCACCGTCTTATTCCAACTCACTAGCACTATCCTGAATTGCTTTCCTCCTTTTTGTTACTGCCTACTGCCTTCTGCATACTGCCTACTTTCTGCCCGTTGCCTGCTGACTCTTTCGGTTCGACGAAAGCGTGTACGGGAACAAGCTTTGTGGAATACAATAGGTGGGAAAATGTCGAACAAGCCGAAGCTTTTTGGCACGGATGGGATAAGAGGTGTGGCGGGCGAGTACCCGCTCGACCGCACGACCGTTTGGAACCTCGGCCTCGCCCTGGGTAATATTCTTCGCAAAGAAGAGCCAGCCGGCCCTGTTCGAGTCGTTCTGGGACAGGATACTCGGGAATCGGGAAGTTGGATTGCCCGTCGGCTCACCGCAGGGTTGCGTTCGGCTGGCGCGCAAGTCACCGAAGCTGGTGTGATTACCACGCCCGGCTTGGCTTTCCTCACTTGTCATTACGGTTTTTCTGCCGGCGTGGTCATTTCCGCGTCCCACAATCCATACGAAGACAACGGCATCAAGGTCCTTTCCAAGTCAGGAACCAAGCTTTCCGAATCCGTGGAACTCGCGATCGAGGGGGAGTTGGCACAAGCGCGATCTGAGGGAGAGAGAGATTCCGAGGCGCCTCTGGAGACCGCACCGCACTTGTTGGAGGCCTACCTGGAGCGACTCCTCCAGCTCATTCCGGCGGGTCTGGCGCTATCGCCCTATCGGCTGGTCGTGGATTGCGCACACGGCGCAGCTTATCGTGTGGTCCCGAAACTCCTCAGCCGCCTGGGCGTCGAGGCGCACCTTCTGCACGTAGAACCCAACGGGCGCAATATCAATCTCGGTTGCGGCTCACTTTATCCGCAAGTGATGGCGGAGGCCACCCGGGCGCTCTCCGCTGACCTGGGAGTGGCCTTCGATGGTGACGCGGACCGCGCCATATTCGCCACGCGCGAAGGCAAGCTGATCGACGGCGATTATATCCTCTCTATAATGGCGCCTTTCCTACAGCGGTGCGGTATGCTCAAAGGCTCCGCCGTGGTCGGCACTCTGATGACAAACCTGGCGCTCGAAATCGCCCTGGCGGGGCACGGGATTGGCCTGAAGCGCACCGCCGTGGGCGACAAGTACGTCCTGGAAGAGATGCTGCGTTCCGGCATCAACCTTGGCGGGGAACCATCGGGCCACATTATTTTCGCCCACCTATCACTTGCCGGAGATGGCATCATTACCTTGCTCGAGGTTGTGCGACTCATGGCAGAGACCCGCCAGCCCCTCGAGGAACTGACTCGAACCTTCAAACCCTTTCCGCAGATTATCCAAAACGTGCGAGTCAAGGAGAAGATCCCGCTCGAATCCATTCCAGAAGTCACTCGCGCCATCGCAGAATGCCGGAGTGAGATCGGCGATCAAGGGCGCGTGGTGGTTCGCTACTCGGGGACAGAACCGCTTGCCCGGGTGATGGTCGAGGCTACAGAGCCCGGAATGGTGGAACACCACGCGGCACGCATCGCGCAAGCGATTGAATCAGTCCTGGGAATCCGAGGTATCGGGTGATCGGGTGATCGGGCGAACAAAGAACAAGACGGAATTTGTTTCCTGTTCACCCGATCACCCGCTCTCCCGATCACCCGATTGGCAGCAGTGAGGTCAAAATGAAAAGGGCGCTCATCCCGTTATTCATGATTTCGATAGCCATCTTCCCAACCACTCTGCTACCTCAGCAGAAACTAACCGCCACCAATCTGCCTGACTTTCTTGCGCGCTACGACACAAACTTCGGGCCTTTGGAAGTGCTTTTCAAGGACCTGGCAAACGAAAACCTGCCTTTAACCGACGAAGCGGGACAGCCTCTGGCCCGCCGGCCGTTCGCGGACCGGCTTCTCGCTGTAACCAATCTGCGCCAGACCGCTCGTCAACTCGCCGCCAATCCGGAAGACCTCGTCCTGGCATGCACGGTCGTAATCCGCACGGAGACTCTGGCGCACGACCTCTTTGACCTCTCTCAAGTGGCCTACGACAACGACCGTGAAGAACTCGCCAACCGATTAGGCACGCTTCAGACCACCATGGACGAGAACAGGGAATTGCTGGCGGATTACCTTCTTGCACTCGCCGCGGAGAAGCAGAACCGGCTGCAACAGCTCGAGAAAGAAGTTGATGAATTGCACCTGAAACTGAAGGAGGGCATGAAACCAGCAGGTCCAGGGGCCCGATGAGCAGCATCTTACTGGAGCAGCAAGGTACAAGAACGAGGCAGGCGAATGATGAAACGGGGTCACTTATTTTCAGCCTTTCTTGCCATTGTCGTGATCAGTCCTTTGCAGTGTAGCTATCCGCAGAGCACGCAAGAGAATGGGCCTCCCCAGTCATCGGCGTCCACGCTGATGGTACCCACTGATACCACGATCCCCCTTCAGGCTCATGAACACTATCAACTCACGGACAGTCCAACCGGGCCAGGCAATTTACTGCGAAACCATCTTCCCAATCACTATGCGCAATAGGATCGTGATTCCAAGGGGAAGTTCCGTGAAGGGTTCGGTTACGAAAGTGGTCCGCCCCGGGCATCTAAAGGGCA
The DNA here is from genome assembly GCA_002478145.1 of Acidobacteria bacterium UBA7540. The sequence continues at coordinate 19,590 of DLMI01000006.1, forward strand.
AGGCGCAGATCGGAATTCGGTTCGAGACTCTCATCTTGCCCAACGGCACAACGCTTCCCCTGCGAGCGACCCTCTCCGGCTTCGGGGGCACAGGGCGGGAGGGATTCCAACCCAAGGAATCAAAGATCGAAGGCGCTTCATCCAAAGGTGAAAAGACAGGCAAGGTGGCTGAGACGACGATTACGGGTGCAGAGATTGGAACCATTGCGGGAGCGGCCAGTGGAAGCCCTGTAAAAGGGCTCGGAATCGGCAGCCTCGCCGGCGCTGCCGGAGGGCTTGTCTGGATCTTTGCCGGCCGGGGTAAAGAGATCGTCCTCCCGTCTGGGACGAACTTTGAATTGCAATTAAGCGCGCCCCTCACCTTCAGCCGGGATGACGTTGAACCTCCCTCCCGGTATGACCAAGGACCTGCACTTCCGCACAACGAGTAATGCTCGAAGCCTTCAGGCCTGCCGTTGTTCCTTGCATTCCCGGCACAAGCGCGACCAGGGGACAGCGTCCAGCCGGGCGGCTGAAATTGGCTTCATACACGCCTGACACACCCCGAATGTCTTGCGTTCGATTCGCCCCAGCGCCTCGTCGATGGCCCGCAGAAGCTTGCTATCCGTCTCGCGCAAGCGCACCTGCAACTCTGCCTCGAGTGCCGCAGCCGCATGGTCCACCAAATCACCCGTGTCTGCGCCCGATGGGGGAGCAGGGCCCTCCGTCCCGGCTCTTGCGGTGGTCAACTCCCGCCGCTTGGCCAACAGCAATTCCTTGTACCGATCTAAATCCCTGGCATTCATGGAAGATCCTCCGCAGCAGGAAAAGCTAAGGCCGAGTCTGCCTCTCCTATGTTACCGCAAAGAGGACGCCGCCGCTTCCGTCTTCATTCAGTACTTTTGTTACGCCGCCCGAAGTCCGAACCGGCTAGCAGCCGTTCGGGTGGCGCAACACATGGCGGAAGTCTATAATTGGGTGGAGATTTGGCGTACAAATGCGGCAGCCCTCTCAACCTGGGAGGCTGGGGAGTCCGGGTAAGTGGCGACGAGAAACTGGGTGCCGCTCCTTGTCGTGAACGTCCGGGCTTCTCAACTCACTTGGGGAGCGAAGTGTACACCGGGCTGACCAGCAAAGCTTGCCGCGGCCACAAAGAACCACAAGACATCACCAGGGTGATGCGGGGCTTCCACCTGGAATGTGGCGAAGCGGCTTTCGGGGGCATGCTGGTGGCGCCGAATGTCTTGTGTGGCGGATCAGCTTCTTGCCGTGAGGGAGGCTAACTGCGGGCCGGAACGCAGATGCCTGAAGGGAGGAAAAATGCAACTTCGAAGGGACCCGATCACGCAAAGTTGGGTGAATTTGGAAGACGAGGGTGAGAACGTCGCCCACAGTGGAGACGCTCCCTGCCCCTTTTGCCCAGGCCACGAAGCTTTGTCTCCCCAAACCCTCTATGTATACCCAGGCGGGGGATCAAGCTGGCAGGTGCGGGTGACCCCACACCTCCGTCCGGTTTACCGCATCGAGGGCGACCCGCAGCGCCGCGCCGAGGGCATGTACGACAAGATGCGCAGCCTGGGGGCGCATGAGGTTGTGGTGGAACATCCCAGCCACCATTTACAGCTCTCGCGGCAGACCGACGAGAATGTTGCCCAAGTTCTGCGGGCATATATCGCGAGGGTGAAAGATCTGAAGAAGGATCGGCGTTTCCGGTACGTAACGGTCTTCCGCAATCAAGGAGCGCTGGCGGGGGAGGAATTTGAGCACCCGCACTCCGAGATAACTGCCACACCATTCATTCCCCGGCGCGTGGGCTATGAACTCCGCTCCTCCTTGCGCTACTTTGAGCTCAAGGAACGGTGCCTGACCTGCGATATTGCAGGGCAAGAAATCGCGCAAAATATACGGATCGTGGAGCAACTCGACCCGTTCGTCGCCTTCTGCCCGTTTGCCGCGCGCGTGCCCTACGAGACATGGTTGCTCTCCCTGAGGCATCACTGCTCGTTCGAGGAGGACCTTACCTCCTGGGACGAGCAGCTTCTTTTCGCACGCTTGTTGAAGTCGGTCCTGATGCGTCTGGAAGCCGTCGCCCCCACCCACCATTTGGTGCTCCACAGTTCACCTAATCTTGGCGCAAAGTTCGAGAGGGGCGGCATTTGGAAGACGCTGGCGGATGATTACCACTGGCATTTGGAAATCCTTCCGGTCATACCCTCCAAAGCGAAGTCCTACGCCCTGAAAGAGGTCTATTACAATTCTCTGCTGCCGGAAATTGCCGCCCAAGCCTTGCGGAACGCGCCGGCATCGAAATAGAGTGGGACAGCGCTGCCTTCGGCCGCACCAGCTTCAATTCGGCCCCGATCTCATGATCGCTGAAATCGGACCGTCCAGGTCACCCCCGCGAAAGCGGGGGTCTAGCTTGAATGGGGATACGATCCTTCGATCCCGGAAATGGAATCCTCTCCCGCAAGGCGGGACGGGGCGGGAATGACGCCGGGAAGATGGCTCCAATGAGGCCGTGATCTTTCGATCGTGGGAACGCACCCCGACCCCAAACCATGAGTGTCAGCGCAGGGTCACGATGGTGGCGCCCCAGCCGCCGGCTTCGAGGGGGGCGTCCTGATAAGAGAGCACGAAGGGTGTGCGGGTCAGCACGGCGCGCACGATTTCGCGTTGCACTCCGATGCCGCGCCCGTGGATGATGCGCAGGGCTTTGAGACCCAAGCGGTTTGCTTCTTCGAGATACGCTTCAACGGCTTCCTTGACGTCCTTGGGCCGCACGGTATGCAGGTCGAAGACATCGCTGATCGGGATGCGGAATGGTTCGTCGGCGTGGTCCATGCCTGCCCGCCTGCGCAGTGCGATTACGCAACGAGTCACATCTCGACACCGCACACCCGAACAGGTGCCAGGTGTCAGGTGTCAGCAAAATGACCGGCTGAGCGAACCCGAGCACCTGGAACCGGGCACCTGACACCTGAAACCTGAACTTTGGTCGGGGCGCCCAGATTTGAACTGGGGACCTCTTGGTCCCGAACCAAGCGCGCTACCAGGCTACGCTACGCCCCGGCTTGAAGAACAGTGACAAGTGACGAGTGACAAGTGGCGAGCAGGAAGAACTGACTTGTCACTCGTCACTCTCCACTCGTCACTGATTCATTGGTCGGGACGGCCAGATTTGAACTGGCGACCCCTTGCACCCCAAGCAAGTGCGCTACCAGGCTGCGCTACGTCCCGTTGAGCCTTTTGGCCCTTCGCCGATATAGCAGGTCTGGGGCTGAAAGCCACAAATAATCACGCTAACACTTGCGTGAAAGCATTGTCAAGATGGCCTGAAGTTCGTGTCGAATGGCGCGCAACTCCGCCCCATCAAGCGTGGACAGGAAGAGATGACGTTGCTCGGCCTCACTTCGGGAGTTGTCCGCAAGATGCTTTCGCGCCCCGGAGATCGTAAAGCCCTTCCCGTAAAGCAACCGCTTGATCTCCAGCACCGCCTCGACGTCCTCACGACGGTAGAGCCGATGGCCGGACTTGCTCTTCACCGGTTTGAGCGTGGGGAACTCGGTCTCCCAAAACCTCAGGACATAAGGCTTTGTTTGCGTTAGCTTGCTCACCTCACCGATTCGGAAATAGAGTTTGTCCGGGATGAAGACTTCGGAAGGCGAGGCGTCGGTAGAACGGCGGGCGCGCGGAGAGCGATTTCGAGGCATCCATAACCTCAAGGAATGGTTGAAGGTCAACTCCAAGCCATCTTAGAGAACTGTACAGGATGCGTCAAGCTCCCCGGCGCGGAAAAACAGTGAAAAATGACGAGTGAAATTACGAATAGTGAATGGTGAATAGTAAATGGTGAATTGCGGACGCAGAGTTTGCTTTGCGCGCGGCACCCAAGCCCTCTCACGGCTGCATTACCTCAATTTGGAATTCACCCTTCATAATTTACTATTTTCCTGCTCCCTCGCTTTCAACCAGTTTCCGCAAAGCCCGCTCGATGGAGTATACTGGCGGCTTTTCCGAGCCGCGCGTCCGGGAATGAAGGGATTGAAGCAGGACGGCGCATGTGAGCAGGAATTCTCAATCTGGAGAGGGTCGGTTATGCCGAAACGAATTGTGGGTATCGATGTTGGGGGAACAAAGGTAGCAGGGGGGCTGGTGACCTTGAAGGGGCATTTGGTGAAGTCCCTAATCGTGCCAACTCATGCGGAGAGAGGGTTCAGGACCAGCTACAGCCAGATCGTGCATTTGATCGAGCGGCTGATCAAGCTGGCGGGGGGGAAGGAGAACATCGCCGGGGTAGGTGTTTGCGCCCCCGGCCCTCTTAACCCCAAAACGGGTGTCATTATCAACCCTCCGAACCTCCCGGGCTGGCGCAATATCCAGCTCGCGCATTTGCTCGAAAGCCATTTCCATCTCCCTGCCAAAGTGGAAAACGACGCCAATGCCGCTGGGCTTGCAGAGGTCCTTTTTGGGGCGGCGGTGGGATATCGGGACGTCTTCTATGTGACCGTCAGCACCGGCATTGGAACCGGGGTCATCATCAACAAGAAGATCTATCACGGCAAGAATGGAGTGGCCGGCGAAGGCGGGCACGTCTCCATCGACTTCCGCAGCCCGTATCGTTGCGGCTGCGGCACGCTGGGCTGCATCGAGGCGCTGGCGGCCGGTCCTGGCATGGCTCGACGCGCGCGGGTCGCCCTCGAGCAGGAGCACAGCCGGCCAAGCCTGTTGCGCGAACTCTCGAGTGGCGACCTCCGCAAGATCACTCCCCTCATGATCCAGGAGGCCGCGCGCAGGGGAGACGCCTTGGCCAAGTCCGTCGTCGACGACACAGGGTTTTATCTCGGCGTGTGGCTGGGAGGAATGATTTCGCTATTTGATCCGGAAGCGATCCTCATCGGGGGCGGAGTCGCGCAGATTGGCAAAGCCCTCTTTGATAGAATCCGGCAGACTATCCCCCATTACACGATCAACCGTCGCTTTGTCGAGAAGCTCCCCATCCTGCCAGCCAAACTGCAAAAGAACGTTGGCGTTTACGGTGCGGCAAGCGTCTTCCTCCCCGCCGGTGAGGAGGCCGAAGCCGCTTGATTCCTCGGGACCGACGCAAAGGGGCCGCAAGTTCGATCCTGCTAGAAAGTAAGCCTCACCGCTAACTGGATAATGCGCGCGGGATACGTGCTCGTGATCTGGCCGAAATTGGGATCCTCAAAATTCAGGGTAGGAAGCTCAAACTCCGCGTGGTTGAAGATATTAAAGAACTCCACGCGGAATTCCGTATTCAGCCGCTCTCCGATAATCGCGGTCTTCTTCGCCACCGCAAAATCCAAATTGCTACGATGTGGCCCCCGGAGGTAGTTCCTGGGATACGTCCCATAGGTGTACACAGCCGGGTTGTAATTGGTATTAAACACTGTGGGATCAAACCAGAATGAGCCCGTAGCTGGGGTCTCGGTAGCTGGGAGGATGAAGGTTCTTGTCTGGTGCGGATTGAAGATGGAAACATTCGGTGTGTTCAGGTTCGCCCGCACGATTCCGGCATCGCCAGCGCCTGACGGCCCAGGGTCTGTCCGGGTGGTGTAAAGCTGGCTGGCGATGTCCATGGGGAAGCCGGTGCGCCAAGTCAGGATGGGATACAGATTCCATCCCTTCGTCAGGCGCCTGGGAGCGGAAGCCCAGAGTTGATCGAAGGGAAGGGCCCAGCCCCCGCTGAAGGCAATGCGCTGGCCGATGTCGTAGTCGGATACGGCACGGAACAGCTCGTGATTGTAATAGGGCACCTGCGCATTCACGTTGCGGAACCCGGAGGCGTTATCGATTGACTTGCCCCAGGTGTAGGCTAGTGTGAAGTAGCTGTTGCCTAACCAGCGGTTTCCGGTAATCCGTTTGGTGAGACTGGCCTCCAGGCTATTATAGTTGGCGTTAACCAGATTCCCGAAGGTATCGAGGTAACTGAACCCATTCGACCCGTCGGGCGAGAGTCCGGGTTGGGTGTTCAGCACACGCGTGTCGGTGCCAAGAATAAACGGGTTCTGGTCGACATACGCGGTTTGCCTGTGGGTAACGCTGCCCACATAGCTGGTGTCCAGGACCACGCCCCTGGTTAGGTCCCGCTCGATGCTGAAGTTGAACTGATAGGTGTACGGGGTGCGCAGGTGTGGGTCGACGAAGTACACGCCACCTCCGCCAAAAGGCAGAAAGCCGGAGGCCCCAAAGTCGATATTCTGGGCAGGCGGCTTGGAGGGGAACGTGTTGGTAGCGCCCGTCGCGACAAAGGGTTGCGTCAAGTAACCGGGATCGGAGCTGGGGTTTCCCGCTAACGACGGGAAGAACATGTCCACGTACCCGAAGAACGGCGCCTGGCCGTTGAACTGCAAGCTATCCTCGCCCTTCAGGATGTCATAGAACACCCCGACCCCGCCGCGGATGCTCGTTTTGCCGTTGTTGCGCGGGTCCCAGGCGAAACCGAGGCGCGGGGCAAAGTTGGTCCGGTCCGGGAAATTGGCGCCCCTGGGGGCACCTTGGTCACCGGGAAACACCAGGCCGATGGGAGCATTTGGGAACCGAGTCGATTGCGCTCCGGGAATGATGGAGAACGTGCGTCCTTGGGTGTCCAGCTTCGGGGAGTTGTACTCGTATCTCAAGCCGTAACTAAGGACGAAGTTCTTGCGTAGGTGCCATTCATCCTGCGCGAACGTGTAATACGACTTGGTACGGATGTTCGAGGGCGCGGCGCCGAACTGCAGGTACTCGTCGGGCAGGCCCATCAGGAAATCCGCAAAATCGTTACCCGAACCAACGCTGGTAGACGGGCCATAAAAGTAAAATTCCCCATCCACATAGTAATCGTAGTGGGTGTTATTCTGAAACGCCGAGAAAGAGAAGCCGAATTTCATCGTGTGCTGCCCCTTCAGCCACGTGAGGGTGTCCGAGTAGCCAAAGGTGTTGTTAATCTCGGTGGTGGGCCCTTGCGGGCTGAAGCCGAGGGTCAGGCCTCGATTGAAGCCGATGAGGCTCGGGCCTGTAGACTGGTCGGGTGTGATTCCTATCCCCAACTGGCCTGGCGTGGGCAAACTCGTGGCGGGAAAGGCCTGTGCGATGTTCATGCGTTGCGCGGTCACCCGTGCCTCGTTCAGCAGGGTGGGCGAGAAGCTCCGATCCCAGGCCAAGTTGACAAACTCCCGGTGATGGTTACCAAGGGCGCCGTACCCATAGGCATCGTAAGGGGCCGCGCCAAAGGCGTAGCTGAACGGATCCAGCAACGGCTCACGGGACCAACCTAAAGTGCCGGATAGCTTGTCCTTGGAATTGAGTTGGGCATCCAGCTTAGCCGTGAATTCGTCGGTATTGTCCGTGCCACCTGCCTGAGCTATCTTAGACCCCGATGCAGAGGTCGGGATGAGGTTGGCTTGGATATAATTCTTCGACACGGGGCTGAACTTTGTGGGATCAATAATCGCCTGCGCGGCCAACGTGGGGTTGGACTGCCAGTATGAGTTGGTTGCGAGGAATGCCACCACCGTCGGGTCAGGAGTGGGATTGCCATTAACGACCGGGCCAGCCTGGGAAAAATCCCCCTGAAGCTCCTGCGGGGTGTACACCGGAAGCTGCGGTTGGGTATCGGTTTGGACTTGGCGCTGGCCGGAGTAGTCGATGAACCAGAAGAATTTGTCTTTCCCATTCAGCACGTGCGGAATCACGACGGGCCCACCCAGGGTGAGGCCGAACTGGTTGCGCTTGAGCACTTGCTTGGGAAGGCCAGTGGCATTGTTGAAAAAGAGGTTGGCGTCGAAGAGGTCATTGCGGACGTAATCAAACGCAGCGCCATGCACGGTGTTGGTGCCGGACTTGGTGACGACGCTCACGATACCCCCGGCGTTGCGGCCGTATTCCGCCGAGTAGTTGCTGGTCAGAATTCGAAACTCGGCGATGGCGTCCGGGTTGGGGTTATAGACGACTTCGTTCGCCAGCAAGTCGTTGTTGATGCCCCCATCCAGCAAGAAGGTGACGGAGTCAGATTTGCCGCCGGCGATTCCGAAGCTGCCGGCCTGATCATTGGTGGAGGCATATGGGTTCACTTCCGTGACCCCGGGCTGGAGAAGAGCGAGATCGAGAACGTTCCGTCCGTTGAGCGGCAGGTCGACAGCAGCTCGGGCGGTGACGGATTGCCCCAAGGTCGGGTTCACAGTTTCCACGGCGGCCGCCAAGCCTTCTACCGTAACCGATTCGTTACGCGCACCCACCTCCATGCGCAAATCCACACGCAGCACCTCGTTGATTCGTAGCGGCGGAGCATCCGTAACCAGCGTCCTAAAACCCTCGCGCTCCGCGGTGATGCGGTAATCGCCGATGGGAAGGTTGAGAACTTGGTAGGACCCCTCCTTATCGGTGACGCTCGTGGTGCTGATCTTCGTTGCGGTGTTAGTGGCCGTAACCTTTACCCCCGGCATCACCCCGCCCAGGGAATCAGTTACCGTGCCAACGATTTTACCGGTCGTTTGCTGTGCCGATGCTGAAGCCGAAATTAATAGTGCCGCGAAGATTGCCAATACAAGCCTCTGGCAACCCATATAAGCAGCCTTCTTGCTGTCGAGGCCCATCGAAGTCTCCTCCTGTTCGCCAAGGGTGCCGGCCAAATCCCCTCCAGTCTGGCGCATGTCTTCTAAAGAAGAATGCAATATACACCTAGCGCATCGAAACACACAATTTTATTCCTGGGCGCACCCGCTGGGTTTATCACTAAGATTTATGACGAGTATAGAATTACTTGATACTATGCTCAGCAAGGAAGCGGAATGCGAAAATCTGTTTTTCACCTACTATCTCAATCACGTTCAAAGCGCGAGAACGAGCGGTCAATCGTCAAGGACAAACTCGCCTTGGCATCCTCGACATACTGTGCAAGCGCATCACGGTAGAAGGCCAAACTCCGTTCGCGGACCGAAGCCTCCGGCTCTTGGGAACGAACCATATGGTTAATCTCGTGCAGGAGGATGCTGAGAAATTGCAGGCGCAGCCGCTCTGCCTGGAACTCTCTCAGCCGGCTCCCCGCCACAAATTGCGCATCGAGCGCGATATCCATCAAAGGCAGCGCCAGCCAGCTCTCCACGCGCTGGTAAGCGATATCCAACTCTCCAGCAGGATCACCGCCTAAGGCATCATGCGGTTCGGCAAACGGCTGCTCTTTCACCACCACATGACGGTGCCCCAGGCAGCCGCAGATGTTGGTCCGGCGGAATTGGATAATGACTAACTTGGGGGCATCCTGGAGGATTTCCTCATACGCATCGCGGCATTGTTGGGGAGCTTCAGCCCAGCCCTGCTCTACAGCGCGCACCATCTCCAGGGCTTTCACCGAGTCTCGACGGGAATACGCCACCACCACCAGCGGCTTCGGTCGACCTGGAAACGCGGCAAAAGCGTACCGGCGGCCCACTAACCACTCACGCCAGCGATTCCAACGCGGGCGGGAATCGAGATACACCTTCACCGCCTCTGGCATGACTGATGGCCCTTGCACCATAACTGTGCATTTTACTCCTGTTTCGGGGACGGGCAGAAGTCAGGAGTCGGAAGACCAGGGTTCAGGTTTCAGGTGTCAGGGGGGGGCGGCAACGGACCACGGACTACGGACAACCGACTGCGAGCGACCTCGCTCAGAACCACAGCAGCAGCCGATTGTTCAGCAACCTGCCACAGGCTTCTCGTTCGATGCCAGGATATCGCTCGGGAGTCCCAGCAAGCGCGCCAGAGTTGGCGCCACCTGCGTCAAAGCCATCCGGCCCAAGTCCCGACCTCCGCTGAATTGAGGGCCGACCACGATGAAGGAGGCCTCAAGTCCGGGGCGGGTGGGTAATTGGCCGTGAGTGCCTCGGTCTTTGAGGCTGTCTCTCACCAGCGGTCCCTCAAACCGGTCGGAGAAGTAAACACCCGGCGCCGCGTCGATGCTCAATTCCGCGTCCGGGTCGGCGGAGAGGGATTCGAGCCGCTCGCGGTCCACGACTTCTTCAACAGTTCCCGCTTCAATGAGTCGCCTCACCGCGCGCTGCAAAGAGGCTCGATCCGTTGCCGACGGTTCTTCCAGCCAGTAAACGGCGAAGGACCCTCCTGCATGGACGGCCCCCAGCTTGCCAAGCTTCGGCGTGCCATCCGCTTCCCGATCGAACAACCCTTCCTCCGCCAGAACCGAAAGCGGGGCAGCTTCTTTCTCGACGGGCACAAAGCCATGGTCGGAGAGGACCACGAGTGTAGGCGCCGCATCTTCCAAGAAGCCTTCCCGAAGGCGTCCGATTTCTTGGTCCGTCCGCTCGATGGCGGCCAGGGCTTGCGGCGAAGTCGGCCCGAACTGATGGGCCAACTGGTCATAGTGAACAAAGTGAACGAGGAGAAGGTCCGGCCGATAACGATCCCAGATGTAAAGCGCAGCCTCAGACCGCAAGCGGTCCGGAGTTGCGCCGTCAAGAATGGGTTGCAGAACCTTGAGGATTTCAGGGAACAACCCCGGGGTCGAATGGCGGGCGGGCGTCGCGAAGTCCCGATGCGGGTCCGCCGTGGTCGCATCCCAAATCTCCGGAATGTTGTAATCAATGGCCGCCGCGGCGCTCACTGGCCAACTGATCGCCGCAGCTTTCCGCCCGCTGGCTCGCACCACATCCCAGAGAGTGGGAACACGCAGGGCGCCCGCAAACCAGCACCACGGTCGCGCTTTTTCGGTGGGGTCGAGCGATGCCAGGTGGCTGTAGATTCCATGCACACTCGGAGGCACGCCCGTCACGAGGGTTGCATGGGCCGGATAGGTGGTAGTCGGATAGATACTCTCCACCGCCTCCGCGCTGGCCCCCCACTTGACAAGCTCGAGGAGATTCGGAATCTTTAGCCCGAACTCTTTTGGTCGGCGGTAAAAGTCCGGCCGCATTCCATCCACGGAAAGCACCACCAAGCGCGATGGCCGGGACTTGTCCTTCATAGCTTTCAACCCTCCTTCGACAATTTCCTTGTGTCCGGGATGTACCGTCCAGCAGGATGCTGAAAAACGCTTGTGAACGCTGTCATTCCGAGCGGAGCGAGGAATCTCGCTCTGAACACAAGGGACTTGCGGGATTCCTCGTCGTCCCGATCAGATCGGGACTCCTCGGAATGACAGGCTGGACGGTCTTTTCAGCATCCTTCCAGGTTGACTGACCCTTCGGGCAGCCAAGGCCCTTTGAAGATGAGGAGCCACGTTGTATAATAGCAATTTGAAGGCGATGGAGTTCGCCGATCCAACCGTCTCGCCTGATCGAGACTGATAACTCCTACGACAATTGCCTGGTAGGAGTGCTTCCTGAAATCCTGCTCTCAGTACGATTCCCAACGCCCTTGCGAGTTTCGCTCACAAGAGGGTCACGATCGTTTTCGTAACTCATTTGCTCCTAAATTCTTATTTGCTTGAGGTGATTTTATGTCGAGAATCAAGAAGCTTGATGCCCTGGAAATCCTGGATTCGCGGGGTAATCCAACGGTGCAAGTCACTGTCCGTCTGGAGAGTGGCGCCTGCGGCGTGGCGAAGATCCCGTCCGGCGCTTCCACTGGTAAGCGAGAGGCCGTCGAACTCCGCGATGGAGACAAGTCGCGGTACGGAGGAAAAGGTGTTCAAAAGGCCGTTGCCAACGTGGTGGGAGAGATTCAAAAAGCGGTACTCGGAATGGAAACGGACCAAGCTGCTTTGGACGCGAAGCTGATCGCGTTGGATGGCACACCTAATAAAGCAAGGCTGGGCGCCAATGCAATCCTGGGGGTTTCCATCGCTGTGGCAAGGGCGGCGGCTGTAGAAAAGGGGATTCCTCTTTATCGGTACCTCTCCGACCAGGAGACATACATTCTCCCTGTGCCCATGCTGAACGTCTTGAATGGTGGCAGGCATGCGGACAACAACGTTGACTTTCAGGAGTTTATGATTGCGCCGGTCGGGGCGCTCAGCTTTGCCGATGCGTTGCGAGCGGCCGTCGAAACATTTCAGGCCTTGAAAAGCATCCTGCACCAAAAGGGCTACGAAACGAGTGTCGGAGATGAGGGCGGTTTCGCACCCAGGCTGCGCTCCAACGAGGAGCCGATGGAGCTTCTTGTTGCCGCGATCGAAAAGGCAGGATACAAGCCAGGGCCTGACATAGCGATCAATCTCGATCCCGCCGCCAGTGAGTTCTACGAAGGCGGGGCGTATGTCTTCAAGAAATCAGATAAGTCGAAACACACGCCCACCGCCATGGTGACTCTCTGGTCAGACTGGCTGGAGCGCTACCCCATGATCTATTCTCTCGAAGACGGTTTTGCAGAGGACGATTGGGATGGCTGGAAAGAGGCAACCAGGCGACTGGGCGCCAAAATACAGCTTGTTGGGGACGACATCTTTGTCACGAACCCCGCGATTCTCGAGAAAGGAATTCACGAGGGCGTTGCGAACTCAATACTCATCAAGCTGAACCAGATCGGAACCGTGACGGAGACTTTGCAATGCATTGAGCTGGCGCGTCGGAACGGCTATACGGTAGTTGTCTCGCATCGGTCTGGCGAGACGGACGATACGACCATCTCCGACCTCACGGTCGCGGCGGGGACTGGGCAGATCAAGTCCGGCTCAGCATGCCGCGGCGAACGGATCGCGAAATACAACCGGCTACTGGAAATCGAAAGGGAACTGGGGCCGAGTGCAAAGTACGCCGGGCGCGATGCCTACGCGCGCTGGAAACATTAGGGGAGTGAAGCGATAGGGCGACAGCGCGTTCAGAGGTGCGCGTAACCGATGTGATGGGATCACGACCGCCCTCATCCCAGCGCTCGTGGTCCAAAAACACTACTCTGAAACTTTGGCGAACGTGGTAAAATGAAATTTCACAGGCGATGGAGTTCGCCTAAATAACCGTTCCGGCTTTCGGGGACTGACAACTCCTATCACGGCTGCGGGTCGTGGTAGGAGTTTTTTGTTTTTGCCCTTCCTGACCCGAAAATTACGAGGCAGAAGTGAATACTTGGATGATTGCTTCTCTGTGGATAACGAACAGCTCCAGGGAACGTCCATTTTGGGAGTGCGGCTCGATGGTGGAAAGTGTTTGGCGACAAGGAGGGTGACCTGATGGCGGATGGTGGCAAGATGGATTTTGAAGCAACTCTCCCCATTTCACCCGCCCATGCTGGAGCCCTTGCGGCCCGAATGCTCACTCTCGAAGAGGATTGCCGGGAAATCGAGCGCAACCTGGACGGGTTCCACGGGATTTTCTATGAATACGCGGGGCAGATTCCCGAAACCAGTAAAGAACAGATTCGCACGATCCTCGTTGGGGTTCTGGATCAGGTCACATCAATTAAGTTGGACCTGGGACTTCCGAAGCAGACGGTCGACCTGGACAGGATGATCGAATCGCGCCTTTCTCACATCTGGGTTACCTTGCACGAAAGCAAGTCCCAAAGCCTGGGCGGTTACGGAGCAGTGCCCGAGAAGCTGAAGGAGTACCTGGATCCGCGAGTAGATGAAATCCTGGGGCTCCTTGCTCGTCTGCGTGGAGCGCTTGGGGAGGCGAGAATTGAAGGGAAACCCGAAAGAGCCTCGGATGAGGTGTTATGAGCAACACGTGGGAATACCGGTATGCGTTTCGACTCCAGGAATCACAAGACGTGCCCGTGGAATTTCTGTGCGTGTACAGGAACCTGACCAAGAAGGAAGGCGACCCGGTCTTAGCCTTTTTCTCCCCCGCCCTGAAGAATGGCCACTTCCTCATGTCGCACTGGACGCCTCCAAGGAGGAGGGTGGCATGGTTTACTTTTGCCCATCTTGCTGGAGGGTAGTCGCTCAATGCGACGCATGCCATGCCTGCGGCGCTGACCTTCAACGTTTCAAAGGCGAAACGTATGAAGAAAAGTTGATTCGGTCGCTTTCGCACCCCGAACCCACAGTGCCAGTCCGTGCAGCGACGATTTTAGGCGAGCTCCGTTCGAAAGCGGCAGTTGAACCGCTCATTGTCCTTGCGATCTCAAATCCTGATCCCTACATTCAGGAGGCGGCCGTCGTCGCACTGGGCCGGATAGGTGACGAGCGAGCGATCCCGCACTTGGAGAAGCTGACTCTTGAGGGGTGGCTTCGGGTAAGGCGCGCCGCTCGTCGCGCATTGGAGATACTGAAAAACAAAGAGGTCGCGGGAAAAATTGCATGAACGCGCTGAGGCCAGGCGTTTCACCTCGGACAAAACCATTAGCGGATATCCCCCTCGTGGACCGCGAAAGTGAAGCTCTTCGATTGAATGATGCCATTTTAAAGCGCGAGAGCTTGTTGCTCAGCGGGCCAGCAGGAATCGGGAAAACCGCTCTGCTCTTAAAGGTTCTGAGTGAACTGCCATCAGCGATGGCTCGTTATTGCTTCTACCTGAACGGGGTGGAGGGAGTGCAGCCCTTGTTGCGCTGGTTGCTTCAGAGGCTTTATGAATTGGACGATGAGACTCTGCGTCGTCAACTTCATGTCGAGGGCATCCGGGAGAACACCTTCAAGAGTTGGCTGAAGCACCAGCCTACGAGCCGGCTCAAAGGGGCCGTTTATCGGTCCATGGAAAACGGTAACTATTGGGTCTTCCTCGACCACTTGCCTCCCCTGACTTATGCCGAGGCCAAGATCGTTCGCGAACTCGTCTGGATGCGGAAGACGCCAGTTTTCCTTCTGGCGAGGGGGCCTACGGAGAGGGACATCGGGCATGTGGGCAATATCTACTGGGGTAGCCGACAGCAACTCTCTCTGGATCCTCTCCCCGAGCAAGCGGGCAGGGAATTGCTGGAGTGTTGCATCCGGAAGTTCATGCTTGGGAATTTGGAGTTGGAGGATTTTCGTGAGGAGGTCTTACGGCTCAGCGGCTTAGTGCCCGGCACAATCGTAAGGATGTGCGACTTGGCCCAAGCGCCGAAATATCGATACGGTTCGCGCCTTAAGACCAAACTGATCCACATTGACTGTTTGATGAGCGGCGTCCAGCTTTGACCAACTTACAGCCGCAAGGACCATCATGAGGTATCGTTTATGACCGCAAGTAAAAACACTACGCCTATAATAGTTAACATGGCGCCCACAGACGGCGTGGCTGGTGGACTCGCTACGGCGAGTGACGTTGATGGTGCGACGAGACTTCTTCGCCTGGCAACCTTGGGGGAAGAGCTCGGCACGAATCGGGTCGCTGAGGAAGCTCGCGAGCTCGCCGCCCGCATCTCGGAAGGCCGCTTCTACGTGGCGTGTATCGGCCAGTTCAAGCGCGGCAAGTCAACGCTGATCAACGCGCTGATCGGTGAGCCCGTGCTCCCTGTGGGCTTCATCCCGGTCACCGCCGTGCCCACCGTGATCCGGTTCGGGGAGCGGCACAGAGCACGAATCCGGGCCCGGGCTGGCTCCTGGAGGGAAATCGCCATCGCGGGTCTGGACCAGTACGTAACAGAAGAGCACAACCCGGAGAATGCCAAGGGAGTCGTAGGCGTCGAAGTGTTTGTGCCCAGCCCGCTGCTTGCCGCAGGCATGTGCCTGGTGGATACGCCCGGGCTGGGATCGGTGTTCACGGGCAACACGGCTACAACCGAGGCTTTCATACCCCACATCGATGCGGCGCTCGTCGTGGTAGGCGCAGACCCGCCGCTCGCGGGCGAGGAACTGGCCCTCGTCGAGGCTGTGGGGCGACAGGTTCAGGATCTGATCCTGGTCATCAACAAGGCGGACCGAACCACGGACGAAGAAAGAGCGGCGGCCGCGGGTTTCACGCGAAGGTTGTTGGAAAAGCGTTTGCAGCGGCCCGCCGGGCCCGTCTTTGAAGTCAGCGCGTCAGAACGGCTGGAGAACCGCGGGCCGGAGCGGGATTGGGGAGGACTGTTGGAGGCGCTTCGCCAGCTCGTCGAAGAATCCGGCCGGCAATTGATCCGCGCGGCTTGCGAACGGGGTCTGGAGCGGCTGAGCGAGCAATTGCTGGCCATCATCAGCGAAGAGCGCGAGGCGCTGGAGCGACCCATCGAAGAATCGGAGCGGCGAATTGCCGCCATGAAGGAAACCCTCGCCGGGGCAGAACGCTCGATGCGCGAGCTGGGTTATCTCCTCATGGCCGAGCAGCAGCACCTCTCCGACACACTCGTCGACCGGCACAAAGCGTTTCTCGGTTTGGTGTCGCCTCAAGCGAATCAGGAATTCGAGCAGGCGCTCCAATCAGTCTCGCGCGGAATCGGACCTTCCTACCGGCGTCGATTGATGCGCGAGGCTCAGGAAGTTGCGCGCCGGCACGTCCTGCCGTGGCTGCGCACCGAGCAAGCGGAGGCGGAGAAGGAATATCGGGAGGTCGCCCGCCGATTTGTGCAGATGGGCAACGATTTTCTGAAAAAGCTCGCCGCTGCGGGCGTTCGAGAGATCGCGCGCATGCCACACGCCCTCGACCCGGAAGCAGGATTTCGGATTCGATCGCAGTTCACGTTTCACGACCTGATCGAGATCGCGCAACCAGCATCGCCATTGCGCTGGGTGGCCGATTTGATTCTCGGCCTCGCTCAAGCCCATGGCGCGATCCAAGACGATGCGCGGCAGTTTCTTACACACCTACTGGAAACCAACTGCACTCGGGTACAGAGCGACATCCTCAACCGAGTTCAGGAGAGCCGCAGCCGCTTGGAGGTGGAGATCCGCAAGCTGCTGCACGAAATCCGACGCATCGCTGAACAAGCCCTAACGCGTGCCCGCGCAGCGCGGGCCGAGGGAGCTTCGGCAGTCCAGGCAGCACTCGTGAGGCTGAACGGTCTGGAAGACGAAATTCGGGGAACGAAGGCTGACTGAAGAACCTCAATCAGGAATACCGCTATGGCCCTGGATGAACTCCACGCTCGTCGTTTGGCTACGGTCGCCAGCATATTCGAAAGTGCTCTGGATCGGATGGAACTGGTGCTGAAATCGCTCGAGTCCCCATACGGAGACGGGCCCTCGCCGGTCCAGGCCGAGCATATTGGTCTGGCGCGGGAAAAGATGCGAACGATTCGGACTCGCCTGTCGGCGTCTTTGAATCGTTTTTCCATTCAGCTTCGAAAGCCCGAGCCCCGGCAAATACTCGCAGCAGAGCTTTCCACACTTTGGGTGGTACTGGAGAACGCACGACCCGAAAGGATGAAGGGCTACGGAAGAGAATTCAGTCCTGTTGACAAGGCCGATTGGGAGGAATTGATCAAAGGGTTAATGTGGGATATCGATGAGATACGTCGAATTCTCATTGGACGGGAAGTCAAGACCTGACCTTGCCAAGGAGGGGCAAGGCATGGCGGAGAATTGATTTGAATTTACTGCCCTCTCCCCAAAGGGGGCGAGGCCGGTGGAAATCGGATCAACGCTCCCCTCTCTCCCCGTTGTGGGATAGGGGCCTGGAGTTTCTACGTTCTTCATGGCCCTCTCCCCCTTGGGGGAGAGGGTGGGCCGCCGCCGGCGTTTTCTTCAGCCGGGGCGGGCCGGGTGAAGGGGTCGCCCAGGAGACTGCGTAACGGTTTCTTTGTGCCAGTCCCTGCTTCCCCTTGTCTCTCCCTTGTGGCCTTTCAGAGTGCTCTGATATGGATGGAGCCGCCGCTCGTATGAAGTCGCAAGGTTTCTCCGCCTGAGCCAAGTGAACCGTGCAGGCTGGAGCTTGAAATCTTTCCCACCACCCGAATCGGCAAATCACTGGTGACGGAGCCGCCGGAAGTTGAGGCGTCAATCTCGAGATTGGCGGAGCGTTCCAGCTCCACTTCGATTGAACCCCCGGAGGTCTCGAGCACACCGCCGCGCGCGTTTCCCCGGCCGAAATTCACGGAGATCGGACCGCCGGAAGTCTCGGCCTCGACATATCCGGTCACGCGATCGACGCGAATGGGCCCTCCGCTGGTGTGTGCGGTGAGCGAGCCGTCGATCGAGGCCACCTCAATCCTCCCTCCTGAAGTATCCACGCGCGCATCCCCGTCAACCTCCTGCAAGTGGATCGGCCCGCCGGAGGTCTTCGCATCGAGTTTTCCGGACAAGCCGGAAACCTCGATCGCGCCGCCCGAGGTCTTCAGCTCAGAGTCGCCCCGAAGGCTGGAGAGGTTGATGCTTCCCCCTCCGGTCCGTATTTCGGTTTGCGTCTGGGAGGGGACTTGGACTTCGAAATGGACGGAAGCATGCTCCCTCCAACCGAAATGGTCCTTCCGGCGCACCGTCACGCTTGCGCTTCCTGGATTCTCCTCGAAGTTGATATTGTAGAGAGCTTCAAGATCATCGCGGTCGGAAGTTATAACCACCCGCGCCCCGGAAGAAGACGCGCCGGTCAGGGTCACGCTCCCCACATCTGATTCGAGCACGAACCGGCCCTTAGGTTCGAGCTTCAAGGTTTTTTCGATACGGGAACTGGCTTCGGCAAGGCTTACCAGACTTGGTATGGCGACGGCTGCAACCATTAGGATGCTGAGCTTTCTCATCTTTCCCTCCAGGAATAAAACTCCCTATCCGGGATTACGGTTAGGGGGCCTCGGAAGTTCCGTGAGGCTGTCGGGATGTTGGACGGAGTAGAAAGGCAAGGGTTAGCAGTGTTTCGTGCAAGCGGCTTGTTTCCAAGCCGGGTCTATTCATCGCTATAAACAAAGACTCCGCCCATCCGGACCTTGACATAGATGTCCTGCGCGCCCGAGGGATTCCAGTAGGAAATTCTGGGGCCAAAGCCTGCGTGGTCCTCTCCGTGCAGATCACTCTGCACGTATCCCAACCACGCGTGGGCGTGCAGCGAACGCAGGCGATCACGGGACGGAATATCAATCTCCACATCGCCATAGTTGACCAGGAGTTGCTCTTTCCCCTCAACGCCACGAATCCAAACATCCCCATCCACACTCTTCAGGACGAGGTTGGCGTCAAAAGGCATTTTGATGCGGTAATTGACCGAAAGATGCGACTCGCCCCGAAACGGCCGCCACATCCGGCGCGGCGGGTAAAGGGTGCGCAGCAGGACGCGCTTGTCCTGTCCCTGGAGGACCACGGTGATTCTTTCATAGAGCGACTTCGCCGCTTTTTCAGACTTAGAGCGCACCACCTTCTCGGCCTCAATTTCCAGGCGCGGTTCGTCCCAGCCCTCGACGTGGATGTCACCCATCCGAGTATCAATGGTAAGCAGGCCATAAGAAAACATGCGGACCGAGTAACGAGACACTTGGCTGAATTCGTCAGCGCGCGCGGAACCACACAACGCCCACAGAGGGCAGAGAAAAACCAGCAGCCACTTTGTTTTCCAGGCCATCTACTTACCAACCCTCGCCATCGCTGGCGAGTCGCTCCTCAAGCTCACATTTACTTATCCTACTGCCAACAGACGGCAGGAGCAATTTTGAATTGTGAATTCTGTATTATGAGCTGACTTCCTCCGCCCCGGCGCGGTCTACTACCACAATCAACCCTCTGCGACGGGACCTCCGCAACGCGAGCTTCCCCACCTACCACATACCGCGCTTGGCGTCGCTTGACACCCTCTGCGGCGGCCCGCATAATCGCGGACGGGCATCCGATTGCCCGCAATCGCTTGGTGCCCAGGAGATGCAGCGCGGGCGCCTGCCCTGGTCCCGCAAGGCGGGATGGGTCTTGCCGGCAGCGTGGAGTGCCGCCGGGCGCGACGGCCCCCGCGGCGACCTTCCTCGACAGGTGGGGAGCAGCCGGCGCTACAAAGAATGCCTATGACCAAATTTTGCGCACATCTCTAGATCACGGTCTGGTTGCAGGAGCCGAGCGTGCCCACGCCTCTGTTTACTTACCTCCATGGTCGAATCCCCATTCGCTGCCATGAGCACGTTGCCATCCTGTACCGAGGCCGCGCGGAAGCGTTCAGTGTGGCTTCCTTCCTTGCCGAAGGGCTCAAATGCAATGACCTGTGCGTTTACCTTGCTCCAGATGACTACCAGGCTGAGATGCTCAACCGCCTTCGGTCACTGCCGCTGGAGGTCGATCGTCACACTCGTGATGGAACCTTTCGGTTACATCACGGCTTGGACACCTATCAGTCGCTGCAGGAGTGGACCAAGGCGATCTTTACCGATGCAGAGCGCGCCGGCGCCCCATCGCTACGATGGCTCGAAGAGGGGCTCTGGCCAGCCCCGCTCGCTTTTCCAATGCCGCAGTTCTTCGAGTTTCATGCGCTCCTCAATTACCAGGTGAAGCACTACCCCAGTGTGGCGCTCTGCCAGTACGACCTCGAACAGATTGCAACCCATCACCTGTTTGCCGCCATCGCCGTTCATCGTCACTTGCTGGTGGAAGGCGCTCTGGTCCGCGATAACCCGTTCTACATTCCTGCAGAAAAATTCCTGCCTCTAAGCCCTGCGGAGCGGGAACGCGACCTCCTCCAGCTCTTTCGCGATGTGAAATTCGATGTCTCGAAACTCCTCGCTACTCTTAGCGGTTACGGTCAACTCCAGCAACCCTCTTCAAAATCTCCCGACTACTGACCGCCCCTGACACCTTTTCTAGCTTCCCTGCTTTGGCGCGGAGTTCTGAAGCGACTCGAGTGTCGCCTGGTCGAGTCCGACGGTTCGCGTGGGGAAAGGCACGGCGATGCCCTCTTTGGCAAAGCGCGCCAGGATGCGCTTGCGCAACTCGCTCTGCACGGGGATCTGATCTTCAAATCGCTGCACATTCAGATTGAGTGAAAAATCCAGAGAGGAATCCCCGAACCCCGGATTCAAGCAAACGCTGGGAGGCGGGTTCGATAGCAACCCCGCAAGCCCCTCTTGGGCGGCTTCTCGCGTAATGTCCAGAAGAACTTTTTCCACCCGGCTGGGGTCAGATCCATAGGAAACGTGTACGGGAATACTGACCGACACCCGCAGTTCGGGCAGGGAATAATTGATGATTACCGCCTTGGCCATGGTGGAGTTCGGCACAAACACAATGTTATTTGACTGAGTGCGCATGGAGGTGGAGCGCCAGCCGATGCGGACAACGTACCCTTCCTGGCCGGAATCCAGCTTGATGTAATCCCCCGGGCCAACGGGCCGATCCGCCAGCAGATAGAGCCCGGCAAAGAGATTGCTGAGGGTTTCCTGCAACGCCAGGGCAACGGCTATGCTGCCGACGCCCAAGGTGGTCCAGACGGCGGTGAGAGAAATACCAAGGTTTTCAAGGACGATGATGATGGCCAGGATGGCGAACAACCCGCGGATGACCAGAATGGACGGATTGGTTACCCGCTCCATGCCTGGGTTCCGCTGCCCCACGCGGCGCAAGAAAAGGACCAGCACTTTGGCGGGGAAATAGAAGACCACCACAATGGTCAGGGCGAAGATCAGCTTCGAACCAACCCTCTCGAACCGATGCGGGAGCGTGAGGAGTTCCAGGCCGGCGTAAATGGAACTCAGGAACAGCAAGGGGATCGGCAGTGACTCCAACAATGAGAAAACCAGCTCCCCCCAGGTGTTCGCCAGTTTCTTGGTCCAGTGGTGGATGATCCGATTCAAGACCAATCCCAGGGCTAAAGAGCCAATCACCAGCGTGGCAAAGAAAAGCATGTAGAAAACCGTGGGGCTGAAGTGCAGGGCGCGGGCCAGATCTTGAACCATATTCCTGATCTCCTAATGCGATGACAATGGCCTCTAAGATAACTTGCCTTAGCCGTTTTCCGCAAATCGCATCCGGTAAGTCGTAGGTGGCAGATAGTAGGTAGAGAGAAACATCCAACTCCACTTGCCACCTATCATCCGATGAAAGCCTCGCTCAAGATGAGACATGAAACGACCTCTTCGGCATTCTGATGTGCCGGCTGATTTGCGGTTTGCCCTGCTGGCTGCGACCGGTGGGTTCGTCGCGCCCATCGGGTCCGGCACCGAATTGCGAAAGATCGGCATCTAATTAAGGGCGGAGCAACTCGATCGCGCGGCTTTAAGGGTTGACAAATATTAAAGAGGGGCTATCCTTGCGAAACGAGCAAGAGTCGCTTGCGTGGTAGAATGACGCCGCTTAAACTCGCAGGTCTCCGGGTGCGCGCAAGATCGAAATGAGGAAGGCGAGGTTGATGGGCCATGCCCTCTAAACATAAGACCGATATTGACTTTAATGATCTTCCAATCCTGCCCGTTCGTGATACGGTGCTGTTTCCAAACGCCATTTTTCCGCTTACAGTGGGCCGGGACAGTTCTCTGAAGCTGGTCGGCGATCTCAAGGATGAAGAGAAGTTCATCGGGGTGATTGCGCAGCGCGATCCCCGCGTGGACAACCCCCAACCGGTAGACCTCTTCCAGATCGGGACAGTGGCTTTCGTTCATAAGATCATCAAGCTGCCCAGTCAAAGCCTGTTCATTTTCGTCGAAGGCTTGCAACGGATTGCGGTCGAGGAAGTCACCCAAGTAGAGCCTTACATGATCGGGCGGGTGAAGCCGCTCCAGGACATCATACCGAAGGAGAAGCAAGCTGATTTTGAGGCCCTGGTGCGCAGCGTTACGACACTCTTCCAGCAGGTTGTACAACTTTCGCCTACCCTCTCTGACGACCTCCAGACCGTAGTCATGAACATTGACGATCCCAGCCGGCTGACAGATTTCATCGCTGCCAACCTCCCTTCGCTTTCCAGCAGCGAGAAGCAGGAACTGCTGGAAAGTCTTGACCTGAAGGTCCGGCTGGAACGGCTGAACCGGCAGTTGATCAGGGAAGTTGAAGTCCTGCAACTGCGGTCCAAGATTCAATCCGATGTTCAAGACCAGGTTACGCAAAGCCAGCGAGAGTATTACCTGCGCGAGCAAATGAAAGCCATCCAGAAGGAGTTGGGGGAAGCCGACGAGCAGTCGGAAATTGAAGAACTGCGCAAGAAGATTGAAGCCGCCGGCATGACGGAAGAGGCGAAGAAAGAAGGGTTGCGGGAGTTGAGCCGCCTCGCGAAAATGTCTCCCGCAGCGGCAGACTACCACGTCACGCGCACCTACCTGGAATGGCTGGTCGCCTTGCCTTGGACTAAAGTCAGCGAAATCAGGGTTGACATCCAGAAGGCCAAGCAAGTGCTTGATGAAGACCACTGGGACCTGGAAAAAGTGAAAGAGCGCATCCTGGATTACCTGGCGGTGCTCCAGCTCAAACCCCAGCTCAAGGGTCCTATACTCTGTTTTGTAGGACCGCCGGGGGTGGGCAAGACTTCACTGGGCAAATCCATCGCCCGCGCGCTGGATCGCAAGTTCTTCCGCATGTCCCTGGGCGGCATCCACGACGAGGCGGAAATCCGCGGCCATCGGCGCACTTACATCGGGGCGCTGCCCGGCCAGATCATTCAGGGCATCCGCCGGGCGGAAACGCGTGACCCCGTCTTCATGCTCGACGAGGTGGACAAGATTGGCCGCGACTTTCGGGGCGACCCATCTTCAGCGTTGCTGGAAGTCCTCGATCCCGAGCAGAACGCTCATTTCCGGGACAACTACCTGGACGTGCAGTTTGACCTCTCCAAAGTGTTATTCATCTGCACGGCGAACGTGCTGGATACCGTTCCTCCTCCGCTTCTCGACCGCATGGAAGTGCTCGAGCTCCAGGGTTACAGCGAGGAGGAGAAAATTCAGATCGCAACACGCCACCTGATTACCAAGCAGACCGACGAACACGGCATCAAGTCCCCGGAGCAGATTGAGTTCACGCGGCAGGCGCTGGCCCACATCATCCACCATTACACGCGTGAGGCCGGCGTCCGGAATCTGGAGCGCGAAATTGCCACCCTTTGCCGCAAGCAGGCGCGCAAGATCGCCGAGGGCCAGGCGGAGAAGCTCCTGGTGACCCCTGACAATCTCCGCGATTTCCTTGGAATCCCGCGCTTCCGCCTGGATACCGAAGTGGTGGAGCGCACTCGCCAGCCGGGTGTAATGGTTGGGCTGGCCTGGACTCCGACGGGCGGCGATGTGCTTTTTGTTGAAGCCAATGCCATGAAGGGGGGAAAGGGATTCACCATGACCGGCCATGTCGGCCAGGTTATGCAGGAATCGATGCAGGCCGCACTTGCCTGGGTGCGTTCGCACGCCGCCGACTACGACATCGACCCGGATTTCTTCCAGTCGAAGGATATCCACTTCCATGTTCCCTCGGGCGCCATCCCCAAGGACGGCCCTTCGGCCGGCGTGACCATGGTGACCGCGCTCGTATCAGCCTTGACTTGCCGGCCAGCCAAACCGCGCGTGGCCATGACGGGTGAAATTACCTTGAGCGGACAAGTCCTGCCGGTGGGGGGAATCAAGGAAAAGGTCCTGGCGGCCAAGCGCGCCGGTGTGCTCGAAATCATCCTGCCCGCCGACAACGAGCCGAACGTCCACGAGGACCTCAACGAGGAAATGCTCGAGGGGTTGTTGCTCCAATACGTAAAGTCAATCACCGAAGCCGTTGACCTGGCGCTTGAGAAGGAACCGGTGCCTGTCGAGGTGGGCAAGCCGACCCGCGAGGTGGCCTTGACCCCGGTGGCGGCAGGAACGCCGAATTAAAATCAGAAACTGGAAACTGGAAATGCGAAACTGGAAATTGTTATCCTCATTTTCCAGTTTCCAATTTCGATTTTCCAATTTCCAGTTTCTAGTTTCCAGCTTCTAATTTCTAGTTTTATTCTCCGTTTCAAAGCTGTTTACTTTTTCCTCGCGAGGCACTATAAATAGCGCGCTGGCGTAGGTAGCATCCCCTTGTGTGAGGACCCTTTATGTATTGTCGAAACTGTGCAAGGCAGTTGGCAGAAAACGCGGAATACTGCATTAACTGTGGCCAGAGGCCACTGCTGGGGTACCGCTATTGCCAGTCCTGTGGGCAGGAGACGGTGCCGGGCGCGGAAATCTGCGTGAAGTGTGGCGTGAGGCTCGGGCGTGGCGGCGAAAAGGACTGGATGGTGGCGCTGATTCTCTCCATCCTTCTGGGGACGTTTGGAGTGGACCGCTTTTACCTGGGGTACGTTGGGCTGGGGATTCTGAAACTCGTGACCCTTGGGGGCTGCGGCATCTGGTGGCTGGTCGATGTCATCCTGATCGCGATGAACAAGCTCCCGGATGCGCTGGGCAATCCGCTGCGACAGAGGTGACGGATGGCGCTGTTTTCCCGCAGGGTGCTGCGGTTGTTGGTCCTGGGCGTTGTGCTGACAGGGTTCTGTGTGCTGCCGCCGGAGGCTATATCGCGAGGCCCCGACCTGTGCTTGTGGCGCCGCCTTTTGCACCTCGCCGCCTGTCCGGCCTGCGGGAGCACGCGCGCCCTGGCGGCTTTCTTTCACGGGCGGTTTGGCGAGTCCTTGGCCTACAACCGAAACGTGCTGGTCACGGCGCCGGGGCTTATTGCGCTCGCTGTGAAGGACGTGTTCAGCGTCATAAAGAAATGGTGGGGGTGAGTGGGGAAGGCCAGGAATGAGCTATCCCGCCACGGCGGGTCAGCTGAAAGCTTCTTTTCTTTGGAAACTCGAGTGACGAGTTTACGCGGCCTTATCGAATCTTGGTGGACGGAACTCCCCCACGCCACAGCAGCGCGGTGGGCGGCGTTGTTTTTCAGTTTACATATCCTGACGCTCCTGATTTCCGTAACTGCGACGCAGGCCTTTCTTGCCGCTGCCACCGTCGCTTACTTGACCCACTTGCTACGCAGCCGTCCCACGATCAGTTTCCCACCGCTCAAGCTGCCGTTGCTTCTGTTCTGCCTGACCACTCTCAATTCCATCCTGTGGGCCGAAGATCCGGCTGGCGGCTGGGTCGCCGTCCGCAAGCTGCTTCTTTTTCTGATCTTGCTGCTGAGTGTAAACTTGGTGGCCAGCGCCAGGCACCTCAGAGCGCTTTTTCGAGGGCTTTTTTTCGTTTCCGCTTTAGCCGGTTTGGTGGGAACAGCCCAGTTTGTTATTCAGTATCACAATGTTCGTCACCTTCACCCTGACCGTGTCTACTACTACATGACATTGACCCGGATCCACGGATTCATGGGACACTGGATGAATTTTGGGGGCCAGCAAATGCTTGTCTTCACCGCCTTGCTGGCCTTCCTGATGATGTCCCACGCTGTCATTCCGAGCGCAGCGAGGAATCTCGCTCTGCTTCGGGGCGGATCGCCAAGAAAAGATCAGAGCAAGATTCCTCTCCCGCGACTGCGGGATCGGAATGACATGGTGCAACACGGCAAGGGCAAGGGGCTCTATGGGCTGGTTATGGCCGTCGTCGCAACCGCTTTAGTCTTGAATTTCACTCGGGGTGTATGGCTGGGTTGTTTTGTGGCAACCCTTTACATCGTGGCGAGGTGGAAACCACGCACGCTCTGGGTAATCCCTGTTCTGCTAGTCGTCGCCTATCTGGCCGCACCTTCAATGATTCGCCGCCGAGTGTCACTCGCCTTCCACCCGACTGACGACCCGGCGCTGGCTATTCGCCTGGAGATGTGGGGTGCGGGTCTAAGGATGGTCCGGGAACATCCCTGGGTGGGAGTTGGTCCTGAGAATATCCCGCAGGTCTACACCCAATACCTGCCGCCCGGCACGACGCCCATATGGGGATACCACGACCATCTTCACGATAACCTCCTGCAATTGGCCGCCGAAAGGGGTCTGCCTTGCCTGGTGGCCTGGCTGTGGTTCATGCTGGCACTTGGCTGGAACATCCTGAGGATTCGTGGCAGGCTCTCCAGCGAGCGGTGGGTGGCTGATGCAGCCTTTGCGGCTTGGCTGGCGTTTCTTGCCGAGGGCTTTTTTGAGTACAATTTTGGGACTTCACCCGTCCTGATGGTTTTTCTGTTCTTGATGTCCACGCCATTTGTAGCGGAACATCTCGAGAGCCGCACAAGAAAATCAAGCGTGGCGGGGCCTGGCAGCGAGGGGCGTTAACTCCGAGACCCGATTCTGTTACTCTTCTCCCTTTTGACTCGTCATTGTACTTAACATGTCTCTTAAACGCCAACTGCTTTTGGGGTCCGCGGTGGTGGGCTTCTTCAGCCTCCTGAGCGCCCTCTCAGGTATCCTCGTTGAGACCAGCATCGCGGCCAAGTTGGGGCTCTCCAGGAACTCCGACAGCTTCTATGTCGCTTTCACAATTCCTTACATCATCACCAATTTGCTTTCAGCGACCAGCCAGTTCTCGCTGGTGCCTTTCTTTTCGACGCTGGATTGGCGTGATTCCAGTAAGGGTCTCGGAAAAGGCGTCAGCTACGTGGTCAATCTAGTGTTCCTTGGGCTGGGTTTGTTTGCGGCTGTGGGCGGCATCGGGGCGCCATGGATCATGCGCGGAATCGCCCCTGGTTTCACACGGCCGCAAATCGAGCTCGCCACCCAGCTTAGCCGATGGCTCTTCCTGGTCATTGTTCCCGCGGGCATCGCAGAGGTCTTCCGCTCTTTCCTCCTGAGCCGTCGCAGCTTCGTCCTCTCCTCGGCGGCGGGCTTTATCCGGAATGTCGTGGTCATCTTGGTCATCCTGTGGCGCTTCGACCGCTATGGGCCCTTCAGCATCGTGCTGGGCTACCTGGCGGGTTATCTTCTCCAGATGGTCGTCCTGGGCGTGCAAATTGTGATTTCCTTTCCTGTCCGTTACTCCCTGACACTGACGGGAAGCGGTGAGGCGTTCCGGAGACTCCGCGGCGCCGGAACCGCCCAGATTGGTGGCGCGTTAGCGTGGCAGGTTGTGGTCCTCGCCGAGAGGATGATTGCCTCGTTTCTACCCGCCGGAACGCTCACGGCCGTGAACTATGGTTCGAAAATTCTGTACACCATGGTGGAATTACTGGGTGGCAGCGTGGGCACTGCCGCCCTGCCCCAGCTCGCGCGGGCCGCGATGAGCAAAGCTCACGAGGAGGAGCGAAGAACGTTTAAGGATATTTCGGAAATCAGTCTTTTCCTGACCTCCCCCGCGGTGGTCTTTTGCCTCATGCTTTCCCACAATATTGTCCGACTGGTTTTTGAGCGAGGCAACTTCACGCCGGCGGCCACCGGCCTGATGTCGACCGTCTTCTTCTACTACTGCCTCAGCCTCCTTCCTCTCTGTTTCATTCGGTTGCTCACTTTCTACCTTTTTGCGCGCAACGAGAGCGGGGCCTTTCTTCGCCTCTCCATCCTGCTTTATAGTCTCAACTTGGGATTCGATCTGTTTTACGTCGGTGTTCTCAGGTTGGGCGCGAGGGGGATACCACTGGGCTTATTGATTGCTTCGGCCCTTGTCTGCGCCCTGTCCATCCGAAGGAATCTTGGCGACCTCCGTCAAGCCCTCGGCCGGTCCGAGGTTCATTTTGCCTCGAAGAATCTATTGGGAGCCATCCTGGCGGCATTGGCGGTGTGGGCCTTGCGCCTCTGGGTTGCGCCCCCTCACTCCGGTTTCCAGAACTTCATTTATCTCTGCGAACTGTGCGGAGCAGGAAGTGTTGCTTACCTGGCGGCGCTCGCGACTCTGCGCATGTTTCCCGTCGCACAGGCGACGAAAATCTGGCCGGCGGATGATAATTCGTAAGAAAGCAGGAACAAGCAGGCGATGAAGGGACGGATTTCAGGGGCCGGGAGACGGAAAGCAGTAAGCAGTCGGCAGTAAGCAGGATGCAGCATGCGAGGGAGGTCGCCCTGCCACGGCGGGTCCGTAGTCGGTTGTCGGGCGCAATACACCACTTCTATGTAGCTCACATTGCTATGACGGAACCCGCATGGCAGGACCAGCAACGACCAGAAGTCAGAAGTCGGAGACAGAAGGCGACAGGGAGGTAGGGCGGGTGTTCTTCCCCACCCACTACCTACCACCTACCTACTACGTAAGCGATTTTCCTGTGCATGATATTCCCGTGATACGATGGAGTGCGAGGAGAACCGGCAAAGGAAAGACGCTCTTCCCGGCACTCCTCTGCGTCTCCCGTCCCCTGAAGACACCCGATGTACCGTAGGGCATGAAACTGACCTCCCCACAGCCTCAGGCCCCCGCGTCGTTGACTCCTGGCCGCAAGATCTTTAAGGCCGCTGCCAGCGTCGCCGTCTGCTCTGCGATTGCAGGCCTCGGGTCCACGGCAAAAGAGTTGGTGGTGGCGCGTTGGTTCGGCCGGGGCGACGCGCTGGACGCCTTCCTGATCGCCTTCCTCCTGCCCTCCTTCCTGGTGAATCTCGTGGCGGGATCTTTCAACGCGGCAGTGATCCCCACCTTTATTCAGGTTCGCGAGAGGGAGGGGAAAGAAGCCGCTCAAAGACTCTTTTCCGGCGTAATGGTCATCAGTCTGGGCCTGCTGGTGGGAGTTTCCATTTTGGTCGGCTTACTCGCTCCATATTACCTCCCTCTTCTGGGTTCAGGTTTCAGTCCGGCAAAGTTGATGCTCACCCGACGGCTTCTTTACGCCCTTCTGCCCTTCATTGCCTTAAGCGGACTGGCGGTGACTTGGACCGCGGTCTTGAATGCCGGAGAGCAATTTGGTCTGCCCGCCTTATCACTCATACTGACTCCGCTTTCCATAATGGCTTTCATTTTGTTGCTGGGCAGGAGCTGGGGTATTTTTGCTCTGGGGGTCGGAACCGTGACGGGTGTAACCCTGCAGGCCGCTGTCTTGGGCTGGTTGTTGAAAGAACGAGGCGTCAGGCTCGAACCCTGCTGGTATGGCTTGCATCCCGCGTTGCGACAAGTCATTGGCCAGTATGCACCCATGCTGGCCGGCGCCCTTTTGATGGGCAGCACCGAGCTGATCAATCAATCCATGGCCGCCATGCTGGAACCCGGCAGCGTGGCGGCCTTGAACTATGCGCGGAAGGTTGTCAGCCTCTTCATCATCCTCGGGGCTATACCTCTGAGCACGGCGGCGCTTCCCTATTTTTCCCAGATGGTGGCGAACCGGGATTGGAGCGGCTGCCGCCAGACTTTGAAGACCTATTCCCGATCAATTGTCCTGGTGACGGTCCCCATCACACTGGGGCTCGTAGCGTTTTCTCATCCTTTGATCAGAATTGTCTTCCAGCGCGGGGCCTTCACGGCGGTGGATACCAAGATCGTCAGCCGCGTTCTGGCCTTCCTTTCGCTCCAGATCCCTTTCTACATTCTTGCCAATCTCGGGGTGCGGTTAGTCAGCGCCTTGAAGAGAAACTCGGTGCTCATGGTGATTGCCGGGGTGAACATGGTCCTCAATATAATTCTCAATCGCATCCTGATGAGGTACGCTGGTGTGGCTGGAATCGCCCTTTCCACATCGTTCGTATACCTGGTCTCCTGCGTGTTGGTCTACGCTTCAATTGCCAAGACGTTGCGGCGACTGGGCGCGCTCGAGGAAGCCTATGGAAACAGTAGCCTGTAACCTCTGCGGCTCTACGCGTCACACAGCGCTCTACCAGATGCCCGACCGGCGCGGCTGTCACGCCGGTGTCTTCACCGTCGTGGAATGTGACCAATGCGGCCTGGGTTTTGTAAATCCGCGTCCCCCTTTCGCAGACATGGGGAAATATTATCCCAAAGAATATTATGAAGAAGAGTTCGCACAGAATCGCGCCTATCATCTGAGACGGTATGCGCGTGAAGCGAGTTACTTGAGACAAATCGAGAGAAGGCCGGGGCCCAAGAGCTTGTTGGATGTGGGTTGCGCGAATGGAGATTTCCCAAGATTCATGAGGGCGCGCGGATGGCACGTCGAGGGAGTGGAAGTTTCAGCTTCCTCCCAACCCATCACCGACTTCAAGGTTTATCCCCAGCAGCTTCCGGATATTCCGGTCAACCAGCCCACCTACGACGCGGTAACCGCCTGGGCGGTCCTGGAACACGTGCACGACCCAATGGCCTATTTCCGCAAGGCTTCCGAGGTCACCAAAGTCGGCGGGCTTTTTGTTTTTCTCGTTACGAATTTCAACAGTCTTGCCTCACGGCGCCTTTTTCTCGAGGACATCCCGCGACATCTCTATTTCTTTTCAGAAAAGGCTGTACAAAAGTATTTGGAAGAAACGGGATTCGCGTTGCAAAAAGCATACTTTGGAAGGGATGTCTTTGTGTTGCCGTCTTACAATTGGCTGCATTACTACGTTAAAACAAAGCTCAGGAGGCAGCCTTTCACTCACGCTGACATTCCTATGGCGCGGCCTGAGTTCTTCAAGCGTTACAATCTTAAACCTGGCATCTTGTCGACCCTGAAATACGCCGTCGCCCAACCCTTGACAGGCCTGGACCGGGCTCTTTTGCCAGCTCTTACGTGGATTCAAATACTGCGCAAAACGTATGGGATCAGTACTTACGTCGCGAGAAGGTTGGCATGATAATAGCTCCCCTCCTCGGCTGAGGAGGGGGTTAGGGGGTGGTGGGTACGAGAGCCAGCGCGCGAGCCAACCACCCCCTGGCCCCCTCCTTAGCTAGGGAGGGGAATTACGTTGAAAATCGCCGAAGACAATGAAATCAGCACGCAGAAGAGTCTTGTTTCTCATGCCGAACCTCGGCGGCGGGGGAGCGGAGCGAGTGATTGTGACGCTCCTGCGGCATCTGGATCGCTCGCGCTTCGAGCCCCATTTGGCCCTGGTCGATGCGGTTGGTCCTTACCTTAAGGAACTGTCAGCCGACGTCCTGGTCCATGACCTTAAGGCGCAGCGGGTGCGTTATGCCTTCCCCGGTATGGTTCGGCTGGTGCGCAAGCTGCGTCCGCAAGTTGTGCATTCAGCGATGTTGGAATTGAATATCGCCTCCATTCTGTGCAGGCCATTTCTTCCCCCGAGAACAAGGGTCCTGATACGCGAAGACATCTCAACGAGCGCTCAGAACTTCCAGCTCGGGAGAAATCTCAGGGTATGGTCGTTTCTCTACCGCCTGTATGGAAAGGCAGACAAGGTAATCTGTGTGGCGGATTATGTTCTCAACGACTTGGCTGAGAACTACGGCGTCCCACGGAGCAAGATGGTCAGAATCTATAACCCTGTGGATGTGAGTGAAACGAGGACGCTGGCAGACGCGATCGAGAATCCTTACTCCGGGGACGGGCCACACTTGGTTGCGGCAGGCCGTCTGTCAAAACAGAAAGGCTTCGATATTCTTCTTGAAGCCATGGCGCTAGTTCGCAATTCACTCCCCAATTCTCAACTGACCATCCTTGGGGAAGGAGATCTCCGATCGGAACTCCTGGCGCAACGGGAGCGCTTGAGCCTGAACGAGGCTGTCCACCTGCCAGGATTCCAATCCAATCCTTTCCCATATTTCAAGCATGCCGATCTGTTTGTGCTCCCTTCGCGTTTTGAGGGCTTGCCTTTGGTGGTGCTTGAAGCCTTGGCTGTAGGGACGCCGGTGGTGGCTTCGGACTGCCCGGGGGCGCTGCGTGAGATACTTGGGGATTGTCCGAGGGCCTGGCTGGTCCCGCCTTCCGACCCGAAGGCCTTGGCAGAAGGAATCGTCTCTGCCGTCAATTTTGCAACCAAAGAATTGCAGCCAGACGAAAGACTGGACGCTTTTCTCAGCCGATTCGACCTGAAGACCCTGGTGCGAGATTACGAGGAAATACTCGAGGCGTAAGGGTGGGAGAACAGGTTCCAGGTGTCAGGTGTCGGGTGCTGGGGCAATTGTGAATTATGAATTCTATCAAGGCGTTCCGGCCGAGCATCTCCTGACAGGTTGTTCAGAGGAGCTATTCCAGAGTCATCCGGGGTAGCCGTGCGCGGTGGCGAGATAAAGGATTTGCCATGGGCGGCTTGCGATGCCCCTACACCACTCCGCTTAGAATGACACGCGGATGCCGATCTTCAGCATCCTGCTAAAGCCCCATTCGCTGCCGAGATGAAGGGGCAACGTGATACCATCTTGTTAGAGGTCAAGGGAAATTGATAGAAACGAAAAATGGCGAGCCTTCCAGTTGCGATAGGGCAGGTGCAGAATTCTGGGAGGACTGGTGGAAAAGGAGCCGCCTGCCCGCTCCCATCGATCCTCATCGCCCCGGCCTCAAAAACTATGTGGTCAGGAAATTTCATCACAGCTTTGAGCGACTCTTTGAAGGCTACGACACCTCTTCAATGGAGCTGATTGAGGTTGGGTGCGCTCAGTCTGTTTATTTGCCTTATTTTGCGAAACACTTTGGTTTTAAGGTCTCCGGAATTGATCGCTCTGAAATGGGGTGCGATAGGGCTCGCACGATTCTGGAGAGAGAAGGAGTTAAAGGCGAGGTCTATTGCGCGGATTTCTTCTCAGTTCCGCCACAGCTCATCGGGCGGTTTGATGTCTTGATTTCCTTCGGTGTTGTAGAACATTTTGAGCAGACCGCGGAAGCTGTGCGGGCCATGGCGAGGTTGCTTAAACCCGAAGGGAGAATGATCACCAACATTCCGAACTTCACCGGCGTATTGGGAGAATATCAAAAGCTGCTCGATCGAGATATGTACAACGCCCATGTACCTCTTAGTCGCGAGAGTCTGGCTTCCGCTCACCGGGAGGCGGGGTTAGAGATTGAAAGCTGCGACTATTTTTTACCTATTTGTTTAGAGGTCTATAACTTGGAAAGGTGGCCCAAGCATCTTCTTTACTGGTTCACAATCCGTTCACACACAGCAATATCCAGGGCCGTGTGGTTCGTCGATGACCACATCGTTCGTATCCGGCAAAACCGTTGGACTTCTCCTTATATCAACTGTGTGGGCCGAAAGCCGCGCGCCCAGGCCTGAAGGACGCCCAGACTCCAAGAGCGTCCTCGTTCTGGATCATGCACTGTCCGCTGCCTACATCCTACAGCCTATTGTCTACCGTTCTTACGCTGTCCCCCCGGCAGACAGAAGGGGGGCGATGCGCATTAAGCAGAAGGCAGCGGGGAGTGGGGATAGTGAAGAAAGCAATATAGAATTCATAATCAGAATTGTTCCTAACCCCCTCTTTTCAACTGACCACGGACTCGCCGTGGCGGGACAACCGCTTCAGTGGCCTTTCTCAGCGACCTGCGAGAAAGAGCGAAAGCCTCTCAGGCCCACTTTTCCCGCCAAGCCTGAAACATAAGAACGTTCCACAAGTGACCCTGCCAATTCCGCTGCCCCGAAAGGTGCTCCGCCCAAAGTTCCCTGATCGGTTCGGACCGGAAAAACCCCTCTCTCCGCAGCCGGTCCTGGTTCAACAGTCCTTCCGCCCAATCGCTGCGGATTCCGGGGCAAGGT
>DLMI01000150.1 GCA_002478145.1 Acidobacteria bacterium UBA7540
GCGCCAGTCCTCGACCCTACTAAAGGCGGACGCAAGAAGCGACGAAGGACATGGGGATTGACGATGAGTCTAGCCACCCCGAGTTATGTTCAGAAGTTGCAGACGGCGTCACACGGAACATCGTGTGTCTTTTCCGAGAGCCGGATGCGGTAACTCCGCCTGTCCGGTTCGATAAGCGGGGGTGTGGAAACGTGGCATGGTGAGGCTTCCAAGGAACTCCCGCACACTGAACCGGTTCGTTATGCAGCCTTGGGTTCGATGGGGACAAGTTCGTAGCCCAGTTGTTTGGCTTGCCGTTTGAGCTTTGCTTCTAACCTTTTCTCTCTCTGGGCGTCTCTGGCGTCCCAGATGGTCTCGTCATATTCGACTTGGTTTTTGACCATGGTGTAAAAGATCACTGCGATCTTGTGGGCGGTTGCCATGGTGGCAGCTTTGGGGCCCAGCTTGGCTTTCATTCGGCGCAGGTAGTTGCCTAATGGCGTGCGGCTATGATGGAGGGAAAAGGCGGCCATGCGGAATAAATGGCCGGCCCGGGTTTTGACTTTTCGTGCTCCCCGCCACAGCAGTTTCCCGCCGCTAATGAGGCACCGGCAAACGAAAGAGCCGGTCTCGGCTAGGCCGCACCTACACCGTCGCGCCACCCCTCGACTTCACCTCATTGACCGAGGACTTGGGGAAATTATCCCTGGCTTTTTCGTTTGCATCGACCCCAGCAAACTCCGCAGGGCGTGACACGAGCCAGAAGCAACGCGGCAGAAATCCGAAAGAAGATATTTTCACGAATCCGGTGGCCCAGGGGCGTAAAGTGCAGTAATCACATTTAGGGATGTGTGCAATGACCGCGTTGCTCAGTCGGCCTGCATTTCGCGTTGTCCTGATCGCTGTGGCGATGGCGGTGCCGGCGCGCGCAGAGCAGCTCTCGCTGCAAGCTCTTGTCACCCCTTCCACTGTGCTGTTGTTGAAGGATGGTCATCCGATCACATTCGCTCTTCACGGCTTCCTCGAGTTCAAATCGCTCAACGAAATGTTTTCCTATATCGACTCTCAAAATCAGCGCTGGAAATCGAATGCAGGAATCAATGAGGAACAGCGCCAGGCTGCCATGCGAGATCTGCTGCGCCGAGGAGTTGAAAGCCGCGTCGTCTCCATGGTTGATGAGGGCCCGCTGGAGACGCTGGTGACACACACGCGCGAAGACCTGCTAACAGCGTTGGCAGCTGTTAAAGAACCGGTTCCCGCTGGATATGCCGAGGCGTTCCTTGCGGTACAGGAAAAGTGGAAGCACTCATTGAATTGCTGGAGTGCTTCACCATCGATCGCGGCCCGGGTGCTCTCTAACTGGTATCCGATTAACGAAGGCGTACAACTCTACGGAGCGACGTATGACTCGACCGAACACTTCTGGCAGGCGGTAAAGTACCACCCAGACACCACGGTTGGTGAGGTGACGGCTTTGGTCTCAGTGCTCGAGAAGCAGGATTGGGGAACATGGTTGGCGGGGTTGGATGACGACCCCAAGATTTACTTGCCCAATGCATACGCGGTCGAGTTCCTACGCGCCAATCTTAAGCCTGAGCGTCTCCGACAGTTTCGCAAAGACTTGGGCGGTCACGGCTTGCGTCCTGACGAAAAGGCGCGAACTGCGCAACAGCGTGGAGAGACGCCATTCCGTTTCAGTGCGTTTGAGGAAAAGACTTTGTGGGGAGATCTCGCGGACACGTTTCACCTTGTGTATACCTTCTCGTCGGCGGACGATGCCATACGCAAGACACTGGCCGAGCACCATTTTGATGCGATCTACCTTGGAGAGAGCAGAATGGGCTTCATCAGCGATGAATTCCGTTCTTTGATGTTAGAAATCTGGCGTGTGAAATATCTGCAGATGGCGCGTTTTCGCGAGGTGATCTCGTCGATTCCGCTGGAGATCCGATTGGAGCACTTCCTGAATGACGGCGACTCTCCCGACATTCCGATTCCGGTCTATGTCGGATATTTGAACCAGATCCGAGACATGGCCCGAGCGCCCAAGTAATACTCACGGGTTCCTGCCGGTTCTCGCGCGGTTTTTGCTCATGCCCTGGCCAGCCTTTACTGTTGAAATATCCCCATATCACGCAATATAAAAGGCGCCCACTTTGCGGTAAGTTGTGATCGTTGGGAATCACCACTGACCGAAAGGAGCGCCGTTATGAACCAAGAAAAGTATATTGGCATGGACGTTCACCAAGCAACGATTTCAGTTGCTGTCATGGATAGCTCGGGCAAGCTGATCATGGCGTGTTCCGCCACGCTCCACCCCCACTCCGCCTTGCCGCCGAACCAATCTCTTCTTCGCGTTCCTTTCTACCTCTTTCCAGCCACCATTTTGCGCTTCTGCACCT
The DNA here is from genome assembly GCA_002478145.1 of Acidobacteria bacterium UBA7540. The sequence goes on from DLMI01000150.1 coordinate 2,382, forward strand.
CCCCGACGCGTTCTCTTATCTTCTGCCCTCTGGCACGCCTCACCCGCGCAGTTCAAAAGCTCCCTCCACTCCATTCAATTTGCATAAGGACCGCGTCCGCCGCGCGAGCGGCTTCCTTCTAACGGCTTTATCGAACGCGCGCCGCAACGCCCTCCTCACCTCCAACCTTCTCCTGAAGGCGCGCCTCCGATAAAGCACTAGCGTCACTCGGGAGTAATCGACAAGGTCTAAGCACATAACATAAGAGGCTCTAACAAAACCCCGTTCCGGCTCCAGACGACCGGGAAATAGCCGGAATGCGACTTCGGCTTCCCCTACCCTCCCTTGGCATTCGGAGTCAGCCCCATACGCCGAACAAGATCCCCGAATCGTTGGTCCGAGTGCAGCGAGTCAAAGGCAGGATCGACATTCAAGAGCGACCCGAGAGCTCTTCGTTGTTCATAGTTGCGGTCCAGCCATTCCAACGCTTTTTGCTTGTCTCCGAGCCGTGCATAAAGCTGCGGAGTGTCGAACTCGCCAATATTACCCACCAATTTCTCGTTCGACCTCAGAAGTTGCTGCCAGAATCCCTTGGCTCCCTCTGCCGCCAATGCCTTTCTGAGGGCAACTTCGTCAGATGCTGCAGTTTTAACGGTACCCTCGTCGCCTGAAAGCAGCCGTCCCTGCGTGAGCTCGCTAATGGCGTTCTGATACTGCCCCACTTGGGAGTACAGCCAGGCAAAGTGGTAATAGGTCACAAAGAAATCAGGATTTAACTCGATCGCCTTCCTAAATTGCTCTTCCGCTTGGTCATATTTTCGGGCATAGAAATAGGTCAGTCCGAAGACGGTATTGTAGATCCGGGAAAATGGATCAAGCTCCAATGCCTTCTTCATTTCGGCAATGGCTTGTTCTGACTTGCCGAGCGGCGTCAGATAAGTCCACGCATACCGAAAGTGCACCTCGGCATAGTTCGGGTTGAGTTCAATTGCTCGCTTGAACTCCTGTTCTGCGCCTCGCCAGTCATATTCAAAGTCAGCTTTTTCCGCTCCCAGCGCCGCGTGGGCTTCGGCAAGGTCGTCGTCGAGCTCCAATGCTCTGGAAGCCGCCGCCTTGGCTTTTGGCTCGAAGTCTTGCGGGGACCGAATCGCGTTAGCGAGATAGGAATCGGCAAGTCCTGCGTAGGCCAGCGCAAAGCCGGGATCTTTCTCGATGGCGCGTTGAAAATACCCCGTGCTCTTATCGATCTCCGCGTAGGTCCGCTGGTTCAGGTAAAAGCGGCCTTTCAGGTAGAGCTCATAAGCATCGGGATTTGGGGCGTATTTATTGATTGATCGAACTCCATAAGGCGGCGCCAGTTTCACCTGAACCTGTTGGGCGATGGCCCTACCCAATTCGTTCTGCAGCGCCAGAAGTCCACCGGTCTCGCGGTCATAATTGTGCGCCCACAGATGTACTTGATCCTGGACCCGAATCAGTTGAGCGCTGATGCGAGCGATTCCACCCTCCCGCCGGACGCTGCCCTCCAGAACGTAATCGACTCCTAATTCGTGCCCGATTTGAGCGATCGTCTTGTTGGTGTGCTTATACGCCGTAGCTGACGTTCGAGCGATCACGCCGAGCCGTTCCGGGTTGAGTTCGCCTAAATCTGTAATGGTCTCTTCCGTCAAACCATCGCTGAAGTACTCCTGCTCCGGGTCATTACTCAGGTTGGCGAAGGGTAGCACCGCCAGCATCACTCGGTGTTGCCCGCCTGTGGACTGTGACCGCGCCCTTTCGTGCAACCCATAGATGCCAGCGACAAACACCACGACGAACAAGGCTGCTAGCGAGGCGCCCCATTGCCAGGGACTCCAGGAACTGCGCAGCGATCGGCGGTTTGCGAATTGGGCAGGTTCGTCTTGCCGGACTGTATTCGGGAACTCAAGTTTCTTCCTGAGCAATTGCAGATCAGACTGCAGTTCTGCGGCAGTCTGGTATCTGCTATCTGTTTTTTTCTCGAGCGTTTTCCCGATGATCGCATCAAACTCAACCGGCAATTTCGGATTAATGTGTAACGGAGGAACTGCCTGCGAATTCAGCGTGGCGTTGGCGACGGCCAAGGCGTTATTTCCTGGAAAAGGTTTCTTCCCCGTAGCCATCTCATAGAGGACAACGCCCAGCGAAAAGATGTCTGAGCGGCCGTCAATTTCCTCGTCGCGCAACTGCTCCGGAGACATGTAATGTTTGGTGCCGGGCAACACACCTTCTCTTGTCAGAGGTTCTTCGAATTCGCCCACCGGGACGGCATGCCCGGCGGTGAGCTTCGCCAAGCCGAAATCGAGAACCTTCACTTGACCAGACTGCGTAATGAAGATATTCCCCGGCTTAATATCGCGATGAATGATCCCTTTGGCGTGTGCTGCTTGCAGCGCATCGGCCACATGGATTCCCAGATCCAGAAGGTGATCTATTTCCAGCGGGCCGCGACGCATTCGCTGCCTCAGAGTCTCTCCTTCCAGCAGCTCCATCACAATGACGGGACGGCCCTCATGTTCCTCGATTTCGTAGATGGTACAGATGTTGGGATGATTGAGAGAGGATGCGGCTCGCGCTTCGAGCGAGAAGCGTTGGAGAGCATGGCTATCGCTGGCTGACTTGTCGGACAGAAACTTCAGCGCCACGCGGCGTCCGAGCCGGAGGTCTTCGGCTTGGAAAACATCTCCCATCCCCCCGCTGGCAATCTTTTCCTCAATTCGGTAGTGGGAGATGACCAAATCGGGTTCGATTGTCTGAGCTTTGGTCCCCGGGTTGCCATCGCCACCTTGCTGAGCCGGAACACTGACCTCCGTCACCGCCGCGATGAACCGATACCCTTTCCCCGTGACCGTTTGTACGAAGACTGGGTTTTCTGGATCGTCCTTCAAAACCTGACGAATCTTCCGGATCGCCGCGTTGATACTATTATCGGTATCCAGGAAGACATCCTGCCCCCAGATTCTTGCGATGATGTCCTCTCGGGACACCAGTTGCCCTCTGCGGTCGACCAGCAGGAGCAAGATCTCCATGGGGATTCGCTCCAGCTTCAGAGCACGGCCAGAACGGCGCAGTTCATAGGCGCCCCGGTCCAGTTCAAGACCGTCTCCGAATCTCACCACGTCCGCGGGCATATCGCGACCACCCAACTGGAGAGGACGACATTCTACATCGACTCTGTCCCCCAGCGACACGGCCAATTTTTCAGCAGCTTACGAGTTCACGAAAAAATAAGCCAATCTTCAGGCGCAGGCCATTGCCAACCGTGCGGGCTTGCGGCAATCTGCCTCTCGCCCGAGGGTGGCCGCGAAAGCCCTCGAAATTTGAGAAGACTTGAGGTGGAAGATGAAGCGACGTTGGACCATCGCCCTGCTGTTTTGTGCCCTCCTTCTTTCAGCGATCTTGGCGAGTGCCAATCACGAACCATCCGCTGAGGAAAGAGAAGCAAATGAAATACGAATTGGCTTAGCCATCGCGCCTGTGCATTTAGACCTGAAAGGAAAGGACTTCCGGCAGGTGGGACTAGGCAGCTACATCGTGAACGCGCAGGCAGTTTGCGCCGAGTGCCATAGCTGCCCGACTTACTCGACGGGACGCAACCCCTACCTTGGCCAACCCAAGAAATGGGATCCCGCCGACTATCTTGCCGGAGGCGTGCCGTTTGGCCCCTTCGTTTCCAGGAATATCACACCGGACAGTACTGGCAAGCCCGCGGGCCTGACGAGGGCTCAGTTCAAGCATGTGATGCGCACGGGCGAAGACCCGGAAAATCCCGGCGAACTGTTGCAAGTCATGCCGTGGCCCTATTTCCAAGACATGACCCACCACAACCTCGATGCGATTTACGAATACTTGAGCGCGATTCCGTCGCAGGTAACGCCGCCGGCCGGCAGCTGCAGCGGGGCCGGTCAGTAAGAGCTGGTTGTCTGGCCACGCAGTGGCCAGACAACCTCAGAGCAAAATACCCGGAGGTCTATGACGAACATAGCTCTCAGTTGGAAACTTCTTCTGATGACCGGTCCGATGCTTGCCTTCGCTGGAGTGCCTTTGGCAGTGGGTGGCCAGACAAAGGGCGAAACGGATCGACAGGCAATCGTGGCGGTGATAGACCGATTCGTGGACGCATGGAACCGGCATGACGCGAAGGCGTTCGCCGCGGTCTTCGCAGAGGACGCCGACTTCACCAATTGGCGGGGAACAGGTGCGAGCGGACGCTCGAAAATTGAAGAGTTCCACGCGCCGCTGTTCGCGACCATTTTTAAGAACAGCCACCAGAGCTATACGGCTATCAAGACCCGGTTCATCCGTCCCGACGTTGCCGCCGTGGATGTGCATTGGGAGATGACGGGTGCGATGGATGCCCAGGGAAACCCGCGGCCCGATCGTCAAGGATTGTTGAATTTTGTGATGGCAAAGAATGCCGGGGAGTGGCAGATCCTGGTCATGCACAACCTGGATTTGACGGGACTGCCACTCTCGAACCCGGGCAATTCGGCAACGAAGAATCCGTGAGCACAAACACAATGTTCATCACCATCGAAACCGAAACAAGTGTTGAGTATCCGGTGCGGGATTTCGGGAGTACGGCCCGGAGACAGAACACTCAGCGACCGTTTGGCCGGAGCATTTTGAGTGAAATGGGGATTTCGCCAACGAGGACATTCTCTCATCGCGGTGTTCAATGAAGCCGAGCCGAACTGATCGCATTCAATTGCGGGATTTCCTCCCCTCGGCTGACCGGCCCAGGTGAGACCAGTAAGTGGGGACGCAGAAAACGGGAAGGTTTTCGCGAAAGCACCACGGAATACCTCCCATAATCCGATGAAACGTTTCATGCGGTCTCGCACTATATGGGAGGGGAACAGGCACCTGGGGTTGCGCGGACAATTTGAGCGCGTGCTATCTGCGACAGTATGGTTCCACGAATGGCGGGAAGGAGTAGCTATGCTCTGTACAAAGTCTGGCTCTGATTTACCCGATGACTCGCGTTTCCGCCGTAGCTGTGGACAAACGCTGGGCGTAGTTTCCGTTGGCGGAGGTGCGGCAGCCGTTGCCCCTACCCGAATCCCGGCGCCTGAGCCAAAGCCCAGTTCTGAGCTAAAGCCCAGCCCGGAGCCAAAGTCCAGAAACGTGATCTGGAGCGTGGCCGGAGTTGTGCTGCTGTTGGCCTTGTTCGCCGCTTCGTGGTACGTGCAATGGAAAAACTCAAATTCGTTGCCGCAATCGCAAGCGGAGCAAGTAACTCAACCGGAATAGACATCCAGTTTACACGCTGTACAACAGCTGCAAGGCCACACAGGAAACCTTGAGCGTCATGTCCGGGGGTGTGGGAGGGGAGGACGGGCGACTGAAGTGCACCCTTGGAGTGAGACACGAAGTTAAGGGGGTAGTTGCCGTTCGCTGAAAAATCATTGTACGGCAAAGTGGATTGTTGAGAATCGTCACCAGTCGGTGAAGCGGAGGCAGGCTCTGCCGGAGGGCAACCCGCCAAGGAATAACCGACTGGAAACTCATCGCAGCCGATGAGCACTGGGGCGGCGACCCGAGTTGCCGCTCCCAGCTTTTGGCCGCCTCTTGGATTTGCTCATAGAGTCGGTGCCGCCATTGACGGCGACTGGCAGACGATGTTCCCTGAAACGCCGCAACGTTTTTTTTAAAAAATCGATTTCCATCG
>DLMI01000079.1:0-3887 GCA_002478145.1 Acidobacteria bacterium UBA7540
AAACTCCACTTCTTCGGCCGCTAGGTGCTCGGTACGCACGACGGCCGTAGTGCCGTCATATTCCTCGAGCCGCTCATTCATGATCAAACCCTGATCGCGGAAGTCCTTCGTCATGGGCGTGCGCGGATAAGGCGTTGGATGCTGGATGTAGGGCCAGTCCACATACCGGCGGGCGAATTCGAGGTTGGCTTCGATGGACTCGCGAGTGTCGCCCGGACTGCCCACGATTAATCCGCCGACTACATACATCTGATTACGGTGCAGGTAATCGATGGCCTTGAGAGTGGCATTGCCTGTGTCATGGCCGTTCGAACGCTCTGTGTTCTTGGCGGAGGCCCGCAGGAATTCCAAGTCGCCTTCCAAGATGTTTTCGATGCCGAGAAAAACGTAGCGGAACCCGGCCCGCCGCATCAGTGGCGCGAGAGTTTCGCCGTGGTTGGCAATGGCGGAGGTCATGGCCTGCACGAAGTAGTCGAGTTTGTGCAGCCCTGCGGTAATGATGGCCTCGCACAAAGCCTCGAAGCGCTTCACATTCAGCGTAATGTTGTCGTCGACCAGGAAAATGGTTCGAGCGCCGTGATCGCGGGCGTCACGAATGTCGGCCAACACGCGATCGAAAGAGTAGGTGTAGAAGTTGCGGCCGCGCATCTCGATGATGGAGCAGAAACTGCAATCGTAGGTGCAGCCACGCGAGGTCTCGATCACATCCACTTGGCGGCCCAGCAACGTGTATCCCTTCAGCATGCGCGCATCGCGCTTCGGCGGACGGATTTCTCTGTCTTCCAGTCGGTGCGGCGGCCGGGCTGGGTTGTGTACCCAGCCTTCGCCGTTGCGGTAGGAAAGACCACAGATTCTCTCAAACCCGGAGCACTGCTCGACTGCGCGCAACAATTCGCGGAAGGTGACTTCCCCTTCGCTGCGCACAAGATAATCCACGCCCATTTCCTCGTACGCTTCGGGCGCAAGGCTGGGATCGTACCCGCCCACGACGATTTTCACGCCCGGTCGGAGAGCGCGCACCAGTTCGATAATGCGACCGGCAGTCCGGCGCTGAAACGTCATGATGGAGAGTCCGACGATTTCAGGATTGAGCTCACAGACTAGCCTGGTTACAGTTTCACGAACCTGTCGCTGCACCAGGATCAAGTCAGCGACGGCCACGCGGTGGTGCGGATCAACGTTTCCCGCAAGCGATGTGAGAGCGCCATTGGGCATGCGGATGGCGGCCGGCGGCATATGCTCGAAAGAATCCGGCATAGAGAGTAACAGGACGTTCATGGGACCTAGTCCTTAATGCTTCGCAGAAATCCCGGGGCGCGGGTTGAACCCAGTGGCGAAGTGAATGGTCGTAATTGTACCGCAGCTTGCGGCAGAAATACCGCGCGAGAAAGGTCGAGCCTCCTGGGCAATTTCAAGTTATCATTTCAGCGAGACTGGCGCCGCAGATTGTGACCTGGAGAGCGGCGACATTTGGGGGAAGCATGGCGATCAACTTTACGCGAGCACGTGACGGAAGAGACGACTCGATACACTTCCAACCAATGGAGCGGCTAAAAGTATATTTGTTCGGGGCCACTATACTGTTTGCATCATTTGGGATGGGTGAAGCGGTATATCGACTTTTGTTTTCGGAGTTTGACGGCATAACCGATCGTATTCCGGTTGAGCTGCTGTTTGGTTTGGTATTTGCATGGCTCGCCACCAAGTTCGTCGGCGGCGTTTACAGAAATCGTAAACAGAGGAGCGCGCGGCTCAACTTCATTTGGGCTCGCAATCATCACATACGAGGCGCCCTGGAAGGAATCACTCCGTTGGCCCACCCAGCGAAGAACCAACAATCGATCAGAGTTATCCGCGAAGAAGTCGATAGGATTGAGTGGGCACTGAAGGAGATCTTGCCGGGCTAAACCTCTGTGCTAAGAGCGACTCCCTGTTCGCTTTCGCTGTGTGGCGCTCGGGGTTACGGTCACGTATGCCGTTGCGCGATCCGCGCGGGCCGGCGGTGACCGCATTCGATGGCACTAGCAGGCGCGGGCGGAAGTTCCGGGAGGCTGAGCCGTAGGACGTGAACTCGCCATCTGCGATTCGTTATGAAGCCGGCTCTCCTGCCTTGGCCTTCGGGCCGCGCTTACGACCACCGATGTTGAATTGCTTGATCACGCGGCGAACCACATTCTTACCGATTCCAAACTCCTTTGCGATTTGGGCATGGCTCAGGTCGGGCCGACCGAGCAGTACTTGTGCCAGTTGGGTATCAAAACTGAGACGCGCCCGGTCGACCTTTTCTCTCAAATTTATCTGCTCGATCATCGATGCTCCTTAGCGCCAGTCGGCTGACGCCATCAGGATTACCTTGTCATTTTCACTCTCCGCAGTTTGAGTATGGCCATGGCGGTTCTGAAGCCGGCAGCCCGTCTGTTTACCGGGCTCCCAAACCTCAGACAAGAAAGCGCGGCCGTCACTGCGGGTGAACACCAGCTTGGGATTGCTGGGCTCCTCGCTCCTAACCAGGTCCGTTACGATGGCTTGGTACAGGCGTCCCTCCGAGCTCCGCACCTCGAGTACGTCGATGGTAGCTTTGCTGGGGAGGGAGTTGAGCAACGATCGGAACTTGTAGGTTCCAGCTGGGAACGTTTGGTTTCCGACTACAAACTCGAAAGGAACTTTGACGGTAAGCGCAGGCTGGAGTGAAGTTTGCGTATGGCCGACGCTCGGGTACAGCGACAGGCCAAAGGCAGCGGACAAAAATACGGCTAAGATCGTGAATCTCCTTTTCATAGATGCTCCTTATTCCGGTCAGGTTTTTCTTGAGCGCCGCTGCAGAGATCGCGAACCTTGATATTCACTTGCCGTCTTCCGTCCCCACGATCCAGAATCGGCCTCTATCTAGATAACGCGAAGAAACCACGGAAAAAGGTCCACATTTCTTGGTATTGGCCGTCGGCGGTTCTGGTTTTCGGCGCCCGCAAGCTCCAAGTGCTCCAAAACAAAGGCGTAAACCCCGTTCGTTTTGCATTCGACTTGATATATACTTTTGGCCCTAGAGATCGCGATCTTTGGGGTGAGTTGGGAATGCTCGCGAGCTCAGACTGGAATTCCCCCTGGCTTACATCTTTAGTTCTTTGTTTACCAACCTTGAGTGATCGCAACTTGCGGTGTCCGTTCAGGCCCCGGTGGTTCCGGTCATCGCGTTCGGGGTTCTTATGGATGCACCAACATATGCAGCCACCCTCCTCGGGGCACTCGATGTCGACAATGACAGAGCAGTGGCCGATTTGGTCGTGTCGTTATACTCGGAACTGCACAGTCTGGCCTCTCGTTACTTGCAGCGGGAGCGCAGTGATCACACCTTACAAACGACCGCCTTGGTGCATGAGGCCTATCTTCGCCTGGTCGATCAGAGAGAGGTTCATTGGAAGAACCGGGAGCAGTTCCTGGGCGTCGCTGCACAACTGATGCGCCGTATCCTTGTTGACTACAGCCGAGGCCATGACGCCAAAAAGCGCGGCCAGGGCTTCGAAAGAGTTTTCCTGGAAGAAGCAGCAGGCCTTTCCAAGGGAAAGGCGGCAGATGTCATTGCATTGGATGAAGCTCTCACCCGGCTGGCCGAATTCGATCCGCAGCAAGCCCAACTGGTGGAGTTACGTTTTTTCGGCGGCTTAAGCATCGAGGAGGCTGCCGGAGTTTTGGGAGTTTCCCGCACGACGGTGAAGCGCAACTGGAACCTGGCCAAGGCATGGCTTGCGCGTGAACTGCGCAAAGGCGACCAGAAAGATGCCTGAAAAATGGGACCAAGTAAAAGAACTGTTCGCGTTGGCCTTGGAGCGAGACCCCGAGGAGCGAAGTAGTTTTTTGCGTAAGGCCTGTGCAGGCGATGACTCCCTACG
>DLMI01000079.1:4027-7495 GCA_002478145.1 Acidobacteria bacterium UBA7540
GCAGTCGCCTGCGATGGCGGGAAAAAGGATCGGGGCGTACCGCGTCCTCCGCGAGATTGGGCGTGGCGGCATGGCGGTCGTCTATTTGGCCGAGCGCGCGGATGATCAGTATCGCAAGCGTGTAGCCATCAAAATGCTGAAGCCAGGGACTCAGCGGGATGAAATCCTCCGGCGTTTTCGCAACGAGCGACAGGCCCTGGCAGCTCTGGACCACCCCAGCATCGTACGACTCCTCGACGGTGGGAGCACCGAAGAAGGCTTGCCTTATCTGATCATGGAGTACGTCGAGGGCGTTCGTATCGACGAGTATTGCGATACTCACAGACTCTCGATCTCCGAACGCTTGCAGTTGTTCCGCGCCGTCTGCCTCGCAGCGCAATATGCCCATGAGGCCCTCGTCATCCATCGTGATCTGAAGCCCAGCAATATTCTGATTACCAAGGAGGGCGTGGTCCGGCTCTTGGATTTTGGCATTGCCAAAGTGCTTAACCCGCAATGGTCCCCAGACACGACGCTTACCCGAACTGATTGGCGTCCGATGACGCCCGAATACGCGAGTCCCGAACAGTCGCACGGAGCACCGGTTACAAAGACCACGGATATCTATTCGCTCGGAGTCTTGCTTTACGAGCTGTTGACCGGGCATCGGCCGTATCGGGTTCGTCACGATTCCGCCTTGGAGATCGAGTGGCACCGTTACAACGAGGAACCGGAAAAGCCAAGTGTGGCAGTCGGCAGAATTGACGAAAAGGCATCTCACGATGGCAGCACGCAAACCGTAATCACTCCTCAACTGGTTGCTGAAGCACGTGCCGTTCGGCCCGAAGAACTGCCGCGCAGCTTGCGAGGCGACCTCGACACCATTGTGATGAAGGCAATCCGCACAGAACCGGAGCATCGTTATGCCTCCGCGGAAGAGTTCTCGATGGATATCGAGCGGCACCTTTCGGGCCTGCCCATTAAAGCCCGTAAACCTACTCTTCTCTACCTCAGTGGGAAATTCGTCCATCGGCATACGGAGTCCTTGGCTACCGCCATACTGATACTCGCTGTGACAGCAGGTTTGGGAGTTTGGGCAGCGCGCAAGTTGTGGAAGCAGAAGAATGCCACCGAGCCACCGCTCAGCGCTCTTCACGTTCGACTACGACCCTCGGTCGCTATATTAGGTTTTAAGAATCTCTCCAGCCGCCCAGACACCGCTTGGATTTCGACCGCGCTGTCGGAGATGCTGACTGCCGAACTGGGAGCCGGCGAGCAATTGCGCACTGTACCGGACGAGACAATCGCGCGAACGAAAATCGACCTTGGTCTTTCTGATGTAGAGAGTCTGCCTCCCGACACATTGACACAAGTTCGCAAGAACCTGGCAAGCGACTTCATCATTCTCGGCTCATATCTCGACTTGGGAAAAGAAAAGGGAGGCCAATTTCGCCTCGACCTTCGTCTCGAAGACACTGTCAAAGGAGAAACTGTCGCTGCCGTCTCGGAAACGGGCGCTGAGAAAACCATAATCGACCTGGTGTCGCAGGTTGGTGCACGCTTGCGCGAGCAGTTCGGGCTGGAGAAGCTTTCCCAAATCGAATCCGATGGAGTTAGAGCCGAGCTACCGTCGAATCCGGAAGCAATGCGTTCCTATTCGCAAGGACTCGCCAAGATCAGGGCCTTTGATGCGCTATCGGCACGGGATCTCCTCAGCCACGCTGTCGCCGCCGATCCCTCCTTTCCTCTTGCGCACTCTGAGCTCGCAAGGACGTGGTCGTCCCTCGGGTATGACTCCAACGCACAGCAGGAGGCAAAGAAAGCCTTGGACGGAGCGGGAAATCTTTCGCGTGAGAAGCACCTGCTGGTGGAGGCTCGATTCTATGAGACGGGCAGGGATTGGGGAAAAGCAATCGAAGCCTATCAGACGCTATTCAGCTTTTTCCCCGACAATCTCGATTACGGCTTGCAACTGGCCGACGCCGAAACTGCTGGTGGCCGAGGCAAAGATGCATTGAAGAGCTTGGCCGCTCTAGATGCTTTGGGGGTGGAGACAAAGGAAAACCCGCGAATCGACTTGGCCAGATCGTACGCCGCTGGGTCGCTCGGCGACCACAAACGAAGGCTCGAAATGGCTGAACTGGCGGCGCAAAGGGCAGGTGAACAGGGGGCCAAACTTCTGGTGGCTCGCGCCCGAATTTCTGAGTGCCGCGCTTTAGCGGATCTTGGAGAAAACGAAAAGGCCAAGAGTACCTGCGAAGAAGCTAGACAGATTTATGAAGCCGCGGGAGACCGCAGCGGTTTGGAGCAGACCCTGCACGAGATGGCCGAGGTCCCCATCAATCAAGGCGATTTTGCTGCGGCCGAGAAGTTGTACAGCCAAGCACTGACCCTGGCTCGATCCATCGGCAATCAGAAGGGGCAAGCGGGAGCACTGCTGGACCTCGGTGTGATATCCGTCAAGAGAGGAGATTTCGTTACTGCGCGTCGGTTCTACGACGAGGCATTCCGGATCTACCAGAAGGCGGGTGACAAGTATGGAATGGCAAGCGTGATGGGCGACACCGGCATCCTCTTGCGCGCACAAGGAAAACTGCAAGACGCACGGAACCATTTTCAGAAGACGTTCGAGTTGTCGAACGAGGTGGGACATCGAGTTTCAGCTGCGCAGGCCCTGGGGGCGATCGGAGACGTATTGTTAGAAGAGGGGGATCTTGCCGGGGCTCACCAGATGTACCAGCAGGAATTAACTACTATGCGCGAGACTGGTGGAAAGGTCCTTTACGCTTCCACGCTCGTTAAAATTGGGCAGGCATTGCGACAACTGGCAGAAGCGGATAAAGCACACGAGGCTTACGTTGAGGCGCTCTCCTTGCAAGAGGAACTTGGAAACAAAAGTGATGCCGCCGAGACTCGCCTGGCGCTGGCGGAATTGGATTGCGATTCGGGCAAAGGAACCGAGGCGGAACAACTCAGCCGTGCGGCGGTCGAAGCGTTTCGCGCGGATGCTTACGCTGATGAGGAAATCTTCGCGCAATCGATGTTATCGAGAGCCCTTCTTCAACAAGGAAAGGTAGACGAGGCGCGCGCAGCCATTGCCGAAGCGGTCCGACTTTCGGAAAAGAGCCAGGATGTAACCGTTCGAATCCCTGTGATTCTTGATCATGCTTACGTCATGGCAGCGGGGAAAAACCTGGGCGGAGCGGAGACTACAGCTCAAGAAGCGCTAGCCCGAGCGCGCAACCTGGGTCTTTTTCGATTGCAGCTGGAGGCCTCTCTCGCCCTGGGTCAGATTCAGATGACAGGGCCAAATCCCGTCGCGGGTCGCGCTCGGCTCCAGGCCCTGGAGAAAAGCGCCCGCGCGAAAGGGTTTGAATTGATTGCGCGAAAAGCAGCTAATGGCAATGGTGTGTCAACTACGTGGGAGAAACCCCAATAGTGATAGGCGTACCTCCAGCTTCAGTGACTGCCTACCTGACGCCCCAGAAT
>DLMI01000136.1 GCA_002478145.1 Acidobacteria bacterium UBA7540
CCTTTTATAATGCGATTGCGACAGTTGACATCGCCTACCTTTGGAGTGCCCGTGTCATTTAGGCCGCCCACGTAGGGAAAGCGCCGTCGGCTGTCCAGGTTTACAATCGCATTGAGAGGCTGTGGATTCAAAATCCCACGGTCCTAAGAGAAGAAACGATGAACTCGCATTTGACGCAACTCTTGGGGCTAGTCGTTATTGCCGCATGGGCGATCCTGAGCGCGAAGGGGATCAAAGGGAGACTACTCAGCTTGCTTACCATCCTTGCTTTTATGGCCGTAGGCCTCGGCACAGGCTTTGCCGTTGGCGCCCGAGATGGAAATTTAGCGATTCGCAGCAACGCGGCGACCAGCTGGATGATCCTCCTCGGCGCGGTTAGTGGGTTTGGATGCGTGATTAGGAACAGACCGTCACGAACAACAACAATCGCGCCGAGTAACCTGAAATAGCCGCCTGCGTAGAATGATGCTGGTTAGGAGCGGCACCATGAAATACCGAATTCCAATTTGGACGGGTGCAGGCTTTCTGATTGCGGGCTTCTGGGCACTTTTTGCCATCGCAACCTTCCCGTCTACGAGCGAACGAATGCGGGATGTCTGGACTCTCATCTGTTTGACCTGCCCCGTTGCGATAGCTGGCAAGCATTACCCGATTAGCGTGTATGAGGTTCTAGCTGCGAATGCCGTTACTTATGCGCTGATCGGTGTAATCGTGGAACCCCTACGGCGCCAACTGCATCACGCGAAATAATTCAAAACAGCACATTACCAGCTATCGCCATATCGCTCACTGAGGGGTTGTGAGTGTAATCGCCTGTGGCTGTTGAAAAACTCCTTCCGAGGTGTTTCAAGCTCAAAATTCTCTTTGTAAGTTGTTGAATCTTCGTTCGACGCAAATGCTGAAATTCGCTGAAATTACTGCTTTGGTTCCTTTTTCAACAGCCACGCCTGTTTACGACATCAGTAACTTTTCAGGTTTCCGGGGTCGGTGCAACACTTAGCATTACCGTTATGCAAGTCGATCGATTTAACTGGTGGCTGCCATTGTGTGCCGTATTGGCGATGTTTCTGGCCCTCCTCGTCCCGGACAGAGATGGATCCTTCATGCTGTACGTGCTTCTCAGTTTCCTGGTCCTCGGTCTCTTTGTTGTCGACGCAATTCGCAAGAAGCGGCGGCAGCGTCGATTGATAGTGCTGATGCTGGCCATCTATTGGGCGATTTCAGCGGCCTTACTGGGACACTTTTCCTCAGTCCACACAGAAGCCAGATGGTTGGTATGGTCGCATGATTACAAGACCAAGGTTCTGGCACAACCAGCTTCAGCCGACGGGGAGCTGAAGCATGTCGAATGGGATGGTTGGGGATTTGCTGGGGCAGGAGATACTACGGTATATCTTGTTTTCGATCCGACAGATTCGCTTTCCGTCGCGGCCAGGAACCATCAGCCTGGCAAGTTCAATGGCATACCCTGCGAAGTCCCGCGTGTAGATCGTGTCGAGAGCCAGTGGTACACCGTTCGATTTTATACAGATGAATATTGGGGTCGACGCAACGCGCTGAATTGCGACTCCAAAAATTAGTTGTTGTAATATCCCGATTACGGTGCGCCGTGAAAGGCGTTGGTCCACAGCGGGATGAAAGACCCGCCCGGGAACTGGATCGTTCCACCCGGTAGCAATCGGAGCGGCGGTGAAGGCAACAAAGCCGTCGGAGCCTCCGGTGTAGAGGGTCGCATAAGGCGACTTGGCGAGTCTGCAGGTTGTAACGTGAGTGAACGCTGAGCAGGCCTCGAAAAATGTAATGCAGGAGCCGACCCAACTGTAATCTGGGGAAGGCCGCAGACGATGGAGCAGGAATGAGCGAATCAGTTTCATCGATCCTGCCGGGGTAGTGGCGACGGCATGCAGACATAGTGGATCAGACGCAACACGGGAAGCCCCAGCGGTGATCGTGGTATCGATCAACTGGCAACTCGCGAGAGACTAGGCCGGGCCGTATGGGGTGGCGGAGAGGCTCGTACGACCGATGAAGCCGGGTAATGCCGGTGGAGGGAAGGGGCCTTAGTGTATGTCCAGAAAAAGGCAGATGTGTTCAATGGGAGGTAGACCCATCAAGGGAAGAGTCAGAACTCTTGTAGCTAGGGCCGCATGTGTGGAGGAAACGAAACGCGTGAAGTCGGTCCGACAAAATCATCCTTTTGGGATGGTGAGCGAGTCATTGGGCTGTAACGAAAGTGAACGCACAGGTGACCTCGAAACCCTAAACCCCAGAGGCCGAACCCACACTGAGGGGGTGAAGGCAAGATGGACCGTTGCAAACTGACCGATGCGACGAGACGCTCTGGCGGGGCGATAGCGACAGCACGATGACAAGGACACATTGAGCAACTGGAGAAACCCTCCTCGTCCCATGGAGAAATCCACGGAGCAGAAGACCGTATAACTGGGATCACCAGGAAATCGGAGGACGGCGAGAGGGTGGCGGAGGGGCCAGCAGTAGCGGTGATGCGGGGTAATGCCCGTGGAGCGAAGAGGCCCTGCTGTTGTGTACGAACTCCAACCAACGGGAGGCAAGGTGAGATGACAAAGTCACCTATCAGTTTGCAAGACCTGAGGAGGAGGATATACGTCAAGGCGAAGGCAGAACCAACTTGGCGCTTTTGGGGACTGTACGTTCACGTCTGCAAGATGGAAACGCTCCAGGAAGCCTACCAGATGGCCAAGAACAACAATGGTGCACCTGGGATCGATGGAGTCACGTTTGATGCCGTCGAAGAAAGTGGAGTGGAGGGTTTTCTGAAACAGATTCAGGACGAACTGGACCAAAACACGTATCAACCCATGCCAGTGCGGAAGAAGGAGATCCCGAAGGACGGGGGCACAAAAGTCCGCGTACTTTCGATCCCCGCGATCCGCGACCGGGTGGTTCAGGGTGCGCTTAAGCTCATCCTGGAGCCGATCTTCGAAGCTGATTTCCAACCGGGGTCGTACGGCTATCGACCGAAGCGGTCGGCCCATGAAGCGGTAAGCAGAGTTGATCAGGCGATCGTCCAAGGGTTAACACGAATCATCGATTTGGATCTCCGAGCCTATTTCGATAATGTGCAGCATTCATTGCTGCTCGAGAAAGTGGCTCAGCGGGTTCAAGATGCATCGGTGATGAAACTCTTGAAGATGATCCTGAAGTCGACCGGAGCGAAGGGAGTTCCTCAGGGCGGGGTAATTTCGCCAATGCTCAGTAACCTCTACCTTACCGAGGTAGACCGGATGCTGGAAAAGGCGATTGCGACCACGCGACGGGGACAATACCCCAATGTTCAATACGCGCGCTTTGCGGATGACCTGGTGGTATTGATTAGCTCTCATCCGCGGCAGGACTGGCTAATCGGGGCGGTGGAGAAACGACTGCGAGAGGAATTGGGTCAACTCAGAGTTGAAATAAACGAGGAGAAGAGCCGGAAAGTAGACCTAACGAAGGGAGAAAGCTTCAGCTTTCTGGGGTTTGAGTATCGCCGCGTCCGAAGTCGTCAGGGAAAGTGGCGGCCTCATTTTGTGCCCAAGCCGAAGAAGCGGACGGCACTCCTGCGGAAGCTTAAGGAAATCTTCCGGCAATCCGTTAGCCAGCCCGCGCGGATCGTGATCGGACGCATCAATCCGATTCTGCGGGGTTGGGTGAACTACTTTCGCGTAGGAAACTCGAGCGGGTGCTTTTCCTATATCAAACTCTGGGTGGAAAAGAAGGTGCGGCGGCATTTGCTACGTGCGCGAGGGCGCAAGGGATTCGGCTGGAAGCGGTGGAGTACGCAGTGGATCTACGACACTCTCGGACTGTTTAATGATTACCGGGTCGTGTATGGAGATCACAGCTGAAAGTTGCTCCGCTCGAATGAGCCACATAACCCTTGACAAGAAGCACACAGGAAAGCCTAGTGCGGGAAAGCTGCACGCTGGGTTTGATGAGGCGGGGACTGGAAACCGGCTTACGATTCGGCTAGTGAGGCACTCCCAGAGGAAACGGGGAGCAATAGATAGGCCGAGTCTACGGAGCGCGGCGCCAGTCCTCGACCCTACTAA
>DLMI01000053.1:0-2770 GCA_002478145.1 Acidobacteria bacterium UBA7540
GAGAAGTGTGACAAAGAGACAAACTGGGAGACCTATATCAGCCCGAACACCACTTACAGAGACGGGTTCGGCGCGAAGGAGTATGTGTGCCGCAATTGCAAAACGAGCTCGGAGGAGGAATGCGTCCAGGCCTTCGACCGAGTTCGCTTCGTTTTCGAATATTTGTTTCGGGAGATAGATGCCCGGAGGAGGAGTGCAGCAGAATACGCTGGAGCGGTGGCGAAGATAGCAAGCCAAAAGAGATAAGACCATAATGGCAACCACTTCCAAAAAAGACTATTACGAGACTCTGGGGGTGAAGAAGTCTGCGTCGGCGGAGGAGATTCGGAAGGCGTTTCGCAAGCTGGCGCGCAAGTACCATCCAGACGTTAATCCTGGGGACAAGTCGGCGGAGGAGAAGTTCAAGGCACTCTCCGAGGCAAACGACGTACTCAGCGATCCGAAGAAGCGCAAGATCTACGACCAGGTCGGGTTCTATTCGGACAATATTGATCCGGCGACGGCCGAGGCGTATGCGCGGGGCGGTGGGGCAGGCGGATTTGCCGGAGGCGCGCCGGGAGGATTTTCTGGTGGTGGAGCAGGGCACGCCGGCGGGCAAGGGGTTCCGTTTGACTTCGGCGGGTTCGACTTTTCGGATCTAGTGGATAGCGCTGGGCGAGGCAGGCGAACCGGCGGCAGCGGTGGATTCAAGGACATTTTCTCGGGAATGTTCGGCGGCGGACGGGGAGCGACAGCGACTGAAACTGGACCTGAGCCCGGGACGGATCTCGAATATCAAGTGAACGTGCCATTCTGGACGGCGATCCGCGGCGGCGTGATGCGGCTCAACATTACTCGGCAGGACGTTTGCGGGAATTGTCACGGGCAAGGCTACATTGAGGCGCCGGGGAAATGCCCGGAGTGCAACGGGACCGGGCAGATCACGCAGACCGGTGGGCGGATGAAGTTCAATGTGGCGTGCCCGCGGTGTCAGGGAACGGGCAAGAATATTTCCACTTGCCCCACTTGCCACGGTGAGGGCACGGTAAGCCGGACTGAGCCGCTGGAGGTGAGGATCAAGGCGGGGACACGCGACGGGCAGCGTATCCGGTTGGCCGGCAAGGGTAATGCCGGGGCTCACGGCGGCGTGGCTGGTGACTTGTACGTGATCATCCGGATCGGAGAGCATCCTATCTTCCGACGCGATGGGGATGATATTTATCTCACTGTCCCAGTGAGCGCTAGCGAAGCGGCTTTGGGAGCGAAGATTGAAGTGCCGACGATTGATGGGCGGGCGCTGCTCAAGATTCCGCCGGGGACGCAGTCGGGGCAAAAACTGCGGCTGCGCGAGAAGGGCGTGCCTTCGGCCACCAAAGAGGGGGTGCGCGGGGATGAGATCGTCGAGATCACGCTGACGGTGCCGATGCCCCGGGACGAGCGTACGAAAGAACTGCTGCGCGAACTGGCCAAGCTGAATCCGGAAGATCCGCGGGAAGAACTGTGGAAGCAGGTATAGTGACTGCTCCCTGCGAAACTGCTCGGCAACGCGGGGAGGCAAGTGGTTTAAGCGGCTAAGAAACGTAACCACCTTCCAGGTTTCATCGTCGCTCAGTAGTCCCTCCCACGCAGCCATACCGGTGTAGCGCACACCGTGCGTTCGATTCGCCCAAAGAGTGGGATACAAGAAGATCCTGTTGTGGACGCAGAGCGAACTTGCGGCGGCGCGCGACATTTACCAGAATGCTGGCTTCAAACTGCTTCGCGGAGAGAAGCACAGCAGTTGGAGCCGCGAGGACTTGGTTGCCGAGACCTGGGAACTGAAGCTGTGAGCATTGCGGAATCTCCACGTTCGACTCGTCCCAAAATCTTCAACGCATAGGGCACAGGCGATCGCAGGGTAATTCGAAGCCTGCCCTGAGAGCAGTCGAAGGGTGTCCCCTGTGTTCCGGATTTTTCGGACGTTACCGACGCTGCTGACCTTCTTGACAAAATCTTTCGAAATCTTCCACATTTTTCTTGCATCGTTTGAAAAATGCCGTAATCTCTACACTGCGAACTAACTCCAGCGTGATTTCTGGAATCTAACCAAACCAGAAAGCTCGAGCACGACCAGCCCGCTGCGGGAGTTGCTGAGAGTGAGTCGCCTGAGGAGGAAGACATCGAAATTGGCAACAGCTAGCGCCCCGCGTCAACAAACCGAGAACCCCCAACCTCTCGCCGTCGTCCCCAACCGGAAAAAATTCGTTCGTCTCACCTTGTGGCCACTGGTGGCCGCCACCTTCTTTATGGTGTCAGGCGGAACCTACGGCACGGAAGACATTGTGCACGGTGCTGGGTACGGACGCGCGATCCTGATTCTGCTGCTCACGCCGCTGCTCTGGAGTCTGCCTACGGCCTTCATGATTGGCGAGCTGTCGAGTGCGTTGCCCTATGAAGGCGGCTACTACGCCTGGGTACGGCGCGCCATGGGCAACTTCTGGGGATTTCAGGAAGCGTGGCTCTCACTGGTCGCGTCCATTTTCGACATGGCGATTTATCCCACGCTGTTTGTGGCCTACTTGACCCGCATGTTCCCGTGGTTCCAGGAGGGAAATCGCGGATGGTGGGTTGCGCTTGCGGTAGTGATTGCGTGCGCGGTTTTGAATATTGCCGGCGTGAAGGTGGTATCGCTGACGTCCCTGTGGCTTTTCTTCGCGCTGTCAGCGCCGTTTGTGGCGATCGTATTGTTGGCTCCCTTCAAGATGGGTGCGCTGGCGAACGCCGTGACCAAGCCGACGACTTCTACCGTGGA
>DLMI01000053.1:2905-5639 GCA_002478145.1 Acidobacteria bacterium UBA7540
TAAGCTACGTGCTTCCCTTTGCGGCCATGTGGATGACTGGGCTGAAAGCGACGGCGTGGGAGACTGGATCGTGGGCGGACATCGCGGGACTGCTGGGCGGACCGCTGCTGCGCATTGGAGTGGTGCTCGGTGGCATCATCAGCGCCTTCGGCATGTTTAATGCGCTGGTGATGAGCTATTCGCGCCTACCCCTGGCAATGGCGCAAGACGGCATGCTACCCGGTATCTTTGCCAAGCTGCAGAAGAAGTCACGGGCGCCTTGGGTTGCGATAATCGCGCTGGCGATGGGATGGGCGATGTGCCTCGGGTTGGGTTTTGCCCGACTGGTGACGCTGGACATTCTTCTTTACGGCTTCAGCCTGATGTTGGAATTTATAGCGCTGGCTGTGTTGCGCTTTCGCGAGCCGGAGCTGGCACGGCCGTTCCGCGTCCCTGGCGGATTGTTTGGAGCGATTGCGATCGGCATTCCGCCCATGCTGCTTCTGGGCTTTTCCATTATCCGGAGCGAGCATGAGCAGGTTTGGAATATGAGTTCGTTCGAGTTCGGCATGATTTTGATTGCGGCGGGTTTTTTAGCGTATGCCGTCAATCATTTGTTGAAGCCGCACGGATGGGCTCCGGCGGAACAGAAGCCCGAACCAGCCGCCTAGCAAGATCGTCGGCCACGGGTTCACGCGGATGCAGACGAATCTGGCTTATTTGATTCGTGGGACTCTGCGATGATCCGTGGCCGACTTGTTTTTGCTGTAGATTGGTGACTGCGGAAGTTCGGGACCGAATACCAGGCGATGACGAAACGAAAATCCAAGGGCGCATACATGATCTCGGCGGTAGCCGAGATGTATGGCATTCATCCACAGACCCTGCGCCTTTACGAACGCGAAGGGCTGCTTAAGCCGTCGCGCACCGAGGGCAATACTCGCCTTTACACGGACGAAGATCTGCAGCGGCTGGAGTTCATCCTATCGCTGGCGCGGGACCTGGGAGTGAACATCAGCGGTATGGCGATCATTCTGCAAATGCGGGAGCGCATGGAGGAGATGCAGCGGCAGATTCAGGAGTTTGTGCAGTACATCCAGCAGGAAGTGCTGACCCGCGCTAATGCCGCGACTGACCCGGCGAGGGGCGCGATTGTGCCGGTGCGCAGGTCGATGTTGGCTCCGACAATTCAACCTCCGAAGAAGCGCTAACGAGAGGACTGCCAATTCTTCCCTGCCCGCGTATTATATGAAGTCCTTCAGCAACGGTCTGGCTAAGTGCTGAATGCTGAGTGTTGCATGCTTCCCTTCAAGCTGATCTACAGCGACGGCTACTATTTGCCCATCGGCGAGCATGTCTTCCCGGCAGAGAAATACCGGAAAATCCGCGAACGCCTGCTGGCGAGCGGGGTCGCCGAAACCAACGACTTTCTGGAACCTGAACCAGCTACCGATGAGGACATCTTGCTCGTGCATACGCCCGAGTATGTGGACAAGCTAGCGACGGGCACGCTCAGCTCGCAGGAGGAACTGGAGCTTGAGGTTCCCTACTCGCGCGATCTGGTAGATGCGTTCTGGCTGGCGGCGGGAGGATCCATGCTGGCGGCGCGGCAAGCTTTAGTCGACCGCGTCTCAGTCAGCATTGGTGGCGGGTTTCATCATGCCTTTCCGGATCACGGTGAGGGATTCTGCATGATCCATGACGTGGCTGTGGCGATACGGCGGCTACAGCGCGATGGCAAGATTCGCACCGCGATGACCGTCGATTGCGACGTTCATCAAGGGAATGGCACGGCAGTGATTTTTGCCGGAAAGCGTGCACCGGGCGATTGGCTGCCCTGGACGTCCGGGTCAGCCCTGAATCGCAATCGCCCTGCCAGAATGCACAGCGCCGACGCCGAGGACGTTTTCACCATCTCGCTCCATCAGCAAAACAACTACCCGGTGTTTAAGCCCCCTTCGTCGCTTGACCTGAATTTGCCCGACATGATCGGCGACGGCGAATATCTGGCGTGCGTCGGCGACGCGCTCAGTTTGGGATTGAGCATGTTCAAGCCGGAACTCATTTGTTACCTCGCCGGAGCCGACCCTTATCGCGAAGATCAGCTCGGCGGATTGTCGTTGACGATTGAGGGATTGAAGAGGCGAGATGCTCTCGTGTTCCAAATCGCCAAGGCCGAGCGCATCCCCGTGATGGTGACCCTCGCCGGTGGATATGCGCAGGATGTGGAGGATACCGTGACGATTCACTGCAACACGGTGATCGCGGCGAAGGAGGTATTTGCCGGAGAGTAGTGAAGGCCGCCAGAAGATATACTCGATGGGATGATCGTCAGCCTGCCCGACCTTTCACACAGCGAGCTTTACAACATCCTGCTCAATTCCGTGGCGCCACGGCCGATTGCGTGGGTCTCGACGGTGAGCGCATCGGGACAGCCCAATCTGGCGCCGTTTTCTTTCTTCAACGCGGTTTGCGCCGATCCTCCGTTGCTGGCATTTGCGCCGGCACTTCGGCAACCCAAACGTCCGGAGGGCGGTAAGGGCGAAGCCAAGGACACGTTGCGAAATATTCGTGAGACTCGGGAATTTGTCGTCAATATCGTTACGTACGAACTCCGCGAGGCGATGAACTTGACCAGCGGGGAATACGACGCGTCGGTGAACGAATTCGAGTTAGCGAAGCTTACTCCGGAGGCGTCAAAGATCGTGCGGTCGCCGAGGGTCGCCGAATCTCCAGTGAGCTTTGAATGCAAGCT
>DLMI01000209.1:0-3742 GCA_002478145.1 Acidobacteria bacterium UBA7540
ACGACTTCCGGCGCCAGGGAGGGTGAATCGAGCAGCGACCAGCACTCGTCAAGCACGGTGATGCTGGGTTGTCCCTTCCTTCCCGCCGCCCTGGTTGCCATCACATTGGCGATCAGCATGCTCATGGCGGTTTCGAGGCGCGGGTCGGAACTCAATCCCTCCACATCGAAGAACAGCCAATTGCTGTCGATCTTCAGCGATGTCGGGGCGTCGAACAGCTTGGCGTAAATACCCTTTTCTCCCGTCCACGAACGGAGCTTGATCGCGGCCAGCTTGGCCTCATCAATGGTGCGCTGCATCCGCTCCTCATCCCGCCATTGCGCCAGCTCTTCCCGCAAGTCATTGAACGTAGGAATCGGATTGGAATACCGGATGGCACAGCGCTTATAGGTGCGCGCGATGGCATCGCTGATCAGGTTGTCAAGAAGGGACGTGTCCGAGCCGGGGCTGTCACCCAGCATGTGCCGCGTCAGGTTCTTCAGGAAAGCGATCTTGTCTTTGCCGGGAGAGGTTTCGCCCGGCGGCAAGTCCCAGGGATTTAGGGTTTCGCTGCCCTCAAGGTCCACTTCGATCACCCGGCCACCCATCAGTTCCACCAGCGGCCGATAGGAATCACCACGTTCCAAAATGGAAATAAGGGGGTTGGCGCGCGCCATCATGACCAGGAAAAGCTGGGCCATGAATGTCTTTCCACCCCCGCTTTTCGCCATGATGAGCATGTTGGCGTCGCCCAAGCTCGAATCGAACGGCGAAAATGGGATCAACCGGTGATGAGGAGTCTCAAAGAGCATGAGAGGCGAGTTCGGTGTCCCCTCCCATGGCATCTCGACAGGTAACAGGTCAGCCGCATGAAGGGTGAGCACGTCAAGCTCTCTTTTGTTTTCCCCTGCCATCGCCGGAAGCCCCCCAAAGAACAGGCGCTTCTGCGCGAGACTTTCCATGATTCCACGGCTCCCGTTCATGCGGGCAATTGCATGGACTACCCGCTGCCGGCGGTCTGCCAGGGTCCGCTCGGCCTCCTCGTGTTCCAGCCTGCTGCGCGGCGGCCTGGATGTTCGTACCGCAACAGTCAGGCTCATCTGGCAACTCTTGAGCGAGCTTGAAATCAGGTCCTGCAAGACTTTCATCAACTGCTTTTCCGCCACCTGGGCGTCTACATTGACTCGGAAGCCGCCATGAAAATCCCTCTGTGCTGCTGACATCTTCCGGAGTTGGCTCTTGTAGTGCTTCACCATCTTGGCCTGGTCGGGAAGAATCACCTCCGCGTTCACGACAAGAGGGAACTCCATCAACATGAGTTCACGTAGAATGCCCGGGAAGGTGGCATCGGGCAGGTCCTTCAGAGTGATCCAGGAATAGAGTAAGCCGCCGATTTTCAGGAAGTCGTCCGTCTCGTCCTCGATGTTGACGTTGGCCATCTGTCTCCGGGCACTCTCGTAAACGAGCGATGTTTCTGGAGGGCGATATGGCACCGCATCGTCCCCTACCGGGTAAAGCGCCCGTTTCACTTCCCGGAAGATGCTGTCGTGGGGCATTCGGTGTATCGCCATGCCGGTCGCTTGAAGTGTTGCTTCGACCCCAGACATCAAACTGTTGAACTCCGCGAGGAGGTCCTCGTGCTCGCGACGCGTCCGCTCGATGCACTTGGTAGCCGAAAGGTTGGCGCTTGAGCCCCGCATCTTTTTCTTCCACTCGAGGTCCGGCGACTGGTGGTGGATTCTAGGGTTCCAGATGAAATAGACGTGAAGTATGTGACGGAGGTACAACCCGTCGCAGTCCCTACTGCGCCAGAGGTCGGCGTGTACGCGGTCGACTGCTTGCAAAACCGGGCTCTCGTTTCGTTGCTCCCGGTTGTACCGGCTGACCAAGTCGCCGTAGCCTTCGGCAATCTCAAATCGTACCTGCATACGCATGGAGCGCTCCGGCAGCGACCGGACCAGGGCTTCGAGCCCGTTCTTGGCGCGATTCCTCATCTCGTCGCTCGCATAATAGGAGTGCACGCCGCCGAGCTCGTAACCGGCGACGAAGGATCCATCAACTTGAATGGCGACGTTATCCAGCAGGTCGCGGATCCGCAACTGCTCGCAGAGCGACGGCGCGGACAGTGACTCCTCATATTGTTGAAGTGTTACCGGCATGGCTCGACCTCGGGCTGGATATATTCGCGGGTCAATTGCGAGTCTCGTTCAAGCGCTGAATAAACGTGAGGCCTGGAGTGGAACATCACCCAGTCAAGCAGATACCCTCGTGCCTTTCCGTACTTGAACAACATCAAGCCAGGGATGCTGAGTAAGGGGACCAGGTACTGCATGATCATGTTCATGGGCAAGCCAAACATTTCGCGTTTCAGGAAGCGGCCGAGTATGTTGCTGACCACGGCCAGCGCCAGGATGGCAAACAGGTCCTCGGCCTCGAGTCCGAGGAACGTAACTCGCGTTCGTAAGTTGCGATAAACAGGTGTCACGTCAAGCGCCATGATTTCCTCCCATTAAGTCACTCCCCCTGTTCCTCGGGTTACGAAGAACTCGCCGAGCCGAAGCAATCCCGACACCAACAGGCACAGTCCCGCAGCGGCGAAGTGCCGCATCCATGAGATTGGCTGGAAACGGTTGGTTACTCCGGCCAGTTGCAATCCCCCGGCGGCCACCTGCAAGGCCGCGTAGATCGGCAGGAGGACGTTGCAGACCCAGTCCACGAAACTGGCTACCGCGGCCCAGACCAGGTTGGCGTCGTTCCAGGCGCGCTGCGAAGCGAAAGTCTCAAAAGCACGCAAGAGTCCGGAAGCCATGAGACACATGAACCCGCCGTACATCGCATACGAGTACTCCCTGCCTTTAGAGAACTGGATGATGGCGATGGCAATAAACAGACCCGCCAGTGTGGGCAGGATCACGTTGCCGCTCCAGTTGGTCAGGTTGAGGATACCGTTGTAGAAGGACATATCCACTCCACCTCTAGGCCACCATGGCCAGCACCAACTTCCAGATCGCCGCGACCGACAACAGACCCAGAGCCACGCCGGCCAGGCGAAGCGCCGGCCGCCGCGTAGCCACGTTAATGATTGCTCCGATAATGGCGAGGCCCGCCGCGATCGGCATGATGGTACCCACGAGGTAGGTCCAAAGGCTGTCCAGTACATCCGCCGTCGCGTACTGCGTTCCGGAGTTGTAACTCTGAAGAAGGTTATAAGTCGCCTGGATTCCAAGCAGGAACATGGCCGTCAAAATCGATGGCAAGGGATGCTCCCCTGCGGCCGAGTCCAGAATCGCCCGCAGCACGAAGTACGCCGCAAGCGTCGTTGCCAGCCGCCCGACCACAAAGTTGGTCACAAAGCTCCCCACACTCGACTGGAAAGTCGAAAGCCAGGAACTCGCGACTCCACCCCCTGGCAGCGGCACACTGACCCCGAAAGAGCTGAACCAACTGAGCAGCGGCTGGAGGGTGAGGAAGACAATTGCCCAGAACATCCACTTTGTAAAACCCCCACCGATCAGGAAGCTCGTTCCACCGCCTTCACGCCGCAGGCTGATGCCCGCCAATACCAGGCACAGGAGAGCCGCGGAAGGCGCCAGCAGTAATAAAACGTTCACGATATCGTTCAAAAGTTGTGGCACGGCCATGGTTTTAACTCTTCGCTGAAAAGATGAATTCAATTGCTGGATTTGTGGCAGGCAACCCTCTCTTCGAGATGCAGGGTTGCCTGCCCCTTTCACTTCGGGGATTCCCGCTCTTTTTTCTAGGT
>DLMI01000209.1:3844-19229 GCA_002478145.1 Acidobacteria bacterium UBA7540
GTAACGCCTGAGACCGCGAGCAATGCCCCGGCCGCAAACAGCCATCGGCCAAAGCCCCGGCCTGTGAGCCAAGCTATGATGGCCCCCAGCACCGCCCCGCCCGCGCCCACCGGCGCGATCACGTTGCCTACCCAGTTGATGAAATTGAGGAACGCACCTTCCGGTTGCGATCCCGTTTGACCTTGAACAGCTACGTTGAATTGTGGGTTTTGACCCAAGTTTTGAGCCAGGACATACTGCGCAGCCAGCACGAGGCAAATCGCGCCCGCCGCGAGTGGCTTCTTGAGCGACATGTCCCACTTCATGCGCATGAATCGGTACCCTCCTTTCCCGCCTGCTGTTGTTCCATTTCCGAAAACTGCCGAACAACGGCGGCCCGTTGCGAAAAGTAATCGGAGATTGTTTTTGCGTCAAATGAGGTCGGAATGCTGCGAGAAGGAAAAGACCGGCAGGAAACAGGAGGGTTCTGTCAAGCTATCAGTCCCTTCCCAACGATGGGGCGCTTATCTTGCACGCACCGTGCACTTCGATCGTGACGAAGCAGGAAAGGTAAGCTGCTCGCGCTCTTTGGGGAGGTTAGCCATCTTGTTATGAACGGCAGGCGGTGCACTCCGACTGTTTGTTCTGGAACGGAACGTAGCGTGCCAACGTTTTTTCACGGGTCGACAGATGTGAGAGCCAGCTCGCTCAGCGGAAGCTTCAGTGAACACCTTGCTACCAAACACGCCAGACACGCCAGGCTCTGCTTTCGTCTTTCGAGTGCAATGTCCACGGCGTGGAGCTTGGCGTTTTTTCGCGGAGTCCGGCGTGCCGACCAAGCTGTAGCGCACGCCATCGAACTCGATTTTGACGAGTGCTTGCTCTACGATGGCCTGCTGGAGCGAGTCAAGAGGTTCTCATGGCACATCGACCGTCACCATACGAATCCCCCGGACATGGCAATGGCAACAAGGTGTTCTCGAGCGTGGCTTGGCGATCCAGTTACATGAGCTGACCCGGCGGATGGTCGCGTTGAACCCGAGCTTCAGGCCTGTTATGATTCAGTCCCATGCTGTATGCAAAGGGCGAGTCAATCGGTGGCAAGTACGACGTCCGAGATATCCTGGGTGCAGGCGGGTTCGGGGTAGTCTACCTTGCTTATTCACGGGAGTTGGGTAAGCTCGTCGCGTTAAAGACCTTCAAGGAGGAATTTCTCGACACTCCCGCCGTACGCGACCTCTTCCGGAAAGAGGCGAGCCTCTGGATAGACATAGGAGAGCATCCGTGCGTGGTTCAGGCATATTTCGTTGAGGAAATCGATGGCCGTTTATTCGTTGCCTCCGAGTTTGTCGTCGGTGACGAGAGCGGCTTCAAGTCCCTTTCGCTGGATAGGGTGCTGCGATCTGGCCCTGTTGAACTTGCTCTTGCGCTCCGGTGGTCCATTCACTTGTGCTGGGGCATGGAGTTTGCGTACCATCGCGGGATTCGCTGCCATCGAGATTTGAAGCCATCAAATATCCTTGTCGACTACAACCAAGGACATCGACGTGTGAAGGTCTCGGACTTCGGACTGGCTGGGGCTTTGCTAGGCCAGGAGCGGTCGGCCCGGATGGAGCTGGATACACAAGAGGGAACGGTGGGGCTCGCCATCCAAACCCAGCAGGGTTTTGGAGTCGGGACACCCACCCACATGCCCCCTGAGCAGTTCGTGGACTCCTTATCCTGTGACCAGCGAAGCGACATATACAGCTTTGGAATAACGTTGTTTCAGATGGTTGAGGGGCGTCTGCCCTATCTTACAGATCCCCCCAAGGGCGATTCCGAAACTGAAACTATGCGCTTCATGTCAGACATGTTTCGTTTGCACTGCGACGCGCCAGTCCCTCTAGTGGCCTCACCCGTCTCTGGCATCATCGCGAGGTGTCTGCAGAAAAGGCCCGAGTACAGGTACCAGACGTTCAGTGATGTCTGGCGTGACCTGCTGCGCGTAACGGAAATGGTGTTCCCTGGAAGGGGAATAACGGCAAGATCCGAAGAACTACACGGGTCGCTTCAGAGCATGCAGTCACACGAGCTAGATGCAAAGGAATGGAACAACAGGGGGACAAGCCTTCAGGCGCTTGGTGACGTTCAGGGCGCAATTCACTGTTTTAAGCGTGCCCTGGAGATTAACCCGTTGGCGGCGTGGGCGTGGAACAATAGGGGTGGAGCTCTCCAACAGCTTGGCGAGCTTGAGGAAGCAGTGCAGTGTTACGACAAAGCCGTTAGTCTTGACCCGGCCAACTCAAAGTGTTGGGACAGCAAGGGCGCAGGGCTGCAAGCCATGAAGAGATACGAGGAAGCCCTCCCGTGTTTCGACGAGGCCGTAAGGTTGAATCCATCTGACACCCTTGGTTGGGTGGGTAGGGCGAGCGCCTTGGCCGCGTTAGGGCGTCTCTCTGAGGCCGCCGACTGCGTGCAGAAGGCGCTTTCCATAAACCCCAAGGACTCGGACGCGTGGCTGAAGATGGGTTGCCTGTTATTCAGGTCGGATCGGCTTGACGAAGCCGCCGAGGCCTTGAAGGTCGTACTGGAAATCGACCCCCGAGATGGCGCGGCGTGGTCTATCCTAGGTGACGTGCTGTCACAACTCCGGCGGCCCCAGGAAGCCTTGTCTTGCTACCAAAAGGGAGTAGAGCTTGAGCCGGCCAGCGCAGGTGCTTGGTTTGGAAAGTGGGCAGTCGAGAACGCACTAGGATACTCGGAGGCGGCTGCAGAGTCCTTTCGCAAATTCCTGCCGTTAAGCGGACTTGAAGAGCCTCCCGGAACAGACCACGCAGCGGAACGTCCGAAGGAATCGCGCCCTAAAGCTGGCTCGGTTCAGGGTGCCGGTAAGCACTCAACCAGCTAGGAAGTCAGGAACCTCATGATCGTCGCTTCAACATTCTTCAGTCCGGTCCTCGCCGCACCAGGGGTAGCTCTATTACTCCTACCGGACTTCGCAGGTAATTAGCGTAACTCGGTCCCCCGATTCCTGTATCTCCAGAATTACTCCCCCCAACGCAGCACGCGCATGTTGTGGTACACTCTGTCCTCGTCCGCGGTTTTGGTAAAACATCTGTAACCTTGACTGACGTTCTCCGCCCACAGAGTATGTTTTGTTATCCGGGTTAGAGATCGATATTGAACTTCTTGGCGCATTGACGCAAGAGACGCTTGAGCTCCTCTGGCTTCGCTTGGTCCACTGGAATTTACATATCAGTACCCTCCGAACATGAGGCGAACAGCTCTTCTATCCACCCGCTTGGTGGTTTAGTTCACGCCGAACTCTCCCGAATTCTAAGCCGTTCTGCGAACTGGGGACGGTAGTGTAACTTCTTTTGTGTAAATTTGAATTTTGAAGAAGAAAAAAGGGTGTACTCTTCCGCGAGCGACAAAACTCTACGAAGGAGGTACACCCTTATGCGAGAACTGGAAGTCCTCGACGAGGGACATCTTAAGCTTTCCTGGGAGGACAGGAAAGAGTTTTTTCAGGAGGAATTGAGCGAGCAAGTTCGAGGCGAGGTGAAGCGATTATTGGAGGAGGCCTTAGAGGCGGAACGCACGGACTGGCTGGGGGTGGGGCGATACGTGCGCGACGAGGGGGAACGGCACGATTATCGCAATGGTTATTACTTTAGGGATTTAGGAACTAAGTTGGGATTACTTGAAGGGTTGCGGGTCCCTCGAACTCGGCAGGGTTACAGCAGCGAATTGCTGCCGCGTTACGAACGGCGGCAGGAGGCGGTGAACGATCTGGTGCGGGAGGCCTTTCTGCGCGGGGTTTCGACCCGGCAGGTGGGAGAAGTGCTGGAGCCGGTTCTAGGAGAAAGCTATTCCCCGCAAACCGTTTCTCGCATCGCCCGCGGGCTGGACCAGGCGGTGAAGGCTTTTCATGGGCGACGCCTGCGCGATGAGTACATTTACATCTTTCTGGACGGGGTGGTATTGAAGGTGCGAGACGGGCAGGGCAAGGTGCGGCGCCGCTGGGTGCTTGTAGCCTACGGGATCACGGCACAGGGCCGACGCGAACTCATTGCCTATCAGTTAGCCCGTGGGGAGAGCGAAGCCAGTTGGACTGCATTCCTACAAGGGATGTTTCTGCGCGGCCTGGAAGGGCACCAACTGCAACTGCTGATCACGGACGGATCGACTGGGCTGCGGGCAGCCTTGGGGCTGGTCTGGCCCGAGGTTCCCTTGCAACGGTGTTGGGCGCACAAATTGCGCAACATCGGTGACAAGGTCCCTCATAAAGAGGAATCGTGTGTGAAAGAGGCGGCGGCGATTTACCAGGCGTCCAGCCGGCAAGAAGCCCAGCGGATCTTCCGGCGCTGGGCGAAGAAGTGGCGGTGCAAGCGTCCTCGAGCGGTGGCCTGCGTAGAACGGGATCTGGAGGAATTGTTGAACTTCTATGATTTTCCTCCTGCCCATTGGCAGAAGATTCGCACCACAAACATCATTGAGCGGGCGTTTCGAGAAGTGAGGCGTCGCACGCGACCGATGTCCAGCTTCACTAATCCGGCAAGTTGCGATCGGATTGTTTTCGGAGTCATCAGTCACTTAAATCGCTCCTGGGAGAAAAAGCCCCTTAAAGAATTTACACAAAAAGCTTGACGCTACCCTGGGGACTGCCCTATTGCTTTCCCTTCACGTTGGGGTGTATACAGTAGGGGAATTCACCCGCTGCCGCTAAAGAGATTCGACCCCGCACATCAGAACGGCGGTGCGCGCGCATGACACCCATTCGATCCGAGTCGCGAGTCACCCGTGCGCGCGTTCCAGGCGGACGCTGGAGGTGAGAACATGGACCTCGCAGATTTGGGCAGGTTGCCCTCCAAAAAGAGAATAGCAGGCGCGTCGCTGTTTGGATTGCTGTCCGCAATGTATATCCTGAACGCCGCCGAAGAAACGATCCCCCGCATACTGGGTATGGCTCAGAAGGTAGACCTTCGATCGGCACAGAACCTCTACGATTCTTCGGATGTCCTCCGTTCCGTTGTGTTTTTCGTTACTGCGTTCATGGGCGCGGCTACGGCTGGCTTCCTATCAAGGCGTAGGGGCGTTCTCGCAGGAATTCTTTCGAACTCCATCTACCTCGCCATCTTTGGCTACCTATTCGTCCACCCCGCCGCCCTAGAACCTACGCCGAGGCCAGCGTTTGGACTGGCAAGCCACCTGCCACTGCCAGGATCTGTTCAAGGTCAGATGGCACTCCGCTTGATCCTGCTTGTCCTGGTAGCCGCAGCGGGAGGCCTTATTGGGCAGAGCTTTTATTCTTCGGAAGTCGACTTGGATGTTGGCCAAGACAAACTTACCGTCTTTGGAGTCCGCTGGGCCCACTACTTTTGGATTATTCCCTTGATCTACCTCGTGTATCTCGAGTCCGCGATAATCATTGCGTACGCTGTCGTGGTTGTGTTTCTTTCAGACTTTTCCTTCGCGTGGCACCCATCGTTGTGGATCAGCCCAACCTGGTGGATTTGGTGGCTCGTCTTTCCCGTTGCTCCCGGCCTCGTCTATCTAGCCATCTGGATTTCCGCCGTCGGCTTCGTCCGGTTTTTCGCAATCATGCAGCGCCAGCAAACCAAGACACAAGGATGGAAGAAAGTCGGTCTAGTCCTTCTCTACGGGATCGGTGCTCCCTCGCTTTCCTATACTGTGGCCGCTCTGGGGGCGGACGCCGCCCACGCCATGCCCAAGCCCGCCGAGGGCGATTGGAAAATTGCCCTTGCCGTCGTTGTGGTGATTGTCACCCTTAGCCTGCTCAGCAAGGCGTGGCGCTGGCTGACGCGAACCTTCCGCTAAGGTTTACACGCGGCAGGCGCAACTTATTCCATGCTTGTAGAGACTGATGCCGTTCACTCTGCCCATGGACATAAACCCTATACACCGGGCGGGTCCGAGCTGTGTCTTGAGTGGCTTCCAGTTTGGCTCCATTCCGAATCGCGGTTCCTTTCTCTCCTGACTTACTGTGGCGTCTCGTTTGTCGCCGCAGGTGTAGGGGCCTGCTGATACATCGCACTGAGTTCCTGCCTGAGTTGCATCAACTGTCGGAGCTCTTCAAGGCTCGGCGTTGTGACGATTCTCGAAGATGGCGGAGCTGTTGTGGCCGCTTGTCTGTTTCCTGCGTCCCGGCCTGTGGCGCCGGTCCCCAGCACAATGTAGAACCTTGTGTTGCCAGGGACTGTCACCACGATGTTCTGATTGAACGCCAGTTCATTCAACTCCTCATCGCCTGCGACCCCGACATTGTTAGCGACCCGTTCCCGGAGCAGCGCGCTCTCAGAAAGCGGGCCGTAGAATCCGCTACTGCCCCCATTTCCGACAAGGTAAGAGGCGACTGTCCCAAGACCCGTGAATGTCCGGACCAGGAATTTAGTCCCTGTCCTCGTTCCGGACACTGATCCCTTAAGCGGTCGAAACGCCAGGTCCACAGCTACCCCGTCCATCCTCTGCGTGGTTCCATCCGGCATTTCCAGCCTGTCGAACCTGATATCAACGTTCCCCGAGCGGTCTGCTTGACGCAACTGGCCTATCGCCTTTGCTCCCGCCGGCACCACAATCTCACCCTCACGTTCGAAGTTGTACTCGATTACCGCGACAACCGGCTCTTTCACACCCGTACTGACCGCCGATTCCAACCGCGCTACGAGGCGGGTGCCGGGAGGCAGCAAAGTGACGAAATCGCTCTGTTCGAGGACGGCCGGCCTCATCGGGACGCCTCCGGCAGCGCCAGTCTCTGTCCCCCGCACAAACACTAGCGATGGCTTACGGAGAGCGGCCTCAGGGGATTCGTCAGGTGAGGGAGGCTGCGGTGGGCGCTGATAGCCTGGCTCCTGCGCCAAGGCGGAATCGAAATCGATCCTACTCAGCGCATACTGCGGAGTTGTTTGTTCTGCGGCGGGGGCCTTTGGCCGACCCGGCCGCGCCGTTCGCCCGATATCCTCGGGGGTCACGTCGCTCCTATTCACTGCCTGGTCGCCGCTTACCTCGGCGTTCAACATGGGCGTTACAGATCCACTTTGGCCACTCTCCTGGCCCGGCGTTATCCTGCGCCCCAGGTCTGGCGCGCCTGCCTGTCCCAATGTTTTCTTCGCCTTTTGAGGCGAAGAGAATATTCCCAGGAAAAGCAAGAGCATAGCGAGGGCCGCACCACCCAGCACCACAAGCGACTTGTTTTTGTCCTTGCTGAGCTCGCGGCGTGTGGTTCTGGGCTGCTGGGTCTGTCGGGCCCTCTCAAACGCTTGGCGGATGATCTCGCGCCATTGAATCCCGCGCTTTCCATCCGCTGCTTCCGGTTCCGCGGCTTCCTCCACATCGGCTCGTGACTCCGCTGGCGTCGTGTGCAGCGTGTTATTTTCTTGTGACGGGCTTTCCATGCGTAGAATCCTCCTTCAAGGTGTTGATGCCAAAACCGATGGGCGCCAAGGCAGGGTGATCCACGGCCCCCGCCTCAGCAATCTGCAAGAAGAGCGTCTCGTTAGATTGTTTGTAGGGGGGACGATCGAAGACCACCACCCCGTCCGCGCGCTCTCCCGGCGCCAAACGGCGCTTGCTCAAACGAAAATTCAGTACAGGAAGCTGTTCGGCTGTCGTCCAGCGAGACCGCCGAATGACCTTTCCTGACTTGACCTTGCCTCCAAGCTGAACTTGTGGTGGCATGATCAGAATGCTGCGGTTAGTTGGATTGAGGGCAGAGAACAGCACAGTTACCCGCTCTCCGCCATCTACTACCTCGCCTACCCCGGCGCGCACACGGTCTCCGGCGGCCGTTTCTGCCGACACATGTTCGCCGTAGAGCGGTGGCAGCGGAGATCGTTCCTGCCGGGCAAGAAGTTCATCTAACCCCGTCGGTGCAGGGGCCTCCGGTGGGTCCGATGCGACGGAGGACGCTTGCTTGATGACATCCATCGCCGCCCCGCCTGTGCTTACTGTGTCAAGGGTCGCGGGCACAGAGCCCACTGCAGTTGGGCCTACGTCGACAGTTTTCGCTACGAGCGCAGCGGGGTAATCCGGCTCGATTAGAAAGCCTTTGGCAGGTTTGTAATTGAGCAGAAGGTCCACGTTTTCAGGGTTGGTTGATTTTTGTTTTCCTCGGCTCACCAGCAGCAAATTTGCCTCGCGCCCGCGAGTCGTTGAAATCAGCAAATTGGTCTCTGCTGGCTTGTGCGTGAGGGCTTTAATGAACACCAGTTGTGGCTCCCGGTCCGAGTGCTCGACTTGGAATAGTGTCGGGTCGCCGACGACTACTGAATTCACAGTCTCCGGCATACGGATCGCCGTCACAAAGTGTGCGGCGACTTCGACTACCGCGACCTTCCCCTCCATTTCCAGTTTGGTCAGCACCCGCGGCTTGACCTCGGGAACCTGCGCCATTGCCGATCGGAAAACGAACAAGATGCAGATTACGAAAGCCTTACTAAACGTGCTCATTGGTCACCTCGTTTCCTTTCGCCGATCCCCCGCTGCGGGCACCCGTCGCATCCTCTCAACCCTTTTCGTGCGATAAAGACGAGCCACACGGCTGACGTAGCTAAAAACATCCGGTGAAGAGTATTCGAGTCCCCTCGCGAGGATCGGGCGCTCTCCCGCGTAATAGGCTGCTGTCACCAGCCTTAGGTCACCTCCGAAGAGGTGTATTAACCAAGCCAGATATTCAACGCCCGCGCGAAGGTTCTCCTCGATCTGAAATCGATTCCGCACTCCAAGTCTCACGGCAGTCGCCGGCATCAGTTGCATCAAACCTGCGGCGCCTTTCGGCGAAACCACATAAGGCTGCCAATTCGATTCCACTTCGATCACCGCGTCCACCAACTCAACCGGAACTTCGTAGAGATTCGCGTAATACTCGGCACAACGAGCAGAATAATCGCGCAACGGTGTGGGCTCTGCTCCTGGCGCCACACCTACGAACCAAAACAAAACGATCAACACCCTGCCGCCCGTCTTCATACGTTCCCCACGCTTAACTCGTCACGATATCTCTTCGAGTCCGCAACCAAGCCATCGAATCCGGCACGCAGCAGCAGACGCTTCCGGTCGGCCTCAGTCTTGGCCAGAAGAGCAAGCAGTACATCCCGTTGGTCGGGTTCTATTTCGCTTACTCCCATGATCTCAAGGGCCTTCGCTAGGTCGAGCATTTCTGCAATGGACGGTGGTTTTTCCAGACTCCACCCGCGCAATGCTCGTGCCAAACCGGCCAGTTGTCCCCGTAAGGCGGGGTCCATATCTGTGCTGTGCACGGCGAGAATCTCCGCCTCCCGTTCCACGGTCGGGTACTCCACGCGTAAATAAAAACAACGTCTTCGCAGGGGATCACCCAGCCGGCGCTCTTCATTCGAGCTCAGAACCACAAAAGGAACCGTTTCCGCCTTGACGGTCCCTAGTTTTGGAACCGTCACCTGCCAGGCGCTCAAGATCTCCAGCAGCAATGCTTCAAATTCGTGGTCCACCTTGTCGAGTTCGTCTACCAGCAACACGCAGGGTCGGTCCCGGCAAAGCAAAGCCCGCAGCAGGGGACCTTCAGCGAAGAAATCGAGCGAATGCAGGCGCTTGCGAATAGAGTCCCAGTCGCCGCTGAATTGATCTCCCTGAGTTTCGAGGAAGAGCTTTTGCAAGGCTTCGTCGAACTTACCGATAGCCTTGTCATCGGTGATGCCTTCGTAGCACTGTAGGCGCTCCACGAACGTTCCGGCCGCCTCAGCCACTGCGTATGCCAGTTGGGTCTTCCCGCAGCCGGGCGGCCCCTCGACGAGCAGCGGCTTCTGCATGCGGGAGGCGAGATACACCACTTCCAAGGTCACCTCGTCGATGACATACTTGGCCTCGCGCAGCTTGCCGGAGAGCTCCTCCCTTGATCGAAACACGCCTACCGCCTCCCGAAGGCACAAAATACACTGCAATCTTCCTTGAAGCGGCCATTTCCACTCTGTGCACCGCATCCACTTCAATCGCAACGAAGCAGGAAAGGCAATCTACACGCCCTTTTCAGCGAGGTAAGCCGATTTCAAGAATTATTTTTGCGGGTCGATGATTGTGAGAACCAGGACGGAAGCTACGGGCTCGTGACCGACAGCCGATGTGGTCCGACTGTTCGCCCCTGGAACATGACCCGGCGTGCCAACCTTTTTTCCCTCGGCAGATGTGAGAGCCAACTTGCCTGGCGCGACCTTTAGCAAACGCCCTGCCAGTCGGCGAGCCACTTTTTTCACCGGTCGACAGATGTGAGAACCAAAGGGCTCATCTGAGTTTCAACGAACTCCCCAGGCACCCCGCGCGCAAAATATTTTTCACGGGTCGACAAATGTGAGAACCACGTCCCGAACGTCCTTGCATACATTGGTTCCCGCGAGAATGTGCACTATTGAAGCCTGATCACCGTATTCGTCCTGTACCCTAGCCGCCTTCGGACCTGAGGGCGTTGCCCCCGTTTGACTGCCTTTTCATCTTCCCTTACAACCAAGCCATGATAGATATAGCGCTGCGAGCGGAGCTAAAGAATGCGCTCATCAAACAGGAACTTCCTGGCGCTGGCTGGAGCTATGGTCTAGCGCCAACTCAGGCTGCCCTCGAGCCGACGTGTCTCGCTCTCCTGGCTCTACGATGGGATTCCAGTCCTGCCCACGCCCTCGGCCTTGAGTTTTTGCTCGGAATGCAGAATCCAAACGGAAGCTGGCCAGCTTTCAGGGGTGACGACTGCGAGGGTTCAGGTCTAACGGCCTTGGCCGTGATCGCGCTCATCAACAACGGCGAGATGGCACTTCAAACAGAGCGCGGAGTCGAATGGCTGCTGAGATTGAAAGGAAGAGAATCACACTGGCTTTGGAGATGGAAGTTTGAGACCACGGATACTCACGTCCGCTTTGACCCCAACAAGTTCGGCTGGCCCTGGCTACCTG
This sequence comes from Acidobacteria bacterium UBA7540, assembly GCA_002478145.1. The sequence continues at coordinate 14,740 of DLMI01000209.1, forward strand.
GCACTTGCAGTTGGGTTATCCCTACGGCTCTGTCAATCATTGCTTTGAAGCAGGGATTCGTGTGCTGCAAGCCAGAGCAGGTCAGCTTCCGAATCCGGCGCGGCAAGGAGATGCTGCAAGATCGCGTCTGCCCCGGCGGAGGCTGGAATGCCGGAAACGGTGTGGTTTACGGAGTTCCTCTGGCGCCACATCTGGATGCCACGGCCGTCGCCTTGCTCGCCCTGGGCGGAGAACAGAGCAACGGCGCCATAGCCTCCGGTCTTGATTGGCTCGAGCGCAGGGCGGGGACTTGCTCCGCGCCTTGGAGCTTGGCCTGGTCCATCCTGGCTCTTGATGCCTACGGCCGTCCCGTTGAGGGTTTGCTTGCTCGCCTCTGCACTCCCAGCGATAAAGGCTTCCTCGCGGATTCTGCCACCCTGGCCGCTGTGATCCTGGCCATTGATTGCCTGGTCGAAGGCAACGTTTTCAAGGTGATCGCATGACAAGAAGAAGCTTGCTAGCCGGTTCTGTCGGACTTGCAGCGGGAGCCGCGACTGCCGCTCCCTTTCTCCTGCCCAAATACGACCGAGTCCGGCGACCCGCCCGTTCACGCGTCGCCATCGTGCGAGCGGACGAGTATTCGGAACGGCTTGAATGGACCTTGATGAGCGCCTTCCGGTTATTTGATCTCAATATCGGTGGAAAGTCGGTTCTCCTAAAGCCGAATCTCGTGGACTTCGTGCCGGGAGTTAACGTCAACACCCACCCCGTTCTAGTCACTGCCGCCGCGGAGTGCTTCAGGCGGCTTGGTGCTCTCTCTGTCACCGTCGCTGAAGGCCCGGGGCACCAGAGGGACACACAACTTGTACTTTTTGAAAGTGGGTTCCAAGACGAACTCGCCAAACAGCATATTCCCTTTGTTGATCTGAACCGAGATGAGCTGGTTAAGATCAAGCTCTGCGCAAACTACACTGGCCTGGGCCATCTTTTTCTCCCACGCACAGTGCTCAGCCATGACTTCGTCGTTTCCATGCCCAAGGTGAAAACCCATCACTGGTCGGGTGTCACGCTAAGCATGAAGAACATGTTTGGTGTTGTCCCAGGCACAAAGTACGGCTGGCCCAAGAACATCCTGCACTGGAGCGGAATCCAGCAGAGTATCCTCGACGTTTGTGCGACGGTGCCGATTCATTTCGTCATCGCTGATGGCATCGTGGCGATGGAAGGAAACGGTCCTCTTGCCGGGACCTCCCGGCCGCTCCACAGCATTGTGCTTTCAGATGATCCCGTAGCCGCGGATGCAACGTGCGCTAGGCTCATGGGATTTAAGCCAGAAAGAATTCCCCACATCCGCGAAGCCGCGAAATTCCTGGGCAACGCGTCTACTGAATTGATCGACCAGCTTGCGGGCCGGGTCGCGGCGCCAGACATACCATTCAAGGTCGTGCCGGAGTTTGAGCACCTGCGTGCCAGCTAATCCCCGTCGTGTTTGGGCACCTGAACCACCAAAGCTTTTCCTGAGTTAAAATACCAAGAACTCGAAAGCGAGCTCTTCGATCCTTAAGAGCGCAGGGCTGCGGGCGGTCCGGCCTTTTTGGATTGACACAACCCGCCTTCGAAGGGGGAACGATGGCAGAAGAAAACCGTTTCAAGGAAAGATATCAAGCAGGCGACACCCCTTGGGATATTGGCAAACCTGACTCCAACCTTATTCAGAATGTAACCACGATGCCCATAAGACCCTGTAAAGCATTGGAGATTGGCTGCGGAACCGGCAATAACGCAATCTGGCTTTCCCAACAAAACTTCCATGTCTTAGGAATTGACACTTCAGAGATCGCAATTGAGAAGGCCAAGGAGAAAGCTTCGAAGGCCAATACCAAATGTGCCTTTATGGTAAGTGACATCCTCACAAGCCACGTTGAAGGGGCGCCATTTGGCTTTGCATTTGATCGAGGATGTTTTCATACGTTAAGTTCGGACAAAGAACGGAAAAAGTTTGCCGAAAACGTAAATGGCCATTTGGAAAAAGATGGCCTGTGGCTGAGCCTTCTAGGCAACGCCGATGAACAACGTGTTGGCCCCGGTCCGCCACAGCGGTCTGCAAGAGATATTGTCAACGCGGTCGAGCCCTACTTCGAAATCCTTTCGCTCGTTTCAGGCTCTTTGGGATCTAACCGCCCCAACCCGCCGAAAGCCTGGGTTTGCCTGATGCGGAAAAGGCGTTAATCAATAATGGTGGACAGCCCGAAACAGCGAACGGTGCGAACCAGTAAGGTGGAGACATGTGTGTCAGAGATGGCTCGCCGGGAAGCTGACCGGCAGGCAAGGCGAATCCCGTGGCAACGCCTTCTGGAAGCGAGACAGCAATACGTCGAGTGGAACGCCTTCAGCCTGTGGGCGCGCGCAATCGCCGAAGCAGAGGGCGAGGTTCCCACGTGGCTTGCGAAAGTTCTCGAGGAGCACTGCCCTGGGCTGCTTGAATCTGAGCGAACATCCGAGATAACGCACCGGGACCCGCCCCTCTACAGGCGAATATTGGAATGGTTCGAGAGCAATGTGTTCGCCCAAGCCAAGGGCGAAGGTTGGCTGCGGGCAGTCACCTTCTACGCGATCCGAGATCCTGCCTTCGTGCGGGACTGCGCCTATTCGCAGCACTGCGAGGTGCAATGGAAACGGCAGCGCCCTTCAGCTTACCCACCATTCGAGGAGTGGAGAAGAGCCTCCGCGCGGCTCGCTGACGAAGCTCTCGACGCATTCGAGATGAAGGAAGATAAACGTCAGATTATCAAGGTCTCCAGGATGGTTGGTCCTGAGCGTTTCGCGGCAGCAGTGGCAGAATACATGGAGTGGGAAGCTTTCACTTACTGGTTGCGGTCTTTGTTGGAGTCAGATGCCAAATTCCCTGACGCCGTCGTAAGGGAGTTGCAACGCCGCTGTCCAGGTTTTCTTGAATGCGACGAAGAACTTCGCAACACGCTCTCTCCGGAGGATTACACCAGAAGGTGGAAAGCCCTTCTTGAGTGGGGCGAGAATCGGTTTTTCAGCACGATGCGGCAAGAAGGCTGGTTCGACGTGGTCGTGTATGAGGCGCGAGCGCATCCGCGAAGCGTCCGAACCGTAGACTACTGGGTGTTTTACTGGGCCGAGCATTGGTCAAGTCATCCCTTCGAAGCTTACCCTTCCTTCCAAGAATGGCGCCGTGCGGCTGACAACTTTGTCATTGGGTCAGGCGGCAAATGAGCCACCGGCGGATGCCCGTGACTCCCTGGCGCTTGCAGGCCCTTATTCAAACTGCTTTTTCGAGCACATGCCTCGATGTGCCGCCCATGGGCATTGCCACGTGTTTTACGGCCACACCAAGCGCACACGCCTACATTCTGAAGATGTTTGAGGGTCCCGTTTCCATTCTTCGGCTGCTTCTGAGCCGGGACGAAACCTGCATCATCTTTCAGCCAGCGTTGCATCTCCCTATCGAGTGCGTCGAAGTTTATTTCTGACGCGTGCTTACGACAGAACTCCTCTAATGATTCGTGAGTGATCCGCCCGTCGCGGCGCTCCAGGAACCCGGCTGCCTCCCAGCGGCGTACCGTTCTCGGGCTCACGCGCAAGTCCCTCGCCAACTCCTCCTGCGTGTAGTTGTCACCGACCCTGGAACTCTCGCCCAATTTTGCGAACCTCCACCGTACTGTCGCCTCGCTTCGGTGGAGCAAGCGAGCAATCGTCTTTACCGATTGCTCTTGCGCGAAATCGAGCAACAACGCATCGTCCGCAGCCGACCAGGGCGGACGTTCTCGGACATACTTTTGATCAAAACCGAGTTCTTTCGCTCGTTCCCAGACATTGTGGCTGCGCCACTTGGGATGCAAACTCTGAATCTTGTTGATCGCCTCCCGAGCCCCGGACCAGCCTCGTGCGTACCCCTCACGTATGATCGCATCCAGTTCCGGGCTCCAGACGACCGGATCCCGCTTGGAATCCGTCACCGCTGCGGCCCCACTCAGACCGTGGTCTTCATTCCCATTTCCTTGGCCTTTCATACGACCTGCCCTTCCGCAAGCGCTCTCTTCATTGCCCGTCGTCCAACAAATACTCTCGGGTCAGTGAGTGAGCTCCAACCACTCATCGCGGGGCGCCTGTTACGACCGCTTCCCTCGGCGGAGGCGGCTGGCAAGGTTGGTGTGCAGCGCGTTTTCAGGGACTGTCGTGCAAGCTGCGATGGTAAATGCGACCCTGTGCAAGCGCTTTGGTACTGAAGTGTCAGGCGACTGCATTTCCATGTGCGCACCGCCCCATATTGAGGGAGGCCGAAATGAGCGTCATGCTTAAGAGGCGTACATCAGCGTATGCCTGCACGACTCCGAGGGGGTGGACACCAAAGGCCTGAAAAAAAGAATTGAGGCATTAAGATTTAGACACTTTGCGGGCATCTCTATAGTAGGGGGAAAAATCGTTTGGGGTCTTTGTGCGGACGTTAAGATCCTTGAGTGTGCGGGCAACCTAATTATGAG
>DLMI01000147.1 GCA_002478145.1 Acidobacteria bacterium UBA7540
CTGGGTCTTAGTTACATCCCTGAGCATCATCTGCGCCAACTTTTGGGGTGGTGTGTCCGGGGAGTGGGCTAATTCTGGGACAAAGCCTCTCTTAGTAATGTTGAGCTCAATCGTAGTCCTCTGCGTCGGCATGGTCGTTGTAGCGTGGGGGAATACTCTTGGCTAGTTTAATCCATTGAGGAGGACGCTACGAAGTCAGAGCGGCAGATAGCTTTAGTTACTGGAGCAAGCAGCGGCATAGGTCATGCAACGGCAGTGGAGCTAGCCCGACGAGACTATGCGGTTGCAGTTCATTATTTCCGGAATGAGCGAGGAGCCCAGGAAGCTTTGGAAAAGATTCGTCGTTTTCACGGAGATGCTTTCACGGTCAAGGCTGACGTCAGAAGCAAGGTCGACGTTGAAGGCATGGTAGACAAAGTTCTTAGTGAGTTCGGGAAGATCGATGTCTTAGTTAACAATGCCGGGGACCTGATCGCAAACGTTCCGTTTCTTGAAATGACTGAAGAGCACTGGAATGATGTCTTCGCCGTAAATGTCAACGGTGTCTTCTACTGTGCTCAGGCTGTGGCTCGGAGCATGATTAGCCGAAGAAGTGGTGTCATTATCAACGTGTCCTCTCTGGCCGCCCGCGCCGGCGGAGCGGTGGGCGCCTTGGCCTATGCTTCAGCGAAGGGTGCCGTCTTGACCTTCACGAAGGGACTCGCGAAGGCCTTGGCTCCATTCGGCATACGAGTCAACGGAGTGGCGCCAGGAGTAATTCTGACTGCCCAGCATGAAGTTCACACTCCTAAAGATGTCTTCGCGACGTATGTCGATAGTATTCCTCTTAAGCGCGCGGGCACTGCCGAGGAAATTGCATCTGTCATAGCCTTCTTGGCTTCTCCTGATTCATCTTATCTGATGGGCGAAACTATTGAAGTAAATGGTGGTCTACGAATGGATTAATCCTGAGACATGATTCCTGAGCTGGACATACCGGTGGTCTGCCCATTTCAATACCCTCACGGTACGGTCGGAAAGAGGCGCGATCATGGAAGTACAACGCAGACCGAGGAGAAAAAATCGTTTCGGAAGCTCAATGACTGGTGAGAGCATGGTGAGGATTTTAGCTTTGGTGGCGTTTTTTGTCTCATCCCATGCCCTTCCCGCCACCGCCGCTGACGCGCGGATGCAGTTTCTGGTTTCGCAAGGCCAGGCGCGGGCCGCCATTGTGGTCGGGCAAGGTGAGTTTTACCATTTTGTGGGGCAGGAACTGAAGCGGTATTTTGAAGCTTTCAGCGGCGTGAAGCTGGAGGTTCTCACCCCGGAGGAAGCGCGCAAGAGACCGAAGGATTGGGGGTGGATTCTGGTGGGTGGACCTGAGGGCAACGAACTGGTGCGCGAGGCCGCGTCGAGGAAACTGGTGAGCTTCACGGGGTTGAAGGGTGACGGGTTCATTCTGCGCGCGCTACGGCTGGAGGGGCGTCGGGTGCTGGTGGCGGGGGGGAATGAGGAAGCGGCAACCATGTACGCGGCGTATGACTTGCTGGAGTGTTACGGAGCGGTGTTTCTGCTCACCGGGGAAATCCTGCCGGAGAAGAAAGCGGACTTAGAGTTGCGGGATTTCGACGAACGCAGCGATCCGGCCTTCCGCCGCCGAGGCCTCCTGGAAACCTTCAACTACCCCAATATGACGATCATGTCGATGGACGACGAGCGCAGGTTGTTGGACCAGATGGCAAAAATGAAGATGAACTATCTGCAAATCTGGTGGGCGGACTACGCTCCTTTTCTAAGATATGAATACCACGGGGAGACGAAATTGATGGGGGATCTTTCTTGGAAAGAAACCGGCTATCAGCTCATCGAGAACAGCATGGGCAGGAACCTGGGTGGTTTATACAATTCGAGCGGCATGAAGGTAGGCCAGGAATGGTTCAGGAGATTTGGTATCTATCCCCGGTTTGCAGCGCCGGATTACCAGCACATTGAGAACAACGAACAGGGCTTCGAAGCAGCGGAGAAATACTTGCACGGAACGATCGCTTATGCGGCAAGCCGGAAGATCAAGGTATGGCTCACTATCGATGCAGCATATGTGGTGCCGAATCTGGGTCGATACACGACGCGAACCGTGGCCTTGCCCTTCTATCCTGGATGGGGCACCTTCATTTGCCCGGATAATCCGGTGTCGTTGGAACTGAACGAGAACCGGCTGAAGAGCTTGGTGCAGACTTACTCCGAGGCGGAGGGGTATTTCTTGGCTCTACCGGAGTATTATCCGGTCTGCAATCAGACTGAGCGGGACCGACAGTTCTATCGAAACTTGCGGTCCCAGTATCCAGGTGAGGCGGAGGAGCGAGCCGGGTTTGCAGGGGATATTCCTCAAGACAACAACACACTAATCGATTCAAATAGTGGCTCTGTATACCTAATACAAAAGCTCATGACAGCGCGGGATCGGATCGCGCCCCAGGCAAAGCTGGGGATAGGAGGGTTCGGGCACCTCTATCTGCTCCCTTATTTGCATAAGATGTTTCCCACCAGCGTGCCCTTTACCGACATGGAATCACGCGCCATCTGGACACCGACAGGCGTGCCGATGGAGATGTTAGGGGGAATGGGGGAGAGGGAGAACACGCTTCAGAACCGGATCGACGACGATGGCGCCATGCTCGGGATGCAGTTTAACGTGAACCTCTATTACAAGGATCAGGTGCTGGAGGGAGGCTTGAAATATGGCTTGGCGGGCTTCGCCTCGCAGGTGAATCGGGCGCGAGGGACGGAGACGAATACCAAGTTCATGGCGGAAGGAGAGTGGAACCCGCACCTGACGCCACAGGAGTTCTATCGCAATTATCCCCAGCGGATCTTCGGCGAGCGCGCGTTGCCACGCATGTTGAAAGCCTTGGATACGCTGGAGAAAAACGAGGAATACTTGGGTTGGAATGGCCGGGGGAACCTTCCTGGGGGAGCGCCTGCCGAGTTGTCCGTCGCTTACGAATATTACAAGCAGCCGAACCCCTTCGATGGTCCGCGATCCAATGGATGGCGATCTTCCATCAGCAGTCTTCACGACCGCATCCCCGCCTTTACGGGAAGCATAAAGATACTTCAGGAAGCGCTTGACGGCCTCGAGCGCGCTCGCTCCGAGGTCGAACCGCACTCGCAGGCGTATTTGGCTTTCCTGCTTAACCGGACAGAAGCCTACATTCTGTACTTGCAAACGCTGATCGTCTGGGATCAAGCATATATTGACCTGGACAATGCGTTTGTAGCCTACAGATCAGGAGCCGACCGCAATGAGTTTTTGACCCAACTGGACAAGAGCCTGAAAGAATTCCAGAATGCCCGGTCAAAGGCAGTTACGATGGCGGAGAAGTGGTCGGAGATGGTGGATCACCCATCGGACTTGGGAGTGCTGTATACGATCAATATGTACGTGATTGACGGTACAGAATTGACCGAGAAGTTAATTGAGAATATTGATAATTTTCATCACGGGCGGGATTATGTCGCGCCTGTAGATTTTGGGAAGATATTCGTGCCTTGGCCGGGAATCGCCACCGTTCCCTACATGGCATCGGAAGAAGTTGCACCGCAATAAACGAAAGAGAGAAGGATGGCAGAACCTTTGGAGACCCAAAACCCAGCGGCCGGGACGGAAAAGCGGCCGGTGTCCGCGCTCCGCCACCATTCGAAATGCCGCATGCACAAACTCTTTCACTCGCGGCGGGGCAAAACCTCGCGCAGGTCAAGACCAGGCGAGGAGCCTTGTGTAATGCGGAAGAGATTCTGCCTTAATTCAGCGACGATAAGGAAGACGCCACTTGAGGAGCAGATTTGGCTGGCCTCTGAAGCGGGCTTTCCTCGAGTTGGATTGTGGTTCGACGATATTGAGGCTGCAACGAGCCGTGGGGTCTCTTTGGACGAAATTGCAGGCTGGGTTAAACGAGCCAAGTTAAAGGTTGAGGAGTTGTGCTTCCTCGGCGGCTGGCAAAGCGTCGAGGAAGGACAGTTTCCACTTGTTCTCCAGCGGACCCGGCACCTCTGCCGGGTTTCACGCGCCCTCGACTGCGATATCGTTGTCGCCGTCCCTCCCCTTAATCCAGGATCGCTGGCTGGCGCTCCAGCCTGCTTACGCGAGGTATGTCGCGCTGCCGCTGAGTTTAGTGTTCAAATCGCCTTGGAGTTCCCGGGAACTGCTGCAGAAGTAAAGGATCTCGCCACGGCGTGGCAGGTCGTCTCGCTGGCTGGGTGCGAAAATGCCGGTTTGGTGCTGGATTCATTTCATTTTTTCCTGGGCGGCTCAAGAATAGACGACCTAGCCGGAATTCCCGGTGAAAAGATCTTCTTGGTTCATCTGTCTGATGCGATGGATGTTCCGCTGGAAAAGCTGCGGAGGCCCCATGATTTCCGGACGTTCCCGGGAGAAGGTACCCTTGAATACGGGCCGCTTTTGAGGGCGCTTCAGGATATAGGTTATCAGGGTGCCTTCTCTCTGGAGATTTGGAATCAACGGTTGAATGAAACCGACCCGGCGGAAGTGGCGCGCAAAGGATTTGAATCGCTGCTCGGGTTGGAACAGCTTGTGAGTTCACCCGCTACAACGAAATAGCTCAGGTAGTGGGAGGCGCCTACGCGCAAAGGGCCATGCCGCCCCAAGAAAGACCCAAATTCGAAGAAGCCAGTTTCACAGGAGTGAGACCCGTATGGGCGAAGGGTATTTTCATCGAGTCGCGAGTGAAACGCCAACCCGATTGTGGATAAACAACCCGATCCTGGAGGACGCCGACCGTGCCATTGTGGCGGGCGCCATCAGTTGCACAACGAATCCGACGTACTGTGCCAATCTGCTCAAAACCAAGTTAGAGTCAAGCTATGTTTTGAACTTGATTGACCGTGTCGTCCAGCAGACTCGGGAAAATAAGACGGCGTCCGAGCTCGTAATGCAACACTTGGTCAAGCGGGTCATGGAAAGATTTCTGCCCCTGTACGAGCGTAAGCCAGGACTCGAAGGCCTCGTCTCCATTCAAGGCGACCCACATGGTGACGAGAACACTGACTTTATCGTGGACGAAGCGTTGCGATTTCGGAAGCTCGAGAAGAACTTTATTACCAAGATTCCCGTGAATGAAGCAGGCCTGCGGGCCATCGAAGTCCTGATCGCCGAGAATATGCCGATCATTGCAACGGAAGTCTTCGCGGTCGAACAGGCTATTCAAGTCTGTGAGCTTTACTGCCGAGTTTGTGAAAAAACGGGTTACCATCCGCCTTTCTATGTCACGCACATTACGGGCATCTTTGACGAGTACTTGGTCAACTACGTCAAGCGCACGGGCGTTAATATCTCACCTGAAGCGCTTTTCCAGGCGGGTTGTGCGGTGGCGCGCAAGCAATACCGCATCCTGAGGGAGCGCCGATATCCGGTGCTCATGCTTGGAGGCGGGGCGCGCGGCACCCACCACTTCACCGAGATGGTCGGCGGTGAGGCTCACATTACCATTAACTGGAGCACCGCGAAGGAGCTGATCACCGCGAATCCGGCCGTCATTCCGCGCATGGACACTCCAGAGTCGCCGCAAGTGATCGAGGAACTGTTGGCCAACCTCCCCGATTTTCGTAAAGCCTATCTGGAGGGTGGCCTCGCCCTCGAGGAATTCAAAGATTTCGGACCCCTTCAGTACTTCCGCGGCATGTTCGTCAAAGGGTGGGATACGTTGGTCGAAAACGTCCGGGAACGCCGCCGCACGCTTTTGATGATTCCCTCCTCGTCAGCTTGAGGAGAGGAATGGCCGAAAACGCATCTTGAATTCTCAAGGAGTTCCGGTGCCGAGAGAGCGCCGCGCTACTGCAAACTGAGCCAATAAGAGGCGTTCCAGAATTGCGCCAGATTAAGACATGATCTAGCAAGGAGAAATGACCGTGGAGACATTTCGAGTGGGATTCACGCATGATTTTCTAAACGCTTCCGGCCAAGTAGCCATGGGGGATATAGGGCTTCAGACGCTAATCGATACACCGGGTGTTTCTGTAGAGTTCTTAGCTGACCTCCCTGAGATTTCTGCCGAGCAGGCTGGCCAGTATGATGCAATTATCTCAGGCGGTCCGCGATACACCCGGCGGACATTTGAGGGGGCGAACCCCAGATTAAGCGTCGTGGCGCGGTTGGGAGTTGGCTACGAAATGGTCGACGTGGGAGCGTTGACGGAGCATGACGTAATCCTGACAATCACTCCAGATGGGGTCCGTCGGCCAATGGCGGGTGCCATCGTCACGCTCTTGCTGGCTCTAGCCCATGAGCTTTTGGTTAAGGATCGACTGGTTCGTCACGGAAGATGGCAGGAACGATCAAACGTCAGGACAACCGGCCTGACGGGAAGGATCTTTGGATCAGTGGGGTTGGGCAATATTGGGTGCGAGGTTTTTCGACTGATCAAGCCTTTTGAGATGGTTCATCTGGCGGCGGACCCTTTCGTGAAGCCTGGGGACGTTGTGGAACTGGGAGTTGAACTCGTTAGCCTAGAAACACTGCTGCGCCGGAGCGACTTTGTGAGTCTCCATTGCCCACTGACGCCCGAGACCCGAGGTCTGATTGGTGAACGGGAAATTTCCTGGATGAAACCATCAGCGTACATTATCAATGCTTCTCGTGGACCGGTGGTGGACCAGGGCGCGCTTTACCGAGCGCTAAGGGACCACAAGATTCGTGGCGCGGGACTCGATGTATTCGAGAAGGAGCCGATCTCAGAGGATGACCCTTTGCTCGGACTGGATAACCTGATCTTGAGTCCCCACAACTTGTGCCATACCGATCAATGCATCCTGGGGATGGGGACGTCGGCAATTGAATCCGTTCTGTCGGGTCTAAGCGGTGAAGCACCAACATTTGTCGTAAATCGGCGGGTTCTCGAAAGACCGGGGATGCGCGCCAAACTTGAAGCCAACCGGGCCCGCTGGCAGGCCCTTAGGAGGCAGAGGCGTGCTTGAACGACCATGTTGGGATTTCGCGAGCACATCGCATCAAGAACTTGAGTTGAGGCAATGCGGGCATGAAGCTCCGGACTAGAGACGCGCGCTTAAATTGCGGTACCGGTCCCCTAATTATTCTATTTAAGAGAGGTTCTATAATTGAGCATTAGCATGACGCATCGTGAACGTATTTTTGCGGCAATCCGTGGCGACGTTCCTGACAGATTGCCCTGGGTTCCACGCCTGGAATTCTGGCATCGCGCGCGCCTGCGGCGTGGCACGCTGCCTTCTGAGTTACGTTCCCTTACCCTCACGGAGATCACCGAGCGTCTGGGCGTAGGTTGCTACTCCTCGGTACCCGATTATACCGACCCTCCGAACGGCGCCACCATGATCGACCGGGCGATTGGAATCCTTCATCTTCCGGTCCTTCCTTATCGCCTCACTCTTCAGGATGTAGATCGCCGTGTCGTCCGGCATGGCCACGAAACCATTGTCGAATATCATACGCCCTTTGGCTCGATCCGCACTGTCACAGTATTCACCGACGAAATGCTGGACGCAGGCGCATCCCTGCCATGGGTTGTCGAGCATGCCATCCGCGAGCCACGCGATTTCGAGGTTGTCAGCCACGTCTTTTCGCAGTTCAAAATCGAGCCACAGTTGGAGGGCTATCTTGCACGCCGTGCTGAGGTGGGCGAACAGGGGGTCGCGGTCGCTTATCTACTAGGGTCAGCCTGCCCCATCCAACACATCATGGGACTGATGCCTCTTGAACAGTTTTTTTATGCTCTCCACGACTATCCAGAGAAAGTCCAGCGGCTCGCCGAGCAAATGGAACCATTTTACCAGCGTATCAAGGAAATCGGGGCCGATTCCCCGGCCGAGGTCATCATGCTCGGGGGCAATTATGATGACTCGATAACGCATCCGGCGTTCTTCGCAAAATACATTCTCCCGCCTTTACACGACTATGCAGAAATGCTGCATCGCAAAGGCAAATACTTGATGACCCACACAGATGGGGAGAACCAGCGCCTGTTGGCTTTGTACGTGCAGGCCGGATTCGACATTGCCGATTCGGTGTGTCCATATCCTATGACCCGGTCGCGGCTCGAAGATATCCGCGCGGCCTTTGCGGACAGCATTACTATTTGGGGTGGGATTCCCTCGATCTTACTCTGTGCTAGCAACACTCCCGATGAGGAGTTTCACCGCTCAATTGATGAACTGATCCAACGCAACCGGCGACAAAGCCACCTTATTCTGGGTGTCAGCGACATGGTGACAGCGGATGCCGAGTGGGATCGTTTGCAGTACATCACCGAAAAGCTAGCAGAGATCTAATCGCAACACTGTATTGCGCAACTTCTTATCGCTTTCCGAGGTGCGGAAATAGGCGAGGAGGAAAAATGACGCCGAAAGAACGCGTGCTCGCAGTAATAGACGGACAGGAGATATTCCATGTACCCGTTGACGTGTTTGAAAACGGGGTTCATCCGGAACTGTGTTCAAAGGTGCTCCGGCACTTTGGGCTGGCAGATGGAGACAAGGAGGGTTTATTGAGGGCCTTGGGTGCATGCATCCGGTGGGGTCGACCACTCTATGTCGGCCCTCCGCTCGAAGAGGATACTTCAGGTGTCCTCGTTCCGACCTATCCTGCCTGGAGGGTCGTGAAGGACATTTGGGGATCGTGGGGAGAATGCCCGGGAACTTACTATGACGGACTCCCTCGTCCGCTGCGCTCGGCAGAGACCGTTGCCGATGTGGAAGCTCACCGCTGGCCGGACCCAAACTGGTTTGATTATGAGATGGTGGGATGGATTCGGGACCTTCCCAGAGCCTACTTGCCGCTCGCGCAATGGGCGAGGCTCAACAGCGATTACGCGCGGCTTGCCGGAGGTTGGAGCCCGATATTCAGCAGAATAATGGACTTGTTCGGCATCGAAACGGGACTTGCCCACGTCGCGGACCGCCCGGAACTGATCGAAGCAACGGTCGCGCACATCGCTGACTTTTACGAAGAATACTATGGCCGCCTCGCGCGCGCCGCTCGCGGGCACTTTGAGATTCTTGCTTGGGGGGACGACTTTGCCGGCCAACAAGGTCTTCTATTGCGGCCGACCCTGTGGCGCAAATGGTTTCTGCCAGTTTGGAAGCGCCTGTTCGCCATCGCCCACCGGAACGGCCTGAAGGCGGCGCTGCATTCTTGCGGCTCGGTTCGCGCCATCTTAGGTGACCTCGTCGATGTTGGCCTGGACATTCTGGAGAACGTCCAAGTGAAGGCCGTGGGCATGGACCCTGCCGAACTCAAGCGGGAATTCGGAAAGCATCTGACGTTTTACGGGGGTATAGATACTCAGGAGATCTTACCCCAAGGCTCTCCCCAGGACGTACGTCGCGAGGTGAGACGACTTATCGACATCTTGGGCAAGGGTGGTCGCTTCATTTTTTGTACGGTCCACTACCTATTGGACGATGTCCCGGCGGAAAACGCCTTGGCAATGTACGACGAGGCCAACAGTTATTGTCCCTGACACACGCTCCCATTGCAATACCGCTCGATGGGGACTTCAAGCTGCCGCATGCGGAAAACTGGATTTCAGCGCGGTCGTTCCAAGTTGGTGGCTGCTGCGGACATTCAACCTGGCGAACGAACTTTCGCGTACGCTGACCGCGTACAGCACTGGTGGCTCCTTTGCCTCTGTTGTCGGGCGTACAGTCGGAAGCCCTCGATGACATCCGGAGCAGCCCGCGGAAAGGTTCGGCGGTGCGTAAGTCCGGCAAATGCGCGACCGGTACCGTTCGCGACGATGAACCGACGTTCCAGGTGGGCGCGGATTCTGTGAGGTGGAATGCGCCACCTAACAACAACTCTTCACGTCACTGTTGTAGTTGTGTGTAGGCTCAGAGCCCCAGTGAGTTAGTGTTGCCAACCGTGCCGCAAAATCAACGAGATTGACTTACCAAACAGGTTTTGCATTAATGGGCAAGTTGGGTTTGTCACGTTACGAAGAATCGCACAATGGGAACCGGCGGATTCACTATTGGGATGTGCGGAAGAGCCAACCCTGCCGCGCTGGGATTTGTTCCCGCGAAATTCCCGCATGTTTCCCGCAAAGGTGGATTGCTTAAGTCCTTTGTTTATATTCGGAATGCCTGTAAGTTATTGACCATCGCTACCTTGACACGGTAGAGGTTTGGGGTTCGAATCCCCACGGGCTTACGATAACTTCCTATGCCTGCTCACGTCTATATCCTCCTGAGTGTTCCGAGAGGGGCATTTTACGTCGGATCTAGTTCCGACCTCCCCCGTCGTCTTGCTGACAGTCAACGTCGTCATAGCCCCTATACCCGAAGCCGCGGACCCTGGGAACTCGTTTACCGCGAAGAATTCGCTGACTTGAGCGGAGCTCGTCGTCGGGAACAGCAAATCAAAGTACGGAAGTCGCACCGAGCGATAGAGGAGCTCATCCGGGCGGCCCAGTCTGGTGAGCGCGTCCCGGCTTGCCAACGGTTCGAGTCCGCTGGGGCCTACCGTTCCAATGATTTACGACCAACTGAACGCTACCTCGACAGGTATCGGTTCATGCTAAACTGACCACCTGTGTTGCCGCTAATTGCAATTTGTCTACGGTGTGTGAAAAGTAGTGAGTGTGCCAGTACGAGAATCTTCTGTGGTGATGGTTGTTCGAGCGACTTGCGCATTCAACTTCGCAATCCCGGCTACACCTTTTACTCCCATAGACCTTGTGTCCTACCAAGCCATCCCTTGGCCTGAACGACCAATATTGCACGACAAACATTGCATAACCTATAGTCAAACTCTCTCATTGCTGGCATAATCTGCACACAACTCCCGACAGGAGCGGGCGTGGTATGAGTGGGGAGGAGCCAGGCGAATTCACCCGGCTTCTGCAAAGCTGGGGCGAAGGGGGCGCGGAGGCGTTCAACCAGCTCGTCCCGCTCGTGTACGATCAACTTCACCGAATTGCGCTGGGCTTGACGCGGCGCGAACGCAGCGTTAATACTCTCCAAGCCAGCGAACGAGTTGTACATGTGGCTGCTCCACCAGCGCAAGGTGCAGTGGAAGGACCGCGACCACTTCCTTATTCGGGGAATCCGTGTGCAGCGATCGATCCTTGTATTGGCGACGGCGTGGCCTTTACGGCGATCACCCGCGAGGCTCCCGTGCTTCGTTATCCGACCGCAGACAATGCCGCTCGTCGCGAAGCAGACAAAGTGGAGGCTAGCTGGCGCGCAGGTGCTCAAATTACGGCACGGTCTTGAAGGGTATGTCTGGCGCCGCGACCCGGCCTGCAAGCTGGTTGATCAATTCCGTTGACGCGTTGCCCAGAAATTTCGCGGCTTCACTGATGTGGGGAATCATGTCAGGCTTGAATCCCATGAGCCTCGCGCACGTTGCATCCGCCGCTACCGGATCATCTGAAAGCACAATGCGATGCAGGGGCTGCGGGGTCCCGGCAAGAGGACCGTTTCCTTCCATCGCCACGATGCCATCAGCGATGACGAAGTGAATCGGCACTGTCGCACAAACGTCGAGGATACTCTGCTGGATTCCACTCCAGTGCAGGATATTCTTGGGCCAACCGTACTTTGCGCCTGGGACCACGCCAAACATGTTCTTCATGCTTAGCGTGACGCCGGACCAATGGTGGGTTTTCACCTTGGGCATGGAAACGACGAAGTCATGGGTGAGCACAGTGCGTGGGAGCCAAAGATGGCCCAGGCCAGTGTAGTTTGCGCAGAGCTTGATCTTAACCAGCTCATCTCGGTTCAGATCAACGAAGGGAATGTGCCGTTGGGCAAGTTTGTCATGGAACCCACTTTCATAAAGCACCAGTTGTGTATCGCGTTGGTGTCCGGGGCCTTCAGCCACGGCGACAGAGCGAGCGCCAAGCCGCCTGAAGCACTCCGCAGCCGCAGTGACTAGAACGGGATCGGTATCGATATCGACACCCGGCACGAAGTCGACGAGGTTCGGCTTTAGCAAAACTGATTTTCCACCGATGTCGAGATCAAATAACCGGAGGGCGCTCATCAAGGCCCCTTCAAGCCGTTCCGAATACTCGTCCGCTCGCACGACGGCGACGCGTGAACGGGCAGGTCGCCGGACTCGGTCGTATTTGGGCAAGAGAAAAGGAGCGGCAGTCGCGGCTCCCGCTGCAAGTCCGACAGAACCGGCTAGCAAGCTTCTTCTTGTCATGCGATCACCTTGAAAACGTTACCCTGGACCAGGCAATCAATGGCCAGGACCGAAGCGGCCAGGGTGGCAGAATCCGCGAGGAAGCCTTTATCGCTGAGAGTGCAGAGGCGAGCGAGCAAACCCTCAACGGGCCGGCCGTAGGCGTCAAGAGCCAGGATGGACCAGGCCAAGCTCCAAGGCGCGGAGCAAGTCCCCGCCCTGCGCTCGAGCCAATCAAGACCGGAGGCTATGGCGCCATTGCTCTGTTCTCCGCCCAGGGCGAGCAAGGCGACGGCCGTGGCATCCAGATGTGGTGCCAGAGGAACTCCGTAAACCACACCGTTTCCGGCATTCCAGCCTCCGCCGGGGCAGACGCGATCTAGCAGCATCTCCTTGCCGCGCCGGATTCGGAAGTTGACCCGGTCTGGCTTACAGCAAACGAACGCCTGCTTCAGGGCAATCATTGACAGGGCTGTGGGAATGACCCAACTGCAAGTTCCAGGCTGCCACGGCCAGCCAAACTTGTTGGGGTCAAAGCGGACGTGAGTATCCGTGGTCTCAAACTTCCATCTCCAAAGCCAGTGTGATTCTCTTCCTTTCGATCTCAGCAGCCATTCGACTCCGCGCTCTGTTTGAAGCGCCATCTCGCCGTTGTTGATGAGCGCGATCACGGCCAAAGCCGTTACACCTGAACCCTCGGAGTCGTCGCCACTGAACGCTGGCCAGCTTCCGTTTGGATTCTGCATTCCGAGCAAAAACTCAAGGCCGCGGGCACGGGCAGGACTGGAATCCCATCTCAGAGCCAGGAGAGCGAGACACGTCGGCTCGAGGGCAGCCTGCCCCACCGTTGAGCCATAACTCCACCCTCCCCCGGAAAGCTCCTGTTTGATGAGGGCACTCTTCAACTCCGTCCGCAGCGCCATATCAATCATGGCTTTGTTGTAAGGGAAGATGTACAGGCAGTCAAACGAGCCTCCTGCTTCAGGCTAGAAGGTGCTTTGGGCACTGGGCGAGCGGCCTGGTCAAGCTTTGAATACTACGAATTGCCCGTGTGCCAATGCATGCAAGGACGACCGGAAACGTGGTTCTCACATTTGTCGACCCGCAAAAATAATTCTTGAAGTCGGCTTCCCTCGCCTAAAAGCGTGTGCTGCTTACCTTTCCCTCTTGGTCGCGGTTGAGGTGGGCACTGCGTGCCGACATCGAATGCCCCGTCTCGAAAAAATTGCAGTGTATTGTGTGCCTCGGGAGGCGCTAGACGTGTTTCGATCAAGGGAGGAGCTCTCCGGCAAGCTGCACGAGGCCAAATACGTTATCGACGACGTGACCCTGGAGGTGGTTTATCTCGCCTCCCGCATGCAGAAGCCACTGCTCGTCGAGGGACCACCCGGCTGCGGCAAGACACAACTGGCATACGCGGTGGCTGAGGCCGCCGGAACGTTCGTCGAGCGCCTTCAGTGCTATGAAGGCATTACCGATGACAAGGCCATCGGTAAGTTCGACGAAGCTTTGCAGAAGCTCTTCCTCGAAACCCAGGGAGACCAATTCAGCAGCGACTGGGACTCTATTCGCAAACGCCTGCATTCACTCGATTTCTTCGCTGAAGGTCCCTTGCTGAGGGCTTTGCTTTGCCGGGACCGACCCTGCGTGCTGCTGGTAGACGAACTCGACAAGGTGGACCACGAATTTGAAGCATTGCTGCTGGAGATCTTGAGCGCTTGGCAGGTGACGGTCCCGAAGCTAGGGACCATCAAGGCGGAAACGGTTCCTTTTGTGGTTCTGAGCTCGAATGAAGAGCGCCGGCTGGGAGATCCCCTGCGAAGACGTTGCTTTTACCTACGGGTGGAATACCCGACCGTGGAACGGGAGGCGGAGATCCTCGCCGTGCACAGCACGGGCATGGACCCAGCCTTACGGGGACAACTGGCCGGTTTGGCGCGAGCATTGCGCGGGTGGAGTCTCGAAAAACCTCCGTCCATTGCGGAAATGCTCGACCTGGCAAGGGCTCTCGAAATCATGGGCGTAAGCGAGATAGAACCCGACCAGCGGGATGTACTACTCGCTCTCCTGGCCAAGACTGAGGCCGACCGGAAGCGTCTGTTGCTGCGCGCCGGATTCGATGGCTTGGTCGCGGACTCGAAGAGATATCGTGACGAGTTAACGAGGTTGGCCGTATGAAGACGGGCGGCAGGGTGTTGATCGTTTTATTTTGGTTCCTGGGTGTGGCGTTAGGAGCCGAGCCCCCACCGTTGCGCGATTATTCGGCTCGTTGTGCCGAGTATTACGCGAATGTCTACCAAGTTCCGGTTGAGTTGGTGGACGCGGTGATCGAAGTGGAGTCGAACTGGCAGCCTTATGCGGTTTCGCCGAAAGGCGCCGCAGGCTTGATGCAGTTGATGCCGGCGACGGCCGTGAGGCTTGGGGTTCGCAATCCATTTCAGATCGAGGAAAACGTTCGTGCCGGCGTGGAATATCTGGCTCGGTTAATGCGCCTCTTCGGAGGCGACCTAAGACTGGTGACAGCAGCTTATTACGCCGGAGAGTGTCCGATCCTCGCGAGGGGACTCGATTACTCTTCGCCGGATGTCTATAGCTACGTCAGCCGCGTGGCTCGTCTTTACCGCGCGAAACGGCTTGAGAGGATGCGAGAGGTGACCGCAGCGGGGGTCGGCGAAAGGAAACGAGGTGAATAATGGGCAAGGGTAGTAAGGCATTAGTAATCTGCATATTGTTCGCATTTCACGCGGCGATGGGGCAGGTTCCCGAGGTCAAACCGCGAGTGCTTACCAAGCTGGAAATGGACGGGAAGGTCGCGGTAGTCGAGGTCGCCGCCCACTTTGTGACGGCGATCCGTATGCCGGAGACTGTGAATTCCGTAGTCGTGGGTGACCCGACACTATTCAAAGTCGAGCACTCGGACCGGGAGCCACAACTGGTGTTTGTAAAAGCCCTCACAGAGAAGCCAGCGGAGACCAATCTGCTGATTTCAACGACTCACGGGCGCGAGGCAAGCTTGCTGCTGGTGAGCCGAGGGGAACAAAAATCAAACGACCCTGAAAACGTGGACCTTCTACTCAATTACAAGCCTGCCAAAGGCTTTCTAATCGAGCCAGATTACCCCTCTGCGCTGGTAGCGAAAACTGTGGAAATAGGGGCGCCAGTAGCGACTGCCATGCCCGCAGCTCTTGAGACAGCAAGCGCAGGTGGACCGGCAACGGTTGCCAGACAGGCATCCTATGCCCCATCGGACCCACCGGACGCCCCCGCACCGACGGGGTTGGATGAGCTTCTTGCCCGGCAGGAACGATCTCCGCTGCCGGCGCTCTACGGCGAACGTGTGTCGGCAGAAACGGCCAACGGAGACCGAGTGCGCGCCGGTGTAAGCGAGGTAGTAGACGGTGGGGAGCGCGTCATCGTGCTCTTCTCTGCTGTCAATCCAACCGGCCACAGCATTCTGATCATGCCGCCACAAGTCCAGCTAGGAGGCAAGGTCAAATCAGGCAAGATCATTCGGCGGTCTCGCTGGACGATAGCCGAACAGCTTCCTGTGCTGAGTTTCCGCTTGAGCAAGCGCCGTTTAGCACCGGGAGAGCGCGCGGACGGAGTGGTGGTCTTCGACCGTCCCCCGTACAAACAGTCCAACGAGACGCTTTTCTTGCAGATTGCCGAAGCGGGGGCCGTGGATCACCCTGCCTTGGCGCCCATCGGTTTTGGCATCAACACCTTGAAGGAGGATTCTACCCATGGAGAGCCCATCAAAGGAAAATAAAACGCTGCACACGACGCCGGCGGAGTCACGAGCCGATCTGGGGGAAGCCGCGGAACCGGAAGCGGCGGATGGGAAGCGCGGGATTCAATGGCGCGAGATCATCCGCCAAGCATTTGACAAGGCGCGGCAGACCCAGCAGCCCAGGACCACCCGCCGCGAGCTCAGCAAGGACAAAAGCAAGTCGCTCGTGGTGCTGGGTGGTGCGGCTGTCGCCATGTTCCTGCTGTTTCTGGGCATATTCTCTTCGCCTCAGAAGGCGAAGAGAACAGAGGGACGGGCAGGCGCGCCGGACCTGGGGCGCAGGACAACGCCGGGCCAGGAGAGTGGCCAAAGCGGATCTGTAACGCCGATGTTGAACGCCGAGGTAAGCGGCGACGAGGCAGTGAATAGGAGCGACGTGACACCCGAGGAGATCGGGCGAACGGCGCGACCGGGTCGGCCAAAGGCCCCCGCCCCACAACAAGCAACTCCGCAGTATGCGCTGAATAAGATTGATTTCGATTCCACCCCGCCGCAGGAGCCAGGCTATCAACGCCCACAGCAGCCTCCCTCGCCTGAAGAATCCCCTGAGGCCGCTCTCCGTAAGCCATCGCTGGTGTTTGTGCGGGGGGCAGAGACTGGTGCTGCCGGAGGCGCCGTGATGAGGACAGCTCTCCTTGAAGAGAGCGATTTCCTCACATTGCTGCCGCCCGGCACGCGCCTCGTAGCGCGGCTCGAATCGGCGGTCAGTACGGGGGTGAAAGAACCGGTTGTCGCGGTGATCGAGTACAACTTCGAGCATGAAGGCGAAATCGTGGTGCCGGCGGGAGCAAAGGCGATCGGCCAGTTGCGTCAAGCCGATCGCTCGGGGATCGTCGATATCAGGTTCGACAGGCTGGAAATGCCGGATGGAACCACGCAGAGGATGGACGGGGTAGCCATGGACCTGGCGTTTCGACCGCTTAAGGGATCCGTATCCGGAAAGAAAACAGGGACCAAATTCCTGGTACGGACATTTACAGGTCTCGGGACAGTCGCCGCTTACCTTGTCGGAAATGGGGGCAGTGGCGGATTCTACGGCCCGCTTTCTGAGAGCGCACTACTCCGGGAAAGGGTCGCCAACAACGTCGGGGTCGCAGGCGATGAGGAGTTGAATGAGCTGGCGTTCAATCAGAACATTGTGGTGACGGTCCCTGGCAATACCAGGTTTTACATTGTGCTGGGGACTGGCTCCACAGGCCGTGACACTGGGAATAGACAAGCGGCCGCCACCGCTCCGCCATCTTCGAAAGTCGCAACAAGCCCGAGCCTTGAGGAACTCCGGCAGTTGATGCAACTCAGGCAGGAACTCAGCGCGATGTATCAACAGGCCGCTGTACCTACGGCGACAAGCGAGACGCCGCAGTAGATCAGGGGGTGAAGGGA
>DLMI01000187.1 GCA_002478145.1 Acidobacteria bacterium UBA7540
GAACATGACTTCACAGTACGCACCGAACGGCAAATGGTCATCCTCGACAGGAAACGTGCCCCCGCTGAAGACCTTTGAGTAACCCAATGTTCGCGCAGTCTTGAACACCAGGTCGCTCAACCATGCCGTCGAGTTCGACTCGCGCAGGATGTTCAAATGCCGGTCCGCTACCATGTCCACAAGAATCAAAACCTTGATTTGACCCAACTTCCCTTCGCACAAGAGTTTTTTGGCCAGGTGCCGGCTGCCGTATAGACTGTCGCTGGCTGACCACTGCTTGAGAGCTTCCTCGCCGTCGAAAAACACGATCCAGTAGGTGAACTTGTTCTTCCGGTTACTCAGAACTCGGGCCGTTTCCAAAAGGAACGCGGCACTAGACCCGCCATCGTTCGCTCCCACGAACCGTACGCCAGCAATCGTGGCGGTGTCGTAGTGGCCGGCGAGAATGACAACGGTCGGGTTCTCTCCATGAATTACACCTATCACGTTGGTCATGGGGATCTTGCCCATTGGCGTCGTGGCCACAAAGGGATCTTCCCGAATCTCCGCACCGGCTACGGATAGCTGGCGCTCTATGTATGCCCGTGCGCGCTCCAAGTTCTCCGAGCCCGCAGGTCGTGGCCCCAATTGCACGAGTTGGTGCAGGTCATTGAAAGCTCGTTCCCCATTGAATCCCGTTACCGCGGCGTGAACCTCTGCGCGAGCACTGTAGCGCTCGATCTCAACCGCAGCGACGGCTGAAATGCCGATTAGAATCAGCGCCGTCGCGACTTTGGTGGTCTTCTTCATGCAGTTTTGCGCCCAGTTAGTGATCGGCTTTCATCTCAAATCCGATACGCGGGGCACCGGAATCGAGGCCACTAAGCGCCACTCGTGCTCCCGCAGTTCGGGCAGCGGTAGCATAGTCCGCTAGGGCTCATAATGGCTCCGCATCCCTTACAGACCGGCGCATCCGCCTGATCCTTGCCAGCTCTCTCCGCCAAAAGGTAGGCGGGCGCCGAAGTCGTAGCTTGGGCTTCGGCACCCGTTGGGGGAGGAGAATTAGGCGGGAGAAACCTGAGCCTTAAATATCTGAATATGTAGTCCATAAAGGACTTGGCGTATCCAATTTCCGGGTTCCCTGACCATCCGCTTGGCTCGAACCGCGTGTGGCTGAACTTGTCGCAAAGCACTTTGAGCGGCACGCCGTATTGCAAAGCGAGCGACACGGCGGTCGCAAAACAATCCATAAGGCCGGATACGGTTGACCCTTCTTTCGCTGTGGTGATGAAAATTTCCCCGGGCCTCCCGTCCTCGTAAAACCCGATCGTCAAATACCCTTCGTATCCGCCTACGTTGAAGTGATGGACTATCGCTTTACGCTCGTCCGGCAGGCGCCTTCGGACGGGCTGCGCTGCCACAACTTCCTCGATCTCAGGCATAGAGGCCTCTCAACCTACTCCAAGTTGCGCTAATACTGGCGCCCTCTCGTTATGGAAGCTCACTACGCCTGCAATTTTGGCGAAGCGCCTGCTGTGGCCCGGATTTCCATTTTCAGCCCCGGCTTCCAACGACCTGCTCTCGAAAGCGTAGCGGGCTTGTTGAGGCCGAGCGGTCTTGAAAGCCATTTCGATGCTGCTCGATCCAGCGCCGCGTATAGAGCTTGAGCCCCTCCAACCATACCTGCGGATTACCAGATTTGAGCAGGCTCAGCTCAAAATTACCGACCCTACCACCCAACTGCCGTTCGCTCGACACACGCATGTATTCACGAAGCTCGCCACTCAATCGTGCCATGGGGAGATAAAGCCATGCGGGAGTCAGAACAAAGGCAAGCTTGTCCGCCAGGCATAGCTTCGAGTAGCTTTTGCCAACCCTCTCCGCCCAATGCCGTGAATGGCATAAGGTGAAGTCTTGCCACTTCGGACCGAAAAGCCAGCCCATGATCCGGCCTCCCAGGACAACGTGCTGCTGCCCCTCCGGGCCCTCCATGTTGGATTTTCCAAGGTAGCCTACGTCGTGGACAACGAAGGCCAACCACAGCCTGGGATCTAGAGGGAATCCAAATAGCCTGGACCAGGCGTAGGCAACGAAGAACGGGTGGACCAGGATCGCATGCACCCCAAAAATCACACTCTTAGTCCCGACTCTCATTCAGAAAAACCTCCCACCGTTGTTGTTACACCCTTTTGGCACTGCTCTTCCGTAGCGGTAAGCTTCTCGACGATTCCGATTGCAACCGCTTCTGCGTTACTGATTGCCTTCAGTAGGCGCGCAAGATCACCCGTTCGCCCGCGTACGGCAATCTGGAAAACGATTTCAATTTCGATATCTCCGATGGGTGTCACGCCTGCCCCTCCGGGAGTACCTTGACTGAAGGGATAGCGGGTGCGGCGATCAGGTAATGACAATGCGAACATGGACAGCAATTCACGGCATTTGTAATGGCTTGTGTGACCGCTTGGAATTTCGCGGGCACCTCCAGCCGTTCTCCTCCGCGCGAGTAGAAGGCTGGCGCGACTGAACCGGCGTGCTCCTTGTCCTTCCCCCAGAGCTCAAGCTCCAGGTAGCCATGCACTCCGCGGAACAAGGTCTGGCTCTCCAGGGGCGGGCGACGGCCGTTTTCAGCTTCGCCAATGCGGTAACCGGTGATGAGGAGCTCGTACGTGCGCCCCGTCCGCAGCATTTCCACTCGCACCAGGACAGGAGCGACCACCACGGCATGAACTCCATTCACCCCGACGGCATCAATGGGATGGAGGTAAGCCAAGGGCTCGCCATCTTCTCCGCAGAAGGTTACGTAGTGACCCATCTCGCGAATAGCGCCGCCCGATTCCACTCCCCGGATCACGTAGCGCTGCGCGAGATGTTGGTGTTCCAATCCCACTTCCGCCCGAGCGAGAATTCCAACCTGCCGTAACTGCCTGCGGACTTGCCCGGGCATGTTGAGACCCTGGTGCGACGAGCTCCGACCTCCGCCTTTCATCTCTTGGCCTCCGTATCAAGTCCCGTCCGCGTCACAACGTCTTAGGCCTCCTGCCGCACGCGGATCGGGCAACCAACCGCCTCGCGGATCATCTCCTTGGTGCAACCTGCCCAGCACTTGTAAAACCGCGGATTGTCGATTTGGATCGCCAGGTTGTCACCGCTACGGTCATGTCCTGCCTGCGCGCAGGAGGGGCAGCGAGTGACGTAATTCCGGCCGACCTTGCGAACCTTGCCTACGTGCTCGAGAATGCGAAATTCCGGCCCACCAGAGCTCGCGCGCGGTACCGCGAGTTCAGGGCTGCGCGTGCGGCGGACCGCCTCCTCAGGCAGAGTTTTTCCCGCAACGAAGCGCCTCATCTCCTCTTCACTGACCTTTCTCAACTGCTTCAGATAGGCCATTTGCTTTTCCGGGTCGTATTCAGCCCCGTAGAACCAGAACCGGCGACTGGCCCCGCGATGAATCCCGAACGGCCCTCGGATGGCGTTCCCGAACTCCCCCGGCCCGAGTTCATCGTGTTTTGGGAAGATTTCGATCCCTTCGGCCAATCCGTTTCCCTTTACCGGCACGCCAAGCCGCGACGCCAGGTTGTGGATGTAGATACGGCAGTCTCGGGCCAGGAGTGGTGTTTCCAAGAAGATCCATAAATGCCCGCCCCGCTGGCTCATCTCCAAGGCCGCCTGGACTTGGTCTTCACTCAGGTAGTACTGGAGCTTCACCAGGTCCTCCATGGCGCCCTTGTAGTCCGCGTCGATCGCGACCCACTTGCACCGCTGCGTGGTTGGGTTGATGGCGTAGAGGCCGATCGTGATTTCGCCCTCGATGTGGCGCCGGACCGTCTCTGATGTCAGGCTGAGCCCTTGGCCAGTCGTCTTGTCCGTGGGCCGGTAGTAGTAATGCCGGCCGCTTTCCGCGTGCGGCCGGTCGGACTGGAGGGTGTACGCCCGCCGGTTCACGAAGAGGTGGAAGTAGTCCTCCACCACGTCAGCCGGCGCTTTCAGACGAAGCCGCTGCATCTTCTCCTCCGTGAAACCCGGTGGCCGCCACAAGTCCATATTGATTGGAAATAAAACGAGAAATATTTTCTGTCAAATGGGGTGGCTGCCAGTCGGGACGGTTGTGTGTTTTCAATTACTTACAGGTGTGGGATTCGGTGGAGGCTCTGACTCTGCGATTTGCAATCTGGAATTTGCATTGCGGCCGAAGGCCGCACTGTGATCTTTGCAGGGAGACCAGTCCTCAAGCTGGGAGTCTTCCCAGAACGGTGGGTCTCTGACCTGGTGTAACCAGCCATTGGACGGGCGATTCAAGCAATGCCGGGGATTCCGCGAGCCCGAAAAAGTGGCATTGGTTGATCAGAACATCGAATTGTGACGGGCTATACCCCCCGTAGTTCCGATCATCGAAATCTACCCACAGCCAGGTACTCCGCTTCCGATCATACACGTAGATGGCCCCGCAATCGGGCGCGTCATCAGGGGCAAGAAAGACGACCAGGGCCGTTGGGAACTGGAACCAACGAACGATCTTGGGGTAGTCAGCAAACTGCAACAGTTGGGCAACCGCTTCGTCCAATGTTTGCAGTTTGCTCAGTTGCAATGTTGTTGTGACTTGCATTTGGCCGAACATTTTGGTTACGCCTCCTTTCGTCGTTTTGATTGTTCCGTCAACCAGACTGTAGGTTGTCACAGTTACTGAAATCTCTTGCCATAGTTGTTGAAAATACCTTCCACGGCTAATGGAAAGACCCTATCGTGGCAATCGCTCAGGTTCCTGCAGGGGTGTGGTTCACATCATCATGCATGGGAAGTGAGCGACGGTCCTGGCGTTGGACTGCGCCGGTCTACACTGTGGCGTTTCGCGGGATCTACTTTGGCAAAGAGCCATTCTCCGCGAGGCCACGTTATCGTTTCCCCGTCGCGCCTGACAAATGGATTTCCCGGACGATGGCGCTGAACGCCTCTCCCTAATCCGGTCACGGTGTCCACATCTATTATTCAAGCCGGTAATCGCTTAATTCCATATACCCTAACAGGTTGCGATTATTGTGGACCTCTTTATCTCCTGTTAGTCTCCCCCTTGCGTCGGTTTTTTCTTGGGTTCTCAAAGGGTCTAGCAAGATCCGGAGATGACAATACTGTGCAGAGGAGCGGTTTCAATCCGCTCCTCTCTACAAGGGGGAGTCAATTTATGCGGAAATGGATGTGGATTTTAGCCGCACTGCTGATCGTTAGTTTCGAAACACCTTATGTTCGTGCGCAGGCCAGCGGTGCGCACATCGACGGCATCATACATGACGCTCAAGGGCTGCCGCTTCCTAACGTAAAAGTCGCACTCACGGAGAGACAAACGGAGCTGGCGCGCACCGTGGAAACCACGCCAGAGGGCGCCTACCAGTTTGTGAGCCTCAACCCGGGACAATACCGGCTCTCTGCTGTCTTGCAGGGATTCGACTCGCCGGAGCGGACGCTGACTCTGGAAGTGAACCAGTATCTTCGCCTCGACCTCGTGATGCAGGTAGGCCCGCTGAAGCAGGCGGTCGAGGTGGTTGGCTCGGCGGCGCTATTGCGCACGGCAGATGCCAGCCTGGGTGAAGTTATCGAACCCACACTGACAAAGGAACTACCGCTGAATGGCGGGCATGTCCTCGACCTGGCGCTGCTGGCCCCGGCCGCTCACGCGGGATTTGGGGCGCAAATGGGGAACGCCAATCCGCTCTACTGGCGGCCCAACCAGAACTCGGCTTTGAGCGTTGGCGGCGGGCGGCCGAACGCCAACTACTTCCTGCTGGATGGCTCGACGGATACCGACCCCACGTTTAACACGCTCTCCTACAGCCCATCGCCCGACGCCATTCGCGAGTTCAAGGTGCAGACGGGGAGTTACTCCGCGGAATTCGGCGGCGCGGGTGGCGCACAAATCAACATCGTGACCAAGTCCGGCGGCAATGGGCTGCACGGGGACGCCTATGAGTTTGTCCGCAGCAACACTTTTGATGCCCGCACCTTCACGGACCCCAGCAACATCCCGCATCTCGCCCAGAATGAATTCGGCGCTTCCCTGGGTGGCCCTATCCGCAAGAATTCCACGTTCTTCTTCGCCAACTGGGAGGGCTTCCGTTTGAGCAACGGCCTGGCGCAAATTGAGACGGTTCCCACCGCGATGGAGCACGAGGGAAACTTCAGCGCGACTGGTGTGACCATTTACGATCCCTCCACGACCTATGCGAATCCCAATTACAATCCGTCGCTTCCCACCAGCCCTTCCAATCCCGCCGTCCTCCGCGACCCCTTCCCAGACGACACGGTCCCCAGCGGCCGAATCAGCTCCGTCGCCTTGGGCGAGTTGGCGGTGGTGCCGCTTCCCAATATGGCTTCAGGCATGATGGGGATGGGGGGCATGGGGTCGACGCCCATCGGCGTGGGACCGGACTCCAACAACTATCTTGACCTGCGCACCAACCGCAATTTTTCCAATCAGGCAACCCTCCGCCTCGACCAGAATTTGCCCCATGGCGACGCGCTGTTCGGGCGCTATTCATTCCTTGCCGAGCGGGATTTTACGCCGGAGAATTTGCCCGGCTTCGGATCCTTTGACAACAACCTGGCGCAGAACGCGACCCTCCAGTACACGCACCTCATCTCGTCCACGTCGGTGAACGTGTTCTGGCTGGGGATGTCGCGCCTTTCCATGCACCGCTACTCACAGGACAACTTCACCACCAACTACGTCGCCGAACTGGGCATCCAGGGAGTGGGATTCGGCGGGCAGGGCGCTTGGGGCATGCCCTATGTAACGGTGCAGGGTTACAACGCCTTTGGCGATTCCTATGCCGCGACGCCGGTGCATGATTGGGACACCGTCCTGCAAGCGGGTGACATCTGGAACAAGCAGTGGGGGCGGCACTCCCTCAAGGTGGGTGGCGACGTCCGGAATTTTGACTGGCCCATGTGGGGTTTCTTCCAAAACCGCGGCTACTACCAGTTCACCAATGGCTTCACCACCGAAACGGCCACCAATGACGGCACCGGCGCCGCGCTGGCAAGCTTCCTGCTGGGCCTGCCCGTGGTCAAGCAGCGGCAGGCCGGAATTCCTGAAATGAATCTGCGCCAGTGGTATGGCGACGGCTTCGTTCAGGACAACTGGCGCGTTACCCAGAACACCACCTTCAACGTGGGTGTGCGGTACGAATACATGAGCGCGCTCACCGAAATTCAGGCCGACAAGCGCGGCAGCAACCTGACTTGGCAGGATGGCGTCCCTTATATCTTCATCGGAGGCCAGGAAGGCACGCCCGCCGGGTTGTTCTACACCCCGAAGCTCAAGTTCGCGCCGCGGTTAGGCTTGACCCATGCCTTCCAGGGAAAGTTCCCCTTCGTCATGCGCGCGGGTTACGGCATTTTCTTCACTCCCGTGGATATGAACACCTGGTGCAATGAGCGCCACAATGTGCCCTTTGTCTTCCCGCAAACCCAGCAGAGTGACAATTACACTCCCAGCCTGACGGGATTCAGCTTTGCCGCACCGGTTCTGGGCTCGACCGTGACCAGCTTCACGGGCTTTCCCCCGCATAGCCCGTCGCAATACATCGAGCAATGGAGCTTTTCGCTGCAAAAATCAATTTCACCCAATACTGTGGTTGAGATCGGTTACCAGGGCAACGGCGGATATCACCTCCAGCGCGCCCACTTGATCAACAATCCGCCTCCCGGACCGGGGCTCCTCCAGCCGCGCCGGCCTTACAAGTCCATCAATTTTCTTCCCGGAACCGTTATTCCCAGCGGAAACGTTATTCCCGCCGGCCTCACCGTCGCAAGCCTGGATCAGCCTGTCTCCACTATCAATATGCTGGAAAACTCCGCGCGCAGTTGGTACAACGCGGGCTGGGTCGACGTTCGCCGCCGCTTCTCTCACGGACTCACTTTTCTTACCAACGTCACGTGGGCCAAGGTCATTACCAACGCGCCGGACTTTCGCTCCCCCATGGATGAATCCGCCATCCCGCAAAATGATTCCGACCTCGATGCCGAGAAAGGACTGGCCTGCGATGTTCGCCTTCGCTACGTCGCCACCTTCGTCTACCATTTACCGGGGCTAAATCGGCAGGCATGGATGAGCCGGCTCACCTCCCACTGGGAGCTGGCGACGGTCTATCAGGGGGAGACGGGAATGCCTTTCACCATTTCGGTGTATGGCGACACGGCGAATGCCGGGACCACATTGGGTGAGAATCCCATCCGCGCCAATTACACCGGCCAGCCGGTGTTCCCTGCCGGCACCCACACTTCGGAGGAGTGGTTCAACACCGCCGCCTTCGTCTCCCCGCCCGCCTACACCTTCGGCAACGTGGGGCGCAATACCGTGGAAGGGCCGGGAATGCAAGTTGCGGATATTGCCTTGTCGCGCGAGTTTCACCTGCTGGAATCACTGCACCTGCAGATCCGCGCGGAAGGGATTAACGCGCTCAACCACACCAACTACGGCACGCCCAATCGCTTCGTGAACGAGCCGCAGTTTGGAACCATCACCATGGCCATGCACCCCGGCCGCGAAGCCCAGTTCAGCGCGCGAATGACCTTCTGAGGCTGAAGTCCTGAACCTCTCTCTATAAGTCGCCCAGCATTTACTGATCGATTCGGTCCGGACGGTTCTGATGCGCACCCGCAAGTACCACGAGGGCGGAGCATGGATGAGGGTTGGAGCGCCGGCACCAATGCAGTCACATGCCGGCACTCCAGCGTGGGGTGGTAATTGGGGCGGAGCTAAAAAGGAAGGTTGGCGTGCGCGGAGGAAGGGAGCTTTCCGTCAGCGGGCGGTGCCGTGGAGGGCGGACGCGATGAATTCAGTGGCCGCCCGTAGCTTCGGGGCATCCGCTTCGGTCATACGCCCGACGTCACCGTACTTAAATGCGCCGCCGCTCGCCCATTCGACCACTACAGCGATGGCTTGCTTCTTGGTTGTGGCCACGCGGCGTGCCACTGTCAGGAACTCATTGCGGAGCTGGTTGAATCCGGAAGCTGCTGCCGGCCCGTTGCCATTGTTGTGCATGGGAGGTGAGGCGGCAGCGTCGGCGGGTGGCGTGGTAGATCTATTCCCACCATTCGGGGTCGCGTTGTTTGCAGGGAACGAAGGCTTCGCCATCAGCTTTGACGCGGTGCCCCCTTCCACCGGTGGCTTGACAGCTCCGTTTCCTCCATTCCGGGCAGAGCTGCTTTCGGGAGGCAAAGGCTTCGTCGTCGGCTGCGGCGCGGTTACGGCGGGAATCGTATCGGAAGGAGACCCTGCCATGGCGCCTTCCCCGGCCGAAGTGCCATTTGCCGACGCCGGATAGAACTCCGTTGCGACCTCCGGCGCCTGCTCTTGCTCGTCCTCAACGACCTCAAAGACCTTGCCACCCGACCCGAGCAGCTTCCGAGTCTCGGCGAACAGCCGGGCATTCTCGGTTAGATTGGCGATCAGCTTCTGCATGTCCTCGCCTTCGACTTCAAGACTCAGGGCCCAGATTGACGTGGTCTTCTTCCTCTTCTCCTTGCGGTCGAAGTACGTGGCCTCCTCCGGGCGAACCGTCAGCTTGGCCGTGATCCCGGCCAACCGACCACCCGTGAAGGTTTGGATCTCCTGCAAGGCGGAGTGGATCTGGCGAATGGATCGGTAAGAGCACGTGTGGATGCGACAGACGCTCCCCAGGCGCGGGAAGTCCGCCAACACAAAGCGAAGATCCCCGCCCGGTTTGCACTGCCCACTCGAAAGCTCCGGACAACCGCTGCCGCACTGGGTCCAAGGCTGTCCACCTGGCTTCTCAGCCGTGCGCCGAGTAGCAGTGACACCGTCACCCCAGCACTTCCGCTCGGTGGCCGTCCACCAGGCGTATGAGCTGGGGAAGACGTTCTCGATGTCGTCGTCGATCAACATAATGTGAAGATTCCGGCACTGCTCCCCGTAGTGCTTGGTCAGGTCCGGGTCAATCTCCCACTCGACCCGGTTGGCGGTCTTCTTCTTGCGCAGGAAGACGAAGTGGTCGAGCTTCGTAGGGTGGTTGCGATCTCCATTGGGTGGCAGCCCGATAGAGACCTTTGTGGATACGGACAGCCGCTGGACAACACGGCCGTCATTGTCGTGCGTGACACCAATGATCATATGTACTCCTCCTTTTCAAGTATGGTTTAGTCGGCACACCGCGTCGCAGGTCGGGAGTGATGGCAGGGTGATACCAAGTCGGAACTCTTCCACCGAGCCTGCTCTCCGAATGCAGACCTGGCTTCGATCCTAACCAACACACGGGTGGTGATCTGCGACATCGGGCTCCAGTTTGGCGAAAAGAGATGTGAAAGTTTCGGATAGGTAAGGCGGGTGATGCTGTGGATGCTGAGCGAGCAATCATTGACGTTAGGCCGTTTGGTCCACGTGCGCCGCCAACTCGCTCATTAGGCGGGTGGCCACATCAACGAGCTTGCGCCTAGGGTCGAGGTAGCGTAGCTCTTGAGGGAGCCAGGCCACTGACCGCGAGAATCGAGCCAGCCACGCGAGGTACCCAACCAAGCCTTCAGGAACATGCCAGCCAAGGGTGAACGACTCATGGCAGTCGAACCCGAGTTGGTTTGTCCACTCGTAGCCAAGCGCCTCAAGGAACTCGCTCGAGGCTTGCAGGTGGTCCCAGAACTTCATCGCCTTTATGTCTTCGAGTCGGCCGCTTGAGAAGTCAACTCTTTCAAGGAGTAGGGCCAACTCTTCCAAGCTCACTTCCAGACGAACCGGGCGGCCAGACTCCAGGTCTCGGATGGCATCGCGCCACCGACTACTGGGTTGCTGTTCCAGGCGTGCCAGCGCGTGCTTCACCATCAGATCAATGGGTAGAGCGCCGGTCAGGCTGTGCTGACCGGGCAGATCCAGATGAGGCAACAATTCGAAGAGTCTCATGTTCACCTCCTATTGGGTGTGGTTTCAACTTGCTTACAGTCAGAAGGACATTCCTTGTTGTTCGAAGCTGTGACGACAGACGTTAACAATGCTCCACGATCTTTTCGGACATCATCCGTTTCACGCAGGGTGCGTTACCGAATGGGTCCCAGACCGTGACGAAGAGCAGCCCTAACTCCTCCTGAGACTAGCTTTTGATACTCCACTCTCCGAAGGATCGTAGCGAAATGCATTTCAAGCGGACTTTGATTGAGTTATGAAGAAACGCAGGAGCGGAGGTTCTTAAGGCTTTGTAGACATGCGCAGTCGTAAACGCCACCAACCTAATGACGCCGACACAATACAATACTTGCTCGTTGCTCAGCGGCTTGGGCCGGGTGGCGCGCAATGCCTGAATGACCCTCCTGCACGCCTGCCGTGCGCAGGGCCAGGACGTATTCGTCGCTCAACACAAAGTTGATTCTACGATCATGGTTCAGCTTGACCCACTCCGGGAGTTTCATCTCTGCCTTCACGCAGTCCATCACTTGGCCTTTGGTCAGGAGTTCCTGCGGCTGCTCCAGGCCAGCAGGCTGTGCAACGACAGCCAGCAACACAAAATCGAGATAAGGAAGCGGAGCTTCATAAGGCACCTGAAAATATATTGAAAGGCCTGTGTGACGACATATGGACCAGAGCCTGGACTTCCAAGCATCACTTCAAATCGTTTCATACGCCAACAGCGTGTACACGTGCACCAACTAGTATGGTTCCTACACAGCATGTGCGCACGCTCCGTTCCCAACGAGCGCTTGTGCGCAGCGGACAATCCACACAACACTGCGCGTCTTACCGTCCAATGCGCACGAGAAACCAGAACATGGCAAACCGATCACCGCACCATAGCGACAGGGGCTACGCTGCTCCAAAAAAACCGTTCGGTCGCGAACGCACAAGGCACGAAACAACTTCTTCCTACCTACCATTACAGCGCCTGTCGTTTGCGGCACAAAAACGGCTGATGTCAGTATATAGTCAGAAAACAACCCTTTACTCCTCAGTTGGTTAGAGATACCTCCGAGCGGCGATCTAGGAAGCAACAAACAATCAAAGAATAAGGAAAACGCCTAAGAGAGTGATGGTGGCGGGGCCTGTGCAGGGCAGGAATCGCTACTTAGGGCGGTGCGGAGCGCCAGGTATTGGTGATGGTTCCAGTCGAAGACTTCTGTGTCGAGCATGTGACGATACCAGTCTCCTAACAGACCGAAGTAAATGTGCCGCTTGCTGTTCCGGAACTGCCAGGAAACACACCTCAGGACTTCCTCACTGGAGGTGAGATAAAGGAACCTGTCAATGTCTGTTTCAGATTCGATCTTATCGCGAATGCCAGCATACTGCCTCTCACTCTTTGCACTCCGCTCGTATTCGAGCGCGAATGTAACGTCTCGGTCCGCCAGTCGAAGGGTTACAATTGCGTCGTAGTCCTTTGCGCTGGCGAAATTCATCATGCTATTCCTCGAGCGTACTTGGATCTCCGGTACCCATCGCACAAGCAAACCTGCGCGCAAAAGGCTGAGGTGAATGTTATTGAGTTCGAGCGAGTGGGCAACCTGAGGCTGTCTCGCGTGCTGGCTCTCCTCGCCCGGCGTGACCAGGAATCGTTCGCCGACACTCGCGAGTTCGAGCGCTCCAGTGGGCGTAATAGAGTACACGAAGTTTCTGCCGACAAATGGAACCGTATGCCGCGCGATCATGCCATACTTGGTGAGCCGCCGGGCTCTCCAGTTGAAAGTTGAGCGGCACGACTCGTGCTTGCCAATCCGCATGAACTCAAACAATTGGTCGTGGGCCACGAAGCCGGAACGCAAGACCTGGCAAAGCAGTGGGTAGTCGTGCTCGGAATTCAAGCTAATGCAGTCCTTAATGTAACGCATTCTTGACCTCCCAAAAGAGTTATGGATCCAGATTCTTTCCTTTAGCTTCGCTCAGAGCCAGAATGACAGCGAAGGGAAAACCATAAGGCGTCGAGACAGCACGCGAACTTATGACACTAACTGCAAGCGTGCAATCCATGGACGCGCACGCAATGGCTGAAGGGCAAACGTCCCGACGTCGCTCCGTATCCAGCCGTCTGCGGGCAATAGCAACATGCATTCCTGCTCGTCACCGCATTCGCTAAATGAAATGAGCAGTCCGTCGTCAGACTTCCATCGACTGTCTCCAATGTGCAGTCGTCCGATTGCACTTTGTCTGGCTACAACCAAGAAGAAGTCAGGCTCCCGCGGCGCCGTCAGTATGTACTTAAAGAAAATCTTGTTCTGTCCCTGCCAGACGCACGGCTCATCGCACTCGAACACGCGGTTGATTATTCGTTGCGGATAGTTCGGGTTGAAACCACCGACAGAGTTGAAACGCGTGTAGCCGGCAACCTTCGAACGCGGACGGATCGTTCCGTCTACTGGCACGCCCGTGGTGTTGTAATAGGCGGCTCGCGCAAACCGTCTGGGGTCGTCTGGGTTCTTGCCGAATCGCCGGCGCCACACACTACCAAACCCTGTAATCGACACTACCATGGTCGTTATGCACCCTTGAGGCGTTTGTTCTTTTCGCGTTCTGCAAAGAGCTGCTCCTGTAGCGAGTTAACGAGCTTCATGTATTCGGCGTTCGAAGCGGGCAATGGCAAGCCCGCTTGGCCAACCGCATGAGCGCCGCCTTTGCCGTCGATCTTTTCCGATAGCGCTTGTAGTTGCAGGCTCAGGTCTGTTACGACCGCCGATCTTCGTTGCAGCTCCTCACTCAGTTGCTCCTTTTCACTGGTCACGGCCCGCAGGTCGTCCGCTGCTTTCTTCAATTTTGCCTTGAGGTCGTCGTTCTCAGATGTGCTGCCGGAGACTGCCTGGGCCGACCCTGCCTCGATTGCACGGTTGCAGGTTTCAATGTGATTGTTGTATTTCGCGATGGCTTCCTTCGCAGCTCGACGCGAGTAAAGGTCCTGGTTGTACAGGTCAGTCAGCATCTCCTCGGTCAAATAGCGCTCACGGCGGCGATCGAACCGCAGCTTGGCGTAAGCAATCATCACCAACAGCGACCAGATGGTTACACCCAAGCTGTATGGGAAATAGGGGTTCTTTGCGCTGGCCTGGAGCAAAACCAGGCGACGTTCCTCCATCCACCTGCCGTAGTCAATGTCACTCGGGTTGAATTGTTTCAGCAGGAATTCGTACCAGGTGTCGGGCGGTTGCTGCGAGCGTCCTTGTGCTTGCGCAGCGGCCATTGGGCTGTACCGGCTGCGAGGAACGGAGGATCTCGGTGGCCGGTTCTGTGCGAAGCTCGAACAAACCGCCAACGACAGCCAAGCTATCACTGCCGGGAGATTGGCAGGTGTTCTCATGTTCGTGGTCCTCCCGGGGCACGCTTCTGCAGGCGCGCCGCCGCTGCAAGATCGGAACTCTTGAACCGCAGGTTGGCTCCGACCGAATCCGCACGGGAATGGCGCAAGCGGGGGTAGATCTCCGGCTCGAAGCTAGGGAAGCTGACGTCAGCCGGCGGCCGGACGTGCAAGTGTCTGTGCAGCGTCCCGCGAGTGTCGTCGGTCATCAATATTTCCATCTGTCCCTTGGGCAAGTTCTTGATGTGCTCGTCGAGGGCGCGCGTCTCGCGCTCTTCTCGCTCCACGGCCTGGCCGGTCGCCTCGTATTTCTCATACCCAAATACCTTCCAACGCAGCATGGAGCGGCTGCGGCGAGTAACCTCGTGCTCAGCCGACGCTCGCAGAAAGTAGCGCGCTGTTTCCTCATCCCGGGTGCGGAGCGTCATGGTCGTGTTGGGGGCTGAGGTGACATCTTCCTTAAACCCACGGCCGACCTGCATGAGTTGCGGCAATGACTGCATGGAGAACAGGAACGCGGTGTGCGTGCCGCGTGCCGTTTGCAGAATTTGGGCGAAGTTCCGGTAACCGAAGGGAGCGAATTCATCCAGCACAACGCTGAACATCGGCCGATTGCTGCGGCGCCTTTGCTCCTCGCTCTCATAGCGCTTGCCAACCTCGAGCTGCAAGTTCTGGAGCAACATCTTCCCGAGAGCGCGCACGGGTTCGGTGTTCTTGTTCACGTTCAACGTCACAAAGAGGATCAGCCCCTGCTCGATCACCTCGTCAATGGAAAGCAAGTCTTCGTAAGGCCCAGTGATCACCGACAACTCGTCATCCAGGAACGTCATGCACTCGTTCAGCAGTCCCTGGATCTTGGGCACACGCTCACGGTCCTGAAACGACTGGTAGAGATTCTTGACCGACATCTCGAAGTTCAGGCGGCGTTGGGTGGTGATTGACGGATCGCGCTCGATGCGTCGTGTCGCCTTATCCACCTGCTCACGCAACACTTCCTGGTCGATAGCCATCACCAGCACGTCATAGAAGTTGAACTTCAGCCCGGTGTACACCAGCACCCGGACGATATCGGCAAGGTAGTTGAGCTGGTGCTTGGCAAAGAACTCGTCGTGCAAGTTGAACGAGCCGAAGACCATGTTCACGACCGGCATGTAGTCGTCATCGGCACAATGGAACGGGTTGTAGAGGACGGAGATGTCAGGCCGAGCGGGATTCAACACCCGCAGTTGGTGCAGGCGGCCGGCGCGGTGGATATGGGGCAGCAGGTCGTAAAAGAATTCCAGGTCACCTTTGCCGTCGAAGATGACCATGGGGATGTGACGCGGATCTTCAGGCGGGCCAACAGTTCGCGCCAGGTCCTGGCTGATAATGTTGCGGAGAAGGGTGGTCTTGCCGGAACCGGTCATGCCCAGCACGATCCCCTGCATGACGCGGACCTTGTCGGGCCAAAACCAGGGTTCGCCGTGAACATCGTAGCCCAGCACAACCGCGGTGTGAGCCCATGCCTTGCGTGTGAAAGCTTCATCGCGTTTCGGCGACATCACCAGCGGAGGGCTGGGCCATTGCTTCTCGCGCCGCGAGCGTCGCGTGGCCAGAAGCCATATGCCGCCGCCGGTACCCACCCCAGTGATGACCATGTACAGGGCTATCTCCTCGACCTGGGGACTCGTAAAGTGGTAGCGGTTGCGGGCGACATACCAGGTGAACCAGCTAACCGCCAGGATCACTACAGCGATGAGAATTTCAAGGCTTTCGAGAAGTGGTGGGTATTCGCGCCGGTCGTAATTGGGAGGTCTCACCGTCATGACCACAAGTTGAAGTGAACGAACACCCCCAAAAGTGCCAAGAGGCAGAACACAGCGAACACAAAAGCCTTCCTGGGACGTCGTGGCACTTGGGGTTCAAAGGGATTGGCAGGCTCGAGAGCTAAAGCCGATACGGCTTTTCCCAGTCCGAGGTCCGGACGGTCGTTGAGATATTCCTTCAACAATGAACGAACCTCTAATTGCGTCAATGCTTTTGTCATGATTAAAGGACCATCGTGGCGGTTGGTTGGCCTTGCGCGTCCCGAGGGAAAATAAGGCGCAGGACCGTTTGGGCATTTCCTTTCGTCGGAAGCTTCACACCGACAACGCCCACCGTCTCTTGTCCAGGTTCGACACGGGCAGCGCGCAGCTTCCCGCCAATTACTTCGACCGGGCTTTGGCTGGCGGCCTGGAGACGAGCGGCCACAGACTCCGCCAACTGGGTGTTTGGCAACTGATCCAGAGCGTGGGAAGACCCGTTCACGTTGATTGCAACGACCTGTGGCGTACTCAACGTGTAGGCTTCCCGCGTGCCGTTCCGTACCGCGTAGCGGATAAACAGTTCGTTGGCATCATCCTGGAAGGTGTCCTTGAGCAGCACGATGACCCGATTCTTTGGTGTCTTCAAACCATCCGTTCGGATCGGTCTACTGTTGAGCAGAACCTCCGGAGCACTCACGTCAGTTGCACCTGGCGAAGGAGGCTTTAGTGCTGTCGTTGGCGCAGGCGCTGGAGGCGGCGCGGGCTCGTCGATGGCAAAGTGCATCTCGTCGACGGCGCCGGCGGGCTCCAGTTCGTAACTCGTTCGCCCTGACGCGGTCCAAATGAAAAGGTTCGTTGCTACGTCGGCTTCCGTTGGCTGGATGAAGACCTTGTTTTCCCGCCACTCGATCTTGAAGGCCGGGCTACCAGCGGCCACCGTTATGACCGGCTCACGAACTTCGATTACCGTCAGATGGTTCAGGGCAGTTTGAACGCGCACAATCCGGTTAGGATCGGGTTTCTGGACTTCGCTCTTCTGTGCCCAAGCCGGCTGCGCAAGCGCCGCCAATGTCACGATCGTGATGATTAATCCTTTCATCTGCTGTTTCTCCTTCATTTCATTCTTTCCCAAAGATATTTGAAAAGGCTCGGAGGCTCCGTCGACCGGAGCCTCCGAGGGTAGGTTGCTGTGTTATAGGCGGGCTGCGCGAACCTTTTGCTCAATCCGCCTTCTTTCTGCGCGGCACAAAGGGGCGTTGTTGCGTGCCCGGAAAGATCACCTTCCCGTCGCGCACTTCGCTCCTCCCTGGTTCGATAGAGAACGGATGAACCCTGTCGACCATCACCGGGTTCCCGCCTCCGTCGCGGTCCATAAACACCTCACCTTTGTGCGTCACTTGCATGTGGAAGATACGGCGTTCATGAACGCTGCCGTCGCCGTTCCGGAAGGCAGCAACCAAGAAAACACGCCCTTCGGCGTCGATCTCTACTTCACCATCGCAGAGTTCGGGAACCGCTACCGTGATTGGCCGGCCGCCGGTCCGTTCCACCATTTTGTTCACGATTTCCTGGGGGAAGGCGTAGAACACGATCGATCCGGTGCCCTGCCGGTCCTTGTTCTGGCACGCTGCAGCAGTTTTGCAGGCGATGGCGTGCAGGGCGGCCAGATAAGACAAGCGATTCCCATTCTTTTGCTCGGCCCACTTGCGGACCATGTGGATCAGGTTTTTGATGTCCTGGCGGCTTCGCTCCTCGAAGAAGTGGAGTGCCGCCTGGGCCTGGTTGCGCTTGAAGTTGGCTTCCTTCCGAGTTGCGGGGTCTGATTTCTTAGCCTGGAACTCGGCTTCGGCTTCCTCGAGCGCCTTCTCGAGCTTCTTCCGCCGCTCGACCACGAGCGCGATGTTGACGGCGTAGAAAGTCGAGACAATGCCGCACTCCCGGTAAATCTCACGGGTGAAGGGTTCACCCGCAATTAGCCCACGAAAGTCACTGAGCGGTGCGGCCTCCGAGAAGAACCGATTGATGTGCTTACGGAGAAATACGTACATCTTCCCGATCTTGTCGGTTTCAGGGACGTCGAGGTGTTCCGGCAGCTCGGAAACACTGCGCTTGTTCTTGAGCTTCAGCCAAGGTGCGGGGGTGACTTGTTTGCGCACCTCGCTGATCAGCCTCTGGTCGGGCTCCGTTCCCCACTTCAACTGGTCAATGGCGTTTTGAAGCTGGTCAACGAGCTGGTTTGCGAAGTGCGTTTGGCCGGCGGCGATGCACGAGGTCTTGAGGTCGGTGATAGAACCGATGCGATTGCCTCGCGCCATCATCGCCACCTGCGGGAGGTTCCACCAAGGGCTCTGCTTCTTTTGTAGCTTATTCTTGGGATTGAACTTCTGCTCCTGATAAGCAAAGCGGTCCTGGACGAAGCGTGGGAAGCGGTCACCCTCGACCACGCAGACCTGGTCGAAGTCGTAATCGCCTCCGTTTCTTTTTGCGGTTTCCGAATGCAGCGTGAAGGTCCCCTTCAAACGAAGTTGCTGGTCGAATAGATCGAGGACCTGCGGCTCGCTCAGCGTGCACCCGCCATTCTTCAAATTGGCGCCCAACAGACTGACCGCCTCTTCTGTGGAAAGATTCTGGAAGGGAAGCAAATCTTCTTTCATCCGGATCGGGTAGCGTACCAGAAGGCCCTGGCGGCACCGCAGTGGTGTAATGGCTTGGTCCTG
Source organism: Acidobacteria bacterium UBA7540 (assembly GCA_002478145.1). The sequence continues at coordinate 18,754 of DLMI01000187.1, forward strand.
CGGAATCCAATCCGAACCCGAAAAGACTTCCCCATTGTGTAGAAAGAGGTAACCATCATCCGCGAGCGTGAATCCCGGCATCAGGAAGCCTCCCGAGGTACACAGCTTGAACGCCCACTTCGCGAGCAGCCGCTGCAACTGGCGGTTGATGAACGGGTGTCGCACGATGTAGCCGGTCGGGTCCGCCTTGAGCACAGCCTCGACAATGGTGTTTTCAACGCTCGTGTACTCCGGTGCGGTCCCTTCCTCAGATTCGATCGAACGCTGGGCCTCCTCAGTTCCCAGGATACGGAAGAGTTCCGTGAAGTCCCCTTCTTTCACCGCTGCCTCCAACTTCTCGATTTCCTGGAGGGCATAGGCTTTGATCTCGAGCTCAATCGAGTCTGCGGGTGCGTGTTCTACGAGCGTGTAACTTGACCTGAACTGAAGGTCGCGGGAGACGTCGCGGATGCCGAGAACGATGTGACCGCGGTAAGCGTGCGCCTGCCGGTCCCCGAGTAGCGACCGAAAGGAACGTACTAAGCCACCCCGGTAATCGGGCTTGACCGCGGACTTGGGCAGGATGATGTCAGTTTCCAACTTCTGCGCCACATCATCACCCATCACCTTGAACGATCCTTTGGCCTGGGTTTTGTCAAAGGCCAAACGAAACTGGTAGAAACGGTGGGTAGGAAGGTTGAGCTTGAGAAACAGAGATTGCGAAATCCACCCTCGGCAATCGTTCGTGCCCAGTTCGTGATCCTCAACCACCAGGACTCGGCAATCCGGCTCCTCGATGCGTACCTTGCACGAAGAGACGAGAATGCCAAAGTAGGTAATTGCCGCCTGGGGCGAGCTACGGAAGCGCTCTGCTATCTTCTTTTCATGTGCGGTATCCACGGCGTAGAACTTGCCGTTTTTCGCAGAGCCTGTTGCGCCGACCAGACTATAGCGCACGCTGTCGAACTCGATCCTGACGAGCGCCTGCTCGACGAGAGCTTGTTCGAACGAGTCCAGAGGCTCCCGTGGCACATCAACCGTTGCCACACGAATCCCCGGATAGAGCGACTGCAACAAAGTGTTCTCGAGTGTGGCTTGGCGATCCAGTTCCATGAGCTTCCTTGACAAACGACCCTCTTTGTTGATTTCGAGCGCGACAACCGGCGTCGCGCTGTTATCTCTTGTCCTTGACATGGCTTTTCTCCTTTTCTGGTGGGTCACAGGCAGAAAAGGAGACCGACGCTGCCGGTCTCTTCACTGTCCTGTGCCGCAAACGAGGTTTACGGCCGGACTCGAAGAGCCGGCCTATTCGGTTGTTAGCGACATGCACGCTTTGGCAGAATTCCAAGAGCCAAAGCTGCAAGTCGTAGCTGGATCGGTTGACGACAAGCTAAACGAGCGAACTGCTTGGCATCACCCTGATGCCTCACTTTCTGTCCGCAGATGCAGAACAGAAGAGAGGTTGCTGGAAAGGGTCCTTTCGCTTTACACAAACTGGAAGACGATATCCCAGTAAGTTTCAACCACCGGACCAAGCCCAGCACTGAACCGCAATGAAGCTTGCGGAAGGCTTTGACGGGTCTAACTTCGTCTGTAAATGAAGCCGTATTAGAAAAATGCCGCGGTTATCTCTTAACAGGCTCACTCCTTACCTGGGGATTCTTCCCCGTAAAGTCCGCCGTGGCGTGCCACTCGATGAGACTGTAATAATTCAAGCCGCTCTTGAGTGACTCGATTTTCGCTTCCCCCTCACTCGCAATCTCCCGATCGAGCGACGGGATTGTGCCATTGGCGCCGGCTTTGGCCAGAAAGAAACGGACGCTCCCCACCGGACTTTGTTGGTCCTGGGGGGCAGATCGCCGACGAGGAGTCCGAGCTACAGGCTGAGGACTCTTCGCCTCCTCAACCGCACCGCCTGTTGCCATACTCAAACCTCCTTCCTGGCGGCTCGCTCTCGCAAGCGAGCCGCCGGTTTTCTTGCATGCCAGATGGCCCCTGGCCGGCTGCTGCCCCAATGACAGCGTTTACTTGTCGGCTCCCTCGGACTCGAGCGGGCTGTTTTGCAACAGCCCGTTTTCACGGTCGCCGACCATCTGTTGCTCGGAGTACTGAGCCACCAACAGGCCGGTGGGATTTGTTTCTGACCGTCGTTCCTCCACCAGCCGCACGTTATAGCGCGCCACGATTCGGTCGCTACTCTCAGTCCCGTTGTGAACTCTGTGGACTTCTTTCACTCCGAAGGCCACGTACGCCCAGGCAGTTCCTTTCACCGCCTCAATCGTGCGGATGCGAAAGTCGGAGATGATGTGTTCATCCTTGATTTTTCCCACCGTATCTTCGTCCCGGAGCCGGTCCAGCGTGTACTGCCGCAGGTTAGCGGTCATCATGTTGAGTGACTCGGACAAGTTCCGGTCCACGGAATCGGGCGTGTAAGACAGGTAGTGATCGAGGAAGCGTCGGACGGCCGCTCTGCCTTCGAGGTCCGTGGGAGCCGCTTCGGCCGCCGCCTCCGCTGACAACCCAAACGAAAAGCCTGACTTCCCCGCGGGATGAGCTGCAGCGCCTACTACGGTGGCGTTGCCATCCTTGTCGACCCGGATCACCGTCGGCGGCTGCAAACGGACATAGATGGCGAAGGCCAAAGAAATCAAGGCCAGCGCGCCAAAAACCATTGCCAGCACCATGGAGCGATTGGCATAAGCGCGGAGCATGCCGTCGTGCTCGTAGTACTTTGTGTACCACGCGGCCTCCGGCCTATTTGCCTGAATGTTGCCCTTCATCCGTCACATCCTCCACTTCCAAAGGCATTGGTCCATAGCGGCGGGGGCATACGAACCGTCTTGGGCCGAACGCTGCTCGGCCCCACAGCAAGCCTGTACCTACGCGCCACCACTGCTGCCACCCCCGCCTCCGGCACCTCCACCACCCCCACCACCACTTGCACCATAGCTCCTCGCCGCCAACTTCGCTGCGGTCACGACCGTCCCCACTGCCACCAGCATTGTGCTGCCTACCTCTCCTCGCACAATCCGGCTGGCGATAAACGGAATGAAGGCTATGGCGATCGAGAACACAATGCTCGCAAGAGCCAGGAGAATTACTTGGCCCGAGCCCAAAAAGCTGTTCAGGATGCCGTTCGCGTTCAATACGGCATTGAGGCTGCCCATGTTCACGGCGGTCATGAGGGCTTGAATAATCGCATAGATCAACCCCCATGCCCCAAAGACCATAAGATTCACGAGATAGGTCCGCGCAAGCTGGCCAAAGCCACGCGCCGGCAGCAGCGCCAGTACAAAGGGGCCAACCACGTAAAGAACCGTCCCGTAAAGCGCATAGAAAAGCGTGAAGAGGGTGTAAGACAGCGGAAAGATGACGAAGGCAACCAGGATCAGCAGCGCGCCCAGCAATCCCGAGATGCCGCCAGCAATAAGCCCCCAAATGCTGGACCAGCCATTCTGGGTCATGTAATTGCTCAAGTCGTTCAGCCAGTTATTGAAGAGGTCCCCAACTCCCACGCTGCTGTAAATGAAATCCGCCACGGAGTTGAACATGCTAAGAACGTCCCGGAACACCCTGGCATAGTTGACGAACACGAGCCCGAGAATGAAATACGCAATGCCCCCGATGGCCAGCATGCGCACGTCCCCGCCCATGCTGAAAGCCTGGTAAACGCTGTACAGGAAGCTGAGCAGAAGGATTGTACCGGCCACTCCCAGCACCGTGGAGGTGATGTTGTAGCCGTCAATGCCCTGCAGCGCAGTCCCGAGAAGTTGTTCAAAATAGAACTGGCCCATTTACCGCCTCTTAAGAAGGTTGATTAATTCCTGCCCCAGGTTCGTCGTGCTGGTAGCTCCGGACTTGATGTTGGCGCCCGCGTCCGCAAGGTCAATCGCCCGTACCCGCATTAAATCCGCAATGGCAGCTTGCGTATAGGCATTGGCGCGCACGAGCCACGCGTCGGCCTGTGCCTCAATAATCGGGGCGGTGCCCGGCGCCGCAATCTGGAGACTCTGGTTAATCTGGTTGGCTGCTTGGATCTCCAGGTTCGCAAGGTTGTCGATGGCGATGGAGCGCTTCATCGCCGCCTGGGCAGCGGCGTCGGCCATGTCAATCCTGTTGCGGACGTCCTGGGAAGCCGCCGTAGCGTTCGGCACCGGACCGTACACGACCGAGTAACTCGCGCTCGTCCGGCCGATCTGGTTCGCGTCGGCTGATAACAGGATTTGTTCCAATTGTTGCGGCCCGGGCAGTGTCGCGCTGTTCACG